>NZ_LWKV01000003.1:0-456305 GCF_003267925.1 Achromobacter sp. HZ01
ATGAGAGCCCTCCGCGGGCGCTTGTCGAGCAAGTCTCCAGGCGCGCGCTGGCAGGGCCGGCTCCAGAATCGGAGCGTTTGCCAGCATGGGCAGGCGTTCGAACAGCTATGCCTGACAACCATAGCGAGGTGGTCCCACTCCTTCCCATCCCGAACAGGACAGTGAAACGCCTTTGCGCCGATGATAGTGGACGGACGTCCGTGAAAGTAGGTCATTGTCAGGCGCCAATCCCGAAACCCCACAGCTCGCGCTGTGGGGTTTTTCTTTGTCTTGCGCAAACCTGCGATCAGGCTGCAAGCCGCGCCAGCGTTGAATGTGCCGAAATAACAACGGCCGTGGGCGGGTCGACTTTGTGCGGTAAGATTGACCGAGTCAATTCGTTGGAGCGTTATCGTGAGTGATCCCCAGACCCCCGTGCCCGGTACGACTTTAGATCTGCGCACGCTGACCCACGTGGCCTACGGCCTGTACGCGCTGGGCTTTCTGACGAGTGGATTTCTGGGCATCGCCACGCTGGCCGCCGTCGTGCTGATGTACGTCAAGCGCTCCGACGCCGCGGGCACCGTGTACGCCTCCCACTTCGACTGGCTGCTGCGCACCTTCTGGTGGGCCTTGCTGTGGCTTGCCATCAGCGCGATCGCCACGCTTATTTTCATCGGCTGGATCGGCCTGGCCGCCACCGTGGTGTGGGTGCTGTATCGCCTCATCAAGGGCTGGCTGGCGCTGCTGGAAGGCTCTGCGCCCACCACGTACGCCTGATTCGCGCAGACCCACGCAAAGGCCGGCATATGCCGGCCTTTTCCATTGGACGGCCGCAAGCAGCGCTCAGGCGCGAAGGCTTGGAGAGGAAGTGCGGAGGTAGGGGAGTCGCTGCGCTGCCGGCATGGCTGCCGCAGGCGGAGGAAGGCGCCAGGCGTGGGTCGGGAGGCTCGCCCGGCACTGGAGCCAGGGCGTCGAGGCGAGCTGGAGGCAGGGACGTACGGGGTACGCCCTTTGCCTGCTTACTTCAGATGTGCGTTGACCAGTTTGGTCAGTTCGAACATCGTGACCTGATCCTTGCCGAAGATCGGGCGCAGCTTGGCATCGGCGTTGATGTTGCGCTTGTTGCTGGCATCTTGCAGGTTGTGCTTCTTGATGTATTCCCAGATCTTCTTGGTGACCTCGGTACGCGGCACGGCTTCCGAGCCGATGACAGCAGCCAATTCGGCGCTGGGGGTCAGGGGCTTCATGAATGCAGCGTTCGGCTTGCGCGCGGTCGCGGGTTTGGAGGTTGTGGCCATAATGCGGCGCTCCTTCTCTGGCTGTTGGAAAAATTGTCCTGCGGCCGGAGCATAACGTGTCTCTACCCTAAAGACAAAGGCATTTATCCTCTGTAGCAACTAAAATGCACAGATTCTTCCTACTCTATCGTCTTTCTGTAACCTCCTATGTACGCACGTTCTCCGTTGGAATCGATTCGGCTGTTTCATGACGAATTGACGGCGCTGCGGCGCGATTTGCACGCGCATCCCGAGCTGGGTTTCGAGGAAGTGCGGACGTCCGGGATTGTCGCGGGCGCGCTGGAGGCGCTGGGGATCGAGGTGCACCGTGGCATCGGCAAGACCGGCGTGGTGGGCGTGATCCGCGGCAAGCGCTGCGACAGCGGGCGCATGATAGGGCTGCGCGCCGACATGGACGCGCTGCCGATGACGGAAGACAACGACTTCGCCCACAAGTCGACCAAGCCCGGCCTGATGCACGGCTGTGGCCACGACGGCCACACGGCCATCCTGATCGGCGCGGCCAAGTATCTGGCGCAGACGCGCAATTTCGACGGCACCGCGGTGCTGATTTTCCAGCCTGCGGAAGAAGGGCGCGGCGGCGCGCGCGCCATGCTGGAAGACGGCCTGTTCGATACCTTTCCGTGCGACGCGATCTACGCGCTGCACAACTGGCCCGGCCTGAAGCCGGGCACGGTGGGCATCAATCCCGGACCGATGATGGCCGCGGCCGACCGCTTCGAGATCCAGATAACCGGACGCGGCGGCCACGGCGCGCATCCGTATCAGACCATCGACCCCGTCACCATCGCGGGACAGATCATCACGGCCTTGCAAACCATCGTGTCGCGCAACGTGAATCCGCTGGATTCGGCGGTGGTGTCCATCGGCTCGCTGCAGGCCGGCCATCCCGGCGCGATGAGCGTGATTCCGCGCGAAGCGAAGATGGTGGGCACCGTGCGCACGTTCCGCAAGTCGGTGCAGGAAATGGTGGAGACGCGCATGCGCGAGCTGGTCTCGGCCATCGCCGGCGCGTTCGGCGGCACGGCCGAAGTGATCTACGAACGGATCTATCCCGCCACCTTGAACACGCCGCAGCACGCGAACCTGGTGGCCGACATCGCTACCGAAATGATAGGCAAGGAGAACGTGGTGCGCGACCTGGTGCCGTCCATGGGCTCCGAGGATTTCTCTTTCATGTTGCAGAGCAAGCCGGGCGCCTATTTCCGGCTGGGGCAGGGCGGAGCCGATTCCGGCTGCGTGCTGCACAACTCGCATTTCGATTTCAACGACGCCGTCATTCCCCTGGGCAGCGCGATGTTCTGCGCGCTGGCCGAACGGGGCATGCCGCTGGCAGACTAAGAAGCTTTCCATGTCCACGCAAAACACGACCCAGCTCACCATCACCCGGCCGGACGACTGGCACCTGCACCTGCGCGACGGCGCGGCGCTGGAGGCGGTGGTGGCCGACACCGCGCGGCAGTTCGCGCGCGCCATCATCATGCCGAACCTGCGTCCGCCGGTGACCAACACCGAACAGGCGCTGGCCTATCGCGGCCGCATCCTGGAGGCGCTGGCCAAGGCGGGCGGCAATCCCGCCGCGTTCACGCCGCTGATGACGCTCTACCTGACCGACAACACCTCGGCCGAGGAGATCTTCCGCGCGCACGAGTCGGGCCAGGTCTATGCGGTCAAGCTGTACCCCGCCGGCGCCACGACCAACTCGGACGCGGGCGTGACCGATCTGCTGGGCAAATGCACCAAGGCGCTCGAGGCGCTGGAAAAATGCGGCATGCCGCTGCTGGTGCATGGCGAAGTGACGGACCCGTCGATCGACGTGTTCGACCGCGAAGCGGTGTTCGTCGAGCGCGTGATGCTGCCGCTGCGCCGCGCCTTCCCGGCGCTGAAGGTCGTGTTCGAGCACATCACTACCAAAGAGGGCGCGCATTACGTGCGCGACGCCGAAGGGCCGATCGCCGCGACCATCACGCCGCAGCACATGCTGTACAACCGCAACGCGATCTTCCAGGGCGGCGTGCGTCCGCACTGGTACTGCCTGCCGATCCTCAAGCGCGAAACGCATCGCCAGGCGCTGGTCGAGGCCGCCACCAGCGGCAGCCCGCGCTTTTTCCTGGGCACCGACAGCGCGCCGCATGCACGCGGCCTGAAGGAACATGCCTGCGGCTGCGCTGGCTGCTACACGGCGCTGCACGCGATGGAGCTGTACGCGACCGCGTTCGACGCGGCCGGCAAGCTGGACAAGCTGGAAGGCTTCGCCAGCTTCCACGGCCCGGACTTCTACGGCCTGCCGCGCAACACCGGCACGCTGACGCTGGTGCGCGAAGCCTACACGGTGCCCGAGGACCTGCCTTTCGGCGACACCACGCTGGTGCCGCTGGCCGCGGGCGAGGCGCTGGCCTGGCGCGCCCACGTCTGAGACGGAAAAAGGGCTGCCTCGCGGGCAGCCCTTCGCAGGTGCGCTATATAGATATGGCGCGTCGGATCACAGCGAGCTTTCGCGCCGCGCTTCCAGCAGTTCCCAGCGCGCGAAGCGTTCTTCGAGCTCGCTTTCCAGCTTGGCCAATTCGCTGTTGATGCGTTCGACCTCGGCCGGCGCGTCGCGGTACAGGCTGCCGTCGGCCAGCTTGCCGGCCAGTTCGGCCTGCTGCGCTTCCAGCGCCGCGATGGCGTCGGGCAGGCCTTCCAGTTCACGCAGCTCCCACGAGTTCATCTTGGCGGCGCGCGCCGGCTTGGGACGCGCGGCCTTGGCGCGCGCCGCGCCGTCGTCGGCCGGCCTGGCGGCGGGCGCGGCCTCCTCGGCGGGCGCGGCCGGCGCGGGCCGCTGCGCGAGCCATTCGTCGTAGCCGCCGACGTAGTCGCGCCAGCGGCCATGGCCTTCGTAGGCGATGGTCTGGGTGACCACGTTGTTCAGGAAGGCGCGGTCGTGGCTGACCAGCAGCACGGTGCCTGCGTATTCCTGGAGCAGCTCTTCGAGCAGCTCCAGCGTTTCGATGTCGAGATCGTTGGTGGGCTCGTCCAGCACCAGCACGTTGGCGGGCCGCGCGAACAGGCGGGCCAGCAGCAGCCGCGCGCGTTCGCCGCCCGACAGGCTGCGCACCGGCGAGCCGGCGCGTGCCGGCGAGAACAGGAAATCGCCCAGGTAGCTCATGACGTGCTTGCGGGCGCCGCCGATTTCGACCCATTCGCTGCCCGGGCTGATGATGTCGACCAGCGTGGCGTTCTCGTCCAGCTGCGCGCGCATCTGGTCGAAGTAGGCGACCGAGACGTTGGTGCCCATGCGGGTGGCGCCGCTGTCGGGCTGCATTTCGCCCAGGATCAGCTTGAGCAGCGTGGTCTTGCCGGCGCCGTTGGGGCCGATGATGCCGATGCGGTCGCCGCGCAGGATGGTGGTGGAGTAATCGTCCACCACGACTTTGTCGCCGAAGGCCTTGCTGACGTGCTCGAGTTCGGCGACCAGCTTGCCGGAACGCTGGCCCTCGGCCAGCGCCAGTGACACGTTGCCCACGCGCTCGCGGCGTTCGGCGCGTTCGACGCGCAGGCGCTCCAGGCGGCGCACGCGGCCTTCGTTGCGGGTGCGGCGCGCCTCCACGCCCTTGCGTATCCAGACTTCCTCCTGGGCCAGCAGCTTGTCGAAGCGGGCCTGCTCCAGCCGTTCGGACTCCAGCCACTGGGCCTTGCGTTCCTGCCATTGCGAGAAATTGCCGGGAAAGCTCAGCAGCCGGCCGCGGTCCAGTTCGACGATGCGGGTGGCGATGGCGTCCAGGAAGCGGCGGTCGTGGGTGATGATGACCGCGGCGCCCTTCCAGCCGCGCAGCATGTCTTCCAGCCAGGCGATGCCGTCGAAGTCGAGATGGTTGGTGGGTTCGTCGAGCAGCAGCAGATCGGGTTCGTCGACCAGCGCGCGGGCCAGCGCGACGCGCTTGCGCGTGCCGCCGGACAGGCCGGCGATCTGCGCGTCGGCGGGCAGGCCGAGCTTTTCGATCACGGCGCGCACGCGCGAAGGGCGCTGCCAGTCTTCGTGGTCGCCTTCCACATTGCAGACCACGTCGAAGACCGTGGCGTTCTCGTCGAGCTCGGGCTCCTGCTCGACGGTGGCCACGCGCAGGCCCGAGCTGCGGGCGATGTCGCCGTCGTCGGGCAGGGTGCGGCCGTCCAGCAGCCTCAGCAGGGACGACTTGCCGGCGCCGTTGCGGCCGATCAGGCCGATGCGCTCGCCGGCCTGGATGGCGAAATCGGCGTGGTCCAGCAGCGGATGGTGGCCGTAGGCGAGCTGGATGTCGGTAAGGGTGATGAGAGTAGCGAGTGCCATGTAATGGAGCAGCGTCTGCGTCTGTGCGAATCAAGGCGTATTGTCGCAGGAACCCGCGCGGGCGTCGGCGGTGGCGCGGGCCTTGGGGGACGGAGCCGCCACCTGTACTAGAATACGAACCGCAAGACGGGTCGGGCGATCGCGGTGGATGCGAATCCATCGAGGAAGGTCCGGACTCCACAGGGCAGGATAACGGCTAACGGCCGTCCGGCCGCGTCCTCGGGCGCGGTTGAGGAACAGGGCCACAGAGACGAGTCTGCGGGGCGGGCGCGCGGCGCGCGCACAGGTACGGCCATCTCCGTATCGCGCCGTCCGGCAACGGGCGGCGGCATCGCAGGGTGAAACGCGGCAACCTCTATCCGGAGCAACATCAAATAGGCATGCGTGCGGCCTTCGGGCCGCGAAGGGCGGCTCCGTCCGAGCATGCGGGTAGATGGCTACAGCGGCCCAGCAATGGTCCGCGCAGAGGAATGATCGTCCGCCAGGGCAACCTGGTGTACAGAATCCGGCCTATAGACCCGTCTTGCAACTCATTCTCGAATGCGCGGCCGTCCCGGCGCCGGGCGGACCGGGCTGCGCCATTTTTCGGGCGGCCCCGGACGCCGCAGGCGGTGGGAAGCCTCGCCAATAGGAGCGAAGGACCGATCGTAAAACAATGCAAAGCCATTGTTAGCCGCTACTTCTGAAGAAGGACTTTTAGATAGTGCCGCAACCTCCTGATTTATTGGGAGGTTTTTGTTTTTGCGGATTTACATATTGGCCTAAGTCCTTGTTGTGATTGAAAAAATTGCAACCTCTCCCTTGACCGCCCCTTTCCCATACCGTAGAGTGGGAAATAGTAGGAAATTGTGCAATTAAGTGGGGTAAAAGTGGTGTTTCAGGGAAGCAGCGCGCTCACGCTGGATGCCAAGGGACGGATCTCGATTCCGACCCGGCATCGTGACGCGCTCATGTCGCAGGCCGATGGCCGGCTGACCCTGACTCGCCACCCCGACGGCTGTCTGCTGGTCTACCCGCGGCCCGAGTGGGAAAAGAAGCGCGAGCAGATCGCCGCGTTTCCCATGTCGGCCCGCGCGTTGCAGCGGCTGTTGCTGGGCAACGCTCAGGACGTGGAACTGGACGGCTCGGGCCGGGTCCTGATCGCGCCTGAACTGCGCAACGCTTCCGGTATGACGCGCGATGTGATGCTGCTCGGATTGGGCGCGCACTTCGAGCTGTGGGACGCCGCTACCCTGGCCAGCCGCGAGGCTGAGGACCTGGCCAAGGGTATGCCGGATGTGTTGAATCAGTTTTCGTTCTGAAAAAGTTATGGAATTCGAACATCGGCCCGTCTTGCTGGAGCCGACGGTGGACGCGTTACTGCTGGCCGGCTTCGGCGGCAAGGGCGCGGCACGGTCGCAAGAGCAAGGCGGGCCGGCTGCGGCTACGCGGGCGCAAAGCGGCGTCTTCGTCGACGGCACTTTCGGCCGCGGCGGGCACAGCCGCGAGCTGCTCGGCCGTCTCGGCCCGGACGCGCGGCTGGTGGTGTTCGACAAGGACCCGGAGGCGATCGCCGTCGCCAATGTATTGGCGGCAGCGGACCCGAGGGTCACCGTGGTGCATGGCGGCTTCGCCACCATGGCCGAAGAATTGCAGCAGCGCGGCATCGGCAAGGTCGATGGCGTGATGCTGGATCTGGGCGTTTCGTCGCCTCAGATCGACGATGCCGAGCGCGGTTTCTCGTTCATGCGAGACGGCCCGCTCGACATGCGGATGGACACCACTCGTGGTCCCACGGTGGCGGATTGGCTGGCGCAAGCCAGTGTGGATGAGATGCGGGAGGTCATAGCGGATTATGGCGAAGAACGGTTTGCTTTTCAGGTTGCAAAGGCGATTGCTGCTCGCCGCGCAACAAGGCCGCTGCGCACCACGCTCGAGCTTGCCGAGTGCGTCGCCGGCGCCGTCCGCACGCGCGAAAAGGGGCAGCATCCGGCCACACGCACCTTTCAAGCTTTACGGATTTACATCAATCGGGAACTCGAAGAGCTCGCGCGCACCCTCGCGGCAGCTCTAGACCTGCTGGCTCCGGGGGGGAGATTGGCGGTGATCAGCTTTCATTCGCTCGAAGACCGTATGGTCAAGCAGTGCATCGCGGCGGCGGCTCGTCCGGCTGCCGCGCATGCGCGCCTGCCGCTGCGTGAAAGCGAAATGCCCCAGCCGGTGCTGCGTTCCCTGGGCCGCGTGGTGGCCGAGGACGACGAAGTCTCGGGCAACGCGCGCGCCCGCTCCGCCATCCTGCGCGTGGCCGAACGCACGGAAACCCCGCTGCCCGCAGAGGGCGGCGCCGCGTTCGTCAAGATCGGCTCCCTGCCGGGCAGCGATCTGGCTCCGCCGCCGCGGCGCGGCGGCAAGGGAGGGCGCCGCTGATGGGTCGCGTCAACCTGATCGTTGCGGCTTTGCTGATGCTGTCGGCCATTTCCCTGGTCACCAGCCGGTATCAGTCGCGCCAGCTCTTCATCGAGCTGGGGCGCGATCAGGCCCAGGCGCGCGACCTGGAAACCAACTGGCGGCGCCTGCAGCTGGCGCGCGCCGAACTCGCCCGCAACGCGCGGGTGGACGCCATCGCGCGTGAGGGCCTGAAGATGATCTCCATCGTTCCGGACCGCACGCTCTATCTGAACCAGGCGCCCGTCTCCACCGCCGGAGGTGCCCAATGAAGCGGGTGCCCTTCTTCGACAACCCCGTGCTGCGCGGGCAATTGCCCACCTGGCGCGCGCGCCTGGTGCTGATCCTGCTGTTCGGCGGGTTCGTCGTGCTGGCCGGCCGCGCCCTGTTCCTGCAGGGGCTGTCCACCGAATTCCTGCAGCAGCAGGGCGAGCGCCGCTACGAGCGCACGCTGACCCTGCCCGCCACGCGCGGCAAGATCCTGGACCGCAACGGCGCGGTGCTGGCCTCCAGCGTGCCGGCGCGCGCCATCTGGGCGATTCCCGAGGACGCCAAGCAGGCCACGGCGGCGCAGCTCGACTCGCTGGCCAAGCTGCTGGAGATGCCGGTGGCCGACCTGCGCCGCCGCCTGGTCGACGAGGACAAGAACTTCGTCTACCTGAAGCGCCAGGTCGCCATGGACGTGGCCGACCAGATCAAGCAATTGGGCCTGCCCGGCATACACCAGCAGCCCGAAACCCGCCGCTACTATCCGGACGGCGACGTGATGGCCCACGTGGTGGGCTTCAACAGCGTCGAGGACCAGGGCCAGGAAGGCGTCGAACTCACGTTCAACCAGCAGCTCTCCGGCCGTCCGGGCAGCCGCCGCGTGATCAAGGACCGGCTGGGCCGCGTCATCGAGGACGTGCAGGCCGTGACCCTGCCGGTCGACGGCCGCGACCTGCGCCTGTCCATCGACACCCGCCTGCAGTACCTGGTGTTCAAGGCCCTGAAAGACGCCATGGACAAGCACCAGGCCAAGGGCGCGACCGCCGTGGTCGTGGACGTGCATACCGGCGAGATCCTGGCGCTGGCCAACGTGCCGACCTTCGATCCCAACAAGCGCGAAACCTTCCACGGCGCCAACCTGCGCAACCAGGCGATCACCGATACCTTCGAGCCCGGCTCCATCATGAAGCCGTTCACCGCCGCGCTGGCGCTGGACCTGGGCCGCATCAGCACCAAGACCCTGTTCGAGACCGGTAATGGCCGCTTCCAGTACCAGGGCAGCACGATCAGCGACGTGAGCCGCAACGGCACGCTGGACGTGGCCGGCGTGCTGCGCAAGTCCAGCAATATCGGCATGACCATGATCTCCGAGAAGCTGGAATCCCGCGAGATGTGGGACCGCTTCACCGAACTGGGCCTGGGCCAGGCCCCCCAGGTGGGATTCCCCGGCGCCGCGCCCGGCCGCCTGCGTCCCTGGGACCGCTGGCGCCTGATCGAAAAGGCCACCATGGCCTACGGCTACGGCCTGTCGGTGTCGCTGCTGCAGGTGGCGCGCGCCTATACCGTCTTCGCGCGCAACGGCGACATGGTCTCGCTCACGCTGGTCAAGCGCGACAGCGATCCCACCAGCGTCAAGATCTATACGCCCAAGACCACCGCGCTGGTGCGCGGCATGCTCGAGGCCGCCGCCGGTCCCGAAGGCACCAAGGCCGCGCAGGTGCAGGGCTACCGCGTGGCCGGCAAGAGCGGCACCGCGCGCAAGATCGTCGACGGCAAGTACAGCAAGCAGCGCTACCGCAGTTCGTACGTGGGCTTCGCGCCGGTGTCCGATCCCAAGATCGTCGTGGCCGTGTCCATCGACGAACCGACCGTCGGCGGCTATTACGGCGGCGCGATCGCCGCGCCGGTGTTCTCCCAGATCGTGGGAGGCGGCCTGCGGCTGATGGGGGTGCGTCCGGACGCGCCCTTCGAATCCACAATTGTTGCTGGTCTCAAGGAGCCAGGCAGATGAGCGCCAAAGGCTTCCTCTCTACTTCCCCCGCCGCCACGGTCGCCGAGATCGTGGCGTGGTTGCATGCGCGCGTCTCGCTGACCGCGCACCTCAAGCTGGACTCCCGCGATATCGAGCCGGGCGACGTGTTCGTCGCCTGCCCGGGCCTGTCCAGCGATGGACGCCTCTATATAGATAAGGCATTGGCGCTGGGCGCCAGCGCGGTCCTGTTCGAAGCGCCCGCCAGCGCGGCCGTCGAGGCCGCGGCCGGGCAGGCGCAGATGCTGCCGGTGACCGGCCTGCGCGCCCTGCTGGGCGATCTGGGCGACACCTGGTACGGCCGGCCGTCGGCCGCGCTCGCGGTGGTGGCCGTGACGGGCACCAACGGCAAGACGTCTTCGGTGCAATGGATCGCCCATGCGCTCAGCCGCAACGACAAGCCCTGCGGCACCATCGGCACGCTGGGCGCGGTGCTGCCCGACGGGCAGACGCTGGGCGGCGAGCTGACCACCCCCGACGTGCTGACCGTGCACCGCACCCTGGCCGCCATGCGCGACGCCGGAGCCAAGGCGGTGGCCATGGAGGCCTCGTCCATCGGCATCGAGCAGGGCCGCATGGACGGCGTGCGCGTGGCGTTGGCGGCGTACACCAACCTGACGCGCGACCATCTCGATTACCACGGCACCATGGAGCGCTACGAAGCGGCCAAGGCGCGCCTGTTCACGTGGCCTGGCCTGACCGCCGCCGTGATCAACGCGGACGACGAGGCCGGCCGGCGCCTGATCGCCAGCCTGCCCGCGGAACTGGCGATGGGCTACAGCCTGAGCGATGCGCCGGAGGTTCCCGCCCGGATGCGCGCGCGCGACCTGCAGGCGACCGCCCAGGGCCAGATCTTCACGCTGGTGTCGCCGCATGGCGAGGCCCAGATCGTCACGCGCCTGCTGGGCGCGCACAACGTTTCCAACCTGCTGCTGGTGGCGGGCGTGCTGTATCAGCTGGGCCTGCCGTTCGCGCAGATCGCCCGCGAGCTGGCCGCCACCGATCCGGTGGACGGCCGCCTGCAGACCGTGGAACCGCTGGGCTCGAACGGCGCCCAGGCCGGCACCGGCCGCGGCCCGCTGGTGGTGGTGGATTACGCCCATACGCCCGACGCGCTGTCGCGGGCGCTGTCCGCGCTGCGCGCCGTCGCCGCCGCGCGCTCGGGCCGCCTGGTCTGCCTGTTCGGCTGCGGCGGCGAGCGCGATCCGGGCAAGCGTCCCGAGATGGGCCGGATCGCGGCCGAGCTGGCCGACCACGTGGTGGTGTCCAGCGACAATCCGCGCCGCGAATCGCCCGAAGACATCGTCCGGCAGATCCTGGCCGGCATTCCCGAGTCCGCGCATGCCGTGGTGCAGGTCGATCGCGCGCGCGCCATCATGCAGACCATCTGGGCCTCGGCGCCCGAGGACGTGGTGCTGCTGGCCGGCAAGGGCCACGAGACCTACCAGGACATCGGCGGCGAGAAGCTGCCGTTCGACGACCGCGAATGGGCGCGCCTGGCGATGCTGCTGCCGCAGGTCAAGGGCGTGTCCACCGACACGCGGCGCATCGACGCCGGCGAGCTGTTCGTGGCGCTGGTGGGCGAGAATTTCGACGCGCACGATTACCTGGACCAGGCCGAGGCGCGCGGCGCCTGCGCGGCCGTGGTGGCGCATCCGGTCGCCGGCGCGCGCCTGCCGCAGCTGGTGCTGGGCGATACCCGCGTGGCGCTGATGCGCATCGGCGCGGCCTGGCGCGCCCAATTCTCGCTGCCGGTCATCGCCGTGACGGGCAGCAACGGCAAGACCACCACCAAGGAAATGATTTCGGCCATGCTGGCCGAGTGGCGCGGCGCGGAAGGCCGCCTGGCCACCGCCGGCAACCTGAACAACGACATCGGCGTGCCGTTGACGCTGCTGCGCCTGCGTCCCGGGCATCGCGCCGCGGTGTTCGAGCTGGGCATGAACCACCCCGGCGAAATCGCCCAGCTGGCGGCGCTGGCCGCGCCCACGGTGGCGCTGGTGACCAACGCCCAGCGCGAGCACCAGGAATTCATGCACAGCGTGGAAGCGGTGGCGCACGAGAACGGCGCGGCCATCGCCGCGCTGCCCGACGACGGCGTGGCCGTCTATCCGGGCGACGAGCCGTATTCGACGGTCTGGGATGCGCTGGCCGAGCCGCGCCGCGTGCTGCGCTTCGGCCTGCAGCCCGGCCTGGACGTGTACGCCGAGCAGATCCTGGCCGACGTCGACGCCACGCGCTGCCGCGTGGTGACGCCGATCGGCACGGCCGACCTGGCGTTGCCGGTGCCAGGCCTGCACAACCTGCGCAATGCGCTGGCGGCCATCGCCAGCGCCATCGCGGCGGGGGCGCCGCTGGACGCCGCGGTGCGCGCGCTGGCGGGTTTCAGCCCGGTGGCCGGCCGCATGCAGCGCAAAAAATTGAGTGACGGAACGTTGCTCATCGACGACACCTACAATGCGAACCCCGACTCGGTTCGCGTGGCCATCGAAGTGCTGGCGCGCGTCGACGGCACGCGCGTCCTGGTCCTGGGCGACATGGGCGAAGTCGGGGACAACGGCCCCGCCATGCATGAAGAGGTGGGCAATTACGCGCGCGAGCATGGGCTCGACGCGCTCATCACGCTAGGCGAAGCCAGCCGGGCGGCAGCGGCCGCATTCGGTGTGGGCGCGCACGCCTGCGCATCGGTAGACGAAGTCGTTGCCGCGTTGCGCGGCTTGCGCCCGTCCTGCGTATTGGTAAAGGGATCGCGCTTTATGCGCATGGAGCGGGTAGTGACGGCTTTTTCGACGAATGAAGGGATGACGGCCAAGGGGCAGGGAGAGCACGATGCTGCTTGAAATCGCCCGCTTGCTTTCGGATGACGTGCGCGCGCTGGGGGTGTTCGAATACATCACCATGCGCGCGGTGCTGGCCTGCGCGACGGCGCTGCTGATCGGCCTGGTGGCCGGCCCGCGCGTGATCCGCAAGCTGACCGAAATGAAGATCGGCCAGGCCGTGCGCTCCTATGGCCCGGAGTCGCACCTGGTCAAGACCGGCACCCCCACCATGGGCGGCGTGCTGATCCTGATTTCCATCGCCATCAGCACCTTGCTGTGGGCGGACTGGACCAACCGCTTCGTGTGGGTGGTGTTGTTGGTGACCTTTGGTTTCGGCTGGATCGGCTGGATGGACGATTACCGCAAGGTGGTCTATCGCGATCCGGAAGGCATGCCGGCGCGGCAGAAGTTCTTCTGGCAGGCCACCATCGGCATGGTGGCCGCCGTGTATCTGGCGTTCGCGGTGTCGGCGCCGGCCAATACCGAACTGTGGCCGCTGTTCAAGGCCTGGGTCGGCAGCGGCTTCACGATGTCGCTGCCCACGCGCGCCGACCTGATCGTGCCGTTCTTCAAGACCGTGAGCTATCCGCTGGGCGTGCTGGGCTTCGTGGCGCTGACCTGGGCGGTCATCGTCGGCACCAGCAACGCCGTGAACCTGACCGACGGCCTGGACGGCCTGGCCATCATGCCCACCGTCATGGTGGGCAGCGCGCTGGGCATCTTCGCCTACGTGGTCGGACGGGTCGACTATTCCAAGTACCTGCTGTTTCCCTACATCCCCGGGGCGGCCGAGCTGATGGTGCTGTGCGCCGCGATCGGCGGCGCCGGCCTGGCGTTTTTGTGGTTCAACGCGTATCCGGCGCAGGTCTTCATGGGCGACGTCGGCGCGCTCGCGCTGGGCGGCGCGCTGGGCACCATCGCCGTGATCGTGCGCCAGGAAATCGTGCTGTTCATCATGGGCGGCGTGTTCGTGGTCGAGACGCTTTCGGTGATGCTGCAGGTGACCTGGTTCAAGTACACGAAGCGACGTTATGGAACAGGTCGACGCATATTCCGCATGGCTCCGCTGCATCATCACTTCGAAGTGGGCGGCTGGAAAGAAACCCAGGTGGTCGTGCGTTTCTGGATCATCAGCATGATGCTGGTGCTGATTGGCCTCTCTACCTTGAAGTTGCGATGAATACGATGGAAACCTCCCGTGACGGCGCGCCGCTCGTCCTGATCCTCGGATTGGGCGAGACGGGCGCGGCCGCCGCAAGCTGGTGCGCCCGCCAGGGCGCCCGCCTGCGCGTGGCCGACACGCGCGCCGAACCGGGCGGACTGGCCTCGCTGCGCGCCGCGCTGGCGCAGGCCGAAGTGGAATACCGCCTGGGCTGCGACGGGTCTTTCGACACCGCGCTGCTCGACGGCGTGGACCAGGTGGTGCTCAGTCCCGGCCTGGCGCCGACGCAGGCCCCGGCCGCCGACCTGCTGCGCGAGGCCGAGGCCCGCGGCATCGAGATCGTCGGCGAGATCGAACTGTTCGCACGCGCGCTGGCCGAACTGGCCGAGAAGCGCGAATACCGTCCGCGCCTGCTGGCCGTGACCGGCACCAACGGCAAGACCACCGTCACCGCGCTGACGCGCCAGCTGATCGAGGCCGGCGGCCTGTCGGTCGTGGCCGCGGGCAACATCAGCCCGGCGGCGCTGGCCGCGCTGATGACGGCGCTGGACGCCGATGCGCTGCCGCAGGTCTGGGTGCTGGAGCTGTCGAGCTTCCAGATGGAAACCACGCGCTCGCTCAAGGCCGACGCGGCCGTGGTGCTGAACGTCACGCAGGACCACCTGGACTGGCATGGCGATATGCAGGCCTACGCGGCCGCCAAGGCACGCCTGCTGAAGATGGCCCGGGTGGCCATCGTCAACCGCGAAGATCCGTACACCATCGACATGGTGCCGGCGCTCGACGCCATGAACGTGCGCACCTTCGGCCGCGACGTGCCGGAGCTGGTCGGCGACATGGGCCTGGAGCTGGGCCAGGGCGTGGCCTGGCTGACCGCCTGCGAGCCCAACGATTTCGACGAACCCGCGCCGCCCTCGCGCCGCAAGAAGGACGCGCCCGAGCCGGTGCGCGCCAAGGGCCGCATGAGCCGGCTGATGCCGGTCGACGCCCTGCGCATCCGCGGCATCCATAACGCCTTGAACGCGCTGGCCGCCCTGCAGCTCGCGCGCTGCCTGGACCTGGGCTGGGGCCCGATGCTGCGCGCGCTGCGCGACTACGCGGGCGAGCCGCATCGCGCCGCGTTCGTGCGCACCATCGGCGGCGTGGACTACATCAACGACAGCAAGGGCACCAACGTGGGCGCCACCGTGGCCGCGCTGGAAGGCCTGGGCCAGCAGGTGGTGCTGATCGCCGGCGGGCAGGGCAAGGGCCAGGACTTTTCGCCGCTGATTCCGGTGGTCTCGCGCCACGCGCGCGCCGTGATGCTGATCGGCGTGGACGCGCCCGAGATCGCCCGGGTGCTGGCCGCCACCGGCGTGAACTGCGTGACCGTCGAGACCCTGCGCGACGCCGTGCGCGGCGCCGCCGAACTGGCGCAGCCCGGCGACGCCGTGCTGCTGTCGCCGGCCTGCGCCAGCCTGGACATGTTCCGCAACTACCCGCATCGCGGGCAGGTGTTCGTGGAAGAGGTCGAGGACCTGGCCCGCGACCGTGGAGAGATCGCATGAGCCTGATCGCCGATCTCACCGCCAGCGTCAACGCCGTACGGCCCGGCCGTACCAAGATGCGCAACTTCGATCTGCCGCTGGTCATCGCGGCCTCGACGCTGCTGCTGCTCGGCCTGCTGATGGTGTATTCGGCGTCGATCGCGCTGGCCGACGGCCCGCGCTACGCCTCCTATGGCCGCTACTATTTCGTGATCCGCCACGGCCTGTTCGTCACCGCCGGCCTGATCGGCGGGGCCGTGGTCCTGGCCATCCCCATCCGCGTCTGGCAGCGCCTGGCGGTGCCGCTGTTCGGGGTGGCGATCGTGCTGCTGGTCGCCGTGCTGATTCCCGGCATCGGCCGCGAAGTCAACGGCGCGCACCGCTGGATTCCGCTGGGTCCGCTGAACTTCCAGCCTTCCGAACTGATGAAGCTGGCCGCGCTGCTCTACGCCGCCGACTATACGGTGCGCAAGCAGGAACACATGCAGGCGTTCGCGCGCGGCTTCATGCCCATGGCGGTCGCGCTGGGCGGCGTGGGCATGCTGCTGCTGCTGGAGCCCGACCTGGGCGCCTTCATGGTGATCGTGGCCATCGCCATCGGCATCCTGTTCCTGGGCGGCATCAACGGCAAGTACTTCAGCAGCCTGCTGGCGGTGCTGGTCGGCACCTTCCTGATGCTCATCTGGCTGTCGCCGTGGCGCCGCGCGCGCCTGTTCGCCTACCTGGACCCCTGGAACGAAGACAACGCCTACGGCAGCGCCTACCAGCTGTCGCATTCGCTGATCGCGCTGGGCCGCGGCGAATGGCTGGGCGTGGGCCTGGGCGCCAGCGTCGAAAAACTGCACTACCTGCCCGAGGCGCACACCGACTTCCTGATGGCCGTGGTGGGCGAGGAGCTGGGCTTTGCCGGCGTGATGCTGGTGATCATCCTGTTCGCCATCATCGTGTACCGCGGCTTCGACATCGGCCGTCAGGCCATCGCCATGGAACGCACTTTCGCGGGCCTGGTGGCGCACGGCGTGGCGATGTGGATCGGCGTGCAGGCCTTCATCAACATGGGCGTGTGCCTGGGCCTGCTGCCCACCAAGGGCCTGACCCTGCCGCTGATGAGCTACGGCGGTTCCGGCGTGGTGATGAACCTGTGCGCGCTGGCCATGCTGATACGGGTCGACGTGGAAAACCGCATCATGATGCGCGGAGGACGGGTATGACGGCCGCGCGCACCATCCTCATCATGGCCGGCGGCACCGGCGGGCACATCATGCCCGGCCTGGCCGTGGCCGACGTGCTGCGCGCGCGCGGCTGGCGCGTGCTGTGGCTGGGCAATCCCGACAAGATGGAAGGCCGGCTGGTGCCGCCGCGCGGCATCGAGCTGGTGCCGCTGCGCTTTGCCGGCGTGCGCGGCAAGGGGGCGGCGGCGCTGCTGAAGCTGCCGTTCCTGCTGGTGCGCGCGTTCGCGCAGGCCTGGTCGCGCCTGTCCGAGGTGCGCCCCGACGTGGTGCTGGGCATGGGCGGCTACGTGGCCTTTCCCGGCGGCGTGATCGCGGCGCTGCGCGGCACGCCGCTGGTGGTGCACGAGCAGAACGCCGTGGCCGGCACCGCCAACAAGTGGCTGGCCCGCATGGCGCGCCGCGTGCTCAGCGGCTTCCCCGGCGTGCTGTCCAAGGGCGAGGCCCTGGGCAACCCGGTGCGCGCCGACCTGTGCGCGCTGCCCGATCCGGCCGCGCGCTACGCCGGCCGCAGCGGCGCGCTGCGCCTGCTGGTGGTGGGCGGCAGCCTGGGCGCCCAGGCGCTGAACACCACGCTGCCGCAGGCCTTGGCGCTGCTGCCGCCGGACCGGCGGCCGGAGGTCGTCCACCAGGCCGGCGAACAGCATCTGCCCGCGCTGCAGCAGGCCTACGCCCAGGCGGGCGTGGCGGCCGACTGCCGCGCTTTCATCGACGACATGGCGGGCGCGCTGGGCCAGGCCGACCTGCTGATCTGCCGCGCCGGCGCCATGACGGTGTCCGAAGTGGCGGCGGCGGGCGTGGCGGCGCTGTTCGTGCCGTTCCCGCATGCCATCGACGACCACCAGACCGCCAACGCGCGCTTCCTGAGCGACGCGCAGGCCGCCTGGCTGCAGCCGCAGACCGCCTTGACGCCCGAGTGGCTGGCGCAGTGGCTGGGCCAGCGCAACCGACAAGAACTCCAAGCCGTCGCAGAACGGGCCCGCGCGCATGCGCGCCCCGAGGCGGCGGCGCATATCGCCGACGCATGTGAACAAGCAGCGGGGCGCGCATCATGAAGCACAGAATCCAACATATCCATTTCGTAGGCATCGGCGGCTCGGGCATGAGCGGCATTGCCGAAGTGCTGCTCAACCTGGGCTACACCATCAGCGGCTCCGACCTGCACGAGTCGGCCGTGACCCGCCGCCTGGCCGAGCTGGGTGTGAAGATCGCCATCGGCCACGTGGCCAGCAACGTCACCGGCGCCGGCGCCATCGTGACCTCGACCGCGGTGGCCGGCGACAACCCCGAAGTGATCGCGGCGCGCGCCGCGCGCATCCCGGTGGTGCCGCGCGCCATCATGCTGGCCGAGCTGATGCGCCTGAAGCGCGGCATCGCGGTGGCCGGCACCCACGGCAAGACCACCACCACCAGCCTGGTGGCCAGCATCCTGGCCGCCGGCGACCTGGACCCCACCTTCGTGATCGGCGGCCGGCTGAATTCCGCCGGCGCCAATGCGCGGCTGGGGCAGGGCGACTACATCGTGGTCGAGGCCGACGAATCCGACGCCTCGTTCCTGAACCTGCTGCCCGTGATGGCCATCGTGACCAATATCGATGCCGATCACATGGATACCTACGGCCACGACGTGGCGCGCCTCAAAAGCGCCTTCATCGAATTCACGCAGCGCCTGCCGTTCTATGGCAGCGCGGTGCTGTGCCTGGACGACGCCAACGTGCGCGAGATCATGCCGTTCGTGTCGCGTCCCATCACCACCTACGGCCTGGCCGAGGAAGCGATGGTGCGCGCCTACGAGGTGCAGGCCGAAGGCACGCGCATGCGCTTCAACGTGCAGCGCACCCACCTCGACACGCTGCTGCCCCCGCTGGAAGTGGAGCTGAACCTGCCGGGCCTGCACAACGTGCGCAACGCGCTGGCGGCGATCGCCGTGGCGACCGAGCTGGGCGTCTCCGACGAAGCCATCCGCGAGGCGCTGGCCTCGTTCAAGGGCGTCGGCCGCCGTTTCACGCAGAGCGGCGAATTCGCGGTGCCCGCCGCCCACGGCGGCGGCAGCTTCACGCTGATCGACGACTACGGCCACCATCCGGTGGAAATGGCCGCCACGCTGGCCGCGGCGCGCGGCGCGTGGCCGGACCGCCGCATCGTGCTGGCGTTCCAGCCGCACCGCTACACCCGCACGCGCGACTGCTTCGAGGATTTCGTGCGCGTGCTCGGCTCGGCCGACGCCGTGCTGCTGACCGAGGTCTACGCCGCGGGCGAGCCGCCGCTGGTGGCCGCCGACGGCCGCGCCCTGTCGCGCGCGCTGCGCGTGGCCGGCAAGGTCGAGCCCCTGTTCGTCGAGGACGTGGCCGAACTGCCGCAGGCGGTGCTGGACTTCGTGCGCGACGGCGACGTGGTGATCGTCATGGGAGCGGGTTCGATCAGCAAGGTCCCCGCCCAGGTAGGAGAGCTGGCATGAACAAGCAATTCGGCAAAGTGGGCGTGTTGTACGGCGGACGCTCCGCCGAGCGCGAGGTGTCCCTGATGTCGGGCGCCGGCGTGCACCAGGCGCTGCTGAGCGCCGGCGTGGACGCGCACCTTTTCGACACCGGCGAACGCAGCCTGGCCGAACTGGCGGCCGAAGGGTTCGAACGCGTCTTCATCGCGCTGCACGGCCGCTACGGCGAGGACGGCTCCATCCAGGGCGCTTTGGAACTGCTGGGCATTCCCTACACCGGCAGCGGTCCGCTGGCTTCCGCGCTGGCCATGGACAAGACCATGACCAAGCGCGTGTGGCTGCAGCAAGGCCTGCCCACCCCCGAATTCGAAGTGCTGGACGCCGATACCGAGCTGCGCCTGGTGCCCGACCGCCTGAACCTGCCGCTCATCATCAAGCCGCCGCACGAAGGTTCGACGGTCGGCATCACCAAGGTGGTGGGCTATTCCGACATGAAGGAAGCCTATGCCGCGGCCGCGCGCTTCGACAGCGAGGTGCTGGCCGAGCAGTTCATCGCCGGCCGCGAGCTGACCGTGGCGGTGCTGGGTTCGGGCAAGACGGCGCGCGCGCTGCCGGTGATCGAGATCGCCGCGCCCGGCGGCAACTACGACTACGAGCACAAGTACTTCTCGGACGACACGCAGTACTTCTGCCCCGCGACCCTGCCCGCCGAGGTCGCCGAGGAAGTCGCGGCCATCGCCGTCAAGGCCTACCGGGCGCTGGGCTGCGAAGGCTGGGGCCGCGCGGACTTCATCCTCGACCGCTACAACCGGCCGTGGCTGCTCGAAATGAACACCTCGCCCGGCATGACCAGCCATTCACTCGTCCCCATGGCCGCCAAGGCCGTGGGCATCAGCTATGCCGAACTGTGCGTGGCGATCCTGGCCGAGGCCGCGTGCAAAGTGCGCAGCCCCGCTCGCAACGCTTGACCTGGACATTCTGTGTGGAACGACGCCCGAACTACCAACCTGATCGCCAACACGCTAGCCGTGCTGGCGGTCTGCGCCATGCTC
This sequence comes from Achromobacter sp. HZ01, assembly GCF_003267925.1. Taxonomy (NCBI): domain Bacteria; kingdom Pseudomonadati; phylum Pseudomonadota; class Betaproteobacteria; order Burkholderiales; family Alcaligenaceae; genus Achromobacter; species Achromobacter sp. HZ01. The sequence continues at coordinate 20,256 of NZ_LWKV01000003.1, forward strand.
GTTGCGGGCGTGGTGTGGGTAGCGCAGCGCCCGTACTTCACGCTGTCGGCCATCGAGCTGGAATCGATGCCGGACACCGAGCTGCACTACGTGTCGCCGGGGGCGGTGCGAGCCGCGATCGCCGGCCGCTTCAAGGGCAACTTCTTCACGGTGGACCTGGACGACGCGCGCGAGATCTTCGAATCGGTGCCCTGGGTGCGGCATGCCACCGTGCGCCGCATCTGGCCCAACGTGCTGCGCGTGCGGATCGAGGAGCAGCAGCCGCTGGCGCTGTGGAACGAGAACCAGATGATCAACACCTGGGGCGAGGCCTTCACGGCCAACACGGGCGAGGTGGACGACGACGTCGTGCTGCCGCAGTTCGTCGGGCCCGAGGGCACCGAGTCGCTGGTGGTGCAGCGCTACGCCGAGCTGGCGCGCTGGTTCGCCCCGCTGGACATGCACGTCAAGCAGCTGGAGCTGAGCCCGCGCTACGCCTGGCGCGTGGTGCTGTCCAACGGCATGCTGCTGGACCTGGGCCGCGATCCGGGCGCCGACGCGCCGGACCCGCACGGCCTGCCCGGCGCCTTGCCCTTCGCCGCCCGAATTCAACGCTTCGTGCAAGCCTGGCCCGACGTGGCGGGGCGCCTGGAAGGGCGCACCGTGACGCAGGCCGACTTGCGCTATCCCAATGGTTTCGCACTGGCGCTGGCTCCGTTGCCTGCGTCGGAAACCAAAACCAAATCCACACCGAAACCTCCGAAGAAACGCTAACGCCATGACCCGTGACATCAAGGACCTTATCGTCGCCCTCGATATCGGCACCAGCAAGGTGGTGGCTGTGGTGGCTGAAATTTTGCCTGAAGGGCGATTCGAAGTGCTGGGCCTCGGCCAGCACGAGTCGCGCGGCATGCGCAAGGGCGTGGTCGTCAATATCGAGACCACTGTGAATTCCATCCAGCGCGCGCTTGAAGAAGCCGAGCTGATGGCAGATTGCAAGATTCGCGACGTCTACACCGGCATTGCCGGCAGCCATATCCGCAGCTTCAATTCCAGCGGCATGGTCGCCGTGAAGGACAAGGAAGTCACCGCCACCGACGTCGCCCGCGTCATCGAGACCGCCAAGGCGGTGAACATCCCGACCGACCAGCAGGTGCTGCACGTGCTGACGCAGGAATTCATCGTCGACGGCCAGGAAGACATCCGCGAGCCCATCGGCATGAGCGGCCTGCGCCTGGAAGTGCGCGTGCACATCGTGACGGGCGCGGTCAGCGCCGCCCAGAATATCGTCAAGTGCGTGCGCCGCTGCGGCCTGGAAGTGCAGGACCTGATCCTGCAGCCGCTGGCCTCCAGCCTGGCCGTGCTGACGGCCGACGAAAAGGAGCTGGGCGTCGTGCTGGTGGACATCGGCGGCGGCACCACCGACGTGGCCATCTTCACCGGCGGCGCGATCCGCCACACCGCCGTGCTGCCCATCGCCGGCGACCAGATCACCAACGACATCGCGGCCATGCTGCGCACGCCCACGCCCGATGCCGAGGAAATCAAGCTGCGCTACGGCGTGGCCAAGCAGGTGCTGGCCAGTCCCGACGAATCCGTGGAGGTTCCCGGCCTGGGCGACCGCGGCCCGCGCCAGGTCAAGCGCCAGGCGCTGGGCGCGGTGATCGAGCCGCGCGTCGAAGAGCTGTTCACCCTGGTGCAGCAGGTGGTGCGCGACTCCGGCTACGAGGACCTGCTGGCTTCCGGCGTGGTGCTGACCGGCGGCTCGGCGCAATTGCCCGGCATGGTCGAGCTGGCCGAGGACGTGTTCCTCAAGCCGGTGCGCGTGGCGGTGCCCGAATACGAAGGCAGCCTGGCCGACGTGATGCGCAATCCGCGCTTCTCGACGGTGATGGGGCTGTTGCAGGAAGCGCGCATGCAGCGGGTGCGCGGCCGCAAGGTCGCCGCCCAGACCGGCAACTTCAAGAGCCTGCTGGCGCGCATGAAGGAATGGTTCATGAACTAGGTTGAGGGGGGCAGGTTGGGGCCTGCTCCTTGGTCCGGTCGGCTGGCGGTATCGCAGGCCGGGCCAGAAGAGGGGAGGCGCTTCAAACCCGCTGCGGGCGACGCCGGCGACGTGTTTGAGGCGATTCACAAAAAATAGGTTGTTGGGGAATTTTTGTGATTTGCAAAATCGGACTTGTGAGGGAGTCATCATGATGAACTTTGAGATGCTTGAAAACACCACCAAAGGGACCGTTATCAAGGTCGTTGGTGTGGGCGGTGCGGGCGGCAATGCCGTCGCGCACATGATTCGCAACGGCGTGCACGGCGTGGATTTCATCTGCGCCAACACCGATGCGCAGGCGCTGGCGGCGACCAACGCCCCGGTGCAGATCCGTCTGGGCCGCACCGGCCTGGGCGCGGGCGCCAAGCCCGAGCAGGGCCGTGCCTCGGCCGAAACCGCGCGCGAAGAGATCCGTGCCGCCCTGAACGGCGCGCACATGGTCTTCATCACCGCCGGCATGGGCGGCGGCACCGGCACCGGCGCCGGTCCGGTCGTGGCCGAAGTGGCCAAGGAACTGGGCATCCTGACCGTGGGCGTGGTCACCAAGCCCTTCACCTTCGAAGGCAACAAGCGCCTGAAGATGGCCGAGGACGGCATCGCCGAACTGGCCAAGCACGTGCATTCGCTCATCGTGGTGCTCAACGAGAACCTCTATGAACTGATGGACGAGGACGCGACGCAGGAAGACTGCTTCCGTTCGGCCGACGACATCCTGCACAACGCTTGCGCGGGTATCGCCGAAATCATCAACGTCGAAGGCAACGTCAACGTCGACTTCGAAGACGTCAAGACGATCATGGGCGAGCAGGGCCAGGCCATGATGGGCACGGCGTCGGCTTCCGGCGCGGACCGCGCCCGGGTCGCCGCCGAGCAGGCCATTGCCTGCCCGCTGCTCGAAGGCGTGGATCTGAACGGCGCGCGCGGCGTGCTGGTCAACATCACCGCCAGCCGCTCGCTGAAGATGCGCGAAACGCGCGAAATCATGGAAACGATCCGCAGCTACGCTTCGGACGACGCCACCGTGATCTTCGGCACCGCCTACGACGAATCCATGGGCGAAACCCTGCGCGTGACCGTGGTCGCGACCGGCCTGGGCCGTGCGCAATCGCGTCCGCAGCTCGTGCAGAACACCGCCGAGGTGCTGCGCACCGGTACCGACAACATGCCCATGGGCGCGATGCCGGCCGGTCAAGGCGACTACCGCAACCTGGACATGCCCTCGGTCATGCGCAACCCGCGCAGCCAGGCTTCGGCCCAGGTGCGCGCGCTGGAAAGCTCGGGCATGGATCATTTCGACATCCCGGCGTTCCTGCGCAAGCAGGCGGATTGAACCAAAGAGCCCATTCCGGGCTCTAAAGCGCACTCCCTCATCTCCGGCCCGCCTGTCCCCTCGGGCGGGCCGGAGGCGGAGCGGTCCGTGTCTCCCTTGCACGGCATAAATAAGGGGACGGAGGTATAGGTCGGTCCGGACGCCTGATGGCGCCAGGGATCGGACAGCGTTACAATACGTCAGTTACGCCGGCAATCTATTGGTTATCTTGCCGGCTTTCTGGCTCAAATCACCCAAGTCTCATGTTCCGACAGCGCAGCATTCAGAATCTCGTCCGCACGACAGGCGTCGGCGTCCACTCCGGACGGCGGGTCGAGCTCACCTTGCGCCCGGCACAACCCAACACCGGTATCGTTTTCCATCGGGTCGATCTGCCCGAGGTCGTGGACCTGCCTGCCCAGGCGTCCGGCGTGGGCGACACGCGCATGGCGTCCGTGCTGCAGCAGGGCAACGTCCGCGTCTCCACCGTCGAACACCTGATGTCCGCCCTGGCCGGACTCGGCATCGACAACCTGCACGTCGACCTGACCGCGGAAGAAGTCCCCATCATGGACGGCAGCGCGGCGACCTTCGTCTACCTGCTGCGCTCGGCCGGCATCGTCGAACAGAACGCGCCCAAGCAGTTCATCCGCGTGCTCAAGCCCGTGGAAGTGCGCGAAGGCGAAGGCCGCAACGAGAAGTGGGCGCGCCTGGAGCCGCACGAAGGCTTCGCGCTCGCGTTTTCCATCGACTTCCGCCACCCCGCGATCGACTCCACGGCCAATTTCGCCGAGATCGATTTCGCCACCCATTCCTACGTGCGCGAGATCGCCCGCGCGCGCACCTTCGGTTTCGTCAACGAGGTCGAGGCCCTGCGCTCGATGGGCCTGGCCCGCGGCGGCAGCCTGGACAACGCCATCGTGATGGACGAGTACCGCGTGCTCAACAGCGACGGTCTGCGCTACGACGACGAGTTCGTCAAGCACAAGATCCTGGACGCCATCGGCGACCTGTACCTGCTGGGCAAGCCCCTGGTTGCGCGCTACGTGGCGTGCAAGTCTGGCCACGGCCTGAACAACCAGCTGGCGCGCGCGCTGCTGGCCCAGCGCGATGCCTGGGAACTGATCAGCTACGAATCGCAGGCGGAGGCGCCCCAGGCGTTCCGCCACGAGTGGAAGCTGGCCTGAAGGCTCCCCCCCTACGCGCTTACGCGCGCCCCCCCAGGGGGGCGACACCTGCAGACCGGCGGAGCCGGATCTGGCGTTGTCCCCGCTTGCTCCTGGCAGCAGCGGGTTAATGCCCCGACTGTCTTTGCGGGCCTCAGCGTTGCGATGGCTCCCCTTGGACGATGGGGGGCGTCATCCTCTCGCGCTTAGGGCGTAAACCGGTGGCAAACCATAGTATGGCTCCGTCCGAGAACTTGGTTTCGCTTGGTTTCGGGACGCGGCTGCGGCCGCACAAGCGGGGCGGGTTCAGCTACTCTTGTGGTGCCTGAGCAGTTTGGCGACCGCGTCGGCCAGCGGTCCGGGACGCAGCTTGCCTTGCAGCGTTTCGAAGGCGCCCAGCGCGGTTGCGCCCAGCGGTTGCGCTTCCTTCGGGGGGCGGGGCTGGCGGGCGCCGGGCGTGGGCAAACCCGCTTGTACCTTGACGGCGATTTCGTTAAGGTTCCAGCCTTGGTCGGCCAGAGTCCGCGCGATGCGCGGGGCCAGCTGACGCATCTTGGCCGCATGAGCGGCACTCGGCACCACCAGGTGCAGGCACTGGTTTTCCAGCTTGCCCACCTGGCAGACGGCGCCCAGCGGGGCGGGCAGAACCGCCGCCACCGCGTACTGGATTTGCAAGTGCTTGCGGGCGGTCGCCAGGACGCCGGCGCCCCGCATGTCATGACCCAGCCATCCCAGGGCGGTATTGTCCTCGCGCCGGCTGGAACTGGAACGTTGGCGGTATGAAGTGGGTCTATTCATGCCGGCTCTATGAATTAGGAAGCAAACCTTGAAAATCGTGATTATGCACGCCCGTGACGGGAAGGACGGGCATTTCACCCTGGGCGGCGGCCACCTCGCGCTGTTCCTGGGGCTCGCCTTGATCACGGCCGCCATCTGCGGCGCCGCGCTACAACGATACCTTACTCCGGTATCGCCGGCCGTACACACCGTGGGCTGGCCCCTGGCCAGCCAGCCGGGGCGCGACGCCGATTTCCTGCGCGGCAACATGAACCTGCTGGCGGCCAAGGTGGGGGCGCTGCAGGCCAAGCTGGTCAGCATCGACGGCCTGGGCCAGCGCGTGGCCAAGGTCGCCGGCGTGGCCTACACCGATCCCGAACTCGCCAAGCAGCTGGCCGTGGCCCAGCCGGAAGCGCTGATCCAGCCCGAGGCCACCGAGGTCATGGACGACCTCTTCACCGACCACCCGCCGCCCAGCGCCGCGTCGGCCGAAGCCCTCGGGCGCCAGCTCGACGAGATCCAGGCCAGATTGTCCCAGCAGACCGATAACCTCAAGCTGCTGGACGCGGCGCTGACCCGCCGCTCGGCCGACCAGGCCCGCATGCCGACGGCCATGCCGATCACCGACTATCCCTACCTCAGCTCCTCCTACGGCTGGCGCCGCAACCCGGTGACCGGCCGCAGCGCCATGCACGAGGGCCTGGACTTCGCCGCGCCCTCGGGCACGCCCATCCTGGCCGCCTCCGGCGGCGTGGTGCTGGAATCCAAATACCATCCGGGCTACGGCAACATGGTCGAGATCGACCACGGCGACGGCCTGATCACCCGCTACGCCCACGCCTCTTCGCTGCTGGTCAAACAGGGCCAGCTGGTCGACCGCGGCCAGCCCGTGGCCCGCGTCGGCAGCTCGGGACGCTCCACCGGCCCGCACCTGCACTTCGAAGTGCGCCTGGCGGGCCAGCCGCTGGACCCGCGCCTGTTCCTGGGACCGCAGCAGAACGCGCCGCCCGCCGTGGCCCACGCCTCGCGCTGAACTGCCGCTGAACTGGCGGCACTCTGGCCGGTCAAACTGCCCGACAGTGCTACCCTGGTGTTGATAGATCCAGGCTATTGCGCTTCAGGTGCGTTAAACTGGTTCGTTTCCCAGCGGACCCCCGCTCAACCAATAACATCAAGTCACGGGCGACGCTGCCCATCCCTGGCGACAGGGCGGCGTGTCCCGTGCGGCCGACATACGCATGGTTTCTCTGCTCAAAAAACTCATAGGCAGTCGCAACGACCGGCTGCTTAAGCAGTATCGCAAGCTGGTAACCCAGATCAATGGGCTCGAGTCCAAGATCTCCGCGCTCTCCGATGCGGAGCTGGCGGCCAAAACCGAGGAGTTCCGTTCCCGCCACGCCCAGGGCACGTCCCTGGACGAGCTGCTGCCCGAGGCCTTCGCCGTGGTGCGCGAGGCGGGCAAGCGGGTGTTCGGCATGCGCCATTTCGACGTGCAGATGCTGGGCGGCATCGCCCTGCACAACGGCAAGATCGCCGAAATGCGCACGGGCGAAGGCAAGACGCTGATGGCGACCCTGCCGGTCTACCTGAACGCGATCGCCGGCAAGGGCGTGCACGTGGTCACGGTGAACGACTACCTGGCCCGCCGCGACGCCGAATGGATGGGCCGGCTGTACCGCTTCCTGGGGATGAGCACGGGCGTGGTGGTGCCGCAGCAGCCCAACGAGGAAAAGAAGGCCGCCTACGCCGCCGACATCACGTACGGCACCAATAACGAGTTCGGCTTCGACTACCTGCGCGACAACATGGAATACCGTGTTGAGGACCGCCGCCAGCGCGGCCTGTTCTACGCCATCGTCGACGAGGTGGACTCGATCCTGATCGACGAGGCCCGCACCCCGCTGATCATCTCCGGCCAGGCCGAGGACCACACCGAGCTCTACATCCGCATGAACGCGGTGCCGCCGCTGCTCAAGCGCATGGCCGGCGAACCCAAGCCGCAGGAACCGGAACCCGAAGGCGACTACTGGGTCGACGAAAAGAGCCAGCAGGTCTACCTGTCCGAAGCCGGGCACGAGAACGCCGAGGGCATCCTGGCCCGCCTGGGCATCCTGCCCGAAGGCGAATCGCTGTACGACCCGCGCCACATCGCGCTGATGCATCACCTGATGGTGGCGCTGCGCGCCAACACGCTGTTCTTCCGCGACCAGCAGTACGTGGTGCAGGACGGCGAAGTGGTCATCGTCGACGAATTCACCGGCCGCCTGATGGTCGGCCGCCGCTGGTCCGACGGCCTGCACCAGGCGGTCGAGGCCAAGGAAGGCGTGAAGATCCAGCACGAGAACCAGACGCTGGCCTCGATCACGTTCCAGAACTACTTCCGCATGTACGAAAAGCTGTCCGGCATGACCGGCACGGCCGACACGGAAGCGTACGAATTCCAGGAAATCTACGGGCTCGAAACGGTCATCATCCCGACCAACAAGCCCATGGTCCGCAAGGACCAGAACGACCAGGTCTTCAAGACCGACCAGGAAAAGTACAACGCCATCCTCAACGACATCCGCGACTGCCACGAGCGCGGCCAGCCGGTGCTGGTGGGCACCACCAGCATCGAGAACTCCGAGCTGCTGTCGGGCCTGCTGAAAAAGGCCAAGCTGCCCCACGAGGTGCTCAACGCCAAGCAGCACGCGCGCGAAGCCGAGATCGTCGCCGAGGCCGGCAAGCCGGGCCACATCACCATCGCCACCAACATGGCCGGCCGCGGTACCGACATCGTGCTGGGCGGCAGCGTCGACAAGCAGGTCGACCTGATCCGCGCCGACGAATCGCTGTCCGAGGAAGAAAAGCAGGCCCGCATCGAAAAGGTGCGCGCCGAATGGAAGCCGCTGAACGAGCAGGTCAAGGCCGCCGGCGGCCTGCGCATCATCGGCACCGAACGCCACGAGTCGCGCCGTATCGACAACCAGCTGCGCGGCCGCGCCGGCCGCCAGGGCGACCCCGGTTCCTCGCGCTTCTACCTGTCGCTGGAAGATTCGCTGATGCGCATCTTCGCCGGCGACCGGGTGCGCGCCATCATGGAACGCCTCAAGCTGCCGGAAGGCGAGCCCATCGAGGCCGGCATGGTGACGCGTTCGATCGAGACCGCGCAGCGCAAGGTCGAAGGCCGCAACTTCGACATCCGCAAGCAGCTGCTCGAATACGACGACGTGGCCAACGACCAGCGCAAGGTGCTGTACTCGCAGCGCAACGACGTGCTGGAGGCCGCGAGCGTGGGCGAGACCGTGCAGAGCCTGCGCGACGCCGCCGTGATCGAGATGTTCAACGTCCACGTGCCGCCGGAATCGGTGGAAGAGCAGTGGGACGTGCCGGCGCTGCAAAAGGCGCTGGAAGCCGATTGGCACGTCCAGCTTCCGCTGGTGGAAATGCTGGAAAAAGAGGCCAACCTCACCGACGACGACCTGCGCGAACGCGTGGTGGCCGCCGCGCGCGATGCCTACCAGGCCAAGGTCGACCAGGTCGGCCAGGAATCGTGGTCGCAGTTCGAGCGCTCCATCATGCTGCAGGCCATCGACACGCACTGGCGCGAGCACCTGTCGGCGCTGGACTACCTGCGCCAGGGCATCCACCTGCGCGGCTACGCGCAGAAGAACCCCAAGCAGGAATACAAGCGCGAAGCCTTCGAACTGTTCTCGGGCATGCTGGACCGCATCCGCGACGACGTGGTGCGCGTGCTGATGACGGTGCGCGTGCAGTCGCAGGAGCAAGTCGACCAGGCCGAGGCCGAAGCCGCCCAGTCGCACGTGCAGAATGTGCAGTACCATCATTCCGACTACGACGAAGCGCTGGCCCAGCAGGATTCCGAGGGCGGCGCCCAGCCGGTGCGCAACGTGGTGCCCAAGGTCGGCCGCAACGATCCGTGCCCCTGCGGCAGCGGCAAGAAGTACAAGCAGTGCCACGGCAAGCTCGTCTGAACCCGGAGACCTGACCATGCTGCATCCCGTCGGCCGTACCGAATTCGATCACGCAGTGGTCATGGTGCGTGACCGGCTGGATGCGTTGGCGCCGCATTTCGAGCGCCAGGGCTTTCGCCTGAGCGACAAGTCGGTGCATAACCTGGGGTCGTGCAACCGCCTGATCGTGCTGGAAGGCGCTTACGTCGAACTCCTGGGCTGGCCGCCCGGCGCGCCGCCGGCGCGCAAGGAGATCGCCGACTCGCCCTTCGGGCTGGAGGCGCTGGTGTTCCGCACCTACGACGCCGAGGCCACCTACGAACGCCTGCGGGCCGCGGGGTTCGCCGTCAATCCGGTCCAGGAACTGACCCGCGCGGCCATGCTGGACGGCGAGGAAGTCCAGGCCCGTTTCCATACCGTGCGTTTCGCCGAGCAGCCGCTGCCCGGCATCCGCATGTATTTCTGCCGCCACCTGACGCCGGAATGCGTGTGGCAGCCCGACCTGATGGCGCATCCCAACGGTGCGCGCAGCCTGCTGCGCATCGACGCCCGCGCCGCCGACGCGCGCGCGGTGGCCGAGCGCCTGGCGCAGGTCGCCGACGTCGTCGCGGAGCCGGCCGGCGAAGGCTGGGACGTGCCGCTGGCCAACCTGCGCATCCACGTGCGGCCCGACGAGTCGGCCGCCCGGCCGGTGCTGTGCTCCCTTACCCTGGAAAACCGCGACGGCGCCCATTACGCGCTGGATACGGGGCTGTAATACCGTAGGTCGTTCACGTCCCGCCCCGGACAAACCCGCATTGCCGCCCAAAGTGTATGCACTTTAGTATGCACTTAATCCGACCACGCAATCCGGCGGCGCCATGCCCACTCCCAACCCGATCCGTCCCGCCGCCCGCACGCAGGCGGCCCAGGCCGAACTGTACGGCGCCGTCAAGGCGATGGCCGTGCGGTTCGAGTTCAAGCCTGGCGAGCGCATCAACGAGGTGGAGCTGGCGCGCCGGCTGAACGTCAGCCGCACGCCGCTGCGCGAGGTGCTGAACCAGCTGATGGTCGAGGGTTTCCTGACGCGCTCGGTGAACCGGGGCTTCATCGCGCGCCTGCTCGACGCCAAGCAGATCCACAGCCTGTACGAGTACCGCGCGGTGCTGGAGGCCGGCATCGTGCGCGCCGCCTGCGAGCGCGCCAGCGACGAAGAGCTGGCCGGCCTGCGGGCCTTCGTCGAGCGTTCGCGCGACGTGCCCGAGGACAGCGAGGCCACGCGCCTGCTGGAACTGGACGAAGCCTTCCACCTGACGCTGGCGCGCTATTCGCGCAACGAGGAATTCGTGCGGGCGCTGGAAAGCGTCAACGCGCGCATCCATTTCGTGCGCTGGATCGACATGCAGCAGGGCCGCCGCGGCCATACCCAGGGCGAGCACCTGCGCATCGTCGAGGCGCTGGAGCGCCGCGACATCGAGACGCTGCCGGGGCTGATGAGCGCGCACATCGGCCGCCGGCTGGACCAGATCACCGACGTCATCCGCACCGGTTTTTCCACGATCTACATGCGGGACCAGGCCGAACCCGCATCGCCAACGCCGGCCAACACCATATCAGCAGGGGAAAAGCAATGAACCACAGCTTGAAACGCGGACTGGCGGCGTTATGCGTGCTGGCCGCCGCAGGGGGCGGCCTGGGCGCGGCGCCCGCCTGGGCGGAAGAGCGGCCGCTGGTGATGGTGGTGCCCTATCCGCCGGGAGGCAGCACCGACATCCTGGCCCGCATCCTGCAGCCGCGCCTGTCCGAGGAACTGGGCGGGCGTCCGGTGGTGGTCGAGAACCGCCCGGGCGCGGCCAGCCAGATCGCCACCGCCTTCGTGGCGCGCGCCGAGCCCGACGGCAATACGCTGCTGGTCAGCTTCGACAACCACGGCATCAATCCCGCCGTAAAGCCCAAGCTGCCGTACGACACCTTCAAGGACTTCGTCGCGATCTCGCAGACCGTGCGCTTCCCGCTGGTGATCGGGGCCAACCCGAGCGTGCCGGGCAAGACGCTCAAGGAGTTCCTGGCGGCGGCGGCCAAGCAGCCGCCCAACAAGTTCAACTACGCCTCCACCGGCGTCGGGTCGCTGAATCACCTGGCGCCCGAAGAGCTCAAGCGCCTGTCCAAGGTCGAGCTGCTGCATGTGCCGTACGGCGGCGGCGGGCCGGCCATCCAGGCCGTGGTGGGCGGGCAGGCCAGCATGACCTGGCTGAGCTTCGCGGCGCTGCGCGGGCAGATCCAGGCCGGCAAGATCAAGCCGCTGGCCGTGGCCGGCGACAAGCGCCTGCCCGACCTGCCCAACGTGCCGACGGTGGCCGAGTCCGGCTTTCCCGGTTTCGTCGCCTATTCGTGGAGCGGCATGTTCGCGCCCAAGGGCACGCCCGAGGCCACGGTGAAAAAACTGACCGCGGCGTTCCAGGCCGTGCTGGCCGATCCCGCGATCAGGAAGAAAGTGACCGAGGCAGGCTTCGAGATCGTGGCCTCCGACGGCCCGGCGCTGGACGCCTACGTGAAGTCGGAATACGAGCGCTGGAGCGCCTTCATCAAGAGCAGCAAGATCAACCTGGACAACTGAACGGCGCGCGGCCGGCATGCCCGGCCGCCGCGCGAGCCACAACACTGGAGACGACATGGAAAACCTGACCGGCGCCGAAGCAATGGTGCGGATGCTGCAGCACAACGGCGTCAAGCATATTTTCGGCCTGTGCGGCGACACCAGCCTGCCGTTCTACGACGCGCTGTACCGCCTGGACCACGGCATGCGCCACATCCTGACGCGCGACGAGCGCAGCGCCGGCTACATGGCCGACGCCTATGCCCGCGTGACCGGCAAGGTCGGCGTGTGCGAAGGCCCCAGCGGCGGCGGCGCGACCTATCTGCTGCCGGGCCTGGTGGAGGCCAATGAATCGTCCGTGCCGGTGCTGGGCATCACCTCCGACGTGGCGGTGGGCTCGCGCGGCAAGTACCCGCTGACCGAGCTCGACCAGGAGGCGCTGTACCGCCCGCTGACGAAATGGAACCGCACGATCGACCGCGCCGACCAGATCCCCGGCATGGTGCGGGCGGCGTTTCGCGCGATGACGACCGGCAAGCCGGGCGCGGCCCACCTGTGCTTCCCGTACGACGTGATGAAGCAGCAGGTGGACGCCTCCGACATCTGGGCCCAGCCCGAGCACGGCAGCTACCCGGCGATGCGCTGCGCGCCGGACCCGGCCGACGTGGCGCGCGCGGCGCAGCGGCTGGTCGGCGCGCGTTCGCCGGTCATCATCTGCGGCGGCGGCGTGGTGATCGCCGGCGCCAGCGCCGCCCTGCAGCAGCTGGCCGAGGCGCTCAAGGCGGCGGTCTGCGTGACGGTGAGCGGGCAGGGCAGCCTGGCCGACACGCATCCGCTGAACGCGGGCGTGGTGGGCTCGAACGGCGGCGTGATGGCGACGCGCGAAGTGGTCGCGGCCGCCGACGCGGTGCTGTTCGTGGGCTGCCGCGCCGGTTCGACCTCGACCGAGCACTGGCGCTTCCCCAACCGCGACGTACCCATCCTGCACATCGACATCGACCCGATGGTGATCGGCGCCAACTACCTGACCGAAGTCGGCATGGTGGGCGACGCCAGGCTGGCGCTGGAGGCGCTGGGCGCCGAAGTGGCCGAGCGCCTGGCCCATCGCCCCGCCGACGCGGTCGACGGCGCGGTGCTGGCCGGCCGCGCCAAGGCGGCGCGCCGCGCCCAGCTGGAGCCGCTGGCCGGCAGCCTGGACACGCCCATCCGCCCCGAGCGCGTGGTGCAATCGCTCAACCGCCTGCTGCCCGACGACGCCGTGGTGTGCGCCGATCCCGGCACGCCTTGCCCGTATTTCTCGGCCTATTACGACGTCTCGCGCCCGGGGCGCCACTTCATCACCAACCGCGCGCACGGCGCGCTGGGCTTTTCCATGTCGGCCGCGCTCGGCGCCTGGGTGGGCCGGCCGCAATCCAAGTGCGTGTCGGTGATGGGAGACGGCAGCTTCGGCTTCACCGTGGGCGAGCTGGAGACCATCGTGCGGCACAAGGCGCCGCTTTTGATGGTAGTGTTCTCGAACTCGGTCTACGGCTGGATCAAGGCCAGCCAGAAAGCCGGCTACGACAAGCGCTACTACAGCGTGGACTTCGATCGCACCGACCACGCGCGCATCGCCGAGGCCTACGGGGTGAAGGCATGGCGCGTCGAGGACCCGGCCAAGCTGGACGCGGCCATCAAGGCGGCCATGGAGCATGACGGTCCGGCGCTGATCGACGTGGTGGCCCAGCCGCTGCAGGACGCCGCGGCGCCGGTCAGCCAGTGGATGGGTTGAAGGAGACAGGCATGGATCTGGGCATCAGCGGCAAGACGGCACTGGTATTCGGCGGCAGCCGCGGCATGGGCCGGGCCTGCGCCCTGCAGCTGGCGCGCGAAGGCGTGGCGGTCACGATCGCCGCGCGCAATCCGGCGACGCTGGAGCAGGCCGCCGCCGAGATTTCGCGCGAGACCGGCGTGGGCGTGGGCTGGGTGTCGGCCGACCTGACCCTGCCGCAGGGCCGCGACGCCGCCATCGCCGCCTGTCCGCGGCCCGATATCCTGATCAACAACGCCGACGGGCCGCTGCCGGGCGACTTCCGCGACTGGTCGCACGAGGACTGGATGGCGGCGCTGGACGCCATGATGCTGGGGCCGATCGACATGATCCGGCGCGTGGTGGACGGGATGATCGAACGGCGCTTCGGCCGCATCGTCAACATCGTCTCGCGCAGCGTCAAGGCGCCGCACGCCGAACTGGGCCTGTCCAACGGCGCGCGTTCGGGGCTGATCGGCTTCGTGGGCGGGCTGGCCCGGCAGACCGTCAGGCACAACGTCACCATCAACAACCTGCTGCCCGGCGCCTTCGCCACCGATGCGCAGGTCAGGCACATCCAAGGCATGCTCGAGCAGTCCGGCGGCAAGACCTTCGAGCAGTTGTGGGACGAGCGCGGGCGCTCGAACCCGGCGGGCCGCTACGGCCAGCCCGAGGAGCTGGGCGCGCTATGCGCCTACGTCTGTTCGGCCCACGCGGGCTACATGACGGCGCAGAACATCCTCATCGACGGCGGCGGCTACCCCGGCACGTACTGAGCGCTTCAGAACTGCCAGCGGCCGAACATGAACAGCACGTTGCCCGCGCCGCTGGAGCCCGGGATGTAGGTCGCGTAAAGCATGGCGTCCTTGTAGCCCGCGCTCACCAGCGGCAGGATGCCGGGGAAAGGCACGTAGCTCATGATGTCGCTGCGCGCCGTCAGGAACACGGTATAGCCCGCGCCCAGGCGGAAGTTCTCGCTGACCTGGCCGATCTTCAGGAAGCCGTAGCCGGCGATGGGCTCGATCTTGCTGTGCGAATCCAGGAAGGCCATGGCGTACAGGCCCTGCCAGTCGCCGTCTTCGTCGTAGATGCTGCGCCCGTAGCCGCCGCCCCAGGCCAGTTCGTTGAAGCTGTCGATCTTCTCTTTGCTGTAGGTGGCGCGGTTATGCCACGAATAGCCGGTCAGGTAGAGATCGTTGCCGCCTTCCGACCAGATCTGGTCCAGGCGGTTGCAGGCCGATTGCGCCCACGAGGGCATGCTGTCACAGGCTTGGGCGGCGGAGGCGAAGAAGGAGAGCAGCAGACAGAGGAGCGCTGCCCGGAGTCTGGCGGTCATTGCGGGCGCTGATGGGATGGATATGACAATCCCATTACTGTAATGGAATGACCGCCGCTATCCCTGTCAGCTAGCTGTCAAGAATGCCGTCCCCCTGGGAGAGCCAGGAGGACGGGCGCCGCAATGTGTTGCAGGTAGGCTACAGGAGGAAGATGGTCGCCAGGCCGAGGAAGATGAAAAAGCCCAGCGAGTCGGTGGCGAAGGTCAGCAGCACCGAGGAGCCCATCGCCGGGTCCTTGCCGAAGCGCGCGCGCACCATCGGCACCAGCACGCCGACCGAGGCGCCGACCAGCATGTTGCAGATCATGGCGGCCATCATCACCAGCGCGATCGACACCGAGTGCGAGATCGCCCAGGCGAACAGCGCGGCCACCACGCTGCCGCACAGCCCCACCAGCAGGGTCACGAAGAGCTCGCGCTTGACCAGCTGCCACAGGTTGCGTCCGGTGATGCGGCCCATGGCCAGCGCCCGGATGATGAGCGTCATGGTCTGGTTGCCGGAGTTGCCGCCGATGCCGGCCACGATGGACATCAGGAAGGCCAGGATGACGATCTGGCTGACCGTGCCTTCGAACTGCGAGGCCACGAACGAAGCCGTAGCCGCGGTACAGAGATTGAACAGCAGCCACGGCGCGCGGTTGCGCAAGGCGGTGGCGACCGGCGCGAAGATGTCTTCTTCCTGCAGACCGGCGCGCGACAGCGCCTGTTCCTGGGAGTCCTCGCGCATCACGTCCACCACGTCGGCGATGGTGACGCGGCCGATCAGCCGGCCCTGGTCGTCCATCACGGGGGCGGACACCAGATCGTAGCGTTCGAACGCGCCGGCGGCGTCCGCGTCGGAATCGAGCGGATTCAGCGTCAGGAAATCCGAGTTCATGACCGCGCGCACCTCGGTCTCGGGCTCGCTGACCAGCAGGCGCGACAGCGGCAGGATGCCTTGCAGCTTGTCCTGGCGGTCGACCACGAAGATCTGGTCGGTGTGGTCCGGCAGCTCGTGCAGGCGGCGCAGGTAGCGCAGCACGACCTCCAGCGTCACGTCCTCGCGCACGCGGACCATTTCGAAGTCCATGATCGCGCCCACGCTGTCTTCCGGATAGCCCATGGCTTCCAGCAGCTGCGCGCGTTCTTCTTCGGTCAGGCCCTTCTGGACTTCGGCCACCACGTCCGGCGGCAGGTCGGGCGCCAGGTCGGCCAGCTCGTCGGCGTCCATGCTGCCGGTGGCGGCCACCAGGTCCTGGCGGTCCATCGCTTCGATCAGCGATTCGCGCACCCAGTCTTCGACTTCCAGCAGCACGTCGGCGTCGTGCTCCGGGCTGACCAGCGCCCAGATCGCCTGGCGCTCGTCCTTGGGCAGCGATTCGAGGATGAAGGCGATGTCGGCCGGATGCAGCCCGTCCAGCAGCGTCTTGAGTTCGGCTTCGTGCTGGCGGTGGACCAGGTCTTCGACCAGCGAGGCCTTCGAGTCGCCTTCTTCCTGGCGATGCACGAGGTCGGCGACCAGCTGCTGGCGGCGCAGGCGCTCCTGCACTTCGGCCAGGGCGTGCTGGGCGTCTTCCGGGTCGAGGCGGCGGGGCGTCGCGGGCGGTTTCTGCGCGGCGGCGGACTGCGTCATGCGTTACGGCTCAAAGGGTGGGGAGGGGGCGGCCGCGCCGCGCTTCGTCGGTGGCGACGTAGGTCAGCGTGGCTTCGGTGACCTTGACGATCTCGGCGTCCAGGCGCTGGCGTTCCGCGTAGACCTCGACCGACACCGTGATCGAGGTGGTGCCGGTTTTGATGATGGAGGCGTAGAAGCTGAGCAGGTCGCCCACGAACACGGGCTGCTTGAACTGGAAGGCGTTGACCGCCACGGTGGCCACGCGTCCGGCGGCGCGCCGCGCGGCGGGGATGGAGCCGGCGATGTCGACCTGGGACATGATCCAGCCGCCGAAAACGTCCCCGTGGATATTGGCGTCCGCCGGCATCGGCATGACGCGCAACACCGCGTCGCGGTCGGCGGGCAAGGTCGTGGTAGGGGTTTTGTGGCTGGAGGCCATGCGGCTGACTCCGCTGCAAGAGAACCAGCCGATTATGCAGGAAAAATGCGACTGCCGCGTGCGTGTGCAAGGCCCGCCGCGGCAAGCAGCCGCGGCGGGCGCGCATCAGTAGGCCAGCTTGACGATGGCGTAGCCGCCGGCCAGCAGCCACACGTACAGGATCAGGCCCAGCGCCATCACGCGCGGGCCGGCCTTGCGGATCTGGGCGAAGCGGGTTTCGATGCCCAGCGCCGTCATGGCCATGGTCAGCGCGAACACGTCCAGGCGGCGGATGGCGGCCACGATGTCGGCGGGAATGATGTTCAGCGAATTGACGATGGCCAGCACCAGGAAGCCGACCGCGAACCAGGGGATCGGCAGCTTGGCGCCCTTGGCCTGGCCGCCGGCGTGCGAGGCCGCGCTGCGCAGGTACATGCCCAGCACCAGCAGGACCGGCACCAGCAGGGCGACGCGCGTCATCTTGACGATGGTGGCGACTTCGGTGGTGGCGGGGTCGACGTTGCTGGCCGCGCCGACGACCTGCGCCACTTCGTGGATGGTGCCGCCGATATAGATGCCCAGCGCCTGGGTGTCGAAGCTCAGCCAGCCCGCGTGGTAGAACACCGGGTACAGGAACATGGACAGCGTGCCGAACAGCACCACCGTGGCGACGGCCACCGCGCTCTTGTGCGGCGCGGCCCGCAGGGTGGGCTCGAAGGCCAGCACGGCGGCGGCGCCGCAGATGGCGCTGCCGGCGGCGGTCAGCATGGCGGTGTCGCGGTCCAGGCCCAGCAGGCGCTGGCCGGCCACGGTGCCGATCAGCAGGGTGCTCAGCACCACCGCCACCGAAACGGCCAGCCCCGGCAGGCCGACGGCCGCGATCTGCTGGATGCTGATGTTCAGGCCGTAGAAGGCCACGGCGATGCGCAGCAGGCGGCGGGCGGTGAAATTGACGCCCACGCCCCAGTCGGCGGGCATGGTGCCGCGCAGGAAGTTGCCATACAGCATGCCGCAGACGATGCCCACCACCAGGGGCGAAAAGCCCAGCTGGCGGATGGCGGGCAGGTCGGCCAGCTGCATGACCGCGGCCGACATCAGGCCGACGAACAGCACGCCGTTGAGCTTGTCGCGCCAGGGCGTGGCCGCGGCGGCCGCGGACACCGGCGGCGTGGCGGGCAGGGGGGCGGCGGCGGTGCTGGAGGAATTGCTCATGGTTGGACCTGGTACATATCTAAATAACTAGACGAAATATTAGGGGCTGGTCTGTTATTTGAAAAATTGTTATTTTGAATATGTAATATCGGATTAACTGATAATTAGCCCGCCATGACTCCGGACCAGCTGCTTACCTTCGCCTCGGTGGCCGATACCGGCAACATCAGCCGCGCCGCCCTGGTGCTGAACCTGTCCCAGCCCGCGGTGTCGGGCCAGCTGCGCATGTTGCAGGAATGGTTCGGCGAGCCCCTGTACCGCCGGAGCGGGCATGGCATCGTGCTGACCGAGGCCGGCGAGCGCCTGGCCGAACAGGCCCGGCAACTGCGCCAGGTGTACCGCCAGGCGCAGGCCGTGCGCGAATCCTGGCGCGGCCTGGAAACCGGCGCCCTGCGCCTGGGCGCCAGCACCACGCCGGCCAGTTATCTGTTGCCCAGCCTGGTGGCGGACTTCCGCCGCGCCTTTCCCTCGGTCAGCCTGCATCTGTCCGACGGCAACACCCGCGAAATCGTCGAGCGCTTGCCGGCCCTGGACCTGGCCTTCATCGAGGGCGACGTGCCGACGGGCCTGCCGGCGGACACGGCGGTGCACGCCTGGCGGCAGGACGAAGTGGTGGCCATCGTGCGGGCGGACCACGCGCTGGCGGGCAAGGGGGCGGTGACCCTGCGCGACCTGGCCGCTTCGGCGCTGGTCATGCGCGAACCCGGTTCGGGCGTGCGCCGGCTGGTGGAGCGCGCGTTTTCGGACGCCGGGCTGGCGCCGTCGGTGGGCCTGGAACTGGCCGGGGTGGAAGGCGTGAAGCAGGCGGTGCGCGCGGGCCTGGGCGTGGGCTTTGTGTCGGTCATGTCGATGCGCCACGAGGACGGGGCGCTGGCGGCCCTGCGCCTGTTGCCGCGGCCGCTGACGCGGACCCTGAGCATCCTGGTGCCGCACGCGGACGCGGCGGCGCGGGCGGCCGAACGTTTCCTGGCGATGTGCCTGGCGGTCGGCGCGCCCGAAGCGGTGTAACGGAACTAGTCCTTGGCCAGGCGCTTGAGCGCCAGCTGGACCCAGTAGGTGCCGCCCAGCGGCAGCAGCTCGTCGTTGAAATCGTAGCTGCCGTTGTGCAGCATGCACGGGCCCAGGCCGTGGCCGCTGTCGCGGTGCTCGCCGGTGCCGTTGCCGATCCAGACATAGCAGCCCGGCAGCTCCTGCAGCATGAAGGCGAAGTCTTCCGCGCCCATGGTCGGCTGCACGTGGTCGTTGACGTTGTCCTCGCCGACGATGTCGCGCAGCACCTCGGCACAGAATTCGGCCTCGGCGGGGTGGTTGATGGTGGGCGGATAGTTGCGCTGGAATGTGAATTCCATTTCGCAGTCCATGGCCGCGCAGGTATGGCG
Source organism: Achromobacter sp. HZ01 (assembly GCF_003267925.1). Lineage (NCBI taxonomy): Bacteria > Pseudomonadati > Pseudomonadota > Betaproteobacteria > Burkholderiales > Alcaligenaceae > Achromobacter > Achromobacter sp. HZ01. Next base: position 39,790 of record NZ_LWKV01000003.1, read on the forward strand.
CGCGATCTCTTCCATACGGCGTTCGATCAGGTCCAGCGTCTCCAACGTGAACGTGCGCACGGTGCCGCGCAATTCGGCATGGTTGGGCACCACGTTGTCGGCGCTGCCGGCATGGATCTGGGTGATGCTGAGCACCGCGGCGTCCAGCGGATTGCGGTTGCGCGTGATGATGGTCTGCAGCGACTGGGCCAGCTGCACGGCCGCCATGACCGGGTCTATGCCCAGGTTGGGCATGCCGGCGTGCGAGCCCTTGCCCTTGACGACGATGGAGAACTCGTTGCTGGAAGCCATGATGGGGCCGGGGGTCAGGCCGAACTGGCCAGGCTTCATGCCGGGCCAGTTATGCATGCCGAACACGGCTTCCATGGGGAAGCGCGTGAACAGGCCGTCGTCGATCATGCGCTTGGCGCCGCCGCCGCCTTCCTCGGCCGGCTGGAAGATCACGTAGACGGTGCCGGCGTAGTCGCGGTGCTGCGACAGGTAGCGCGCCGCGGCCAGCAGCATGGCGGTGTGGCCGTCGTGGCCGCAGGCGTGCATCTTGCCCTCGTGCTTGCTGGCGTGCGCGAAGGTGTTGACCTCCTGCATGGGCAGCGCGTCCATGTCGGCGCGCAGGCCCACGGCGCGTTCGCCCGGCAGGTTGCCGCGGATGATGCCGACCACGCCCGTGCCGCCCAGCCCGCGATGGATTTCGATGCCCCATTCCTGCAGTTTCGCGGCGACCACGTCGGCCGTGCGGAACTCCTCGAAAGCCAGTTCGGGATGGGCGTGGATGTCGCGCCGGATCGTGGAAATATCGCGGTGCCACGCGACGATGGGTTCGAGCAGTTTCATGGCATTGCACTCGGGCGGAATATGGGAACGCAACAAGGTTATCATCAATCAAAAATCGATTTAATGGAGACAACTACCATGACGCGTCCGTGGCTTGCCCATTACCCGCAAGGCGTTCCGGCGGAGATCTCGACCGAGGGATATTCCTCTCTGACCGACCTGCTGGACCGGGCCTGCAAACAGTATGCCTCCCGCATCGCGTGCACCGCGATGGGCAGCGACATCACGTACGCGCAACTGGACGCCCATGCCCGCGCATTCGCGGCCTGGCTGCAAAGCCTGGGCCTGCCCAAGGGCGCGCGCGTGGCGCTGATGATGCCCAACGTGCCCGCCTATCTGGTCAGCATGCTGGGCACGCTGCGCGCCGGCCTGGTCGTGGTCAACGTCAATCCGCTCTACACCGCCGAAGAACTGCAGCGCCAGCTGCTCGACAGCGGCGCCTCGGCCATCGTCATCCTGGAGAACTTCGCGCATACGCTGGAGCGCGTGACCGACCGCGGGCAGCTCAAGCACATCGTCGTGACCGGCCCCGGCGACCTGCTCGGCGGCCTGAAGGCGCCGCTGGTGAACCTGGTCGCCCGCCATATCAAGAAGCTGGTGCCCGCCTGGCGTATCGACGGCGCCCACGAACTGCCGCGGGTGCTGAGCGACGGCGCGAAGCTGCCTTTCAAGCCGCCGGTCCTGTCCATGGACGACGTGGCGGTGCTGCAGTACACCGGCGGCACCACCGGCGTGCCCAAGGGCGCCATGCTGTCGCACCGCAACCTGACGGCCAACGTGCTGCAGACCGAGGCCGTGGCCCAGCCCGTGGTGCACGACCTCGCCGGCCAGCAGCTCACCATCATCAGCGCGCTGCCGCTCTATCACGTGTTCGCGATGACGGTCTGCGGGCTGTATGGCCTGTACGCCGGCATGCGCAACGTGCTCATCATCAATCCGCGCGACCAGCCTTCGCTGATCAACGCGTGGCGCAAGACGCCCATCAACATTTTTCCGGGCGTCAATACGCTGTTCAACGCGCTGGCGCACAACGAGGATTTCGCCCGCCTGGACTTCTCCGCGCTGCGCCTGACGCTGGGCGGCGGCATGGCGGTGCAGCGCCAGGTGGCCGAGCGCTGGCTGAAAATCACGGGCCGGCCGCTGGTCGAAGGCTACGGTCTGTCCGAGACCTCGCCGGTGGCCACCGTCAATCCCACCAACGCGACCGAGTACTCCGGCTCCATCGGCCTGCCGCTGCCGTCGACCGACGTGGCCATCATGGACGACGAGGGCCGCGAGGTGCCGCTGGGCGAGCGCGGCGAAGTCTGCATCCGCGGTCCCCAGGTCATGCTGGGGTATTGGCAGAAGCCCGAGGAAACCCGCCAGTCCATGACGGCCGACGGCTATTTCCGCACCGGCGACATCGGCATCATGGACGAGCAGGGCTATACCCGCATCGTCGACCGCAAGAAGGACATGATCGCGGTGTCGGGCTTCAAGGTCTATCCGAACGAAGTCGAGGCCGCCGTGGCGCAGCATCCGGGCGTGCTGGAGTGCGCGGCCATAGGCGTGCCGGACGAGCATTCCGGCGAGGCCGTCAAGGTGTTCGTGGTGAAAAAGGACCCGTCTCTTACCGAGTCCCAGATCCAGGAATGGTGCCGCGAACGGCTCACCGGCTACAAGCGTCCGCGTTTCGTGGAATTTCGCGACGAACTGCCCAAGAGCAACGTGGGCAAGATCCTGCGCCGCGAACTGCGGCCCGATGCGCCGGCGTCGGACCCGGGCAAGGCCGCCTAGGCGGCGGCGCCGAGGTGCGGCGCGATCATCTCGTGCAGGGCGCGCTCGACGGCGCGGTTGCCGGCCACGACGCGCCCGCCGATGGGCCAGGGATCCTGCCGATGCATGTCCGAGCAGGCGCCGCCGGCCTCGCGCACGATGAGCGTGCCCGCGGCCACGTCCCAGGGCGCCAGCCCCATTTCCCAATAGCCGTCGTAGCGGCCGCAGGCGGTCCAGGCCAGGTCCAGGGCGGCCGCGCCCATGCGGCGCACGCCGCGCGAGCGGTTGATGGCGTCGTGCAGCATGGGCATGTACTGCGCGGCGAATGAAAAGTCGCGGAACGGGAAGCCGGTGGCCAGCACCGCGTCCTCGATGGTCTGGGTGCGCGAGCACTGGATGCGCCGGCCGTTGAGCCAGGCCCCCAGCCCGTAGACCGCGGTGAAGAGCTCTTCGCGCTGCGGGTCGTAGACCGCGCCGGCCACGGGGGTGTCCTGTTCCAGCGTTTCGGTGGCCGAGACCGCGGTGCCGGCGTGGGCCACCAGCGCGATCGACACGGCGTAGTGCGGAATGCCGTGCAGGAAATTGGTGGTGCCGTCCAGCGGGTCGATGTACCAGGTGGCGTCGCCCTGCGGCTTGCCCCCGGTTTCCTCGGCGACGATGCCGAACTGGGGCGTGCGGGCTTGCAGTTGCTCGATGATGGCGGCTTCGGCCTCGCGGTCCGCCTGGGATACCAGATCGTTGCGCGCCTTGCGGTCGATCACCAGGTCGCTGCGGTGATGCGCGTAGGATTGCAGGATGGCGGCGCCGGCATGCGAGGCTGTGACGGCCGCGTCGATCGCGGCGCACAGGTCGATGGGCGAGGCCAGCGAACGGGGCTGATCGTAAGTATCCATGAATCGAGTGTAAGCCCATGTATGAGTCAAATCGGTGGCAAGCGGCCCGAAACCGCGCCGCCGCGTGGCTTTCGCCCAACGTATGGACCGCGGTCCGCCGATAATTTGCGTTTATCCCGAATTTCCGGGCTTGGCCCGATACTGTTTGTTTCCGCCGCACCCAATGTCCGTTACCTATTCCCCCCTGATTCCCGCCGTGGCCGAGTTCGACGCCGAAGGCAGGCTGTTCAGCCCCGCCTATGGCGACGTCTACCATTCGCCCTCCGGCGCGCTCGGGCAGGCCGAACACGTGTTCCTGCGCGGCAACGGGCTGCCCGGGCGATGGCGCGGCCGCGGCGCCTTCACGGTCTGTGAAACCGGCTTCGGGCTGGGACTGAATTTCCTGGCGCTGTGGCGCGCCTGGCGCGAGGACCCCCAGCGTCCGGCCGCCCTGCACGTGCTTGCCATAGAAGGACACCCCTTTGCGCGCGCCGACCTGGCGGCCCTGCTGGAGCGCTACGCGCCCGAACCGCTGGCCGGCCTGGGGCGGCAGCTCGCCGATCGCTGGCCGGAGCTGCTGCCCGGACTGCACCGCCTGGAATTCGAAGGCGGGGCCGTCACGCTGACGCTGGGCTTCGGCGAGGCGCAGGCGCTGGCGCCCCGGTTGAGCGCGCGGGTGGATGCTTTCTTCCTGGATGGCTTCGCGCCCGAGCGCAATCCCCGCATGTGGGCGCCGCCGCTGCTGCGCGATCTGGCGGCGCTGGCCGCGCCGGACGCCACGGTGGCCACCTGGGCCTGTACCGGCGAGCTGCGCCGCGCCTTGCAGGAAGCGGGCTTCAACGTGCGCCGCGCCCCGGGCTACGGCGGCAAATGGCACATGACGGCGGGCGAGGCCGCGCGGGAAGGCGCGGTGGCCGCCGGGCTGCGTCCCGTGGCCCACCGCCACGCCGTGGTGGTGGGCGCCGGCCTGGCGGGCGCGGGCATCGCCCAGGCGCTGGGCCTGCGCGGCTGGCGCGTGACCGTGGTCGACGCCGGCCGCGCGCAGGGCGCGCCCGCGCATGCCGGGCACGTCGCCGCGGCGCTGACCCCGGTGCTGGCGCGCGACGACAATACGCGGGCGCGCCTGTCGCGCGCCGGCAGCCAGCGGGCGCAGGCGCGCTGGCTGGGCCTGGCAGGGGACGCCGCCCCGCGGGTCTGCGGCACCGTCCAGCTCGAACGCGACGCCGGCCGGTCCGCGGCGATGGCCGGCACCCTGGAGGCGCTGGCGTTTCCGGCGCAATGGGTGCGCCAGGTCGACCGCGACGAGGCCAGCCAGCTGGCCGGCCTGCCGCTGGCGCGCGGCGGCGTGTTTTTCGCGCAGGGCATGCTGGTGCAGCCCGGGCGGCTGATAGAAGCCCTGCTGGCCACGCCCGGCGTCACGGTCCAACCCGGCGCGGCGGCGCGGGTCGAGCGGGCCGGGCAGGGCTGGCGCGTGCTGGACGCAGCCGGCGCCGAACTGGCGCAGGCCGATACCGTGATCCTGGCCAATGCGGCGGGGGCGCAGGGCGTGCTGGCGGCCAGCGGACTGCTGGAGCCGCTGCCGCGGGTGGCGCAGATGCATGCGCTGGCCGGGGAGGTCACGCTGGTGCCGGCCGCGGCGCTGGCGGGCGGACCGCGCTGCATCGTCGGCGGCGAAGGCTATCTGCTGCCGGACACCGGCGCGGGCTGCGTGGCCGGCAGCACTTATGTGCATGGCGCCGCCGAGGCCCGGGTGAGCGCCGAGGGCCAGCGCGTCACGCTGGACAAGGCCGCGGGCCTGCTGGGCAGCGTGCCCGCGGCGTTCCAGGCCCTGGAGCCGGGCAGCCTGCCGGGCTGGGCGGGATGGCGGGCGGTGCTGCCCGGCCGCCTGCCGGCGGTGGGCGAACTGCCCCAGGCGCCCGGCCTGTGGCTGGCCGTGGGCTATGCCTCGCGGGGGCTGTCGTGGTCGGCGTTGATGGGCGACTTGATCGGCGCCCGGTTGCAGGGCGAACCCGCGCCGCTGGAGACCGACCTGGCCAGGCTGGTGGCGCCGCGCTGAAAAAGTCGGGACGCAGGGCGGGGCGCACGGGGACGGTGGCGTAGAATGCTGGAATTGCCAGGATTTGACGCCAATTGGGCCGGAATTGGTGCCACACCCGGCGCGTCGAGGGCCCGGCAGGCATTCCGCCCGTGGGCGATGACCGGGGGCTTTAGACCCCTTTTTTGGACGATATGGCCGTCCAAAAGAGGGACCGAGTTTATTTCAAAGCCCAAATCCGTCAAAATAGCGTCTTTTGATGGTTTTTGGCTTAAGCCGGGGGATGCTCTGTGCCGCCCAAGTTCGACTTTGCCCATACTACCCAGCTCGATACCGTCGAGCTGCTGACGTCCCGTCCCAGTCGCGTAGATTTCGACGCGGGCGATGGGTTGCACCTGGTAGTCGAGGCGCATGCGCCTGGTGTGTTCCGCCTGCGCTGCGGCGAGGCGAATCACCTTACCGATGACAAGCCCACTGCGCGCGCCCGCGCCGTGGCGGAGATGCTGCTCGCGCGCCAGGAAGCGGTGGGTGAAGCCACCGTCGCCCCGCGCGACGACGGCGACGGCTGGCGCATCGCCCAGGGCGACGTGGTGCTGGAGCTGCTGTCCAACCCCGTGCGCGTGGCGCTCTACCGCAACGAAGAGCGCGTGCTGGAATCCGAGGTCTCCGCGCATACGCCCGCGTTCGGGCACAACGCGCTGGACCAGGCCGAAGACGCCGTCTGGACGGCCGGCTTCACGCTGCAGGCCGACGAGCGCGTGTACGGCCTGGGCGAAACTCCCGGAGACCTGAACCGCCGCGAAGAGTCCGTGGTGTCCGACGATCCGGAGCACCGCGCGCTGCCGCTGGCCTGGAGCCCGCGCGGCTGGGGCCTCTATGTGAATTCCATGCGCCGCGTCGAGCACTCGGTCGGCGTCGCGCCGGCCGATTCCGCCTACGTGCTGACGCTGGACGACGCCGTCCTCGACCTGTTCCTGTTCGTCGGCGAGCCGGGCGAAATCCTCAACCAGTACACCGCGCTGACCGGCCGCGCCGGCCAGCCCTCGCTGTGGGCGATGGGCGCGTGGCTGCAGCAGGCCTCGGGCGAAATGCCGACCGAGACCGTGGCGCTGGTGGCGCGCATGCGCGAGAACCAGATCCCGGTCGACGCCGTGACGCTGGCGCAGCCGGCGGCCTGGGGCTTCCAGGCGGACAAGACCGTATTCGAATGGGACGCCCAGCGCTTCCCGGACGCCAAGCAGATGCTGGCGCTCTTCCACAAGCACAACGTGCACGTCGCGGCCTCCGGTTTTCCCGGCGTGCTCAAGACCAGCCCCTTGTTCGAGGAACTGGAAGACCGCGGCTGGCTGCTGACCAGGGACGACGGCTCGGCCCAGGTGTTCGACGGCAACGCCGCCACCTCGGGGCAGCCCTACGGCCTGCTGGATCTGACCTACCGCGACATCTATAACCTGTGGGTGGAGCGCCATCGCCAGCTGGTCGAAGACGGCCTGGACGCGCCCGCGTGCGACGCCCAGATCGCCATTCCCGACGGCGTGAGCGCCCGCAACGGCGAAACCGGCCCGGCGCTGCGCAGCATGTACCCGCTCCTGGTGCGCCGCGCGCTGTTCGACGCGGTCGCCGGCCTCAAGGTCCCGCCCGAGGGCGTGGTGCCCAGCGCCGACCTGTTCCCGGCCGCGCAGCGTCTGCCGTGGCAGGTCGGGCCGCAGGTCGAGAACAGCTGGGAAGGCCTGCGCCATACCCTGCGCACCGCCTTGTCCATCGGCGCCAGCGGCGTGCCGGTGCAGGTGCACGGCATCGGCTCGGCCTCGCGCGACCGCGCCGGCATGACGCCCGAACTCTATTTGCGCTGGCTGACCGCCGGCGTGTTTTCGTCCAACTTCTCGTTCCAGGGCGTGGCGGGCCTGATGCCCTGGGACTTCGGCGAAGAGATCCTGGGGCACGCCAAGACCTGGCTGCAATGGCGCTACCGCCTGGTGCCCTACGTGCTGGGCGCCATCGAGGATTCGGCGCGCACCGGCCTGCCGGTGCAGCGCTCCATGGCCATGTCGTTCCCCAACGATCCCCATGCCCACGACTGGGACCTGCAATACCTGCTCGGCCCGGCGCTGCTGGTGGCCCCCGTGACCGAGCCCGGCAAGCAGGTCCGCGTATACCTGCCCAAGGGCGAGGCCTGGTGGGACCTGAACACCGGGCACCGCTACGAAGGCGGCACCACCTGGACCATGGATTGCGACTTCGGCCAGTTCCCGGTGTTCGGCCGCGAGGGGCACATGCTCTGTCTGGGACCGGCCGCGCAGCATACGGGCGAGTTCAACTCGGCCCGTATCCTCGACGAGGTCTGGATGTTCGGCATGCCGGTGCACAATCCGGTCGTCATGCGCAACAAGATCCGCGTGATGCAGATGCAGGGCTCCAGCTACATCAAGGGTCTGGAAGGCCTGCGCATTTCCCCGTCCGAGGGGCTGGAAGTCAAGCGCCGCGGCGCCGAGGTCCGCATCTCGCGCGCACGTTGATCGCGGGGCCCGCCTCCACGGAGGCGGTCCGGAAAGCAGATGGGCAGTCAGGAGGACATTCCTTCCCGGCTGCCCATTTCCGCCTTTATGAAGGACACTTGCCGCAGGGCCGGCAAGCGCGGATTCGGGCCTTTATATTACTTAAAGTTATAAAAAATGGAAAAAACGGTCGTTCTCTTTAGAAGAGAGAAGATACAAAATCGCTTGCCATGATTCACATCGAGAACCTATCCAAGACCTATGCCACGCCGCATGGACAATTCCAGGCGCTGCGGGGCATCAACCTGCACATCGCGCAGGGCGAGGTCTTCGGCATCATCGGCCCCAGCGGGGCCGGCAAAAGCACGCTGGTCCAGTGCATCAACCTGCTGGAGCGGCCCAACGAAGGTTCGATCGCCATCGGCGGCCAGCCCCTGACCGGCCTGTCCGAGGCGCAGCTGCGCGCCCAGCGCCGCCGCATCGGCATGGTGTTCCAGGGCTTCAACCTGCTGTCGCGCCGCACGGTGTACGGCAACGTGGCGCTGCCGCTGGAAATCGCCGGCGTGGACAAGGCCGAGATCCCGGCGCGCGTCGAGCGCCTGCTGGCGCTGGTCGGCCTGGAGCATCTGCGCGACCGCTATCCCAGCCAGATCAGCGGCGGCCAGAAGCAGCGCGTCGGCATCGCCCGCGCCCTGGCCAACAACCCCGACGTGCTGCTGAGCGACGAGGCCACCTCGGCGCTGGACCCGGAAACCACGCACAACATCCTGGCCCTGCTGCGCGACATCAACCGCAAGACCGGCGTGACCGTGGTCATGATCACGCACCAGATGGAAGTGGTGCGCGAAGTCTGCGACCGCGTGGCCGTGCTGTCGCAGGGCGAAGTGGTCGAGATGGGCAGCACGCGCGAAGTGTTCGCGCAGCCGCGCCATGAAGTGACCCGCGCCATGGTCTCGGCCGCCACCGCTTCCGAACTGACCGACGCCACGCTGGCGGCGGTCAGGCAGCGCATCGAGACGCTGGCCGCGGCCAAGCCGGACCAGGCCCTGCGCCTGCTGCGCCTGTCGCTGACCGGCAACGACGCATCCGGGTCGTTCCTGTCCGACCTGACCAAGCAGCATTCGCTCGACGTGGACCTGATCCAGGCCCGTGTCGAAGACATCCAGGGCGTGGCCGTGGGCACGATGTTCGTGCTGGCCCAGGGCGCGCCCGCCGCGGTCAAGGACGCCATCGCCGCCCTGACCGCCCGTGACATCTCCGTAGAAGAAATCGCCCATGAGCCCGCAACTGATCGACCTGCTTATTACGTCGCTGCTTGACACCCTCCTGATGGTGGGCGTGGCCAGCGCCATCGCGGTGGTGGTCGGCATTCCGCTGGGCGTGGTCCTGACCGTGACGGCCCGCGGCAACATGCTGGAAAACCAGTCCGTCAACCACGTGCTGGGCGCCATCATCAACGCCACGCGCTCGGTGCCCTTCGTCATCCTGATGGTCGCCATCATCCCGTTCACGCGCTTCGTGGCCCAGACCTCGATCGGCACCACCGCCGCCATCGTGCCGCTGTCGGTCGCCGCCATCCCGTTCATGGCCCGCATCGCCGAGAACGCCATGCGCGAAGTCGATCCGGGCCTGATCACCGCGGCGCGCGCCATGGGCGCCTCGCCCATGCAGATCATCCTCAAGGTGCTGCTGCCCGAATCCCTGCCCGGCCTGGTGGCCGCCACCGTGGTCACCATCGTCAGCCTGATCGGCTATTCCGCGATGGCCGGCGCCATCGGCGGCGGCGGCCTGGGCGACCTGGCCATCCGCTACGGCTACCAGCGTTTCCAGTCCGACGTGATGGCCGCGGTCGTCATCGTGCTGATCGTGCTGGTCCAGGTGGTGCAGAGCCTGGGCGACCGCTACGTGCGCCGCATCTCGCACCGCTGAGCGATTTTCTTCCCCCACTTCCGATATTCGGGATACACGCAACATGAGCATCAAGGTTTTGAAGTCGCTGGCCGCGTTCGCCCTGGGCGCCGCCGTATTCGCCCAGCCCGCGCTGGCCCAGGACAAGCCGCTGAAAATCGGCGTGACCGCCGGCCCGCACGCCCAGATCTTCGACGTGGTCAAGCAGGAAGCCGCCAAGCAGGGCCTGAAGATCGAAGTCATCGAATTCTCCGACTACGTGCAGCCCAACGTGGCCCTGGCCTCGGGCGACCTCGACGCCAACAGCTACCAGCACCAGCCCTACCTGGACAACGCCAACGCCGACCGCGGCTACAAGCTGGTCAGCATCGCCAAGACCGTGATCTTCCCCATCGGCATCTACAGCAAGAAAATCAAATCGCTGTCCGAGCTGAAGGAGGGCGCCCGCTTCGCGCTGCCCAACGATCCCACCAACGGCGGCCGCGCCCTGTTGCTGCTGCAGGCCAACGGCCTGATCAAGCTGCGCCCCGACGTTGGCCTGAAAGCGACCCCGATCGACGTGGTCGAAAACCCCAAGAAGCTGCGCTTCATCGAACTGGACGCCGCCCAGCTGCCGCGCTCGCTGGACGACACCGACGCCTCGGCCGTGAACACCAACTTCGCCCTGGAAGCCGGCTTGAACCCGGCCAAGGACGCCATCGCCCAGGAATCGCCCGACTCGCCGTACGCCAACGTGCTGGTGGTGCGCGAAAAGGACAAGGACCGTCCCGAATTCGCCAAGCTGGTCAGCGTCTACCACAGCCCGGCCGTGAAGCAATTCATCGAGACCAAGTACAAGGGCGCCGTGGTCGCGGCCTGGTAAGCACGGCAAGTCGGGAATCATTTTTTTGACAAACTTCCCGTAACACGCCATAATGTCTGGCTTCGGTCGGGTTGATAGCTCAGTCGGTAGAGCAGCGGACTTTTAATCCGTTGGTCGCGAGTTCGAGTCTCGCTCAACCCACCACCCCTTCCTTTTTTAGGAAGGCAGAAGAAGGCAGAAGAGAATCAAGCACTTGCGAGCAATCGCGGTGCTTTTTTTTCGCCTGTAGTGAACGAAAGCGGCAGTCGAGTCCGCCACCCATGAAATTACTATTTTCAATGGTCATTTTTGATAAGATGAACTGCATCATCCATCCATGGGAGGCCGTCATGTCGACCCTGCATGTGTCGAAAACCGAGTTCAAGGCCCGGGCGCTGGAGCTTTTCCGGCAGGTCGAAGCGACGGGCGAGCCCATTGTCGTAACCGACCACGGCAAGCCCGCGCTGGAAATCCGGCCCTATCGGGCGGCGCCGCAACGGGATCCGCTGGAGGTGTTGCGCGGGTCCGTTTTGCGGTTCGACGATCCCTTGTCTCCCGTCGGCGATGATGTGTGGGAGGCAGCGCAATGATCGTATTGGACACCCATGTGCTGATCTGGTGGGCGGCGGGCGATCCGCAGCTTAGCCGCGCCGCGCGCGACGCCATCGAGGCAGAGGCCCAGGATGGCGAAATCCTGGTCTCGGCCATCAGCGCTTGGGAAGTGGCGATGCTGGCCAAGGCCGGGCGTCTGGCTTTGACCATGGAGGCCGAGGCCTGGCTGGATACGGTCGCCCAGGTGCGCGCAATCCGGTTCGTTCCGGTGGATGTCGGCATTTCGATCCAATCTGTCTACCTGCCCGGGGAGTTTCACAAGGACCCGGCGGACCGCATCATCGTGGCCACGGCGCGGCGTCATTCGGCCCCTCTGATCTCTGCTGATATGAAGATTCGTGGTTACCCCCACGTTCAGACTATCTGGTGAGGCAACCGATCCTGCGAAAGCATAAGGCCGCCTACTGATCGTGTACGCAAAGGAGAAACTCGATGCCCAAGAAGATTGATCCCGAAGTGGCCGAGTTCGAGGCCGCGCTATTGCGCAGTGCGGACCAGGCGGTCGCAGGTCGCCACGCCCGTGTCCATACGCCGGAGCAAATTTCGGCACGGCGTCGTGGCCGGCCGGTCGGAAGCACTGCGGCCGTGCGTAAGTCCCCTACCACGATTCGTCTGGATGAAGAAGTCCTGGCTGCTTTCAAGCCACGGAGCAGGGGTGGCAGACACGAATAAACTGCTCTGAGGGACTGGCTGAAGATGCATCGGTTGACTTGACCAGCGCTCAGGCGACGTCTGTGCGATAAGCCAGCTCCAAAGCAAATGGGCCGCCTTTGGAACGTGGGGGGCTTTGTCTCGTCCGTTCAGGCTTGCAGGTTCACCAACTTTGCCATCAGCCGGTCTAGGCTGGATTTGCAGCAACACTTTGACCCTTCGAGCCGTCATCACGCGGTCAGAACAGCCGGTCACAATCGCGCATTCTTTTCAGTCGCCTTCAGCGAGATGCGCAGCACCCGTGCCACTTCCCATGACGTGACCCGCCGACCGGGCGTGATTGCCTGGTGGCGCCGCCTGCGCGCGATGTTGCAGGGGCTGTTGGGGCTGGGGCTGATCGCGGCGCAGGCGCCGTCGGTTCAAGCGCAGACCGTGCCGCAACATTGGATCAGCTATGCACAGTTGGCCAGTAACCAATTCCAGGCCTGGCTGAGCGACCCCGACAACGAAGCCGTGGTGCGCCTGCACGAAAAAATGCAGGACCGCCTGTTGAACAGTCGCTCGTCGACGCCGCCGGGGCCGCTGGTGGTGCGGGTATGGGTGGCGGCGGCCGGCAAGGTATATCGCGTGGAGTTCGCGAGCCTGGGCGATGCGCAGGCCGATGCGGACCTGCACCGGATATTGACGGCACAGCCGTTGTCAGCGCCGCCGCCGCGCGATATGCGCCAGCCGATGGCGCTGCGTCTGAACCTGGAATTTCCGACCTGAGATCCCGCTTTCTTTGAACGTCAGGGGCGGGGCGGGCGCTGCGGCCGGGCCGATGCGCCGAAGGTGTTGCCCATGCGATTGGACGTCGCCGCGCGATTGAACTGGCCGATCTGGTTGCCGGGGCGCGAGACGATGTCTTGGGACGCCAGGGCGGGGTTGTCGCGCGGCGCGTTCGGCGCAGGCGCGATCTGGGCGTTGAGGCACTCGTACGACAGGGCGCGATAGCCATTGACCTCGACATCGACACAGGCGGACTCGGCGGGCTTTCGGGCAGAGGCGGCCTGCTGGGCGGCGGCCGCGACGGGCAGGGCCAGGCCAAGCAGCAGTAACCATTTGGGCGTAAGGGCAACGGACATGAGACGGCTCCTTCAGTGCTACCGAGCGCGAACACAGTGTAGTGTTACCTGCTGCGGCGTGCCGTGAAAGATTCATGTCATGCGCCGGCTGCAAGATGTTGCATCCTTTTTCCGCGCCCCTGTTTTGTCGATGCCAGCACTTGGGCAATCCCCCTTTTTCCTCTGCTCCCGCCATCCATGCGTGTGGTCTGGTTGTTGACGATGACGGTCATGCTGTGGGCGGCCGGGGCGTCGGCATGGGCACAAGCGTCGGCCGAGACGCACGTGTTCGATCTGCCGGCCCTGCCGTTGGAGCAAGCCTTGCGGCGCTATGGCGAAATCACGGGGCTGTCGATTTTCTTTGACACCGAGCAGGTGCGCGGCAAACGCAGCCCGTCCGTTCGCGGCCGTTATGCCCGGACCGAGGGTTTGAGCCGTTTGTTGAAGGGCACGCAGATGCGCGCGCAGTCGGTGTCTTCGGGCGTGGTCACGGTCGTGCCGTTGGAGGCCGAGGCGCCCGCGCCGGATCGAGGCAATGTGCTGGCGCTGTCCTACGACGGATACCTGCAGCAAAGCATCTTGCATGTGCTGTGCGCGCAGCCTGGCTTGCAGGCCGACCGTCTACGCATCGCATTGCGCTTCTCCATCAATAAGGATCGCCGCGTCGAAGACCTGCGCGTGCGGGTCCAGGCGCGGCCCGAGCTGGAGCCCGTCGTGCGCCAGGCCCTGTCGCAGGCGCGCCTGCGTCCGCCGCCGGCCGGCCTGGCGCAACCCATGATCCTGCTGGTGTCGCCGCAGGCCGCCGCCCGGTGGGGAGGCTGCCAGCGATGAGCAGGAAGGGGGTGGAGCGCCTGCAGCAGCTGATCACGCAGGGTTACGACGCTTTGCGGCGGCAAGTGGCCTACCGTCTCGGGGGCTCGTCGGACATGGCTTCGGACGCGTTGCACGAAGCCTATGTGCGCCTGGCGTCGCAGGACAATCTCGATGAGGTGCGCCACCCGCACGCCTATCTGGTCAATACCGCCGTCAATGTGGCGATCGACCGCATCCGCAGCGACGCCCGCCTGCTGGGCGACGATGAGATCGAGGCCGTGTTCGAGCAGGCGCGCGGCGCGCAGCCGGGGCTGGATAGCGACCTGGCTTCGCGCCAGCGCCTGGACACGGCGATGCGGGCGCTGCAGGACATGCCGCCGCGCCAGAGCGCCTTGCTGATCGCACATCGCGTCCACGGCGAAGATACCGAAAGCCTGGCGCGCCGCTGGGGCATCTCGGCGCGCATGGTGCGCCGCGAGATCCAGACCGCCGCTCAAACCTGCATGGCCGCCATGGAGGCTCGCGATGTTCCGAAGAAAACCCGATGACCGGTTCCGGTTTTGCGCCGTCAATCGTCTGGTCTGTTGATAGCACTTATTTTTGAACGATGAACAAGGCCTTCATGGCGACCGAACCCAACGCTCCAGACGATGACGTTCTGCGTCAGGCGCGCGCGTGGGCGGTACTGCTCAAGACCGGCCAGCCGACCACGCGCGATCTGGAATCCCTGAAGGCCTGGTGCGCGCAAAGCGCCGGGCACGCCCGCGCCTGGTCGCAGGCCGCGCATGAATGGCAGGCCGTCGAGACCGCCGCGCGGCGCGTTCCGCAGGCCCGGCCTGCGCGCAAGGTCCACGGTTTCGCGGGTGCGCGCGCCGGGCGCCGCGCCTTTCTGGGCGGCGCCGTGGCCGCTGGCGCGGCGTATCTGGCCGTGAGCCCGCCCTGGGGGCTGTGGCCATCCTGGTCGGAGTTCAGGGCCGACTACCGTACAGGCGCGGGGGAACAACGCTCGCTGGAGCTGCCGGGCCAGGTGCGCGTCACCTTGAATACGCGCACCAGCATCACCGTGAACGACGCCGCCGCCAGGCCGCGCATCGACCTGATCAGCGGCGAGGCCGCCGTGTCCGCGCCCGCTTGTGAAATCGTGGCGGGCGTGGCCAGCGTCAGGTTCGACCACGCCGATATCGAAATGCGCCAGCTGGAAGACGGCCGCGTGCGCGTGCGCTGCCAGCGCGGCGCGGCCGAGTTGCGGCATCCGGCCGGCAGGGTGGCGTTGGCGGCGCAACAGGAAGCCTTTTACGACGAAAGACGCGTCGGCCCCGCGACGCCGCTGGCCAAGGCAGCGTCGGCGTCCGCCTGGCGCGAGGGGGTGGTGGTGTTCGATGACCTGCCGCTGGATCAGGCGGTGCAGGAGATCAACCGCTATCGGCCGGGCAGGGTGGTGCTGGTCGACGACGCCTTGGCCGATCGACGGTTCTCGGCCCGCGTGCGGGTAAGCGACTTGGACCAGGCCCTGGAGCTGCTGCGGACGGCGCATCACATCCGTTTGCGCCGCGTGGGTGAGCTGGTGCTGATCGGCTGAGTGTCACAAAAGCCTGTCATGAAAGATTCATGGCTTGGTATTTCCGCGTTTCGCGCGTCGAACGTCTAGTGGAAAAGCGTCCGCCCCGATGCTGCCATTTTCACGCTAGATCCTGGAACCGTCGCACATGACTCACCCCGCTGTTTCCGCTCGCTATCGCTTGACCCCTCTGGCCGCGTCGCTGTCGGCCTTGGCCATGCTGAGCGCATTGTCGCTGGGCAGCGCATCCGTTGCGCACGCTTCCGGCGCGTGGTGGGTCGGCGCGGACGTCGCCAAGCAGACGCGCACCCTGCGCCAGAACTCGCCGGGCCTGAGCGCGCAGACGGCGGCCGAACAGCGCCGCCAGGCGACGCAGCAACTGCGCCGTTCGGTCGACAACCTCAATCGCGTGGCCGGCGAAGCGGGCGCCATCGCCCAGGCCCAGGCGCGCCAGACAGCCGCCTGGCAGAAGGAGCGCAATCGCCCGGCGCAGGCCGGCGACTCCCCCGACGGCCTGACGCAGGGCGGCTTGTGGGACAAGGACGCCAACGGTCAGGCGCTGCCCTGGATCGGGGTGTCCGACAAACGCGCCGTGGCCAGCAATGCCCAGGGCAAGACCACGGTGACCGTCGAGCAGACCCAGGCCAAGGCGATCCTGGACTGGGACACTTTCAACATCGGCCGCAACACCGAGGTGGTGTTCGATCAGGCGACTTACGCCAACGCGGCCGCCCGCAGCGGCGCGCGAACCGCGCAGTCGGAGTGGGCGGTGCTCAACCGCGTGGTCGGGGCCTCGGCCAAGCCCAGCCAGATCCAGGGTTCGATCCGCGCCGATGGCTCGGTCATGGTGGTCAATCAGAACGGCGTGATCTTCACCGGCAGCAGCCAGGTCAACGCGCGCAACCTGGTGGCGGCGGCGGCCAGGATCAGCAACGACCAGTTCCTCAGCCGCGGCATCTACGGCGCCGACGCCAACACGGCCTCGTTCACCGAAGCCCTGGGCAACGTCTCTGTGCAGGCGGGCGCATTGATTCAGACCCATGAGCCCGCCAGCGTGACGCAGGGCGGCGGCTATGTGCTGCTGATGGGCCAGGAAGTGCGCAATGACGGCGACATCCGCACCCGCAAGGGCCAGACGCAGTTGGCGGCGGGCGACAGTTTCGTGATCCGCAAAGGACTGGTCACCAACAGCACCGATGGCGGCACGACCTACTCGACCACGCGCGGCAATGAAATCGCGCCCAAGGCCGACGCCAATCTCGACCTCGCGCGCATCGACCCGGCGATTCAGCGCGGCCTGGTGCAGAACACCGGCCTCATCCAGGCCCGCGAAGGCGACATCACCCTTGCCGGCCACGACGTGCGCCAGAACGGCGTGGCGCTGACAACGACCTCGGTCAACGCGCGCGGCACCATCCATTTGCTCAATAGCGCGGGCGACGCGCAAGGCCAGGTCACGCTCGGCAAGGATTCCATTACCGCCATCCTGCTCGAAGACGATGGCCAGTCCGCCTTCGATGGCCAGCGCAATGCCTTGATCGAAGCGTCCGCCACGCTGGACCAGCAGCGGCGGGGCATCAGCGGCACCTTCGATAATCTGTCCAAACAGTCCGACCGCCGGGACCAGTCCCGCATCGAGATCGTCTCGGGCCAGAACGTGGATTTCACCGACGGCAGTCTGACGCTGGCTACCGGCGGCCAGGTGGCGGTGAGCGCCGAAGGCAGCGCCACGATCCACGCCGGCGCGGCCGTGGACGTCTCGGGCGCCGTGGGCGTGCAAGTGGCGATGGCCTCGAACAACGTCCAGATCAACATTCAGGGCAACGAGCAGCGCGACGCCTCGGGCAATCGCGAGTCCGGCAATCTGAACAACACCAATGTGTGGGTGGACCGCCGTTACCTGGTGCTGGTTCCGGCCGGTACGGGCGGCTATGAAACCGACCGATGGTATACCCAAGGCGGCCTGCTGGAAGTGGGCGGGTACCTGGGCACCACCGGCCATACCATCGGCGAGTGGATGGCGCAGGGCGGCACGGTCAACTTTGCCGGCGGCGGGGTGACGACGCGAGCGGGCTCGAGCATCAACCTCTCGGGCGGCTCGCTGGACGTGCAAAGCGGCTATCTCAACCAGAGTTGGCTGCGCGGCGGCGACGGCCGTCTCTATACCGTGGATCGCGCGCCGGGCGATCTGCTCTTTCCCGAGGACGCCTCGTACACGGGCTATGAACGCAAGAGCGTGCGCTGGGGGCGCACGGACACCTTCCTCAATCCCTTAATCGCCAAGGCGCAGCGCTGGGAGGAAGGCTACACGGTGGGCCGCGACGCGGGCCGCCTGATCATCGGCACGCGCCAGGCCACGCTGGACGGCGATGTGGAAGCCAAGGCTTTTCAGGGCGTGCGGCAGATCAACGCGCCGCAGTCGCGCCTGGACGGCTATCAGCAGAGCCAGACGGCCGCGCCGCGGCGCGCGGGCCTGATCCTGGGCAGCTGGCAGCCGGTGTATGACGAGGCCTCGGGCAATCTGCGTTATACGCCGGGGGCGGTGGCTGACGAGATCGTGCTGGGCATGCCGCGCGATCCGGAGGACGCCGAGGCGGCATCGACGCAAACCGGCCCTGCGCGCATCACACTGAACGCAGACTGGCTCAATGGTCTGGAACTGGGCGAGTTGCGCGCCTACGCGAACGGCGCCGTGCAGGTCGACGGCGCGGTCAAGGTGGCGGCGGGAGGCGAGATCGCGCTGCATGCGACGCAAGTCGACGTCAATGCAGACCTGACCGCGCGCGGCGGCGTCATCACCTTGGGCGACATGGTCGAGCAATACCCCAACGTCAGCTCGGGTTGGCAGGACCTGCCGTTGGCGACGACGGCGCCGGCGGGCTATACGGCGCGCGTGTCGATCGGCGAAGGCGTGACCCTGGACGCGCGCGGCGTCTGGAGCAATCTGCAGCAAGGCGACGGCAACCTCGGCGGTATGCCGTACATCGACGGCGGTCGCATCGTCGCGCGCAGCAGCGGCGACGTCACCGTCGGCAAGCGCGCACTGTTGGATGTGTCCTCGGGCGCCGCGCTGCTGGGCGATGACAGTCTGCTCGGAGGCAAGGGCGGCGACATCACGCTGGCCGCCGATGCCTACGCGGCGGCCACCGCCGCCAAGGGAGGGCTGACGCTGCAAGGCGAATTGCGCGGTTACGGCGTCGAAGGCGGTGGCACGCTGACCCTGCAAAATGGCAGCGCCGTCGTGATCGGCGGACTGGTGGCTGGCGCCGACGGCGCCTTGCAGGCAGGCCAGAGCGCGCCGGTGGACCTGGTCACGAGCGAAGATTTCACCATTGCCGAAGGCGCGGTGTTGCCCCTGGACTACCACTCCATCCGCACGCACGCCAATCCCGGCGAGGCGGTGGGCGGCGCGCCAAGAGTGATCGCGAGCGATTCGTCGACCTGGCTGACGGTGGGAGCCGATTGGACCCTGCCCAAGGCCAGCAGCGAAAACGCCTCCTATAGCGTCAACCTGTCGAACGGCCAGTCCCTGAGGGTCGCGGGCTATACCGGCAGCTGGTACGTGCCGCCGACGTTGCCTGCGGGTACGGTCATCACAGGGATCGTCAACCCGGCGAACTTTCCGACCAACTATGTCGTGGATGCCGCGATACATGCCAATGGCATACCGCTTGCGCCCACGCCGGTTGTGATCCCGGCGGGTAATCTCGCGCCCACGGATGTCACCTTCTCGGCCGGGACCTTGATCCGCGCGGGCGCGAGCCTGCCGCGCGCGGTAGCGGTCGAGCCCTTGCTGCTGCTGGACGCCGGCCTTTTCCAGCAGGGGTTCTCGCATTACGCGGTGACGGGCGGCGATGGCCTGGCCGTGGCCAAAGGCGCCGATCTGCGCGTGACCATGCCGGTCTTGCAGGCCGACCTCTCCACCGCGCGCGGCGTCGCCACCGGCGCCGATCCGCACGCGGCGCTGGCGATGTGGCTGCCGCCTTTGTTCACCGAAAGCCCGACGCGCGGCGCGCTGACGCAGCGAGGCGGCGCAAGCCTGACTCTGGCCGCCGGCAACGCGCGCAGCACGTTGGAGAACGCCGATGCGCCGCCGCTCGTCATCGCCGAGGGCGCGCGCATCGAGGTCGATCCGGGCAAAAGCATCGTCTTGCGGAACAACGGCCAGATCACCATCGACGGTACGCTGCGCGCGGCGGGCGGACGCATCGGCGTCTACGGCCTGGGCGCCGGCGCGCAGGACGTCACGCGTCTCAAGGGGCATGACGGCTCGGTGTGGATCGGGCGCGAGGCGGTGCTGGATGTCGCGGGCCTGGCTCAAAGCGCGCTGGATAGCCAGGGCCGTCGTTACGGCACGGTGCTCGATGGCGGGCGCATCGAGATCGGCGGCGCGTACCGGGCGTACGCCACCGAGGCCGACGCCATCGACAATTTCATCGTCATCCGCGAGGGCGCGCGCCTGGACGCCTCGGGTGCGGCGACGACGCTGGATATGAACGGAATGGGCGCGTTGCGGGTGGCCTCCGACGGCGGCGTGATCCATCTGGCCAGCTTCAACGGCCTGTATCTGGATGGAGAGATGACGGCCGCCTCGGGCGGCGCGGGCGCGGCCGGCGGCACGCTGTCGCTGGCGCTGGAGTCGCCCAACTACCGCATCGGGGGCAGACCGGCAGACCGCGTGCTGGCGCCGCGTGAGTTTCAATTGCTGCGGGAGCAGACGCCGGAAGGCCTGGCAGCAGACCTGCGGCCGGGGCAATCCGATGCCGGGCTGGTCTATGGCCATGGCCGCATAGGCGCCGACCGCATCGAGGCAGGCGGTTTCGATAACCTGTCCTTGTTGGTCAGCGGCGTCTTGTCGCTGGAAGGCGGCGTCGATCTGACGCTCGGCCAGGGGCTGAACCTGGCCGCCACGGCCTTCGCGCTGACCGACGGCGCTTCCGCCGGCAGCCGCGTCGCGCTGGCCGCGCCCTATGTGCGCCTGGCGGGCGCCTCGCGTCTGGGCAAGGACCAGCACATCATGCCGGCCCTGAACGCACCCACCTCGACCCAAGGCGGCATGGTCGAACTGGGCGACGCCACGCAGCTGCGCGTGGAAGCCGGCGTGCTGGATGTCATCAACAAGGTTGCGTTCGGCGCCTATGGCTATTCGATGCAGGGCGACAAGGCACTGGTGTCGCGCCAGGGATTCGAACTGGTGGAACTGCGCAGCAGGAACGATCTGCGGTTCCTGAAGCATACGGTCGGCGACCGTACGTCCCTGACGACCGAGGGCGATCTGTTGCTGGCGGCCAGCCAGATCTATCCGGCCACCGGCGCCCTGGGCGAGGTGATCGCCGGGCGTCGCGG
Organism: Achromobacter sp. HZ01; assembly: GCF_003267925.1. NCBI lineage: Bacteria > Pseudomonadati > Pseudomonadota > Betaproteobacteria > Burkholderiales > Alcaligenaceae > Achromobacter > Achromobacter sp. HZ01. Next base: position 60,610 of record NZ_LWKV01000003.1, read on the forward strand.
CGCGTTCAACCAGTGGGGCTCCTATGAAACCCGCTACGACGCCGCGCGCAGCCTGCGTATCGAACGTAGCGGAGACGGCGCCGCGCCGCCCACGCCGTACTCGGCCTTCGGCACGTTGCGCCTGTATTCGGCCAATATCGAACAGAGCGGCGTGCTGCGCGCGCCGCTGGGTATCCTGGAACTGGGCATCGCCGCGAGCGGCGAACAACCGCCGGGCACGATCACCCTGCGTCCGGGCAGCATCACCTCGGTGAGCGCGGCGGGCCTGCTCATGCCTTATGGCGGCACCGTCGACGGCCTGACCTATAACTACGCGAGCGCGGATGCCTTCTATGCCGGCCTGGGCGGCGCGCTGGGCAATGTGAGCCTGACGGCCGACAGTATCGAGGTCCAGTCCGGCGCGCGGATCGATCTGTCCGGCGGCGGCGAGCTGACCGGCGCGGGCTTCTTGACGGGGCGCGGCGGGTCGACCGACGCGCGCCTGAATCCGTTGATGCAGGTGAAGTGGGATGGCAGCGGCTTTACGCTGCCGTCGCTGTCCAGCAACCCGGTCTACGCCATCGTGCCCGGCGCGCAGCCTGCCGCCGCGCCCATCGCGGCGGAGAAGGGCGCGGGCGATCCGATGATCGGCCGGCAGATCACCGTCGGCGACGGCGTGCCGGGCCTGGCGGCCGGAACCTATACCTTGTTGCCGTCCACCTATGCATTGCTGCCTGGCGCTTTCCGCGTCGAGTTGAATGGCCGGGCCGTCGGCAACGCCGCGTTCGGCAGCGGCGGGCGCATGCGCAATGCGTCCTACACCACGGCCGCCCGCCTGGGTTTCGCCAATACCGGCATTGCCGACGTGCAGACCACCTCGGTGGTGTTGACGCCGGCCGACACGCTGCGCACCTACTCGAACTTCAACGAGACGAGTTACGCGCAGTTCGGCCAGAATTGGGCGCTGCGCGACGGCGCGCCGCGCCCGCAGCTCGAGCGCGACGCGCGGCAGCTGAACCTCACGCCGGGCAGCCGGCTGGATGTCGCCGCCGGCACGGTGGACTTCACCCCCGCCAAGGACGGGCGAGGCGGCGCCGCGGTTCTGAACGGCAGCCGCATCGAGATTCTGGCCGACGGCGCCACGCCCACCGAAGGCTTTGTGGGCACGTCGGTTCATGCCAGCACGCTCAACAACTTGAAGGCGGCCACCATCAGCATCGGCGGCGCGCCGACCTCCACCTTTGTCACGCAGACCGCCAGCGGATTCTCCACAGAAAATTCCTGGCAGGTCGGCCTCGGCAGCGGCACGACCGGCGAGCTCATCCTGCGCCGGGGCGCCATGCTGGAAGCCGGCTCCGTCTTCCTGGTGGTGAGCAACAAGGAACAAGGCCTGACCATCGAGCAGGGCGCGGGCATCAATACGCTGGGACAGGGCAGGGCGGCCTGGGATTCGAACGACGGTTATGTGCTGCGACCAGGACAGGCCGGCGTGCTGGCCGTCACCAACGGTTGGCTGAACCTGACCTCGCCGACGGCTGACGATTACGGCATGAACGGGGCGGGCTATCTGCACATCGGCACTTGCGCGGCGGGCGCAAGCTGCGCGGGCGATACCATGCTGTATTCGGAAGGCAGCATTACCGCCGCGACCAACAAGTCGCTGGAACTGGGCGAGTCGGTACGCTACGGAACGCGCAACCTGACGCTGGCCGTGGGCGGCATCAACATCGGCACGACCGCGACGCTGGCGCAGGCCAAGGCCGCGGGTGTCCTGCCTGCCGGCCTCACGCTGAACCAGGACGTGCTGTCGCGCCTGTTGCGGGGCGACATCAGCACCGGCGCGCCGGCGCTGGAGAACCTGATACTTACCGCAAGCGACTCGGTCAATTTCTATGGCAGCGTGGACCTCAGCACCATCGACAAGGCGACGGGAAAATCGTCGCTCGAGCGCCTGGTGCTGGGCGCGCCGGCCTTCTACGGGCATGGCGGCGCGGGCGACGTGGCCCGCATCGAGACCGGCACGCTGGTCTGGAACGGCGCGACCACGCCTGCCGGCAATGTCATCGCGGGCGGCGCGGGCACGGGCAGCGGCCGCTTTGTGGTCGATGCCCGGACCATCGAGTTCGGCTACGGCCCGCTGAGCCAGCCCGACACCGTGGGCACGCATGAGCGTCTGGCATTGGGCTTTGCCGGCGTCGACCTCAACGCCAGCGAGCGTATCACCGCCAACCATAAGGGCACGCTGTCGGTCTATCAATCGCAGGGGGCCTGGGACGAGGCGGCCAAGGCCTGGACCTACAGCGGCGGCAATCTGCGTCTCAACACGCCGTTGCTCACGGGCCAGGCGGGATCGGTCAACAATATCAAGGCGGGCGGGGCGATCGTGGTTGCCGCGCCGGCCGGTTCGGCATCGCCCCTGGCCGACAACGCGACCCTGGCGAATGCGCTGGGCGCGACGCTGGGCCTGGATGCCGGCACGCGCCTGACGCTGGATACCGCCGTGCTGCTGCCCAGCGGCAAATTCACCGCATCGGCGCAGCAGGATGTGGTGCTGGAAGACGGCGCGCAGCTGGACCTGGCCGGGCGTGAACTGCATTTCTTTGACGTCAGCAAGTACAGCTGGGGCGGCGACGTCATTCTCGACAGCCGTCAGGGCAGTGTCGTGCAACAAGCTGGGTCGACCATTGACCTGTCGGCGAAGCAGAACCGTGCGGGCAGGCTGACGGTGCTCGCCCTGGCGGGTACGGCCGACCTGAACGGCACGATGCGCGGCGGCAGCACCGGCCATTACGATGCGGGCGGCACGCCCGTGCCATATGCGGCAGGCTACATCGACGTACGAGCCGGGCGGATCGCGGATTTCTCCGGCCTGAATTTGCGCCTGACCGAAGGCGAAGTCTTCGGCGGCCGCAGCTTCCAGCTCAAGCAAGGCGATCTTGTCATCGGCAGCGAACTCAAGGCCCGCGAGATCAACATCTCGGTCGATAACGGCAGCCTGACGGTCAACGGCACGATCGACGCCAGCGGAGAACGCGCCGGCAGCATCCGCCTCGCCGCCAACCAGGGCGTGACGCTTGCCGGCGGCGCCGTGCTCGACGCCAGCGCCAGCGTATTGCGCCGCGACAGCTACGGCCAGGTCATCGAGGCGCCCAACCGCGCCATCGTGGAGATCGACTCGGGCTATGGCCGTCTGACATTGGCCGACGGTGTGCGCATGGACCTTGCCGTGGATGGCGCAAGCGCGAACTACGGCACGGTGACCTTGAATGCCCCGCGCCTGGGCGGCGCCAGCGGCAACGACGTCGACATCGACGCCCGGGGCGCGGTAGTCATTACCGGAGCCAGGTCCATCGCCGTCAACGCCTTCCATTCCTATGACGATGCGCCGGTTGGCACGGACGCCTCTGTCGACGGCCGCAGCTATCAACGCATAGACCAAGCCTACCTGGACGCCAAACACGCCGACAGCATTGCCTTCATCAACAACGCCCTGGCCAACGACACGCTGATGCAGGGCAAGCTCGCGGGGCTGCGCGGCTATACCGAGCAGTTCCACCTGCGCCCCGGCGTGGAGATCGTCAGCAACGCGGCGGTCAATCCCCATGGGGATCTGCATGTGGATGGCGATATCGATCTCTCGGGCTATCGCTATGCCAGCGTCAACCCGGGTACGCAGCGCACCGGCGTCTACGGTTCGGGCGAGGCCGGCGCGCTGGTGCTGCGCGCCCAGGGCGATCTGACGCTGTTCGGCAGCATTACCGATGGCTTCGATACGACCCGGCTGGGGGTGACGAACGACGACAACGGCTGGGTCCTGCCCGCCGGCCGCATGCCCTTCGGCGGCGATCTCGTCATCCCGCACGGCGGCATGGCGACGCTGGATGCGGGCACGCAATTCGCCAGCGGCCGCACGCTGAACTATGACTTGCCGGTCGACGGCCTGACGCTTCCTGCGGGAACGCGTCTGCCCGTCACCATGCCGCTGGCGCAGCGCTTGACGCTGCCCGCCGGCACGGTGCTGGCCTCGGCGGTGTTGGATGCCTCGGGCAACGTCGTTCACCCCGCCGGCTCGGTGGTGCAAACGCCGCTGACGCTGGACGCCGGCATGCAGCTGGCCGCGGGCTTCCGCCTGCCCACGCAGGCGGAGATCGGCGCCACCATCTGGCCCAAGGGCGTCATGCTGCCGGTGGCGATGAAGCTGTCACGGCCGCTGGCGCTGGCCAAGGGCGCGCTCGTGCCTTCCGAGACCGACGTGGTGCTGCCAGGCGGCGTCGAGATGGTCAACTTGCGGCCCACCGGCGCCGATGGCACGCAGGGCCGCAATCTTGCACTGGCGCCGATGCTGCCGGCCGGCTCGCAGTCCTGGGATCTGCGCCTGGTGGCGGGCGCCGACCTGCAGGCCGCGGACACGCGCCTGACCCTGGCGAACACGACGGCCCAGCTGCGCCTGGCGGATCCGCATTTCGGCCTGGGCGCCATGGTCACCGAGGTCCCGGGCACCGGCGGCAAGCCCTCTTACGTATGGGGCGACCTGAGCCAGTTCCAGGCCTTCATGGACATGATGGGGGTCGCGCTCAGCTCGCCGCCGGTATCGGGCGAGCCCGTCACGCAGGCGCAGATCGACGAGCTGGTGGCGTTCGGGCTCATCGGTTCGACTCCCGACGAACTGAATGTCTACGGCATGGGAGAGATGGTCAATGTGAAGGCTCCGGGTTTTGCGTGGGCCGACCTGAGCCAGTTCCAGGCCTTCATGGACATGATGGGAGTCGCGCTCAGCACGCCGCCGGTATCGGGCCAGCCTGTCACGCAGACGCAGATCGACGAGCTGATCGCGTTCGGGCTGATCGGTTCGAGTCCCGATGAATTGAATGTCTACGGCATGGGAGAGATGGTCAGCGGGTCGGCCGGCGGCCCGCCGGAGACGGTCACGTCCTATCATCCCGCGCGCCAGCAGCTGTTCAGCGTGCTGCGCACCGGCGCGGGCGACCTGGACCTGGTGTCCGGGGGCGATTTCAATATGACCTCGCTTTACGGCGTCTATACGGCGGGCACGCCGTCGGCCTCGATGGGCGACGCCTATCAGCGGGCGCGGGGGCGCTTGAGCGACGGCACGATATTGCGCGCCGAAGGCGCGGGCTTCGAGTCGCTGGTCGATGGCGGCGCCCAAAGCCTGTACGCGGCCTGGTATCCGGAGCGCGGCGGCAACGTGCTCCTGCGCGCGCAAGGCGATATCAAGGGCGACCTGATCGGCGGCAACGAGAACTACGGCGATCCTGCGGGTTATAAGTTCTGGAACTCGCGCGAGCAGATTCCCACGGTCACGGTGGGCAGCTGGTTATGGCGCCAGGGCACGGGCAGCATCGGAACCGGGCCCGAAGCCACGCCGGCTTCGTGGTGGATCAACTTCGGCACCTATGTGGCGGGCGATGCCAGAGGCACCTACGACGCGTTCGGTTCACGCTTGTTCAACAACGATCCGTTCCTTGTGGGCTTTACCGGCATCGGCACGCTGGGCGGCGGCAATCTGACCGTGGAAGCGGGCGGCGACGCCGGCATCATCGATGCGCGCGGCATCGCTTCGAGCTGGAACCTGCGGGCGCATACACCACGCAGCCAGGGCCTGCACCTGGCCGTGGCCGGCACCGGCCGCATCACGCCGGCCGGCGAGCTGGTGCAGACCGGCGGCGGCGATCTTACCTTGCGCCTGGGCGGGGCGCTCAACCCCAACCCGCAATTGCGGCGCAACGAATACGACCTCAACGGCACTTTCGTCAACCTGCGCGGCGCCACGGCGATTCATGCCGGAACTGTCGGCGGCGTGAAGGTGAACTACGGCGGCGGGCGGGACCAGATGGACTCGCGCCTGGGCAACGTGTATACGGCCGCGGGCGGTGTGGCCGCCGGCGGCCCCATCCTGGTGCTGGGCGACTCGGCCGTCCGTATCGATACGCGCGGCGACCTGGTGCTGGGCGGCGCGGCCGATCCGGGCCGCACGATGCAGCTCAGCGCGACGCCATTCACCTACCAGGGCGCGGCGCATGACGGCGACGGCTGGAGCTGGTTCTCCCTTTGGACGCCGGCCACCGCGATCGATCTGTTGAGCGCGGGCGGCAATCTTACGCCGACCTCGGCCTGGGATGACATCGCGGGCAGTGAAGACGCGCGTTGGGACAGCGCGGGACATAATCAGTCGGCCAACGGCGACGGCTCGTTCTATCCGTCGATCCTGCGCGCGGTTGCGGCCAACGGCAGCCTGTACTACGGCGCCAGCGCAAGCGGCGCGACCGCCGCCATCCAGGGCCCGGTCCTGCGCTATGGCCACGGCACCGTACTGGCGCCGTCGCCGGTGGGCGCACAGTTTGTCAACGCCACCGGCAAGGGCGAACTGCAATTGCTGGCGCAGGACTCTATCCTGGGCGCGGGCTATGTGCTCTCGGCCTCCACGGCCGATCCGCTGGCCATGGCCAGCCCCTTCCGCCCCGGGTTTGTCGGCAAGCTGGCCGAGACCGGCGGCGGCCCCTGGGGCGGGTCCGCCCTGTTGGTCACCAACGCCGCTGCCGAATCGCAGCCCTACAACGACTGGATCACGATCGGGTACAGCGGCGCGCCGAACCCCGATGGCGGACGACGGAATACGGCTGCGCTGTTCACCTTTGGCAGCCCCGCGACCATCGCGGATGCGGTCGCGGGGCGTGCGCCGGCGCGCTATTACGCGGTGCAGGGCGATATCGTCGGCTTGCGCGTCGGCCAGGCGGTGCTGCCCAGTTTTCAGGCGGATTTCGAGCAAGGGCGTTATGAGGCGTCGATCCCGGTGTCGATCCGCGCCGGCCGGGATATTGTCGGGTCCGGCACCACGCTGGGCGAGAAAGACGCCACCGTGGGCGCCGCCAAGGCGGGTAACGCTTCGACGCGCGGCAACCTGATCGCGCATGCCTATGCCGACGAGATATCGGTGGTGGAGGCCGGCCGCGATGTCCGTGACAGCAGCTTCTACATCATGGGGCCCGGCCTGCTCGAAGTGTCGGCGGGCCGTCACGTCTACCTGGGCAACAAGGGTGAAATCAAGAGCCTGGGGCCGATCGGCGGCGGCGCCGCGTCGGGGGATCGCAGCGGCGGCGCCGGTATTTCGGTGTCGGCCGGCATGGGCGAGGGCGTGTACTGGAACGCCTTTGCCGAGCGCTATCTGAATCCGGCCAATCAGGCAGCGCTGGATCTGCCGCTGGCCGACCAGCCGGGCAAAGTCGTGACGGTCTACGGCGGCTCGCTGAAGCTGGAGCAATGGCTGCAAGACGAGTTTGGCTATACCGGCGACGCGTCGGGCGCCGAGGCTTTCCTGACGCAAAAGCAGGCCGAGCTGTATGCGGCGCGCGCGGCCGCGCTTGCCGAGGGGCGTACCGCCAGCAGCCGTTCGCTGGCGCGCGAGTTCCAGCGGGAGAGCCAGCTGCATCTGGTGAACTGGTTGAGCGAGCGCTTTGGCGGCGCCAACGGTCTCGCCCTGCATTACGATGCGGCGACCATGGACGCGCGGACCTTCTTCGACGCGCTGCCGGCGCAGCAGCAGCGCGCCTATCTGCGCAATGTCTACTACGCCGAGTTGCGTGAGTCCGGCCGCGAATACAACGAGGCCGGGGGCAAGCGCGCCGGCAGCTATCTGCGCGGCCGCGAAGCCATCGCCACGCTGTTCCCCGCGCAGGACGCGCAGGGCAAGGCGTTGAGTCATGAAGGCGACCTCACCATGTTCAGCAGCGCGATCTACTTCAACGCTGACTACGTGAGCAACCCCATCGGGCAGTCACGTCCGCGCGCGGGCGCCAAATACATCACCAAGGCGCAGTGGGAGGCCATGGGCAGCCCCGGCTACAACGTGTCGTTCTATGACGTGTTGGACGCGGGCATCCACACCAACTTCGGCGGCGACATCAACCTTATGACGCCGGGCGGGCGCACGCTGGTCGGCATAGACGGCGGCTTCAATCCGGGGCCGGGTTCGGGCGTGATCACGCAGGGCGACGGCAATATCAACATCTATGCGATGGACAGTATCCTGATGGGTCAGAGCCGCGTCTTCACGACCTTTGGCGGCAGCATCCTGGCCTGGTCGGCGCAGGGCGACATCAACGCCGGTCGCGGCAGCAAGACCAGCATGGTCTACACCCCGCAGCGCCGCGTGTACGACAGCATCGGCAACATCGCGCTGTCGCCGACGGCGCCCAGCACCGGCGCCGGTATCGCGACGCTGAATCCGATCCCCGAGGTTCCGCCGGGCGATATCGATCTGATCGCGCCGCTGGGCACCGTCGACGCGGGCGAAGCGGGTATTCGCGTCTCCGGCGATGTCAACGTGGCCGCCTTGCGCGTGGTCAACGCGGAAAATATCCAGACGCAGGGCGAGGCCACCGGCATTCCGGTGATCGCCGCGGTCAACGTCGGCGCGCTCACCAGCGCGAGCACGGCGGCCTCGAACGCGGCCACGGCCGCCTCCGATGCGGCCCAGGGTGCGCGCGCCGCCGCGCAGAAGGCCCTGCCGTCGATCATCAGCGTGCAGATCCTGGGCTTTGGCAATGAACCGCTTTCGGGCGGCGCCCCGGCGACCGAGCCCACCAGCGCGGTGCCTCCGGCCGGGCAGCAGGCGCAGCGCTATACGCCCAACCACATGGTCCAGGTGCTGGCCCGCGGCTCCCATCCGCAAGGCGACGTGTCGAGCCTGACGCCGGACGAGTTGCGAAGTCTGGGCTTGTAAGCCCGATGCGGGGTGGCGAGTCAGGCCGCGGCGGCAGGGGACGCGCCGCGGCTGAGGCGCGCGCCCCGCTTCCGCGGATTTCTGCATGAAGTTTTTGTGACATCGAGCACTCCGCACGATCGCCGTTCGTCTAGGAATGTGTAAATGAGCATGACAGCCGGTTTTCTGGCGTATCTGCCCGAGCCACGGCTGTCTCCATTCCTAAAACCAACCGGTATTGAGTGCGGTTCCATGCATCAGTTGAAAAACGCAGGACAGGGCGTGTGGTTCAAGGTCTTGGGCGCGGCATTGCTGGCGCTGGGCATGCAGTCCGGCGCCCACGCCCAGGATGGCGCAGACGAGGCTGCCGCGCCGCCTTCCCGGCAAACGGACGAGCGCCGCGTCAACATCAGCGAATACATCGTGCGCGGCAACTCGGTGCTCAACGCGACCGATATCGAAAAAGCCGTCTACCCATTCCTCGGGCCTGAACGCACGATGTCCGACATCGAGTCGGCCCGTAATGCTTTGCAAGACAGCTATCACCAGAAAGGTTATCAATCCGTGTACGTCGACCTGCCCGAGCAGCAGGTGACGGGCGGGGTCGTGATTCTGCAGGTGACCGAGACCAAGGTGGGGCGTTTGCGCGTGGTGGGCGCGCAGCACTATTCGCCGCTGGAGATCCGCGAAGAGGTGCCGGCGCTGCAGGAAGGCGAGGTGCCCAACTTCAATAAGGCGCAGGTCGAGCTGACGGCGCTCAACCGTACGTCCAGCCGCCAAGTCATGCCGCTGGTGCGGGAGGGCAAGTTCCCCGGCACCATGGACGTCGACCTCAAGGTCGAAGATAAAAGCCCCTGGAGCGCCAGCGCCGGCCTGAACAACGATTACAGCGCCGACACCGAGAAGCTGCGCGCCATGTTCACGCTCGGCCATGACAACCTGTGGCAGCGCGGTCATGCATTCTCGCTGACCTTTTTCACCGCGCCCCAGGAGCCGTCCAACGCCCGGGTGTGGTCGGGCTCGTACTCCATGCCCCTGTCCGACCGCTGGAGCCTGCAATTCGCGGGCTACAAGTCCGACAGCGACGTGGCCACCATCGGGGGCACCAATGTGCTGGGCCGCGGCCACTCGTTTGGCGCGATGGCGACCTACAGCATGGAGCCGTTGGGCAATTGGTACAACAGTTTCTCCTTCGGCCTGGACTACAAGGATTTCGACGAGCAGATCCGTTTCGGCGATGATCGCGATCGCGTGCCGCTCAAGTATCTGCCGTTCACGCTGTCGTACGACGGCTATCGCTATACGGAGATTGCGCAGAGCTCGGTCAGCATGAGCCTGGTCGCGGCCTCGCGCAGCATGTTCGGCGTGGGCAGCAGCGAAGAAGACTTCGACTACAAGCGCTACATGGCCAGCCCCAGCTTCGCGCTGTTGCGCGGCGATCTGACCCACACCCAGAACTTTGGCCGCGATTGGCAGCTGTTTGCGCGCGGCGGCTTCCAGCTGGCGTCGGGCGCGCTGGTGTCCAACGAGCAGTTCTCGGCTGGCGGCGCGACCAGCGTGCGGGGCTACCTGGCCGCGGAACGCGCGGCCGATGAAGGCCTGATGGCGTCGCTTGAATTGCGCACGCCATCGCTGTCGCGCTGGACCGGCCCGCTCGTGAATGAATGGCGCTTCTTCGCTTTCGCCGATTGGGCATTCCTGCGCCTGCGCGATCCGCTGCCCGAGCAACAGCATTCCTTTGGCCTGGCCAGCGTCGGCCTGGGTACCCGCATACAGGTTTTCGACTGGCTGTACGGCGGCCTTAGCTGGGGCTATGCCCTGCGCGACGGCGACGTCACCAAGAAAAACGATTCGCGCCTCAACTTCAATCTGCGCGCCACCTATTAACCCATACGGATGAAGGCCTTCCGGAGCACGACTACCATGCAACGCTTACTCTTTCTGATGCTGACCCTGGTCGTCAGCGCGTTCCCGCTGACCGCCAAGGCTTGGTGGCAGGCGGATTGGAACTTTCGCAAGCAGATCTCGGTGGATACGACGGCGCAGGCCGGCGCCATCAATGACAACGTGGGCCGCGTGCCGCTGCTGGTGCGCCTGCACACCGGCAACTTCGCCTTTGACGGCGTCAATGAAAACGGCTCGGACCTGCGCTTTGTCGCCAGCGACGACAAGACCGTGCTGAACCATCAGATCGAAAGCTTCGATCCGCTCTTGGGCATGGCGCTGGTCTGGGTCGACATTCCGGAGGTCGTGGGCGCGCAGCGCCAGGATATCTGGATGTACTACGGCAACCAGCAGGCGCCGGCGACTTCCAACGGCCAGTTGGCTTTCGACCCCAACTACACGCTGGTGTACCACTTCAACGGCGCGCCCGACGCGCCGCCGCGCGATGCCACCGCCTACAGCAACCACGCGCAGACCGCACCGAACGGCCTGGTGGACGGCGTGATCGGTCGCGCCGCGCAGTTCTCCGGCGGCGCGCCGCTGATGCTGCCCGCCAGTCCCTCGATGGCGCTGCCTTCCGCCGGCGCCTTCACGTTCAGCGCCTGGGTGCGCGCCGATCAGCCCGCCGGCACGCAGCTCGTCTATGCCCGTCGCGATGGCGGCAATTCGCTGCTGATCGGCTTGGACAATGGCGTGCCCTTTGTCGAGGTCAGCGGCCAGCGCTCGCAACCCGGCCAACCGCTGTCGCCGGCCGCCTGGCAACACCTGGCCGTGACCGCCGATGGCAGGCAGGTCGTGCTGTACGTCAACGGGCAGCCCGCCGCCACCCTGGGCGTCAGCCTGCCCGCGCTGAACACGGTCGCCGCGATCGGCGGCAACGTGCCCGGGGCCGCGGCGGCGGTTCCTGCTGCCGCGCCCGCCGAAGGCGATGCGGCGACGGCTGTTCCCGCCGCTGACGCGCAAGCCGCCGCGCCTGTAGCGCCTGCCGTGGTTTACACGCCTTTCATCGGGGCCATCGACGAAATCCGCATCTCCAAGATCGCGCGTCCGGCGGCGGTCATCAGGGCCGACGCGTTGGCCCAGGGCGCCGAGTCGCGCCTGGTGGCCTACGGCGCCGACGAAGAGCAATCGGGCTTCGGCTTTGGCGGCCTGGGCTATCTGCTCAATGCCGTCCCGCTGGACGCCTGGATCGTGATCGCCGTGCTGGTCTTCATGATGATCCAGTCGTGGGTGGTCATGATCTCCAAGAACCGCAAGGTTGCGCGCGTGGAAGAAGGCAATGCCCGGTTTCGCCAGGCTTTCTCCAAGGTCGGCAACCGTCTTGAGATGCTGATGGACGACGCTGCGCTGAAGGGCGCCTTGGGCGAGGCTCCGCTGTGGCGTCTGTACGAAGTCGCCGTCAACGAACTGCGGGTGCGCCGTGCGCAGGGCGCCGACACCTCGTCGATCTCCGGCGCCACCATAGAAGCCATCCGCGCTTCCATGGACGCCGTTCGCACCAGAGAAGCGCAGACGCTGGGCCGCCGCATGGGAGTGCTGTCCAACGCCATCGCCGGCGGCCCGTACATCGGCCTGCTGGGCACGGTGCTGGGGATCATGGTGGTGTTCCTGGGCACCGCCATGGCGGGCGACGTGAACATCAACGCCATCGCGCCGGGCATGGCGGCCGCGCTGCTGGCTACCGCCATGGGGCTGTTCGTCGCGATCCCGGCGCTGTTTGGCTACAACCGGCTGCAGGGTCGCAACAAGGACGTGGGCGCCGACATGCGCGTGTTCGTCGATGAGTTCGTGACCCGCCTGGCCGAGGTGCATGGCGAAAGCCAGGTCGCCGAAATCGCTCGCGCTGCTTAAGGAGATTCGACATGGCATCCGTGTCCACGAGCGATGACGATGACGGCGCGCCCGTCGACGGCATCAACATCACGCCGCTGGTCGACGTGCTTATGGTGGTGCTGGTCATGTTCATCCTGACCGCCACCGCCCAGATCTCCGGCATCCAGGTCAAGCTGCCCAAGGCCAGCAGCACGGTGTCGCTGGCCCAGCCCAAGACCAAGGCCATTTCCATCAACGAGGCCGGCCAGGTGTTCCTGGACGCCTATCCGGTGACCCTGCAGGAGCTGGAAGACCGTCTGCGCACCGAGAAGGCGCTGAATCCGGACTTTCCGATCATCGTGCGCGGCGACGCCGTCGTGCAGTACCAGAAAGTGGTCGAGGTACTGGATCTGCTGCGCCGTCTCGAACTCTCCCAGGTTGGCCTGGTAACCGGCAAGCCGACCCCTTAGAGCGCGCAACATGTCGTCGAACTTTCCTGATCCAGCCGAACGCAAGGGCAAGCGCCGGGCGGTCCGCATCGCCAAGGGCGTGGGGATCGTGGCGGTGCTGGCCGCGCTGGGCTATTTCGCCTGGCAATGGGCCAACGATATGGCGGGCGTGAAGCGACAGGCGCCGCAGGTGCCCGCGATCATTCCGCTGCCGCCGCCTCCGCCGCCGCCTCCGGAACCCGAACAGCCGCCGCCCGAGCCCGAGACAAAGCCGGAAGAAGTGGTCGAGCCGGAACCGCAGCCCGAGCCCGAGCCGATGGAAGAAGCGCCCAAGCCCGAGGACAACGCGCCGCCTTCGCCGTCGGACGATCTGGCCGACCCCATGCAGATGGACGCCGATTCGCAGGCGGGCAGCGACGCCTTCAATATCGGCGCGGGCCAAGGGCGCGGCATGTCGGGCTCTGGCGGCGGCCGCGCCGGCAACGCCACTTACAGCCAGTACATGGCCTACGCCCTGCAGAAGATCCTGCGCGAGGACGATCGGACTCGCAATCTGATTTTCCGCATGAACGTCGACATCTGGCTGAACCAGGCCGGGCAGATCCTGCGCGTCGAGCTGACCCGTTCCAGCGGCGATGCCGAGATCGACGAAAAAGTGATAGCCGCGCTGCGCGCCGTGCCCTCCGTGGGCGAACGTCCGCCAGCCTCGGTCAGCATGCCCATCCGCGCGTCCTTGTCGGGCCGCCGCCCATCCTGACCGCATCGTCCTGAACGTGATTCCTAGATTCGGAGTTTGAAGATGAAATTTGAATCCACACGATTGGCCGTTGCATTGGCCGTCGCTATGGTGATGGGCGCGAACCCTGGCGCCGCGCAGGCGCAGACCTCCTCCAACGCCACGATCAACCTGATCCGCATGCTGGTCGAGCAGGGCGTGCTCAAGCAGGAGCAGGCCGACGCCCTGGTCAGGCAGGCCGAGGCCGAAGCCGCCCAGGCCCAAAAGACCCAGACGGCGCAGACGGCCCAGATCGGCGCGGCGGGCGCCGCTATCGCCCAGCCGGGCGACGTGCGCGTGCCCTACATCCCCGAGTCCGTGCGCGCCAGCATCCGCGACGAGGTCAAGCAAGAGGTCATGGTCCAGGCCAAGGCCGAGAACTGGGCCCAGCCCAATACCTTTCCCGACTGGGTCTCCCGCATCACGGTCGAAGGCGACGTGCGGGCGCGCTACGAGTCGCGCCTGTACGACTCGTACAACGCCGACAACATCATCAACTTCAACGCGTGGAACAACAACGGCCCGATCCGCATCACCGCCAACGGCCAGGATTACTCGCTGGATTTCCCGTACACCAACACCCGCCAGGATCGTCGCAATATGCTGCGCGTCCGCGCGCGCCTCGGCGTCAAGGCCCAGATCTCGGATCAATGGCTGGCCGGCGTGCGCCTGGCTTCGGGCAGCGATGACAGCCCCGTGTCCACCACCCAGACGCTGGGCGGCGGCATGAGCAAAAAAGACGTGTGGCTGGACCAGATGTACATCGCATATCGCCCCAGGGAGTGGGTCAACATGACGGCAGGTCGGGCCGCCAACCCCTTCCTGTCGACCGACATGCTGTATTCGAACGACTTGAACTTCGACGGCGTTTCGGCCGTGTTCAAGCAAGCCCTGGCCGACCGTCCGGTCACGATGTTCGGCACCCTGGGCGCATTTGCCCTGGAACAGACCTTCGGCAAGTGGTCCGACAGCAGCTGGAGCGAAGGCGAGACCGAGAACAAGTGGCTGTTTGGCGCGCAGGTCGGCGCCAAGTGGGAAATCAACAAACGCAACACGCTGACCGGCTCCCTGGCGTATTACCGCTTTGACAATATCTCCGGTCAGCGGTCGTCGCCTTGCCGCACCGACTACGCGGTCTGCGATACCGATTGGTCGCGCCCGGCCTTCATGCAGCAAGGCAACACCGCCTTCCTGCTGCGCAACCTGATTCCCGCCATTCCCGGGGACCCGACCAACGCCGCCAACGACCAATACCAATACGTCGGCCTGGCCTCGAAGTTCAACCTGCTCGATATGAACCTCATCTGGGATACCGAGGCTTTCGACGGTCTGGGCCTGCGTCTGCACGGCAACTACGTGCGCAACCTGGCCTACGACGAAGGCGAGATGCGCAGCCGCGCCGGCGGTGTCGGAAACATCGTCAACAATCGCGCGGGCGCGAACGGCGCGTCGATAGAAAGCGGCCCCAATGCCTGGATGCTGCAGGCGGCGTTGGGCCGCGGCCTGGACTTGCGCAACAAAGGCGACTGGATGGTGTTCGCGGGCTACAAGTACATCCAACCCGACGCCATGCCGGACGGCTACAACGATTCCACGTTCCATCTGGGCGGCACCAATGCGCGCGGCTACTTCCTGGGCGGCGGTTACGCCTTTGACGACAACGTCTACGGCCTGGTGCGCTGGACCAGTTCCAAGGAAGTCTACGGCGCGCCGTACGCGGTCGACATCGTGCAAGCGGAAATCAACGCGCGCTTCTGATGGGAAAGGCAAACATGAGAACTTCAGTTCGTACCCGCATGCAGGCGCCGGGCCGCCTGGCGGCATTGGGGCTCGCGCTCGCGGCGGTCCTGGGCGCGCCCGTGACGGCCCAGGCGCAAAGCATGGAAGAGCGCCTGCGCACCGAGCTGCGCAGCGTCACGCAACAACTGCAACAGCTGCAAAGCGAACGCGCTCAGCTCAACGCCGCCAAAAGCACGGCCGAAGCGCAACGCGACGCCGCGCAAAAAGAGATCGAGCAACTGCGCGGCCAAGGCAAGCAACTGCAGCAAAAGCTGGAGGCGGCGCAGACCGAAGCCGGCAAGTTGGACCAGGTGCGCGAAGCTGCCCGGGAACAGGTCGCCGCCAGCCAGGCGCATGCCGCCCAGGTGCGCGGCGCCTACGACGAATTGCTGGGCATGGCGCGCGCCAGCGAGGCCAGGCGCAACAGCCTCGAAACCGCGCTCAAAGCAAGCGAAGGCCTGCTGACGATGTGCGAAAGCAAGAACGCCGATATGTATGCCGCCGGCAAAGAACTGCTGGCGGCCTACGAGTCGTTCGGCACGGGCGACATGCTGAAGATCCGGCAGCCCTTTGCCGGCAAGGCGCGAGTCCTGTTCGACGAGCAGGCCCAGGCCTATGGCGACAAGCTGTACGACGCGCAGTTCATTAGAGACGCGCGCCAGCCGCCGGCCGCCGCGGAATCCAGGCCCGCGGATTGAGTTTTCATTTTTCTTACATGGAAGCAACACACAATGACTGACAGCACTTCTCTCATTCAGACCGTCACGGCCGACAGCCTGACCGAGCTGCTGCAAGACGCCGGCCTGCGAGTGAGCCGTTCCGATCAGAACGGCCCGGTGCAGTTGCTGAGCGCCAGCCAAGGGGCGGGATTTTCCGTGCGTTTCGGTAATCCCGGGCCGAAGGAGGGCGAGTTCGTCGACTACACGTTCAGGTGTGCGCTGCACGTACAGGGCGAACTGCCCGACGACCTGGTGGGCTCATGGAACGTGGGCAAGCGTTTTGCGTGCCTGACGGTGCAGGGCGGCTCCTTCCTGGTGCTGGAAATGGACGTGGTCGTCGCCGGCGGCGTCAGCCAGAACCACCTGCGCGCCATGATCGAACTGTGGGACCGCCTGCTGCAGGAGTTCTTGATGTTCCTGCGCCAGTATGTTCGGCAGGAGGGCGGGCAGCAGCCGGAGGCGGCCGAGGCCGCGGCGCAGGAAGAGGGGGGAGCGGCCAGCCACGCGGCGCAGGAAGCCGTCGCGTGATCGTGATCAGTCCTTTTCGAGAACGTTTATGAACGAATGCAATATCTTGCGCGCGGTGGCGGCAGCGGGTTTGAGCGTGGTCTTGCTGGGCGCCTGCGGCGACAAGAGCGAAGCCCAGGCCAAAACGTCGGAAAAAGCCGCCGCACCCGCGCAGGCCAGCGCCGACGGGACGCGGGCGGCCAGGCAGACCGCGACGCCTGCGGACAAGCCTGTCGCCACGCTGGGCGAGGTCTCGATCTCGCGGGCCGACATCGAGGACGTCCTGCGCGGCCTGACCATCGAGCAACGGACGCAGCTGCAGGCGGACCGGGCCTCGCTGGACCAGTGGCTGCGCGCGCGCCTGGCCGAAAAGGCCCTGATCGCGCAAGCGGGCAACCAGGGGTGGGCCAGCCGCCCGGAAATCCGTCGCGCGCTGGAACTGACCCGCGACCAGGTCGTGCTGCGAACCTATCTGGAGTCTGTCAGCGAACCGCCCGCGGACTACCCTTCCAGGCAGGAACTGCAGGCCGCCTACGATCAGAACAAGGCGCGTCTGACCGTGCCGGCGCGCTATCGCATCAGTCAGATCTACCTGGCCGCGCCGTATACCGACGGGCAGGCCGTGGCGCGCGCCAGCAAGCAGGCCGCCGATCTGGTCAAGCGCGCCCGCGCCGAGAAAGCGGATTTCGCCGCCCTGGCGCGCGAGTACTCGCAAGACAAGACCACCGCGGAAAAAGGCGGAGACAGCGGCGAAATGGCGCTGCAGCAGTTGATCCCGGGCCTGCGCGAAGTCGTGCAGAAAATGGCCGAGGGCGAGGTCAGCGATCCGATCCAGCTGCCCGGCGGCATCCACATCGTCAAAGTCGTGGACGTCCGCGAAGCGCAGGCGCAACCTCTGGCGCAAGTGGAAGATCAACTGCGCGCCGCGTTGCGCACCCAGCGCCAGCAGCAAGCCGCGCGCGCCTACCTGGAGGGTCTGATCAATGGCGGAACAGTCAGTATCGATGGCGGGGAAGTCAACGCCGCTTTCGAGGCGGCATCTCATCCAGCAGTCAGCGCGGCGAGCCCCCCTCCATCCCCGGTGGCCGTTCAATAAGGACGATGCCGGGCAGGGTGCGCGCGTCCGGCTCAACCAGCGCATCCGGGCGTCGCTGGGCTATGTCAGCTCGCCCAGGTCCGTCGCCATCGGGCCGGCGCTGCTCGACGCCCTCCAGGACAGCCTCACGCCGGAACGCCTGGCGCGGCTGTTGCCCCAACCCGGGCCCGCCGCGATGAGCCGCGAGTATGTCGTCGCGCTGTACCGGGGCTTGCGCGTCGTCTGGCTGGCCGAGTTGGTCTTTGGCGATCGGGACGCGGCCCGCGCCTGGCTGGACCAGCCCAAGGTCCGTCTGCAAGGCCGCGCGCCGCTGGACTCGGCACGCACCGCGAGAGAAGCGGATTTGCTCGAACGTTGGCTGATCATGATCGACGAAGGCAGCTTGATATGACGACACTTTGGCGCTTGAGCAACCGCGACGCGCTGATCGGCACGGCGCCCCTGGCGAGCCGTTGGACCCACGCCGGCGCGCCGGTCATCGTGCTGGATGCGTCTCCCGTCGCCGCGTTGCTTGCGCGCCTGGCCCTGGTCGAGGTTCGACGTCCCGACGAGCTTCCGCGCGGCTATCGCCTGCTCGAAGTGCAGGTCCCGGCGCGCTGCATCGCCAGTCCCGAGCCGCCGCGTTTCTGGCCGCACGACCTCGGCGTCACCCGCGCCTTCGGCCGCAAGTGGCTGGAACAAGGCCCCTTGCTGCTGCGCGTGCCTACCATGGCAGGCGCCCCGCAGTTTCTGCTGAACTGCGCGCATTCCGATTTGTCCCTGTGCAAGACCAGGGAGGGAGAGGCGCATCCTTTCCTGGGGATGATGGGCGCCGTCGAGTCGGTGCTCGCGGACGGCAGCGACTGGTTGAGCTATTCGTAGGCTTCGGAACGCCGTCGGCCATCGCGGGAAATCCTGTCCTATGCCAACAGGACTTATTGGCATGGGATTTTCTGCAGAATGGGCGCGAGCCAGTATCGCGGCGCGCCGACGGACGACCGGCCAGGTCGAGTCTCCCGCGCATGTTGGCCGCACTAGCCAAGGAGACAGACTTGAACCGACGCCACTTTCTTGAAGCGCTCGCGGTCACGGCCATGGCCGCCGCCCCGCTGGCCCGCGCACAGGGCACCTATCCCAACCAGGTCATCAAGTGGGTGGTGCCGTACTCCGCCGGCGGCGGCTCAGACACCCTGGCGCGCACGCTGGCCGAGGCCATGCGGCCCATGCTGGGCCAGCAGATCATCGTGGAGAACCGGCCCGGAGGCGCAACCAATATTGCCGCGGAATACGTGTCCCACGCCAAGCCCGACGGCTACACCATCATGTCCACGGGCAGCGGCGTGTTGGCCTTCAACGAGCACCTGTTCAAGAAGCTGTCTTTCAGTCCGGAAAACGACTTCACCTATATCGGCGCCATCGGCAAGTTTCCGCTGGTGCTGGTGGCCAGCCCGGAGTTTCCGGCAAAGGACTTCAAGGCTTTCCTGGCCATCGCGAAAGAAGCCCCGGGCAAGCTGGACTACGCGTCGCCCGGACATGGATCGTCGCACCGCCTGGCCATGGAGCTGCTGCAGCGCCAGACCGGCACCCGCATGACCCACGTGCCCTACCGGGGCGCCGCCCCGGCCATCCAGGACCTGCTGGGCGGCCGGGTGCCGGTGATGTTCCTGGACCTCGCGTCGGGCGGCTCGATCATCAAGGCGGGCAAGGTCAGGCCGCTGGCCATCGGTTCCAAGGCGCGTTCCCCGCTGCTGCCCAACGTGCCCACGCTGGCGGAACTGGGCGTGCCGGACGCCGAAGTCTTCGCGTTCCAGGGACTGCTAGGCCCGGCGGGCCTGCCGCAGGACGTCGTCGCGCGGCTGAACCTGGCCTTGAACGCGGCGCTGACTTCTCCGGCGGTGGTCAAGCGTTTCACGGACTTCGGCTTCGAACCCCTGCTGGGCTCGCCCGAGGCCTTCAAGACGCTGGCGCGCGCCGAAGCGGCGCGCTGGGGCAAGGTCATCCGCGCCAACAACATCTCGCTCGATTGAGACGGCGGGCGGTCAGTCCACGATGAAGCCGCCCGGCCCGCTCTGGCCGAGCAGTTCGCGCGCGCACTGCGTGGCCTGGTCCCGGGTCGCGACCGCCAGGAACGGCAGGCCGAAAGCGCGCGTCATTTTCTCGCTGCGCTGGCGCAGCTTGCCCAGCATCTCGGCGTTGCTTTCCACCGCGATGAACGCCCGGCAGCGGGCCTTCAGGCGCGGCATGTTCACGGTCTGCCATTCGATCATGGCCTTGCGGTCGTCCTGGCCGGCTTCGTGCTGCATGTCGGGCACCACCATGACGAAGGGGCGGGGATTGTCCACCAGCAATTCCATCTCGCGTATCCAGTCGGCCGAATAGCCGGCCGGCGCGCCGGCGTGCTTCGAGGTGACGATGGGAAAGCGGGATAGGTCGTGGAAGCGAAACTGTTCTGGATTCATTCGAAGGCTCCATGTAGTGGGGTGGGGGCGTCGCGCCGGCAGCCGCAGGCGCCATACAGCACCAGGCTGTAGGAATCCAGCAGGAAGCCGCTGCGCTTGGCGATCTTTCTGACCAGCTGCGCCATGGCGGGGTCGCTGGACTCCAGGATGCGGCCGCAATGCGTGCAGACCAGGTGGTCGTGATGCCCCTTGTCGTTGAGCTCGTACACGGTGGTGTGCGTGTCGAGCTGAGTCCGTTTGAGCAGGCCGACGGCTTCAAGTTGCGTAATCACGCGATAAACCGTGGCCAGGCCGATGTTGCTGCGGTCGGAAATCAGGTAGCGGTAGACGTCGGCCGCGCTCAGGTGCAGGCCGGCGTACTGGTGGAAAATGTCCAGGATTTTCATCCGGGGGAAAGTGGCTTTGATGCCGGCATGGCGCAACGGTGTGTGGTCCATGGGTATATCTCGGTCGGGAGTCGTTGATGAGAATGATGTACATTTTCAAAAACTCCCGCTCGCCGGAAACCGTCAACCTGTAGCTCAAACCTGCCAACCATGCTCCACGTCGCCACCGTTCCTTCCTTGCCGGACGTATTGCTGACGCCGTTCAACGTCCATGGCCCGCGCGAATCCAAAGGCATCGCCGTGCCCGAGCACGTCCATGAAGAGGGCATGCTGGTGCTGGTGCACGCCGGCCTGGTGGTGGTGCAGGCCGGCGCCGAAGTCTGGACGGTGATGCCGGGCAGCCTGGGCTGGATTCCGCCCGACGTGCAGCATGGCGCGCGCTGGTTCGGCGAGGCGCGCGGATCGTTCCTGTACGTGCGGCGCGACGCCTGCGGGCGCCTGCCGCCGGTCTGCCGGTCGTGGCCGTCGTCCAGGCTGGTCGAGGCCCTGATCGACCGCTTCACCGGGCCCGACGCGCAAGCGGTGCCGCCGGCCTACCAGGCGCAGCTGTTCGACGTGCTGCTGGAAGAACTGAGGCAGCGCGAGCACGAACCCGTGCCGCTGCCCATGCCGACCGATCCGCGCCTGCAGGAACTGGCCCATACGCTGCTCGACACCCCGGACGACACCGCCGGTATCGACGAATGGGCCCAGCGGCTCAATATGTCTTCGCGCACCCTGATGCGGCGCTTCCGCCATGAAACCGGCGTCACGCTGGGGCAGTGGCGGCAACGGGCCCGCCTGCTGCGCGCGCTGGAATTGCTGTGCCGCGGCGGTTCGGTCACCGAGGCCGGACTGGCGGTGGGATACGAAAGCACCAGCGCGTTCATCGGCAGCTTCCGCGCGGCGTTCGGCGCCACGCCCACCCGCTACCTGGCCGGGCGCGGGTAAAGACGGGCGTTCAGGCCGCAGCCGGCTGGTTGGGGTGCATCGGCCCTTGCGGGTCGTTCTCGGCGTCCGGGCGCGGCGGCACCGGCGCCAGGCCGATCGCCAGCCGCAGCCGCTGGCAGTCCGGATTGGGCGAGCCGTCGGGCATCCAGATGTCGAATTCCCGGCACGGCGTGGGGCGGTTTTCGTAGATGGCGCAATGGATGCCGGGCTGGCCCAGTTCGCCGCGCAGCGCGATGCAGCGGCCGCCGCCGGTTTCGGTGCCTTTCATGCAGGCGCGCAGCGGGCTCATCTGGGTCACCAGCTCGACAGGGACCTGGCCGCCGCTCTCGCCGGCGAGTTCGCCGCAATAGAACGAAACCCGGAAATGCGCGCAGCATGCGCCGCAGTCCAGGCACGGATTGGCGGCCGGGTCGTCGCCGGCCAGGACGGCGGGGGAGACGAAGGTGATGAGGGAGGAGTCGAGCAGGGACATGGCGCGAGTGGGGCGAAAACCCGGGCGGGGTGCAAATATTAGCTGGAGAGGCGCCCCGCCCGCCACGGTTTTTTCGCGCCCGCTGCGGTAGCATCTGAGGCCGAACGCAGGAGTCCGAATTGAACGCCAAAACCGAATTCCCCGACGGCCTGGCCCGTTGCGGCTGGGTCGACACCTCGGCCGAATACATGGCCTACCACGACACCGAATGGGGCCGCCCCGAAGCCGACGACCGCGCGCTGTTCGAACAGCTCTGCCTGGAGGGTTTCCAGTCCGGGCTGAGCTGGCGCACCATCCTGGCCAAGCGCGAGGCGTTCCGCCGCGGTTTCGCCGGTTTCGATCCGGCCAGGGTGGCGCGCTTCGGCGAAAGGGAAGTGCAGGCGCTGCTGGCCGATCCCGGCATCGTGCGCCATCGCGGCAAGATCGAAGCCGTCATCAACAACGCCGCCCGGGCGCTGGAAATGATCGAGCGCGAAGGCTCGCTGGGCGCCTACCTGTGGCGTTTCGAAGCCCCGCCCGGCGCGCCGTCCACCTATGGCGCATCCACCTCGGCGCAATCGGACGCGCTGTCCAAGGCCTTGAAGAAGCTGGGCTGGAAGTTCGTGGGGCCCACCACGGTCTATGCGTTCATGCAGTCCGTGGGCATGGTGAACGACCACAGCCCCGGCTGCCATTGCCACGCGGCCAGCGAACGGGCGCGCAAGGCGTTCAAGCGGCCGGCCTAGCGGCTCAGGGGGCCGGTCCGGGTACGACGGCGCCGGGCAGGCAATAGCGGCCTTCCCGGTAAGCCCAGCTCGGCCACAGCGCATGCGCCAGCGCCTCGCGGGCCAGGGCGGGGTCCAGCGCCACGGGCGCGTAGTCTTCGGGCGCGGTGTAGCGGTACTGCACCGGCGTCTTGTTGGGCGCCATCACCAGCAGCTCGTCTTCCTTCAGGTAGCCATAGGTGTTGTCGTACTGCATGATGGCCCGGCCGGGAGAACTGCGGGTCAGGTCGTGGCCGATCATCGGATGTTCGGTGTCCACGCCGATCAGCGACAGCAGGGTCGGCGGCAGGTCGACCTGGCTGATCAGGCGGTCGTCGCGGCGCGCTTCGATGCCGGCGCCCAGGATCACGGCCGGGATGTGAAAGTGCCGCACCGGCACCAGGCTGGCGCCGAAGACCCGCGAATCGTGGTCGGCGGCGATCAGGAACACGGTGTTTTCCCAGTAGGGCGCGGCCTTGGCGCGTTCGAAGAAGCGGCCCAGCGCCCAGTCCGCATAACGCACCGTGTTTTCCACCGTGGCGGGGTTGCCGTCGGTCTGGATGCGTCCGGCCGGGTACTCCCAGGGCGAATGGTTGGATACGCTGAAGGCCAGCGTGAAGGTGGGCCGGTCCGCGTCGGCGCGCAGCAGCCGGTCCAGCTGGTTGAACATGTCCTCGTCCGAGGCGCCCCAGGTGCCCACGAACGCGGGTTCGACGAAGTCGGCGCGGTCCACGATCTCCCGGAAGCCGTTGCCCAGGAAAAAGCCCTTCATGTTGTCGAAGTGCGATTCGCCGCCATAGATGAAGCGCGAATGGTAGCCGTGGCGTCCCAGCAGGTCGGCCAGCGAGAAGAAGCCGCGCTGCGAGCGCGGCAGCTTCAGCACGGCCTGCGCCGGCGTGGGCAGGAAGCCGGTCGTCACCGCTTCCAGCCCGCGCACCGAGCGCGTGCCGGTGGCGTAGGCCCGGGTGAAGGCCCAGGCCTCGCGCGCCAGCGCGTCCAGCTCCGGCGTCAGGTTGGCCCCGCCCAGCGCGGCGCTGTACTGCGCGCCCAGGCTTTCCTCCAGGATGATCACCAGGTTGAGCGGGCGCGCGGTCTGCCGGCTGGCGGGCTGGCGGTGCAGGCTGGGATAGTCGGCGTTGGCCGGAGGATGGGGCAGGCCGGCCTGCGCCAGCACCAGCCGGTGCATCTCGTCGTCGTCCATGTTGCCGTAGACGGCCGAGGCCGACTTCTCGTTCTTCATGCTGTAGACGGCATAGAAGACGTTGTAGAGCGAATTCAGCGCCAGCGTATTGAGCATGCCGTCCGAGCAATAGGCCACCGAGGACGGGTTGATCGGGCGGTGGCCCAGGG
Organism: Achromobacter sp. HZ01; assembly: GCF_003267925.1. Lineage (NCBI taxonomy): Bacteria > Pseudomonadati > Pseudomonadota > Betaproteobacteria > Burkholderiales > Alcaligenaceae > Achromobacter > Achromobacter sp. HZ01. The sequence goes on from NZ_LWKV01000003.1 coordinate 84,708, forward strand.
TGCCGCGGATGGCCAGGATCACCAGCGCCAGGATCGCCAGGCTGGCCAGCGGCATCTGCCACCAGGTCAGCGGCGCGTCCGGCCGGGCGTGGCCGAACAATCCGTAAGCGGCCCAGCCGATCAGCGCCAGCGCGGCCAGCCCGCCCAGCAGCGCCGTCTTGTAGCCGCGCCACAGCATGCCGGAGACCTCGCGCGGGTGCTTCAGGTATTCGACGAACAGGCGGTTGGGGCGCGAATCGTATTCCAGGATGAAGGGCGGCGTGGCCACCTCCAGGAAGGCCAGCAGCACGAACGCGACCAGATACCAGTACCCGGCCAGCGTGGCGGCCAGCGGTATATGACCCAGCAGCGGCGACAGCACCGCCGGCAGCGCCGCCAGCACCGCGATCTGGTGCGCGTCGATGCGCAGCCCGCCCAGCAGCAGCGGCAGCAGGCCCCGGGCGTTGCGCACGCGCCGGTACTGCCACGCGGCCAGCGCCAGGCGGCTGAGCGTCAGCAGCGCGAACGCCGCCGCCACGAAAATCAAGGTCGAATGCCGCATCGGGCCTCCAGGTTAATCAGCCAAACGGCGTGCGGGGCCGGACGGCGCCAGGGGTGGGACATTTGAACCATGCCGACGCCAAAAATTCACCCGCCGCGGGTATGCGGCATGACTTCATTTTGTAACCGCCCGCTTCGCCCGCGGGCACGCTTCCTGCTGCGCAAACGCCGGACGAGACGCGACTTGCGTCGCCGCGGGGGCGTTTCGCCATGGAAAGATCCGCATACATTATGGGGCCGGTAGGCCCGAAGGGCGCTGCCGGGCGCGCTACCCTTAAAGGGCAGCGTAAGCCGGCAGCGGTAGGCCGGCCGCAACGGCAAGGATCAAGACCATGACGCGCTCAAGAAAAATAGCGATCGGGATTGTAGGGGCAGCGGGGCTCCTCGTGGCGATACTCGCGGTAGGGATCGCCACTTTCGACTGGAACCGCGCCCGGCCCATGATCAACGAACGGGTCAGCGCCGCGATCGGACGCCCCTTCGCCATCAACGGCGATCTCGCCGTCAAGTGGGAGCGCCAGCCCGACGAAGGCGGCTGGCGGGCCTGGGTGCCGTGGCCGCGCATCATCGCCAACGACATCTCGGTGGGCAATGCGCCCTGGGCCAAGGCGCCGCAGTTCGCCACCCTCAAGCGCGGCGAATTCAGCCTGGCGCCGCTGCCGCTGCTGCGCCAGCGCGTGGTCATCCGCCGCATCCAGCTGACCGAGCCCGCCGCCGACCTGGAACGGCTGGCCGACGGCCGCGCCAACTGGGAATTCACCCTGCCCGAGACCGGCGAACCCTCGCCCTGGGTGCTGGACATCAACGAAATCGGTTTCGACAAGGGCCGCGTCGGCCTGGTCGACGAAATCCTCAAGGCCGACCTGACCGTGCAGGTGGACCCCCTGGGCAAGCCCGTGCCGTTCGCCGACGTGGCCGGCGCGGCTTTCGCCGGCGAGCCGGACAAGCAGGAAGCGGACGCCAAGGCCGCGCCGCGCGACTACGTATTCGGCTGGAAGGTGGCCGGCAAGTACAAGGGCCTGGCCACCAAGGGCGAAGGCAAGGTCGGCGGCATGCTGGCGCTGCAGGACGACAAGCAGCCCTTCCCGGTGCAGGCCGACGTGACCATAGGCGGCACCCGCGCGGCCGTGGCCGGCACCCTGACCGACCCCGCCAACCTGGGCGCGCTGGACCTGCGGCTCAAGCTGTCGGGCGCCTCCATGGCCCAGCTGTACCCGCTTACCGGCGTCACCCTGCCCGACACGCCGCCGTACTCGACCGACGGCCACCTGGTCGCCAAGCTGCGCAACCCGGGCGGCGCAGTGTTCGACTACAAGGGCTTCAACGGCAAGGTCGGCAACAGCGACCTGCACGGCGACATCGCTTTCGCCCTGGGCGCGCCGCGGCCCAAGCTGACCGGCAAGCTGTCGTCCAGGCAATTGCGCATGGTCGACCTGGGGCCGCTGATCGGCGTGCCTTCGGGCAAGGTCGCCGGCGCCGAAACCGACAAATCCAAGGACGCGCCGGCCAAGCCCAAGGGCGGCAAGGTCCTGCCCACCCAGGCTTTTCGCACCGACCGCTGGCGCGACATGGACGCCGACGTGGCGCTGGAGGCCGGCCGCATCGTGCACGACAGCAAGCTGCCGCTGTCCGACCTCAGCGTCCACGTGATCCTGCAGGACGGCAAGCTCACGCTGGACCCGCTGCGCTTCGGCATGGCCGGCGGCAGCATCAATTCCACGGTCCGCCTCGACGGCGCCGGCGCGCCGCTGACCGGCCGCGTGGAACTGCATGCGCGCCGCCTGCGGCTCAAGCAGCTCTTTCCCGCCACGCCCGCCATGCAGAAGACATTGGGCGAACTGAACGGCGACATGGCGGTGAGCGGCACCGGCAACTCGGTCGCCGCGCTGCTGGGCTCGGCCACCGGCGACGTCAAGATGCTGGTCAACGACGGCGTCATCAGCCGCAGCCTGATGGAGATCGCCGGGCTGAACGTGGCCAACTACGTCGTCTCCAAGCTGTTCGGCGACGACGAAGTGAAGATCAATTGCGGCGCCGCCGACCTGGCCATGAAGAACGGTGTCATGACCCCGCGCGTGTTCGTGTTCGACACCGAAAACGCCTTGATCAGCATCACCGGCACGGCCGACTTCAAGAACGAAACGCTGAACATGGACGTCACGCCGGACAGCAAGGGGTTTCGCATCTTCTCGCTGCGTTCGCCGCTGTATGTCAAGGGCACCTTCGGTTCGCCGGACGTGGGCGTGCACGCGCTGCCGCTGGCCGCGCGCGGCGCCGGCATGGTGGCCCTGGGGGTGCTGCTGACGCCGGCGGCCGGCCTGCTGGCCCTGATCGCGCCCAGCGCCAACGAAGAAAACGCCTGCGGCCCGCTGCTGGAACAGATGCGCAAGCCGCCCAAGGCGCCGGCGCCGGGCAAGAAATGACGGAGAAGGGGACTCAGGCGGGCGTTGCGGTCAGCGCGTCCCAGGCGCACATGGCCTGACGCGCCACCGCCTGCAAGGTCTTGCGGCTCGCGCCGTCGCGCGCCTGGATCGACATGCCGTGCAGCACCGTGGTGTAGAACGCGGCCAGGGCCTTCAGATCCGCGTCGGGCGGCAGTTCGCCCGCGGCGGCGCCGGCCTGCAGGCGCGCCAGGATGCGGCCTTGCATCTCGCGGCGGCTGTCGCTCAGGAAATCGCCCACGCTGGCGTGGTTCACGCAGCCCGCGGGCGCGCCCAGCACGATCATGCATCCGTGCGGATGGCCCGGCGCGGTGAAGCGCTCGGCCGAAGCCAGCAGCATGGCCTCGATGGCTGCGCGCGCCGTCGGCGCGTCCTGCAGCGCGCGCCGGCCCGCGCCGCCCTCGGTCTCGCGGTACAGCTCCACCGCTTCGCGGAACAGGCTTTCCTTCGAGCCGAAAGCGCCATAAAGACTGGGCGAGTTGATGCCCATCGCTTCCGTCAGATCGGTCAGCGATGCCGCTTCATATCCCTTCGACCAGAACACATCCATGGCCTTGCGCAAGGCCTGGGCCCGGTCGAAGTTACGAGGACGCCCACGTTCTGCCATGGCCGGGATTTTACCCGCGGCGTGAATTTTGTGTCGGTCGATAAAAAAATCATTGACGCCCGGTCATCCGTTCGGCGAATATATTTGTACCGATCACTACAAATATGGATCCCGTCATGCACAAGCTCACTGGAAAAATCGCCTTCGTCACCGGCGGCAGCCGCGGAATCGGCGCCGCCATCGTGCGCCGCCTCGCCGCCGACGGCGCCGACGTGGCCTTCACCTACGTCAGCGCCTCCTCGGCCGCCGCCGCGCAGGCGCTGGCCCAGGAACTGTCCGCCGACGGCCGCCGCGTGCGCGCCATCCAGGCCGATGCCGCCGACGCCGCCGCCGTCAAGCAGGCCGTCGAACGCGCCATCGCCGAACTCGGCCCGATCGACGTGCTGGTCAACAACGCCGGCGTCTTCCTGGCGGGCGTCATCGGCGAAGCCAGCCTGGACGACTACGAGCGCACCATGGACATCAACGTCCGCGCGCCGTTCGTCGCGATCCAGGCGGCCCAGGCGTCCATGCCCGACAACGGCCGCATCATCAACATCGGCAGCTGCCTGGTGGAGCGCGCCGGCCGCCCCGGCGTGGCGCTGTACGCCGCCAGCAAGGCCGCGCTGGTCGGCCTGACCCAGGGCCTGGCCCGCGACCTGGGCGCGCGCGGCATCACTGCCAACGTCGTGCACCCCGGCCCGATCGACACCGACATGAATCCCGCCAACGGCGAACGCGCCGACGCCCTGGTCGCCACCCTGTCCCTGCCGCACTACGGCGAAACCCGCGACATCGCCGGCATGGTCTCCTTCCTGGCCGGCCCCGACGGCCGCTACGTCACCGGCGCCAGCCTGGCGGTCGACGGCGGCTACGCTGCCTGACGCGCGATTCGCCAGATTTTTTGCAGCTGACTTGCACAAACCAAAAAAGCTGCATATAATCTTTCTTCTTCGCACTGCACGCATCGCTGAACAAGCTTCGGGGTTGTGTGGATTGCAAGGGCTGTTAGCTCAGTTGGTAGAGCAGCGGACTCTTAATCCGTAGGTCGAGTGTTCGAGCCACTCACAGCCCACCACCAAGATTCGAGATCGGGCACCCCAGTTGGGGTGCCCGATCTCATTTCCGGCGCGTGTTCTTCGGCACCGCCAGGGTTGATTTCTTACCCAGAAATGGGTAATTTGTTCACAGATAGATGAACCGGGGCCTGAGAAGGCGTCTATCTGCCTCCTGGCAACAGGATCCAGCCGTGCTGGTATTTCAAAGAGCGCCCGCGACACATGAGGCCCCGTTCTACGGGGCCTCACCTTTTCTGGCTTGCGAATCAACGCCGATTGCGGCCCGGGTCGCGCAGCGGCTCTCCGCGGGCGATCTTGGCGGCCATCACCTGAAACCGTATCCGGCCTTTGCGTGCATGGGGAATGCCCGGACCAGGTGAACCGGGTGCGCGAACGTAGGCGCTTTCGACCACCATGCGCAGTGTGTGCTCGCCCAGGCGGCGCAGGCGGAAGTAAATCTCATAGTCCACCTCCCGGCCCTGATCGTCGATGGCCCGGATAACCAGCCAGTTTCCCTGGCCGGTGAAGTTGCAGTCGTGGCGCTCGATGGTGCGGATCAGGTCGGGCAGGGACAGCGACCAGCGGTAGCGATCGAAGCAAAAGGCGCGAGCTACGTTTCGATGGTCGAGAATTCGGCGGTCCTGGCCGAGGACGTCGAAATCGAGGGCCTGGCCTGCTTTAGGCCCGAACGATACGCAATGCGAGGTGAATTCCACTTGGATACGCAACAGCAAGGCCCGATAGCGCGGCGTTGCTGCGATGGCAAGCTCCAAGACGGGGCCATGCATGTGCATGAGATCGTAGCGTTGGCTCTCTACTTCTATGAAACCCTGCTGCAGATACTGAATCCACCTCATGTTGGAGCCACCCAATGAACCCGGATACCAAGCGTCTTGCGAAGCGTAGATCAGCGGCTGGCATGTAGTAGAGACCGACTGCGTCCTATTTCTCTCGCATCCATCGCCGCCCGTCCTCCCGATCCCGAAAATGTGCCAAATTCGACCCTGTCGCCGACAGGTGGCGGGGCGCAGCGGGTTTTGGCGTACGGGGAATCCGGCCAGCAAGCAATAAGTCCCGGTCTGCCAGAATTGATAGAGATCAATGCCGAAACATCGATACTGAAAGAGGGTAACGGCTTCCCATTCTCTCCTCGTCGCCTGGTCGGCGGCACCTGCAGGCGGTGCATGGTGCTTCGCGGTCCTCGGGGTCCATTGGTTGGTTTTATGAGTTTTCTTCATCACTTCTCCGGCGCGTTGGCGCTGCTGGCGTTCTTGCCGTTTGCGCATGCGCAGCCGACGCCTGCCCCGTCGTCGCGGGACACGGGTTCTATCTTTCAGGCGCAGGATGAGGGGGCGCGGAAGCATTGCAAGGCCTTGCAGCGCAAGATCGAGCAGGCGCGCAACAATCCTGGCAATGAAGCCAACCGGGTGGTGCCGCCGGGTTCCATGTCGCGCTCCCAGCGGGAGTTGGCCAGGCAGGGCTTGCAGGACAACCGCCATGCCTTCGAGCGGCAATGGCTGGAGGCGGGCTGCGACGCGCCGTGAACCTATCCGGGTTTTCCCATGGCCCGGCATTCCGCGCGCTTGATGGGAGTCAAGGATTCCGGGCTGTCCATGTCGATACCATGGGTTGCAACGGTCCGCGCGGCACATCGGGAGGCATCGTGTTCGTCAATTTGATCTACTTTCCGGAAATCAAGAAAGGCAAGGAGGAGGCCTTTCTTGCGTGGTTCGACGAGTCCAACCGGCGGCTGTCGAGCTTTCCGGGGTTTGTGCGGCGCACGCTGCTGGAGCCGGTCAGCGCGGGGCAGTACGTCGGGTTGATCGAGCATGCGAGCAAGAAGACGTTCATGGACATGCATCACAGTCCGACGCAGGCGGAACTGCGCATGCTGGGGCGAAGCATTTTCGACGGCGAGCCCGACCCGCAGTTTTACGAAATCGTGCGGGGCGTCTGAGCCGCATTAAGCTGCGGCTTAATCGTGGCTAAACCCGCGGTTCACCATGGAGCGCGCGGCGATATTTATAGTGGGCCTCTGTCTTTTATGGAGAGCGCGCCGCATGTCCCATCCATCCGCCTATCCCCGTGTGGTGCTGTTCGACCTGCTGACCGCCTTGCTCGATTCGTGGACGGTCTGGAACCGGGCCGCGGGCTCGGAATCCGCCGGCCGGGCCTGGCGCGCGGAATATCTGCGCATCACTTATGGCTGCGGCGCCTATCGGCCCTATGAGCAGCTGGTGGAGGAGGCTGCGGCCGCCGTGGGCCTGCCGGCCTCGGCCGCGGCGGCGCTGGAGGCGCAATGGGACGGCCTGCCGGTCTGGGACGGCGCGCGCGAGTTGTTGGCGGCGTTGCGTCCGCATTGCCGGCTGGGCGTGGTGACCAACTGCTCGAACCGGCTGGGGCGGCGCGCCGCCGCCTTGCTGGGCGTGGATTGGGACGTGGTGGTGACCTCGGAGGAGGCCGGCTATTACAAGCCTGACCCGCGCCCTTATGCGCTGGTGCTGTCGCGTCTGCAGGCCGAGCCGGCCCAGGCGGCCTTCATCGCCGGTTCGGGCTACGACATGTTCGGCACGCGCCAGGTGGGGCTGCGCACGTACTGGCACAACCGGGCGGGGCTGGCCTTGCCCGAAGGGGCGGCGCGGCCCGAGCTGGAGTCGCCGCGGCTGGAGGCGGCGCTGCCGTGGCTGGCCGGTTTCAGCGCCGGGTGACCGGTCCTGCCGGGCAATACAAAATGTTGCCTGTTGTCGCAGTGGCGCTTGCTAGCATGGGCAGGCCGGAATGATCCGGCATACCGATGGGCTAAGTGGAGGTTGCCATGCGTTCAAGAACAATATTCAACCGTATCGCAATTGTTGCGGCATCTGGGGCCTTGCTGGCGGGATGCGCCACGCAACAGCAGACCAATACGGCCGTGGGCACGGGCGCCGGGGCGGCGATCGGCGCGGGCATAGGCGCGCTGATCGGGCACGGCAAGGGTGCGGCCATCGGCGCCGGCATCGGCGCGGTGGCGGGCGGGCTGGTCGGCTATAACTGGAAGGTCGTCAAGGAAGACGTGCAGAATTCGGGCGCGTCCTCGCTCGGGATCGACGTGGTGGAAATGCCCGACGGCAGCCTGAAGGTCAATATTCCCAGCGGCGTGTCGTTCGATACCGACAAGACGCAGCTCAAGCCCGCCCTGCTGCCCGTGCTGGACAGCGTGGCGCGCTCGCTCAACCAGCATGCCGAACTGCGGGCGAAGGTGGTCGGCCATACCGACAGCACCGGTTCGCTGGCTCACAACCAGACCCTGTCGGTCAACCGGGCCAAGAGCGTGACGGACTACCTGAGCAAGCAGGGCGTGGCCGCCAGCCGGCTGTCGGTGGAAGGGCGCGGGCCCAACGATCCGATCGGCGACAATGCGACCGCCGAAGGCCGCGCGCTGAACCGGCGCGTCGAAATCTACCTTTACGCAGTGAAGCAGTAATGCGGGCCTAGGCCCCTGTTCCTGTGTTCCGGGCGGCCGGCGCGTTGCGCGGGGCCGCCCTTTGTTTTTTCAGGAGTCCGTCATGAGCATGTTTCCTCCCGCCCGTATAGGCACCGATACCGCGGTCGCCGCGCTGTCCGGCTGGCAGGCGGTGGCGATGCGAGACGCCATCGAGAAGCGCTTTCGCTTCGCCAGTTTCAACGCCGCGTTCGGCTTCATGGCGCGCGTGGCGATGTTCGCGGAGAAGCTGAACCATCATCCCGAATGGACCAACGTCTATAACCGGGTGGACGTGATCCTGACCACCCACGATGCCGGCGGGGTGACCGAGCTGGACGTGCGCATGGCGCAGTTCATGGACGAGGCCGCCGCGCAACTGGGCGCGACCGCGCCGAAGGCGCACGGGGCCTGAGCGAAAAAAAACCCGCCGTCGGGCGGGCGGGTTTCTGCGGTGGCCGGAGCCGGTTCAGTTGCGCACGTAGTAGATGCGCATTGCGTGCTGCTTCTGCGCGGCGTCCACGACGCGCAGCGTCACGACCTTGGAGGTGAAGCCGTCGGGCAGCTTGAGCTGGCCCATCGCGTAGTCGTAGCGGTCCACGTTCACCGGAGCGCCTTCGGGCGTGATGGTGGCGGAACGGCCGTTGGGGTAGGTGCCCTGGATGGAGAAGGTCAGCGTACCCTGGAACGGAGCGCCCTGGCGGTCTTCGCGCATGACCAGGACCTGGAAGTCGAGCAGGCCGGGGGCGCGCTTGAAGGTGGCCGAGCGGATGCCGAGGTTGCCGCCGCGCGGGTCGGCGGGCATGGCGTCCTGGAACAGGACCAGCTCCTTGTTCAGGGTTTCGATCTTGCTGCGGGCCGCGGCCAGGTCGGTGGTCAGCTTTTCATGGGTGGACTTGTTGGCGTCGCGCTGCTGCGTGGCTTCTTCGAGCTGGCTTTGCAGGCGCTGGCGCTCGAGGTTGGCCGCGCTCAGTTCGCTGTGCAGCTGTTCGGATTGCTCGACGGTCAGCCGTTGCGGGCCGTAGTTGGTCTGCAGGAAGAGCACGCCGCCCGCGCCCAGGGCTATGCCTACCAGCAGCAGCACCAGCCAGCGCGGCATGCGGCGCGTGCGTTGGCCCGGCTGGTATACGGAGGGCTTGAACACGGCCCGTTGCGATCTTCCGAACATCCCCATTTCCTAGAAAACTTCCTGTAGTGATTGCCCGCTGTGCGAGTGCCGACTGAGGTTTTGCCCGCGCCTTGCGCGCGGCAAAACGCAGAAGAATACCCCGTCAGCCCGGGCGGTTGGGTGCGCGGACAATCCTGGTTGCGCACGTTGATATTGTGAAATATGTGGACATCAGCGGACCGTACCGGCCAGTTCGGCGTCCAGGTCGGCCAGCCGCTGCGGCGTGCCGACGTCGGTCCAGCGGCCGTCGTGGCGGGCGCCGCGCACCAGGCCGCGGGCCATGGCCTGCCTGAGCAGCGGCGCCAGCGGCGCCGCCGTGCCCGCGGCGATGTCCGCGAATAACGAAGGATGGTAGACGCCGATGCCGGCGAAGGTCAAACGCGGTTCCCCCTGGGCATGGACGCGGCCGTCGGCCGCCAGATGGAAATCGCCGGCCGGGTGCTGCACGGGGTTGTCCGCCAGCAGCAGCCAGGCGCCGCCCGCCGGCAGCTCGCGGGCCAGGCCGGGCGCCCGGGCCGGGTCCCAGTCGCACCAGACGTCGCCGTTGATGACCAGGAAGGGCGCATCGCCCAGCAGCGGCAGCGCCTGGGCGATGCCGCCGGCGGTTTCCAGGGCGCTGGCCTCGGCCGAATAGCGGATGCGCACGCCCAGGGCGCCGCCGTCGCCCAGGGCGCGTTCGATTTCGTGGCCGAGCCAGGCATGGTTGATGACCACGTCGCGGATGCCTGCGGCGGCCAGCCGCCGCAGGTGCCAGACGATCAGCGGCTGGCCGCCCACGGACAGCAGCGGCTTGGGCAGGCGGTCGGTCAGCGGGCGCATGCGCTCGCCGCGGCCGGCCGCAAGTATCATGGCCCGCATCAGAAGGTGTATCCGACGGTGACCTGGCGGTCGTCCAGCTGGTCCAGCAGGCGCAGCAGCGGCGTGAACACGCCGTAGCGCTGGGCGACCTGGCGCACGTAGCCGTTCACGCGGGGCATGTGGGCCAGGTAGTGCGCCTTGCCGTCGCGATGGTTCAGGCGCGCGAACACGCCCAGGATGCGCAGGTTGCGCTGCAGGCTCATCCATTCGTAGGCGCGGTGGAACTCGGCGAAGTCGGCGTCCACCGGCAGGCCGGCCTTGCGCGCCATTTCCCAGTAACGGATGGCCCAGTCCAGCTGCTGGGGTTCTTCCCAGGTGGTGCGGGCGTCGGTGACCAGCGAGGCCAGGTCATAGGTGATGGGGCCGGCCAGCGCGTCCTGGAAGTCGATGATGCCGGGATTGGGGCCGTACTGCGGCTGGTCACAGACCATCAGGTTGGGCGAGTGGTAATCGCGGTGCACCAGCACGCGGGCCTGGCCGCCGTTGCTGGCCGAGAGCAGCGCGAAGATCTTGTCCAGCGCGTTGGCGGTCTTGTCGTCCAGCGTGACGCCGTGGTGCCGGCCTACGTACCATTCGGGAAACAGCTTCAGTTCTTCGGCCAGGCGGGCCGTGTCGTAGACGCCCAGGCCGGCGGTGGAGGCCTGCTGCAGCTGGACCAGCGCGGCCAGGGCCTCGCGGTACAGCGTCTGGAGCTGGGCGTCGGTCAGTCCGGCCTGGATGCGCTGGTAGTAGGTCTGCTCGCCCAGGTCGGTCAGCAGCATCAGGCCGAGGTCCAGGTTCTTTTCCAGCACCGCAGGCACGTTCAGGCCGGCGTCGGCCAGCAGCTGGCCCACGTGCAGGAACGGGCGGGAATCTTCGTGCTCGGGCGGGGCGTCCATTACTATCAGGGTGCGCTCGCCGGCGTCCAGCCTGAAGTAGCGCCGGAAGCTGGCGTCGGCCGAGGCCGGGCGCAGCGTGTCCACGGCGAGATTCAGGGCGGCGGGCAGGCTGCCCAGCCAATTGCGGATCAGCTCCAGGCGGGGGTCGTGATCGTTTTTCAAGAAAGATCCGTATCAGAAAGGCAATATTGCAGAAGTGTTTCGTGCGCGCGCGGGCGGCATGCCGTGAGCATCGGGGGCTGGGCCTGTGGCGCGGCTTCTCTATAATACCGGCTCGTTTCCGTTAGCATTGGCCCTTCGTGGGTGCCGGTGTCGGGTTTCCCCATCGTCGAAAAGGGCTGTTTACACTCGTGCGCAAGGTTCGCTGGTTGATCCTCTCCGCTGTCGGCATGGCCGCCGGGGCCGTCCAGGCTCAGGGCAGCCAGGGCGCCGTTCCCGCCGCCACGTCGGCCACGCAGGCGCCGGTGCTGCGTACATCGCCCGGGCTGCGGATGCACCGGCTGCCGGACGACGACATCCCGGCCTTCATGGAAGCGGACACGATCGAGGGCGATCCCGAGTCGGACCTGACCCTGTCGGGCAACGCGCAGGTGCGCCGCATCGACGGCGTGATCAAGGGCGACCGCATCAATTACCGCAAGGACACGGGCGAAGTCGACGTCCAGGGCAGCGCGCGCATGATGCGCGACGGCACCCTGGTGGCCGGGCCGAACGCCAAGTTCAACGTGGACAAGTATTCGGGCGAGGTCGAAAAGCCGAATTTTTGGATGGGCGCCACCGGCGGCTTCGCGGTCGCCGAGCACGCGGACATTTTCAGCAAGTCGCAGATGCGGCTGCATACGGTGACCTACAGCGGCTGCGCCTGCGAGACGCCGTCCTGGTACATCAAGGCCAAGACCGTCGACGTGGATTTCGACGAGAACGAAGGCGTGGCGCGCAACGGCGTGCTGTATTTCAAGGATTTCCCGATTCTGGCCTCGCCCTACATGACCTTCCCGGTCAAGAAGGAGCGCAAGTCGGGTTTCCTGGTGCCGACCTACGGCACCACCAGCCAGGGCGGCATCGACATTTCGCTGCCGTACTACCTGAACCTGGCGCCCAACTATGACATGACCATCCAGCCGCGCTATTTCTCCAAGCGCGGGCTGCAGCTGGGCGGCGAGTTCCGCTACATGGGGTACACCTACGCGGGCACCCTGAACGGCACCTACCTGCCCAACGACAACGTCACCGGCGACGACCGCTGGATGTACTGGTGGCGCCACCAGCAGCAGTTCTCCCACGGTTTCTACACGGATTGGGACATCGCCAAGGTATCGGACGACGATTACTTCCGCGATATTTCCCAGCTGGGGCTGAACCAGGCGTCCACCACCTATCTGCCGCAGCGCGCGCGGGTGGGCTGGGCCTCCACATACTGGAGCGCGTACGCCCAGGTCTACAAATACCAGACGCTGCAGGACCCCGAAGCGCCGCTGACGCCGCCGTACGACAAGGTGCCCGAGCTGTACCTGCGCGGCGCGCGCTACGACTGGGGCGGTTTCGACGTCGACTGGACCTCGACCGCCGTGCGTTTCAGCATTCCCAAGGTCGGCGGCGTGCGCCAGGGCCCGCAGGGCGACCGGCTGCAGAGCTATCCGACGGTGTCCTATCCGATCGTCAAGCCGGGCTGGTTCATCGTGCCCAAGGCGGGCGTGAACTACACGCAGTACCAGACCAACTGGTATGGCCGCGACTGGCTGGGCCTGAACGCCGGGACGCCCGACGCGACCACGTCGATGGGGTATCCGCGCTCGCAGTCGCGCACCGTGCCCATCATGTCGCTGGACACCGGCCTGATCTTCGAGCGCGACACCACGCTGTTCGGCAAGGCCTCGACCCAGACGCTGGAGCCGCGCCTGTACTACCTGTACGTGCCGTACCGCGACCAGTCCAAGATGCCGGTGTACGACACTTCGCTGGCCGACTTCAGTTTCTCGCAGGCCTTCGAGGAAAACATCTATACCGGCGGCTGGGACCGCATCTCCAACGCCAACCAGCTGACCGCGGCGCTGACCACGCGCTGGCTGGACGCCAACACCGGTTTCGAGCGCATGTCGCTGGCCGTGGCGCAGCGCCTGTATTTCGCCGACCAGAAGGTGACGCTGCCCGGCGAGACGCCGCGCGAGAACGTGCGTTCGGACTTCCTGGTGGGCGCCAGCGCGGCCCTGACCGATACGCTGACGACCGAGGTCGCGGCCCAGTACAACCCGTACGACAACAACTGGTCGCGCGGCCTGGTGAGCGCGCGCTGGACGCCGCAGCGCCTGACCACCGTGGCGCTGTCCTACCGCTACCAGCGCGATCCCCAGCAGGGCGTCGCCTACCAGCCGCAGGGCCAGAACCAGGTCAGCCTGGCGTTCCAGTGGCCGTTCAGCAAGCGCTGGTACGGCGTGGGCCGGGTCGACTACTCCTTGCGCTCCGGTCCCTCCAGCACGGTCGCCAACACCACCGAGTCTCCCCGCGTGACGCAGGCCATCGCCGGCCTGGAGTACAAGGGGGATTGCTGCTGGGTGGGCCGCGTGGTCTACCAGCGCTACGCCGTGTCGGCCACGGACGCCAACTCCGCGGTGTTCCTGCAATTGGAGCTGACCGGCCTGGGTTCCCTGGGAACCGACCCGATGAACCTGCTGAACAGAAGCATCCCCGGCTACTCGCGCATTACGCCGCCTGTACCCACCGGGACCACATTTGAAAGGTATGAATGATGCGTAGGTTGCACTCTTTGCGCCGCCTCTCCCGCAATGCACTGCTGCTGGCCGTCTGCGCCGGCTTGCCTGCCGCGTATGCGGCCGAGCAGAACGGCAAGGGCACGAACAACGGCGCCAAGCCCGCCTCCGCACAGAACGGCGCGAAGACAGCGGCCGCGCAGAAGAACGCCGCTCCCGCGGCGCCGCGCGAGCAGTTCGTCGACGGCATCGCCGCGGTGGTCGACAAGGACGTGATCACGCTGCGCGAGCTGCGCGAGGCGTCCCTGCGCATCAGCGGCGAGCTGAAGGCGCGCGGCATCCAGGTGCCCGACGACCAGACCCTGCAGCATCAGGTGCTGCAGCGTCTCATCATGGAGCGCGTGCAGCGCCACGAGGCCGACCGCATGGGCATCCGCGTGGACGACGCCCAGGTCGACAAGGCCGTGGAGGCCATCTCCGCGCGCAACAAGATCACCGTGGCGCAGCTGCGCCAGGAGATCGAGAAATCCGGCATCACCTGGGACGCCTATCGCAAGTCGCTGCGCGAAGAGATCCGCTCCGACCGCCTGCGCCAGCGCGCGGTGGACTCGACCATCGTGATTTCCGACGCGGAAGTCGACGCCTTCCTGAAGGACCAGCGGCGCAATCCGGCCTTCGGCGCGGCGCCCGCGGCGCAGCAGCCCCAGGCGCAGCCGCAACCCGCGCCCGAGCAGGCGCAGGCGCCTGCCGGTCCGATGCTTTACGCGCTGGCCCAGATCCTGGTGCGGGTGCCGGAAGGCTCCTCGCCCGAGCAGCTGGCGGTGCTGCGCAAGAAGGCCGAAGGCCTGCTGGCGCGGGCCAAGCGCGGCGATGACTTCGCCAGCCTGGCCGCGGCGTCCTCGGACGGCCCCGAAGCGCTGCAGGGCGGCGTCATGGGCGTGCGTCCGCTGGACGGCTGGCCCGACCTGTTCGTGCAGGCCATCAGCAATCTGCAGAAAGGCCAGGTCAGCGGCCTGATCCAGAGCGGCAACGGTTTCCACATCATCAAGGTGATGGACCGCGGCTCGGCCCAGCCGGCGCCGGCCCGCACGGCCCGCGCCCCGGCGCCCGCTCCCGCGCCGGCGCCCGCCGCGCGCCCGCAGCCGGCGCAGCAGGGGCCGGTCGAAGTGGTGCAGACCCGCGCCCGCCACATCCTGATCAAGACCTCCACCGTCATGAGCGACGAACAGGCCCGCCAGCGCCTGGAACAGGTGCGCCAGCGCCTGGTGAGCGGCAGCGCCAAGTTCGAGGACATGGCTCGCCAGTACTCGCAGGACGCGACCGCTCCGCAGGGCGGCGAGCTGGGCTGGCTGAACCCGGGCGAAACCGTGCCCCCGTTCGAGGCCGCCATGAACGCGCTGCAGCCGGGCGAAATCAGCCCGCCGATCCAATCGCCTTTCGGCTGGCACCTGATCCAGGTCGAAGAGCGCCGCCAACATGACGCGTCCGACGAAGTGGCGCGGATGAAGGCGCGCCAGGTGCTGTTCGAGCGCCGCGCCCAGCCCGCATTCGAAGACTGGCTGGAGCAGCTGCGCGCGCAGGCGTATATCGACAACCGCCTGGAAAAGCAGCAGCAGATCCAGCAGAACAACCGCTAAACGCATTACGGGCCTTACATGTCTCAGCACCAGGCGCGCAAGCGTTTCGGCCAGAACTTCCTGACCGACGAAAGCGTGGTCGAGTCCATCGTCCGGGCGGTGGCTCCCGCCCGCGGCGATACCGTGGTCGAAATCGGTCCGGGCCTGTCGGCGCTGACCCGGCCGCTGCTGGAACGCCTGGACCACCTGACCGCGGTCGAGATCGACCGCGACCTGGCGGCCCGCCTGCGCAAGCAGTTCGAACCCGGCTGCTTGACCGTGGTCGAGGCGGACGCCCTGACGGTGGATTTTTCCCAGTTCGGCGGCGCGCTGCGCGTCGTGGGCAATTTGCCCTACAACATCTCCAGCCCCTTGCTGTTCCATCTGATGACCTGGGCCGACCACGTGCGCGACCAGCATTTCATGCTGCAGCGCGAAGTGATCGACCGCATGGTGGCGCAGCCGGGCTCGGGCGACTTCAGCCGGCTGTCGGTGATGCTGCAGTCGCGCTACCGCATGCACAAGCTGTTCGACGTGCCGCCCGAGGCCTTCGACCCGCCGCCCAAGGTGGTGTCGGCTATCGTGCGCATGGTGCCGCTGCCGGCCGAGCGCCTGCGCCCGGTCAGCGAACGCGCTTTTGAAACCGTGGTCGCGCGCGCGTTCTCGCAACGCCGCAAGATGCTGCGCCGGGTGCTGGCCGACTGGGCCGCGCAAGTGCCATGGGAAGCGCTGGACATCGCGCCCACCGCCCGCGCCGAGGATATCTCGGTGGACCGCTACATCCGCCTGTCGGACGCGCTGGTCGAGGCGGGGGTGTTGCAGGCGGCGTGAGGCGGTTTCGCGTCACGCGCGTCCTTCTACAACATCCGTTTCTGCGCCGCCATCCACAGTTGTATGACGTCGCGCGCGCGCTCGGTCAGCAGTTTTTCCGCGTCCGTCAGCGCCTGTTGCAGCGTGATGGGGCCGGGCGCCAGGCTGAACGCGGCGCTGATGCCGGCCGCGTGCAGGCCTTCGTAGCCGGCGCCCAGCGAGCCGGCCAGCGCCACCACGGGCACGCCGGCGCGCTGCGCGATCCGGGCTACGCCAGCGGGCGTCTTGCCGCGCAGGGTCTGCGCGTCCATGCGGCCTTCTCCGGTGAAGACCAGCGCGGCGCCTTCGACCGCGGCGGCCAGGCCGCCCAGTTCCGCCACGATCTCCACGCCCGGACGGAAGCGGGCGTTCAGGAACGCCTTGGCCGCGAAACCCAGGCCGCCGGCCGCGCCGGCGCCGGGGGCGTCGCGGTGGTCCGCCGCCAGATGGCGCGCGCACACGTCGGCGAAGTTCGCCAGCATCCGGTCGAGGATTTCCACCTGTTCCGGCGTGGCGCCTTTCTGCGGGCCGAACACGTGCGAGGCGCCCTGCGGGCCGCATAGCGGGTTGTCCACGTCCGAAGCGATGTCGATCCGGATCTGCGCCAGGCGCGGGTCCAGGCCGCGGGCGTCGATGCTGGCCAGCCTGCCGAGCGCGCCGCCGCCCGGCGGCAGAGTGCGGCCGTCGGCGTCGAGCAGCCGCACGCCCAGCGCGGTCAGCATGCCGGCGCCGGCGTCGTTGGTGGCCGATCCGCCCAGGCCCAGGATGATGCGGCTGGCGCCGGCGTCCATGGCGGCCAGCATCAGCTCGCCCACGCCGTGGCTGCTGGCGCGCATCGGGTCGCGCCGCGCGGGCGGAATCAGTTCCAGGCCGGCGGCGGCGGCCATTTCGATCACCGCCGTGCCGTCCGCCAGCAGGCCCCAGTCCGCGTCCACCTTGTAGCCCAGCGCATCGTTCACCGTCTGCTGGCGGGCCTGGCCGCCGGTGGCCGCGAGCACGGCCTCGACCGTGCCTTCGCCGCCGTCGGCCATGGGGATGCAAACGGTATGGGCGCCGGGGAAGGCGAGCTTGACGCCGCGCGCGATGGCCGCGGCCGCGTCGGGCGCGGAAACGCTTTCTTTGAAAGAGTCGGGGGCGATGACGATTTTCACGGGTTCGGACGGGTCTGTTGGGGTTGTCTGATCACCATGATACCTGCGCGCGCGCAGCCGGCGTACCATAACGCTTTTGTCGTTTTAGCGAGAGTGGACCGTCATGCCCGTACTGCGCCGCACCAAAATTGTCGCCACCCTGGGACCCTCGACTTCGACGCCGGAACGCATCGAAGCCATGATCCGCGCCGGGCTGGACGTGGCCCGTCTCAACTTCTCGCACGGCAGCGCGGACGACCACCGCGCACGCGCCCGGCTGGTGCGCGAGATCGCCGCCAGCCAGGGCCGCTTCGTGGCCATCATGGGCGATCTGCAAGGCCCCAAGATCCGCATCGCGCGCTTCATCGACAAGCAGGTGCAACTGCAGGTGGGCCAGCCTTTCACGCTGTCGCGCGCGCATCCCAAGGAGGCCGGCACCGCCAGCATCGTGGGCATCGATTATCCGGAACTGGTGCAGGACTGCCGGGTGGGCGACGAGCTGCTGCTCGATGACGGGCGCGTGGTGCTGGTGGTCGACCGGGTCGAGGGCGACGAGGTCCACACCACCGTGACCGTGGGCGGCCCGCTGTCGAACAACAAGGGCATCAACCGGCGCGGCGGCGGCCTGTCCGCGCCCAGCCTGACCGACAAGGACCGCGTCGACATCAAGCTCGCCGCCGAGATGGAGCTGGACTACGTGGCGGTGTCGTTTCCGCGCTATGGCAGCGATATCGAAGAGGCCCGCACGCTGCTGGCGGCGGCCGGCAGCCAGGCCTGGATCATCGCCAAGATCGAGCGCGCCGAGGCCGTGGCCGACGACGAGGCGCTGGACTCGCTGATCCGCGCCAGCGACGGCGTGATGGTGGCGCGCGGCGACCTGGGCGTGGAAGTGGGCGACGCCGAGCTGGTCGGCATCCAGAAGCGCATCATCCAGCACGCGCGCACGCTGAACAAGGTCGTCATCACGGCCACGCAGATGATGGAGTCCATGATCTCCAGCCCCATGCCGACGCGGGCCGAGGTGTCAGACGTGGCCAACGCGGTGCTGGACTACACCGACGCCGTCATGCTGTCGGCCGAAAGCGCCTCGGGGCAGTATCCGGTCGAGACGGTGCAGGCCATGGCGCGCGTCTGCCTGGGCGCCGAAAAACACCCCACCTCGACCAAGTCGCACCATCGCCTGGGCGAGACCTTCTCGCGCTGCGACGAGACCATCGCGCTGGCCGCGATGTACGCGGCCAACCATTTCCCGGGCGTCAAGGCCATCATCTCGCTGACCGAAAGCGGGCACACGCCGCTGATCATGTCGCGCATCCGTTCGGGCGTGCCGATCTACTGCTACAGCCCGCACAGCGTCACGCAGAACCGCGTGGCGATGTTCCGCGGCGTCTATACCATCCCGTTCGCGCCGTCCGACTACGATCCGGCCGATCTCAGCAATGCCGCCATCGACGAGCTGCGCCGCCGCAACCTGGTGCAGACCGGCGACTGGGTGATCCTGACCAAGGGCGATTTCTACCGCGACAGCGGCGGCACCAACGGCATGAAGATCCTGCTGGTGGACTGAGGCCGCGGCGGCCTCAGCCGAAGAACCAGTAGCACACGCCGATGGCCGCCAGCACGCCGGCCAGGTCGGCGGCCAGCGCGCAGCCCACGGCGTGGCGCGCGCGCAGGATGCCCACCGAGCCGAAGTACACCGCCAGCACGTAGAAGGTGGTCTCGGTGCTGCCCTGGACTACCGCCGACAGCAGCGCCGGGAAGCTGTCCACCCCGAAATGCGTCATGGTCTCCAGCATCATGGCGCGGGCCGCGCTGCCCGAGAACGGCTTGACCAGGGCCGTGGGCAGGGCGTCCACGAAGCGCGTGTCCCAGCCGGCCGACTGCGCCAGCCAGCGGATGCCGTCGAGCAGGAAGTCCAGCGCGCCGGAGGCGCGCAGCACGCCCACCGCGCACAGCATGGCCACCAGATACGGCAACAGGCTCTTGGCGATGTCGAAGCCTTCCTTGGCGCCTTCGATGAAGGCTTCGTAGACCGGCACCTTCTTCCAGGCGCCCGCGATCAGGAACGCCAGCAGGATGCCGAACAGGGTCAGGTTGCCCAGCAGCGAGGACAGCGACGCGATGGCGGCGGCCGACATGCCCGCCAACAGCGTCATGAAGCCGCCCATCAGCAGCGCCGCGCCGCCCAGCCACAGCATGACGACTGGGTCGGCCAGGCGCAGGCGCTGGCAGGCCGCCACCGCCAGAAAGCCGGCCAGCGTCGAGGCGCTGGTGGCCAGCAGGATGGGCAGGAACACCAGGGTCGGGTCGGCCGCGCCCTGCTGCGCGCGGAACATGAACAGCGTGACCGGCAGCAGGGTCAGCGACGAGGCGTTGAGCACCAGGAACAGGATCTGCGCGTTGCTGGCGGTCTCGGGCGTGGGGTTGAGCGACTGCAGCTCGCGCATGGCGCGCAGCCCGATGGGCGTGGCGGCGTTGTCCAGCCCCAGGCCGTTGGCCGCGAAGTTCAGCGTGATCAGGCCGATGGCGGGATGGTTGCGCGGCACTTCCGGCATCAGGCGCGCGAACAGCGGCCCCAGCAGATGCGCCAGCTTTTCCACCAGCCCGGCGCCCTCGGCGATGCGCAGAAAGCCCAGCCACAGGGTCAGGGTGCCGAACAGCAGCACCATCACATCCACCGACACGCGCGCCATGTCGAACAGGCTGGTCACCATCAGGTGGAACACTTCGGGTTCGCTGGCGATCAGCCAGCGGTACAGCGCCGCCGCTGCCGCGGTAAGAAAAAAGCCCAGCCAGAGTTTGTTCAGCATGCGGAAGTTGCCCGGATAGCGATTCGTTGCGCCGCCCATTGTCGCATCCCGACAGGGCTAGGATTGGTCCGAGGGCTGCAATTCTGGTACTTTGGCCCCAAGGGGAGCAACCCGTCACTGCGAGGACCGCTCATGGATTTCAATGCCTGGCGCCGACGCCGCATTTCGGAACCCGCGTACCGCTGGGCGCGCAAGGCGCTGCCGCCGATGTCGGCCACCGAGCGCGAAGCCATCGAGGCCGGCGACACCTGGTGGGACGCGGACCTCTTCACCGGCAACCCCGACTGGCGCAAGCTGCTGGACGTCCCCGCCGCCGCGCTCACCCCGGATGAACAGCGCTTCATCGACGGCCCGGTGGCCCGGCTGTGCGCCATGCTGGACGAATGGGACATCACCTGGACGCGGCGCGACCTGCCGCCCGAGGTCTGGGCCTTTCTCAAGTCCGAACGCTTTTTCGGCATGATCATCCCGCGCCGCTACGGCGGCCTGGGTTTCTCCCCCTATGCGCATTCCGAGGTGGTGCGGCGGATCTCGGCCTATTCCATCACCGCCGGCGTGACCGTCATGGTGCCCAACTCGCTGGGGCCGGGCGAACTGCTGCTGCAGTTCGGCACCCCGGAACAGCGCGACTACTGGCTGCCGCGCCTGGCCGACGGCACCGAAGTGCCGTGCTTCGGCCTCACCAGTCCGGAGGCCGGCTCGGACGCGGCCTCGATGGTGGACACGGGCGTGGTCTGCAGGCAGGTGGTGGACGGGCGCGAACTCGTCGGCATCCGGCTGAACTGGCGCAAGCGCTACATCACGCTGGGGCCGGTGGCCACCGTGCTGGGCCTGGCGTTCAAGATGTCGGACCCGGAAGGCATCCTGGGCGGCCCCGAGGACATCGGCATTTCGGTGGCGCTGGTGCCCACCGACGCGCCCGGCGTGGAGATCGGCCGCCGCCATCTGCCGGCCATGCAGGTGTTCCAGAACGGCCCCAACCGCGGGCGCGACGTGTTCGTGCCGCTGGACGCGCTGATCGGCGGGGCGGGGCGCGCCGGCCACGGCTGGCAGATGCTGATGAGCGCGCTGGCCGCGGGGCGCGGCATTTCGCTGCCGTCGCTGTCGGCCGCCGCCGCCGTCATGTGCGCGCACACCACCGGCATGTACGCGCGCGTGCGCGAGCAGTTCGGCATCCCCGTGGGCAAGTTCGAAGGCGTGCAGGAGCGGCTGGCCGCCCTGGCGGGCAACGCCTATCTGGTGGAGGCCGCGAGGCGCCTGACCTGCGCCGCGCTGAACCAGGACGTCAAGCCGGCGGTGGTGTCGGGCATCATGAAGTACCACGCCACCGAACGCATGCGCGGCTCGGTCAACGACGCGATGGACATCCACGCGGGCCGCGCCGTCATGGACGGCCCCGGCAACTACCTGGGCGCGCTGTACCGCGCCGTGCCCATCGCCATCACGGTCGAGGGCGCGAATATCCTGACGCGCAACCTGATCATCTTCGGCCAGGGCGCGATCCGCGCCCATCCCTACCTGATGCCGGAAATGCTGGCGCTGGCCAATCCCGACGAGGAGCGCGGCATCGCCGTGTTCCACGACGTGTTCTGGCGCCACCTGCGCCATGCGGCGCGCAACGCGCTGCGCGCGATCGGCCGCGCCTGGACCGGCGGGGTGCTGGCGCCCGCGCCGGTCTCCGGCCCCACGGCCGGGCATTACCGCCGGCTGGGCCGCTACGCGGCGGGCTTCGCCCTGCTGGCCGACGCCACGCTGGCGCAGCTGGGCGGCGCGCTCAAGCGCCGCGAGATGATCTCGGCCCGGCTGGGCGACATCCTGTCGGAGCTGTACCTGCAGTCCGCGGTGCTCAAGCGTTGGGAGGACGAGGGCCGCAAGCACGACGACCTGCCCCTGGTGCACTGGTGCCTGGAGCAGGGCTATGCAAGCATCGAGAAAAGCATGGACCAGGTGCTGCGCAACCTGCCCGGGCGCGCGCTGGCCTGGGGCCTGCGCGCGGCCATCCTGCCGCTGCGCCTGGCGCGCGGGCCGGGCGACGCGCTGACGCGCGAATGCGCCGAACTGCTGCTCAGGCCTTCGCCGACCCATGCGCGGCTGGCCGCCGACCTGCAGCGCGAGCCGGGCGGCGCGCAGGCCGGCGACGATCCGGTAAGCCTGCTGACGCGCGCCTTCGCGCTGGCCGACGCGGTGCAGCCGCTACGCGACCGGCTGCGCCAGTCCGGCGTGCGCGACTGGCGCGAGGCGCACCGGCGCGGCGCCATCACGGATATCCAGGCCGCTCAGATCGAGGAGGCCGAGACCGTGGTGTCGCGGGTGTTGCAGGTGGATGATTTCGCGCCGGAGGAATTGACGCCGCCGGACGGCGTCAATCGTCCTGCTTCGGGTCCATGCCCGGAAACAGGATCTCGGTGAATCCGAACTTCGAGAAATCCTCGATGCGCGACGGGTACAGGCGGCCGATCAGGTGGTCGCATTCGTGCTGCACCACGCGGGCGTGGAAGCCTTCGGCCTCGCGTTCGATGAGCTGGCCGTAGGGGTCGCGTCCGCGGTAGAGGATGCGGCGGTAGCGCGGCACCAGGCCGCGCAGGCCCGGCACCGACAGGCAGCCTTCCCAGCCGTCCTCGCGCTCGTCGGACAGCGGCGTGATGACGGGATTGCACAGGATGGTCTGCGGCACCGCGGGCGCGTCGGGATAGCGCTCGTTGCGGTCGAAACCGAAGATCACCAGCTGCAGGTCCATGCCGATCTGCGGCGCGGCCAGGCCCACCCCCTGCGCGGCGGCCATGGTCTCGAACATGTCGTCGATCAGCGCGTGCAGCTCGGGCGTGTCGAAGCGTTCCACGGGCGCGGCCACGCGCAGCAGGCGCGGGTCGCCCATTTTCAGGATGGGGTGGATCATGGGCGGGCCTCTTGGCGCTCAGTCTTCGCGGCCTTTCTTCTCGATGAACTCGATCTTGTAGCCGTCAGGGTCCTCGACGAAGGCGATGACGGTCTTGCCGTGCTTCATGGGGCCGGCCTCGCGCGTGACCTTGCCGCCTTTCTGCTTGACCTTTTCACAGGCCTCGTAGGCGTTGTCCACTTCCAGGGCGATGTGGCCGTAGCCGGTGCCCAGGTCGTATTTGTCGGTGTCCCAGTTGTGGGTCAGTTCGATGACCGCGCCTTCGGACTCGTCTTGATAACCCACGAAGGCCAGCGTGAACTTGCCGTCGGGATAGTCCTTGCGGCGCAGCACGCGCATGCCGAGCACGTTGGTGTAGAAGTCGATGGATTTGTCGAGGTTGCCGACTCGCAGCATGGTGTGGAGCATACGCATGGGGATATTCCTTGTACGGTGGAGAGGCGCGCCGCCTCAGAACTGAGGGAGGGACGCGGGATCGTGGCGCCGCAGGATCTTCTTGGCGTCTTCGAAGCCGGGCAGGATCTGTCCCACTTCGCGCCAGAAGTCCTGACTGTGGTTCATTTCGCGCAGATGGGCAAGTTCGTGCGCGATGACGTAATCGATGATGGCGGGCGCGAAATGAATCAAGCGCCAGTTGAGCATGATGTTGCCGTCGCTGGTGCACGAGCCCCAGCGCGTGGCGGCCGAGGACAGGCGCCAGCGGCGGATCTTCAGCCCGCTGATTTGCAGGAAATGGGCCAGGCGCGCGCCGAACCAGGCGCCGGCCCGCTGCTGCAGCCAGGCCTGGGCGGCGTCGCGGATGCGGCCCTGATCGGCCGACGAAGGCAGCGCCAGCCAGAGCGTGTCGCCGTCCTCGGGGGCCTCGGCGTCGCCCGACAGATAGGCCTGGCGGCTGTCGCCGCCCACGCCGATGACGATGCGCTTGCCCAGGTAGGGCAGTTCGCCGCCGGGCTGCCAGCGGGTGTGCGCCATGGCCAGCTGCTGCTTGCGGGAATGCCATTCGCGCAGCTTGGTGAGGATCCAGCGGGATTTTTCGCGCACGGCGTCGTCGATCTGCCCCAGCGTGACCCAGTTGGGGGCGGTGACGCGCAGGCCGTCGTCCGTGACCACGAAGCCGATGCTGCGGCGGCGCGAGCGCAGCAGCACGAAGCCGATGGGCTGCTGCTCGGTCGCGACTTCGCGCCAGCGCGCGCCGGGCGGCAGCGGATCGGGGCAGGGCGTGGGCACGCGCGAGGCGGCGTTGGGAGACAGCGTCAGCAGCGGCTCGCCGGCGGCAGCGGAAGGCTGCGGGGCGCCGGGGTGGAGCGGTTTGGGCGGGACCGGCCTGGGCGCGGACGCGGCGGGTCCGGCGGGCGGCCGCGAGGCGCCTTCGGGCGCGCCTTGCGGCTGCACGTCGAACAGGAGCTCTAGCTGGTCAGGGCTGGACATACCTTTCAGGATTGAGACGCCGCATTTCCCCTTCGATCCAGTCCTGAACCTTCTGGTTCAGTTCCTCGGGGGAGAGTCCCTGGGATTCTATCGCGGGTCCGATCGACAGGGTGACCATACCCGGACGCTTTACGAAGGCGTTGCGCCGCCAGCATTCGCCGGCGTTATGCGCCACCGGGATGACCACGGCGCCGGTGCGCGAGGCCAGCAGCGCGCCGCCCATCTTGTAGCGGCCGACCTTGCCGGGCGCGACCCGGGTGCCCTCCGGGAACAGCAGCGGCCAGCGGCCTTCGTCCAGGCGGGTCTGGCCCTGCCTGACCACCTGTTCGAAGGCGTCGCGCCCCTTGGCGCGGTCGATGGCGATCATGCGCAACAGCGCCAGGCCCCAGCCGAAGAACGGCACCATGTGCAGTTCTTTCTTGTAGACGAAGCAGACCTCGCGCGGCATATAGGCCGGGAAAAACAGCGTTTCCCAGGCGGACTGGTGCTTGGACAGCAGCACCGCCGGGCCGTCGGGCAGGTTTTCCCAGCCCTTGACCTGCCAGCGGATGCCGCAGAAAAAGCGCGCGCCCCAGATGGCCAGGCGCGGCCAGCCCACCGTCAGCCTGTAGCGCCAGTGCAGCGGCAGCGGCGCCCACAGGATGCAGGCGAAGGCGTAGGGGATGACCGTGACGGCCAGGAACAGGGCGTACAGCAGCGAACGGAGCCAGGCCATCGGGTCAGGCGTCCTGCAGCAGGGCGTCGACCACGGCCGACAGGTCGTCGCACACCCGCGTGTTCTCGGGCAGGCCGCCCTTGGCCAGCGCCTTCCTGCCGTTGCCGGTCAGCACCAGCCACGGCGAGCAGCCGGCCGCCGACGAGGCCTGCAGGTCGCGCAGCGAGTCGCCCACCGCCGGCACGCCGGCCAGGTCCACGTCGTAGCGGTGCCCGATCTGCTCGAACATGCCCGGCCGCGGCTTGCGGCAGCTGCAGTTGTCGTCGGGGCCGTGCGGGCACATGAAGATGGCGTCGATGGCGCCGCCCACGGCGGCCAGTTCGCGGCGCAGCTTGGCGTGGATGGCGGTCAGCGTGTCCATGTCGAACAGGCCGCGCGCCAGCCCGGACTGGTTGGTGGCGACCACCACTCGCCAGCCGGCCTGGTTCAGCCGGGCGATGGCCTGCAGGCTGCCGGGCAGGGCGATCCATTCGTCGGGATTCTTGACGAACGCATCGCTGTCCTGGTTGATGACGCCGTCGCGGTCGAGGATGATGAGTTTCACTGTGCGAGCCTGGAAATGTCTGCCACCTGGTTCATCAGGCCATGCAGCTGCGCCAGCAGGGCCAGCCGGTTGGCGCGCACGGCCGGGTCTTCGGCCATGACCATGACGTCGGCGAAAAAGGCGTCCACCGGCTCGCGCACCTGCGCCAGCGTGCTGAGGCTGCCGGCGAAGTCGCCGGCGGCCAGCTGCGCCTCGGCCTGCGGACGCAGCGCCGACATGGCGGCGGCCAGCGCTTTCTCGGCGGGCTCGGCCAGCGCGGCCGCGTCGACCGCGCCGATCTCGCCTTCGGCCTTCTTCAGCAGGTTACCGATGCGCTTGTTGGCGGCCGCCAGGCTGGCGGCCTCGGGCAGCTGCGCGAACGCGGCGGCGGCGCGCACGCGCTCGGCGGCCTGGTGCAGCGGCGGGGTCAGGGCGATCACGGCTTCCACCGCGTTGCGGTCGAAGTCGTTGATGAGCTGGTTGCGATAGCGCTCGTAGATGAAGGCGCGCACCTCGGCCAGCGTGCCGGCCGGGATCTTGCCGGCCGGGAAGGTGCCGGCGGCCAGTTCCAGCAGGCCGTCCAGCGACAGCGGACCGTCTGCGCTGATCTTCAGCCAGCCGCCCGCGGCCAGCTGCTCGAACGCGCTGATCAGGCCCAGCGCCGCGCGGCGCAGGCCGAACGGATCGCGCTCGCCGGTGGGGGCCAGGCCGATGGCCCAGATGCCGACCAGGGTTTCCACGCGTTCGGCGATGAACAGCACGGCGGCGGTCAGCGATTCCGGCGTGACGGGCGTGTCGTAGCGGTTGCGGTACTGGTTGCGCAGGGCCTGCACCACGCTGTCGGGCTCGCCGTCGCCCGCCGCGTAGTACGCGCCCATGACGCCCTGCAGCTCGGGGAATTCGCCCACCATGTTGGAGCCCAGGTCGGCCTTGGCCAGCAGGGCGGCGCGGTCGGCGGCGGCGACGTCGCCGCCCAGCTTTTCGGCCACGCCGCGGGCGATGGCGCGCACGCGCTCGACGCGTTCGAGCTGGGTGCCCAGCTTGTTGTGGTAGACGATGGAGCCCAGCTGCTCGACGCGCGCGGCCAGCGGCGTCTTGCGGTCGGTTTCAAAGAAGAACTGCGCGTCGGCCAGGCGCGGGCGCACCACGCGCTGGTTGCCTTCGATGATGTTCACCGGATCGTCCGTGCGCATATTGCTCACGATCAGGAAACGGTGGGTCAGGCGGCCGGTGGCCGGATCGAACAGCGGGAAGTATTTCTGGTTCAGCCGCATGGTCAGGATCAGGCATTCCTGCGGCACTTGCAGGAACTGTTCCTCGAACTGGCCGACGTAGACCGTGGGCTGCTCGACCAGCGCGGTGACTTCGTCCAGCAGCGCCGCCACTTCCGGGTCGTCGCCCAGGGTGGCGGACAGGCGGGCGGCGTGGTCCTGCAGCTGGCGCGCGATTTCGTCGCGGCGGCCTTCGAACGAGGCCACCACGTTGCCGCGCTCGGCCAGCGTGGCGGCGTAGGCGTCGGCGTCGGTAAAGGAGACGGGGCCGGCGCTCATGAAGCGGTGGCCCAGCGTTTCGCGGCCGGCCGCCAGGCCCAGCGCCGACACCGGCACCACGTCGGCGCCGAACAGCGCCACCAGCCCGTGCGCCGGGCGCACGAACTTGACGGTGGTGACCCCGTCGGCCAGCTGGTAGCGCATGACCTTGGGGATGGGCAGGCCGTCGATGGCGGCGTCCAGGCCTTCCTGCAGGCCGGCGGCCAGCTGCGCGCCGGGGGCCGTGCCGCGGGCCACCAGGTAGTCCTGCTTGCCGTCGGACTCGCGTTCCAGCTTGGCGACGTCCAGGTGCTCCAGGCCCTTGGCGGCCAGCTTCTTCTGCAGCGCGGGCGTGGCGCTGCCGTCTTCGGCCAGGCCGATCTTCACCGGCATCAGTTTTTCGGCGTAGGGCTGGTCGGGCGCCTGCGCCAGCACGGCCGACAGATGCACGGCCAGGCGGCGCGGCGTGGCGTAGGCGGTCGCGGCGCAGCCCTCGGCCAGCAGGCCGTGGCGTTCAAGCGTGGTGCGCACGCCTTCGGCAAAGGCCTGGCCCAGCTTTTGCAGGGCCTTGGGCGGAAGTTCTTCGGTCAGCAGTTCGACCAGCAGCGGGCGGATGTTCGTCGTCATTTATGCTGCCTCCCCGGCGGCCTTGTCGCGGCCCAGCATGGGAAAGCCCAGTCGTTCGCGGGAATCGTAATAGGCCTGTGCGACGGCGCGCGACAGGTTGCGGATGCGGCCGATGTAGGCGGCGCGCTCGGTCACGCTGATCGCGCCGCGCGCGTCCAGCATGTTGAAGGTGTGGGCGGCTTTCAGCGCGGCCTCGTAGGCCGGCAGCGCCAGCGGCACGTCCATCAGGCGCTTGGCCTCGGCTTCGTAGTCGTTGAAGTGCGCGAACAGCATCTCGGCCGAGGAGTGCTCGAAGTTGTAGGTGGACTGCTCCACCTCGTTCTGGTGGAACACGTCGCGGTACAGCACGCGGTTGCCGTTGGCGCCTTCGGTCCAGACCAGGTCGTACACGCTTTGCACGTCCTGCAGGTACATGGCCAGGCGTTCCAGACCGTAGGTGATTTCACCGGTGGTCGGGGTGCAGTCCAGGCCGCCCACCTGCTGGAAGTACGTGAATTGCGTGACTTCCATGCCGTTGAGCCAGACTTCCCAGCCCAGGCCCCAGGCGCCCAGCGTGGGGTTTTCCCAGTCGTCCTCGACGAAGCGGATGTCGTGCTGCGCGGGGTCGATGCCCAGCGCCTTGAGCGAACCGATGTACAGATCCAGGATTTCGGGCGGCGCCGGCTTCAGCACGACCTGGTACTGGTAATAGTGCTGCAGGCGGTTGGGGTTTTCGCCGTAGCGCCCGTCCTTGGGACGGCGCGAGGGCTGCACGTAGGCGGCGCGCCAGGGTTCCGGGCCGATCGCGCGCAGGAACGTGGCGGTGTGCGAGGTGCCGGCGCCGACTTCCATGTCGTAGGGTTGCAGCAGGGCGCAACCCTGCTTGTCCCAGTATTCCTGGAGCGTAAGGATGATTTGCTGAAAGGTGAGCATAGGATTCTTGGAATTCGGCCGCCGGGCAAGGCCTGCCCTGGGCGTGGGAAACCTGGCATTTTAACTGGCGCCGGGCCGGCCCGCCGGCGGGCGGCGCATGGACGGTTACATTCCTGCCCGCGCGGGGGCCGGAAGCAGGGGGCAACCAATGGTCGTATGATTCCGGGTTGAGCCAAGTCTTATATAAAAGCCAGGAACCCGATTCCTCGGAATCCCGAAAAAGGAGCAGCCCCTCATGTCCGACCTGATCAAGGTAGAAGTCACCGACGGCATCCAGATCATCACGATCAACCGTCCCGAGGCCAAGAACGCCATCAACCTGGAAACCGCGCAGGCCCTGGCCGCGGCGCTGGACCAGCTCGACGGCAGCGACGACATCCGCATCGGCATCCTGACCGGCGCCGGGGGCACGTTCTGCTCGGGCATGGACCTCAAGGCCTTCGCCGCCACCGGCCAGCGCCCCTACGTGGACGGCCGCGGTTTCGGCGGCCTGGCCGAACGCCCGCCCAAGAAGCCGCTGATCGCCGCGGTCGAAGGCTACGCGCTGGCCGGCGGCTGCGAGCTGACCCTGGCCTCGGACCTGATCGTGGCCGCCAACAACGCCAAGTTCGGCCTGCCTGAAGTCAAGCGCGGCCTGGTGGCCGGCGCCGGCGGCATGCTGCGCCTGCCGCGCCGCCTGCCGTACCATATCGCCATGGAGGTCATCCTGACCGGCGACATGTTCACGGCCGAGCGCGCCCACGCCTTCGGCCTGGTGAACCGCCTGACCGAGCCGGGCGGCGCCCTGGCCGGCGCGCTGGAACTGGCCCGCACCATCGTCGAGAACGGGCCCCTGTCGGTGCAGACCGCCAAGAGCATCGTGTCGCAGTCCGGCGACTGGACGCAGGAAGAAATGTTCGACCGCCAGCGTCCGCTGGCCGCCCACATCTTCACGTCGGCCGACGCGAAAGAGGGCGCCACCGCTTTCGCCGAAAAGCGCAAGCCGGTCTGGCAGGGGAAATGAGCCCCCACGCCGCGCACGCTATCGCGCGCTTGCTGCCCCCCGAGGGGGCGTTTTTTGCCTTGGGGCGGCCCGGCGGCAAAAAAGCTTTCTATTTCGCGTGTCTGACTGCTCCAGCTGGCCGCGCGTTCTTTTCGTTATTTCTTTAGATCGTATATAGCCATGTCCGTCATCATCAAAGAAGAAGACTTCATCCAGTCGATCGCCGACGGGATCCAGTTCATCAGCTACTACCATCCGGTGGACTACATCCGCCATCTGGCCCGCGCCTACGAGCGCGAGGAAAGCCCGGCCGCGCGCGACGCGATGGCCCAGATCCTGACCAACTCGCGCATGTGCGCCGAAGGCAAGCGTCCGCTGTGCCAGGACACCGGCATCGTCAACGTGTTCCTGAAGGTCGGCATGGACGTGCGCTTCGACACCAAGCGCACCCTGCAGGAACTGTGCGACGAAGGCGTGCGCCGCGGCTACCTGAACCCGGACAATCCGCTGCGCGCCTCCGTGCTGGAAGACCCGCTCTTCACGCGCAAGAACACCCGCGACAACACGCCCTGTATCCTGCACGTCGAACTGGTCCCGGGCGACAAGGTCGACGTGCAGCTGGCCTCCAAGGGCGGCGGCTCCGAGAACAAGTCCAAGTTCGCCATGCTCAACCCCAGCGACTCGCTGGTGGACTGGGTGCTCAAGACGGTCCCGACCATGGGCGCCGGCTGGTGCCCGCCGGGCATGCTGGGCATCGGCGTCGGCGGCACCGCCGAAAAAGCCATGCTGATGGCCAAGCAGTCGCTGATGGAAGACATCGACATGTACGAGCTGCTGGCGCGCGGCCCGCAGAGCAAGCTGGAAGAGCTGCGCATCGAGCTGTACGAAAAGGTCAACGCGCTGGGCATCGGCGCCCAGGGCCTGGGCGGCCTGACCACGGTGCTGGACGTCAAGATCAACACCTTCCCCACGCACGCGGCCTCCAAGCCCGTTGCCATGATCCCGAACTGCGCCGCCACCCGCCACGCGCATTTCGAGCTGGACGGCTCCGGCCCGGCGCGCCTCGACCCGCCGGCCCTGTCGGAATGGCCGGAAGTGCACTGGGCGCCCGACTACAACAAGTCCAGGCAGGTGGACCTGAACACGCTGACCAAGGAAGAAGTGGCCAGCTGGAAGCCGGGCCAGACCCTGCTGCTGTCGGGCAAGATGCTGACCGGCCGCGACGCCGCGCACAAGCGCATCCAGGACATGCTGGCCAAGGGCGAGCCGCTGCCGGTGGACTTCACCAACCGCGTCATCTACTACGTCGGCCCGGTCGATCCGGTGCGCGACGAAGTGGTCGGCCCGGCCGGCCCCACCACCGCCACCCGCATGGACAAGTTCACCGGCATGATGCTGGAGCAGACCGGCCTGATCGCCATGATCGGCAAGTCCGAGCGCGGCCCGGTCGCCATCGACGCCATCAAGAAGCACGGCTCGGCCTACCTGATGGCCGTGGGCGGCGCGGCCTACCTGGTGTCCAAGGCCATCCGCGGCGCCAAGGTGCTGGGCTTCGCCGACCTGGGCATGGAAGCCATCTACGAGTTCGACGTGAAGGACATGCCGGTGACGGTGGCGGTCGACGCCCAGGGTACCTCGGTCCACACGACGGGACCGAAGGAATGGCAGGCCCGGATCGGCAAGATTCCGGTCGCCGTGGCGTAATTACGGGGCCTTCAACCCGGCGCGGTATGCGGCGATGTCCCGCGGCGATTTGCCCAGGACGTCGCGCAGCACTTCCTCGGTGTGTTCGCCCAGCAGCGGCGGCGCATTGCGGTACCGCACCGGGGTTTCCGACAGGCGCAGCGGGCTGGCCGTCACGGCCGCCTGTCCGCCCGCGGGATGCGGCAGGTCGCGGCGCAGCTGCCGCGCCTCGGCCTGCGGATGCGCGAAAGCCTGCGCGATGTCGTTGATGGGGCCGCAGGGCACGCCCGCGGCTTCCAGTTTCGCGATCCACTCGTCGCGCCGTCCCTGGCGCATAATCGCGGCCAGCATGCCGACCAGCAGCTCGCGGTTGGCGATGCGCAATCGGTTGGTGGCGAAACGCGGATCGTCGCCCAGCTCCGCCGCGCCGATGGCGGCGCAATACGCGCGGTACTGCGATTCATTGCCGGTGGCCACGATCAGATGGCCGTCGCTGGCGGCGAACACCTGGTAGGGCACCACGTTCTGGTGCGCGTTGCCGGCGCGCGAGGGCGCCACGCCGGAGTTGAAGTAATTGGAGTTCTGGTTGGCCAGCATCGCCACGTGGCTGTCGAACAGCGCGATGTCCAGGTGCTGGCCCAGGCCGCTGCGATGGCGCTCGTTGAGCGCGGCCAGTATCGCCACCGTGGCGTACATGCCGGTGATGATGTCGGTCACCGCCACGCCGGCCTTTTGCGGCCCGCCGCCGGGCAGGTCGTCGCGTTCTCCGGTGATGCTCATCAGGCCGCCCAGGCCCTGGATCATGAAGTCATAGCCGGGACGGCCGGCATACGGGCCGTCCTGGCCGAAGCCGGTGACCGAGCAATAGATCAGGCGCGGGTTGATTTCCCTGAGGCTGGCGTAGTCCAGGCCGTACTTGGCCAGCCCGCCCACCTTGAAATTCTCGACCAGGATGTCGCTGGCCGTCGCCAGCTCGCGGATCAGCGCCGCGCCCGCGGGCGTGGCCATGTCGGCCTCGATCGAGCGCTTGTTGCGGTTGGCGCTGAGGTAATAGGCGGATTCCTCGGTGTCGCGGCCCTCGCCATCCTTCAGGAACGGCGGGCCCCAGGCGCGGGTGTCGTCGCCCACGCGCGGACGCTCGACCTTGATGACGTCGGCGCCCAGGTCGGCCAGGTTCTGCGTGCACCAGGGGCCGGCCAGGATGCGCGAAAGGTCCAGCACGCGGATGCCGTCCAGGGCGGGAGCGCGCGTCATGGCCGCAGCTCCGCGGTGCCGTTGCTCAGCACCACCACGTCGCGCTCGCGGGCGCGGGCCAGGAAGCGGATCTGCCCGTCCGGCATGCGCCAGATGTCGCACTGCAGGGTCTCGCCGGGATAGACCGGCGCCGAGAAGCGCGTGTTCAGGCTGACCAGGCGCGAGGCGTCGTAGTCGCAGCAGCTCCTGACGATGGCGTGCGCCGCCATGCCGTAGGTGCACAGCCCGTGCAGGATGGGGCGCGGATAGCCGGCGCGGCGCGCCACTTCCGGATCGGCATGCAGCGGATTGCGGTCGGCGTTCAGGCGATACAGCAGCGCGGCGTTGGGCGCGATGCGCAGCTCGCAGCGCAGGTCCGGATCGCCGTCCGGGGCGGCCGGAAGCGGCGGCGGGCCGGCGTCGCCCTGGCCGAAGCCGCCGTCGCCGCGGCAGAAAGTGCTTTGCTGCAAGGTCGCCAGGCAGGCGCCGTCCTCGCCGTGCAGCGTGCGTTCGGTGACGATGAGCGCGCCCTTGTCCGCGCCCTTGTCGATCACGTGGGTGTTGCGGCTCCTGCCGACGACCACGCCGCTTGCCGGCAGCGGCGCGTGCAGCGTCAGGCGCTGCTCGCCGTGCACCACCTTGACCCAGTCGATGCCGGCGCGCGGGTCCTGCACCCAGAAGCCGGGATAGCCCAGCACCACGCTCATGGTGGGAAAGGCCTGCAGGCCCTGTTCGTAGACGTAGCGCAGCTGGCCGGCGTCCTCGGGGTCCTGCCCCAGGCCGATGCCCAGCGCATAAAGCATGGCGTCTTTCTCGTCGTAGCGCTGGCGCACTTCGTCGAAGCGCCAGTTCTTCACGGTTGCATAGTCCAGGGGCATGGCGGCCTCAGATGGGGTCCCAGTCGATCACGTCGGGCGAACGCTCCAACGCATAGAAGTGCTTGCGCATCGCAGGCACGGCGATTTCGGCGATCAGTTCGGGCGTCCAGCCCTCGCCGTGGTGCACGCTGCGCAGCGGCCGCGGCTGGCTCATCAGCATGATCTCGTTGGCGCGCACCGCGAAGATCTGCGCCGTGACTTCGCGGGCCGCGTCGCTGGCCAGGTAGACCGCCAGCGGCGCGACCTTGCCGGCCTCCATTTTCTTGAGCTTCTCGACGCGCGCCTTCTCCGCGTCGGTTTCGGCGGGAATCGAGCTGGTCATGCGGCTCCAGGCGAACGGCGCGATGCAGTTCGAGCGCACGTTGTAGCGCGCCATGTCCAGCGCGATGGACTTCGACAGCGCGACGATGCCGAGCTTGGCCGCCGCGTAATTCGCCTGGCCGAAGTTGCCGATCAGGCCGGAGGTGGACGTCATGTGCACCAGCGCGCCGGACTCCTGTTCGCGGAAATAGGGGGCGGCGGCGCGGCTCATGTAGAACGAGCCGTTCAGGTGCACGTCCAGCACCTGGCGCCATTCCTCTTCGCTCATCTTGTGGAAGACGCGGTCGCGCAGGTTGCCGGCGTTGTTGACCACCGCGTCGATGCGTCCGTACGCGTCGATCGCGGTCTGCACGCAGCGGCTGGCGCTGTCGTAGGCGGCGACGCTGTCGGTGTTGGCCACCGCCTGGCCGCCGGCCGCCACGATCTCCCTGACCACCGCCTGCGCCGGACCTTCCGTGCCGCCTTCGCCCGTCAGCGATACGCCGATGTCGTTGACGACCACCTTGGCGCCGGCCTGCGCCATGGCCAGCGCGATGCTGCGGCCGATGCCGCCGCCCGCGCCGGTAACGATCACCACCTTGCCGGAAACGATACCGCTCATTGAAGCTGACTCCTGTGCCATGTGAAAACAGTTCCGCATCATCCCTTCTGGTTTGCGGGCATGGCCCATGGTAGATTCGTGACGGCATTCGCAGAATTCAAAATTAGAAATGCCCCCCTTCTGCGTGGTGGAACATGAGACATGACCTGACCGACCTGCGTTTGTTTCTGAACGTAGGCGAGACCCTCAACCTGACCCGCGCGGCCGAGCGCACCTTCCTGTCCCTGCCCGCCGCCAGCGCCCGGGTCAAGAACATGGAAGAAGCCTTCAAGGCCCGGCTGCTGGTGCGCATGGCCACGGGCGTGGCGCTGACCCCGGCCGGCGAAGTGCTGCTCAAGCACGCCAACGCCATCTTCCGCCAGCTCGAATGCCTGAACGCCGACCTGCAGCCCTACGCAAGCGGCCTCAAAGGGCGTCTGCGCCTGCTGGCCAACACCACCGCCACCAATTCCTTCCTGGCCGACGCGCTCTCCACGTTCCTGGCCGAGAACCCGGACGTGGACGTGGAGCTGGAAGAGAAGATCTCGGGCGACATCGTCATCGCGATCCGCGCGGGCGCCGGGGACCTGGGCCTGGTGGCCGGCAATATCGACGTCGAAGGGCTGGACGTCACGCCGCTGTTCCGCGACGAGCTCACCGTGGTGACGGCGCTGGACCATCCGCTGGCCGCGCAGGCGTCGGCGCATTTCGTGGACCTGGTGGACAACTACCAGTTCGTCGGCATCCATCCCAACAGCGCCATCCAGAGCTTTCTCGAAGACATCGCCAGCGGCCTGGGCAAACGCCTGTGCCAGCGCGTGCACGTGGGCAGCTTCGAGGCGGTGTGCCGCATGGTCGAAGCCGGCGCCGGCATCGCCGTGGTGCCGCGCGCCTGCGTCGCGCGCTACAGCCGCGCGGACGCGCTGCACGTGCTCCGGCTGGAGGACCCCTGGGCGCTGCGCGACCGCCTGCTATGCCGCCAGCGCGGCCGCGACCTGCCCAGTTTCGCGGAGCGCTTCATCGAGCATCTGCAGCGGGCGGCGCAGGCGTAGGCGCGCCAACCCGCAGCAAGGCCTCCCGGTACTCCGCCGCCAGCTGATCCACCAGCGTCTCCACCGGCAGAATCTCCTGCGCCGCGCCGACTCCCTGGCCCGCGCTCCACACGTCCTTCCAGGCCTTGGGCCGTGAGCTCTTGTCCAGGTTCGGCTCGCGGTCCGCGCCCGCGCCGGCAAGCGCGGCCGGGTCCAGACCCGTGGCCTGGATGCTGGCCGCCAGGTAGTTCGCCGGCACTCCGGAAAAATACGGCGTGTAGACCACGTCGGCGGCCTGCGCCTGCAGCACCATCTCGCGGTAGGCGTCGCCGGCCAGCGATTCCTGCGTGGCGATGAAGCGCGTTCCCATGTAGGCGAAATCGCAGCCCATCACCTGCGCGGCCAGGATGTCCTTGCCGTGGCTGATGCAGCCCGACAGCGCCAGCGGGCCGTCGTAGAAGGCGCGGATCTCGTTGACCAGCGCGATCGGGTTGACCTGGCCGGCATGGCCGCCGGCGCCGGCGGCCACCAGGATCAGGCCGTCCACGCCGGCGGCCAGCGCGCGCTTGGCATGGCGCACCGTGGTCACGTCATGGAACACCAGCCCGCCGTGAGCGTGCATGGCGCGCACCACGGCCTCGGGCGGATGCAGCGACGTGATCACCAGAGGCACCCTGCGCTCGGCGCAGATCGCCAGATCGCCTTCCCAGCGCGCATTGCTGGGATGGACGATCAGGTTCACGCCGTACGGCGCCACCCTGGCCGACGGGTCCGCGCGGCGCCGCGCGGCCAGCCCGTCCTCGATGCGGCTGATCCAGGCGTGCAGCTGTTCCTGGGGCCGGGCGTTGAGCGACGGAAACGTTCCGACGATGCCGGCGGCGCATTGCGCGATCACCAGCTCGGGGCCGGAGACCAGGAACATCGGCGCGCCGATGACCGGCAAACGGGTTTGGGCGTGCAGCGAGGAGGGATTCGTCATCTAGTTGGCCTGAATGTTGGCGGTCTTGATCACGTCGGACCACAAGGCGTACTCGCGGTCGATGCGAGCCTGCAATGCCTTGGAATCGCCGTTGTTGATGGTGTAGCCGCCGTCGGTCATGGCCTGGCGGAACGCGGGATCGGCGGATACCTCGGCCAGCGCGCGCGTCAGCCGCCCGGATACGGCCTCGGGCAGTTTCCTGGGCCCGACCAGCGCGTACCAGCCGACCACTTCGTAGTCCTTCATGCCGGCCTCCATCATCGTGGGCACGTCCGGCAGCTCGGGGTTGCGCGTGCGCGAGGTGACCGCCAGCGCGCGCGCCTTGCCGCTCTTGATGAACGGAATGGCGGTGCTGGTGATGTCGAACATAAAGGTCACCTTGCCGCTGACCACGTCCATCATGGCGGGCGAATTGCCGCGATAGGGCACGTGCAGCATCGGCGCCTGGGCCTGCGATTTCAGCAGCTCGGCCGACAGGTGGTTGGAGGCGCCGATGCCGGCCGACCCGAACGAGACCGCGTCCGGATGCGCGCGCGCATAGCTCACCAGTTCGCCCACGTTTTTGGCCGGGATCTGCGGCCCGATCAGCAGCACGTTGGCGTAGTCCACCACCAGTCCGATCAGCGTGAAGTCCTTGCGCGGGTCGAACAGCGTGCTGCGCTGGACCAGCGGCGACATGGTGAGCGTGGGGCTGGCGGCGAAGCCCAGCATGTAGCCGTCCGGCGCCGCCTTGGCGGTCGCGTCCGAGGCGATCATGCCGCTGGCGCCGGCGCGGTTCTCCACCACCACGGGCTGGCCCAGCTTGTCGCCCAGGTACTTGGCGAACACGCGCGCCGTGGTGTCGACGGGGCCGCCGGGGGAATAGCCCACCAGCAGGCGGACAGGGCGGTCGGGATAGGCGGACTGGGCCCAGGCCGCCTGGCCGGTGGCGATCGTCGCCGCGGCGGCGGCCGCGGCGAACAAGGTCTTGATGCGCATGCTCATGTCTCCTTGTGTGCGTGGCCGGTCGTGCCGCGTGGCGTAGCGCCCGCCTTACGCCAGCCTTTCTCTCAGCGGCTGCTTCAGGATCTTGCCGCTGACTGTGGTGGGAATCGTGTCGATCGGAATGATCTGCGCCGGCCGCTTGTACGGCGCCAGCTGGTTCTGCAGGTGCAGCGCCAGCAGCCGCAGGTCGAGCGCCGCGCCCGGCAGCGGCTCGACGAAGGCGATGACTTCCTCGTTGTGGTCGGCAGTGGCGCGGCCCACCACGGCGGACAGGCGCACGCCGGGAAAGGCGTTGATCACGGACTCGACTTCCAGCGGATAGACGTTGAAGCCGGAGCGGATGATCAGGTCCTTGGAGCGCCCGGAGATGAACAGCGCGCCGTCGGCGTCCACATAGCCGATGTCGCCGGTATGCAGCCAGCCGCCGGGCAGCAGCGCCTGGGCCGTCTGCGCCGGGTTGCGGTAGTAGCCCAGCATCACGCCGGGGCCGCGGATCAGGATGTCGCCGCGTTCGCCGGGCTGGGGCGCGCCGCTGTCGGGCGTGCCGATGCGCAGCTCCACGCCGTCGACGGCGTAGCCGGCGGAGCAGTCGGCGCGCGGCGCGTCGATCGGCGTGATGAACATGGAGCCGGCGTACTCGGTGATGCCGTAGCCGTGGTGCATGGGCACGCCGAAATAGCGTTCCACGTCGCGCTTCTGGGTCGGGTCCAGCGCCGCGCCGCCGGTGTACACGTAGCGCAGCGCGGGCGCGCGCAGCGCGGCCTTGGGTGGGGCCGCGGCCAGCATGCGGCTGAACATGGTGGGCACGCCCTGCAGGATGCTGATGCCCGGGGTGGCGAGCGCGCGGAACGCGTCCTCGGGATCGAAGCGGCTGCGCAGCACCAGGCTGGCGCCGGCCTGCACGGTGGCCATCAGCACCGTGGCGATGCCGAAGATATGCGACATGGGCAGCGCCGCGTAGCCGATGTCCTGCGGACTCAGGCGGCGCGAGGCCGCCGACACCCGGGCGAAGTGCAGCAGGCCCCGGTGCGGCACCATGACGCCCTTGGGCGCGCCGGTGGTGCCGGACGTGTAGATCAGGGTGGCCACGGCCTCGGCCTGCTCGCCCGTCTCCGGCTCGGTGGGCGCGGCGGCCCGCCGCGCCCGGATGCCGGGGCCCCAGACTTCAGGATCGGCCTGATCGGCGCCGGCGGCGTCGGCATGGTCGCGCGCGGCCGGGGAAATGCCGCTGGTGTAGAGCGTCAGTTCCGGCTGCGCGTGCCGGCCGATGGCGTCGATCTCGCGCGCCGACAGCCGGGCGTTCACGCCCACCGGCCAGGCGCCGGCCAGGCTGCAGCCGAACAGGGCCGCGATCATGGCGCTGCAGTTTTCGCCCACGACCATGACGCGGTGGCCGGGCCGCACGCCCTCGCGCGCCAGCCAGGCGGCGACGTCCTGCACGCGCCGCCAGCATTGCGCGTAGCTCAGGATGCCTCCGCCTTCCTCGTACAGCAGGACGGCGTCGGGCTGGCGGCTCGCCTGCTGCGCCAGCAATTGGTGGATGCGGGTGCGGGGAGAAGTCTGCGGCATGGGACGTATCGTTTCGTTCAAAGCGTGGCCTGGGTGCCCAGGATGGCGGTGGACTGGCTCGACAGCGTGCCGCCGTTGCCATGCACCAGCGCCAGCTGCGCGCCGCCGACCTGGCGCGCGCCGCATTCGCCGCGCAGCTGCCGCACCGCCTCGATCATGATGAACACGCCGTACATGCCGGGATGCACGCAGCACAGCCCGCCGCCGTTGGTGTTCACCGGCAGCCGCCCGCCCGGGGCGATGGCGCCGTCGGCGATGAAGTCCTTGCTTTCCCCCTTGGCGCAGAAGCCCAGGTCTTCCAGGAACAGCAGGGTGTTGATGGTGAAGGCGTCGTAGAGCTCGACCACGTCGATGTCGGCCGGCGCGAGCCGCGCCATCTCGAAGGCGCGCCGGCCCGATTCGGCGGCGGCCGTGACCGTCAGGTCCTCCATGGACGAGATCTGGCGGTTCCAGACCGCCGTGGCGTTGCCCAGCACGTAGACCGGCGGGCGCGGCAGGTCGCGCGCGCGGTCGGCGCGCACCAGCACGTAGGCGCCGGCGCCGTCGGTCACCAGGCAGCAGTCGCGCACGCTCAAGGGGTCGGACACCATGCGCGCGGCCAGGATCTGCTCCAGCGTGGCCGGCTCGCGCAGCTGCGCCTCCGGATTCAGCTGCGCCCATTGGTTGGCCGCCAGCGCCACCTGCGCCAGGTGCTCGCGGCGCGTGCCGTACTGGTGCATGTGGCGCGAGGCGGCCAGCGCATAGGAAGACAGCGGGCTGAGCGGGTCGTAGGGCGTCTCGTAGGGCTGCGGGTCGAACTGCTTGCGGACCCGGCCGATCTCGGCGCGGCTCAGCGTGGACGTGCGCTGGGTGCTGCCGTAGCAGACCAGCACCGCGTTGCACTGGCCCGAGGCCAGCGCGTGCAGCGCCGGCAGCAGGTGCGCGACGAAGCTGGAGCCGCCCAGCATGGTGCTGTCGATGAAGCTGGGCCGGATGCCCAGGTGCTCGATGACGGGCATGGCCCACATCGGCGCGGCCACGCTGGCGGTGCAGATGCCGTCGATGTCGCGCATCGAGAGCCCGGCGTCGGCCACCGCGCGCTGCGCGGCCTGCACCAGGATTTCCATTTCGGTGAAGCCGTTCGCCTGTCCCAGGCCGGCGTGGCCCACGCCGGCCACCGCCACGGCGCCGCGCAGATCGTCGAGTGTCATTGCGCCTCCCGATTGGCAGTGGATGCGGGTACGAACACCACCAGGCCGCGCCCGTCCTGCTGCGCCACCTGGGCGCGCACCGCCATGCCGATCCGCACGGCCTCGGGCGCCACGCCCTCCACCCGGCTCATCATCCGGACGCCTTCCTGCAGGTCCACCAGGGCCACGTTGTAGTCGCCGCCGGCTTCGGGCTTGCGCCGCACCACGGTGGTGGCGTAGACGGTGCCGCGCCCGTCGGGCGCGACCCAGTCCAGCGCGCCCGCGCCGCAATGCGGGCAGATCATGCGGGGATAGAACACTGCGCGCTCGCAGCCGGCGCAGCGCTGGATGAGGAAGCGGCCCTGGTCCAGCGCCTGGCGGTATTGCG
This sequence comes from Achromobacter sp. HZ01, assembly GCF_003267925.1. Lineage (NCBI taxonomy): Bacteria > Pseudomonadati > Pseudomonadota > Betaproteobacteria > Burkholderiales > Alcaligenaceae > Achromobacter > Achromobacter sp. HZ01. The sequence goes on from NZ_LWKV01000003.1 coordinate 125,237, forward strand.
CCTCGGCGCCCTGGGGCGCGGTTTCCGGGATATCGGCAACGGTCATGATGCGATGGGACTCTTCTGGTGTGGACAGGCCCATAGTGTCGGCACAGGCGCGGCGCAGGGCCATTCTTCATTGCTGAAGCTGGGCTTTTGCCGGCCCGTAGAGTCCGCCGCCCTACGTCCCGCCCGAAGCCGGGCTTCGGCACAGGCAGATTGCCGCCGTGGCCGGGCCGTGGCTAGATAGCGGCAAAGGAGGTAGACCATGAACCTGACCTGGACGCCGCAAGAGCGTCGATTCCGCGAGGAGGTGCGCGCCTTCGCCGAGGCCAAGCTGCCGGCGGACATCCGCGACAAGGTGCTGCGGCACCAACGGCTGGAACGCGACGATTACGTGCGCTGGCACAACATCCTGGCCGACCAGGGCTGGGGCGCGCCGAGCTGGCCCGTCGAACACGGCGGCACCGGCTGGAACGCCTTGCAGCGCCTGATTTTCGAGGTGGAGTGCTTCAAGGCGGGGGCGCCGCGCCTGCTGCCGTTCGGGCTGTCGATGATCGGTCCGGTGCTGATGAAGTACGGCAGCCCCGCGCTGCAGGCCCGCTTCCTGCCGCGCATCCCCCGAGTCGAGGACTGGTGGTGCCAGGGCTATTCGGAGCCGGGTTCGGGCTCCGACCTGGCCTCGCTGAAGACGCGCGCCGTGCGCGACGGCGACGATTACGTGGTCAACGGCCAGAAGACCTGGACCACGCTGGCGCAGTATGCGGACTGGATGTTCTGCCTGGTGCGCACCGATCCCGAGGCGCGCGCGCAGCGCGGCATTTCCATGCTGCTGCTGGACATGGGCTCCCCGGGCGTCACCGTGCGGCCGATCCGCACGCTGGACGGCGGCCACGACGTCAACGAAGTGTGGCTGGAGAACGTGCGCGTGCCCGCGGCCAACCTGGTGGGCGAGGAGAACCAGGGCTGGACCTACGCCAAATACCTGCTGGGCCATGAGCGCACCGGCATCGCCGGGCTGGGCCACTGCCACCGGGAACTGGGCGTGCTCAAGCGCATGGCGGAAAACGCCCGCTCCCATGGACGTCCGCTGCTGTCGGACAGCCGCATGCGCGACCGCATCTCGCGCATCGAGGTGGACATCATGGCGCTGGAGATGCTGCTGCTGCGGGTCGCCTCCAGCAACGACGGCTCGCCCGGCCCGGAGGCCTCGGTGCTGAAGATACGCGGCTCCGAAATCCAGCAGGACCTGGCCATGCTGCAAATGGAAGTGGCGGGGCCGGACGCCTGGCCCTACGACCCGGACTGGATGATCGCCGAATCGGAATATCACGGCCCCGGTCCCGAGATGGCCGCGGCGGCGGGCGCGGGCTATGCCGACATGCGCAAGACTTCCATCTACGGTGGCACCACCGAGGTGCAGAAAGGCATCATCGCCCGCCAGGTGCTGGGCCTCTAGAGGAACGCGACGCATGGACTTCATCTATACCGAAGAACAGCGCATGCTGGCCGACAGCCTGCGCCGCCTGGTGGACCAGGCATGGACCTTTCCCCAGCGCCGCGCCCGGCAGGCCGCCGGCGTGCTGGACCCGCAGGCCTGGGGCGCGCTGGCCGAGCTGGGCGTGCTGGGCCTGAACATTTCCCAGGATTTCGGCGGCTTCGGCGAAGTGCCGGCCAGCCTGCTGCCGGTGCACCTGGAGCTGGGGCGCGGGCTGGTGTCCGAACCCGTCATCCCCAGCGCCGTCATGGGCGCGGCGCTGATCGGGGCCTGCGGCGAGGCGGCGCAGGCGCGCTGGCTGCCGCCGATCGCGGCGGGCGAGGCCATCGTCAGCGTGGCCTACCAGGAGCCGGGCCGCCGCTACGACACCGATCCGCAGGACTGCCGCGCTGTCGAGGCCGCCGACGGCTGGCGGCTGGACGGCGCCAAGCACCTGGTCTGGCACGGCGCGGCCGCCTCGGCCTGGCTGGTGAGCGCGCGCGCCGCCGACGGAACGCCGCTGCTGCTGGCGGTGCCGGCCGATGCCGGCGGGGGGCGCGTCACGGACACGCCCACGCTGGACGGCGCGCGCTGCGCCCGGCTGGATATGGATGGCGTGCGGGTGCCGTCCGAGGCCCTGCTGGCGCGCGGCGAGGCGGCGCAGCAGGCCCTGGCGCTGGCGCTGCAATGGGGCACGGCGGCCTTGTGCGCCCATGCGGCGGGCGCCATGGAGCGGCTGCTGGAGATCACGGTCGATTACCTGAAGACCCGCAAGCAGTTCGGCCAGCCGCTGGCCTCGTTCCAGGCCCTGCAGCACCGCCTGGCCGAGATGCTGGTGGCCAAGGAACTGGCCCTGTCCATGGCCTACGTGGCGGTGGCGGCCCTGACCGAGCCCGACGCCGCGCAGCGCCGGCGCATGATCGCCTCGGCCAAGCTGGAGGCCGCGCGCGCCGGCCGCCAGGTGGCGCAGATGGCGGTGCAGCTGCACGGCGGCATGGGCATGACGGACGAGCTGGAGGTGGGCGACTACTTCAAGCGCCTGACGATGGTGGACCAGCTGCTGGGCGACACCGCCGAACAGCTGGCCGTGCTGGAGGCGCTGGCCTGATGCGCCGCCGGCGCGGCCTTCAGGCCGCGCGCGGCGCCTGGATCTGCTCGATCAGTTCGCGCGCGCAGCCGGGCAGGGCGTCGATGTCGCGCACCAGCAGCTTGCGCTCGCGCACGACCCAGGGCTCGTCCAGCTCCAGCACGCGCAGCTTCATGTCCGCGCCGTAACGGCGCGCGGCCGAGTCGGGGATGACGCCGATGCCCACGCCCGCCTGCACCATCCGGCAGATCGAATCGAAGCTGTAGAGCTGGATGCGCTGCGGCAGGCGCTGCCCGACCCGTTCGAGCTGGTCGCGCAGGAACGCCACCAGCGTGGAGCCTTCGTGCATGGTCACGAACGGATAGCGCACGGCGTCGACCAGCTTGATTTTTTCCTGGTCCTGCAGGGGATGGCCGTTGGGCACCACCACCACCAGCCGGTCGGTGCTGAAGTGGATGGTCTGCAGTTCGGGCGCGTCGACCGGCCCGGCCACGATGCCCAGGTCGGTGGTGCCGTCGAGCACGCCGCGCACGATGTCGCGCGTCAGCCGTTCCTGCAGGTCCACCGTAACCCCGGGGTGGACCGACAGGAATTGCGCCAGGATGTCCGGCATGAACTCGGTGACCGCCGTGGTATTGGCGAAGATGCGGATGTGGCCCGCGTCGCCGTCGGCCTGTTCCTGGAAGTCGTGCTTCAGGTGGTCCACCTGGCGCATGATGACCCGGGCGTGCTGCAGCAGCTTCTGGCCGGCGGGCGTGATTTCCACGCCGCGGCTGTCGCGGTACAGCAGCCGGGTATTCAGCTGGTTTTCAAGCGCCTTGATCCGCACGCTGACCGCCGCCAGGGACAGGTGCGCCCGCTTGGCGGCCTGGGTCAGGCTGGGGGATTCGGCGATGTGGATGAACAGGCGGAGGTCGGCGAGGTCGAAGTGCATGGGCCATATATTACGGCGGGCGGGGCCGATTCAGGCGCCGCAAACCCCGCCTTGAGGAAAAACGAATTCACAACGGGAACGGCTTGCGGGCATGCTTCAGGCTGTGAAAAAACCCACCAGAGGACATGGGAATGACGACTAATGATCCGACCGCCTGGATCGGCAGCGGCGAACGCATGGCGGACGCCATGGACCCCGGCCACGCCGCGCGCATCGCGGCCACCCTGGGCGCGCCCGCGCCGGGCCAGGGCGAGGCCTTGCCGCCGCTGTGGCAATGGGCGTTCTTCATCAGCACGGTAGGCATGGACGGATTGGGGACGGATGGACATCCGGCGCGCGGCGGCTTTCTGCCGCCGGCCCACGACCGCAACCGCATGTGGGCCGGCGGGCGCGTGGAATTCCGCCAGCCGCTGAAGGTCGGCGTGCCGGCCGAGCGGGTGTCGCGCGTCATCGACGTCAAGGAAAAGACCGGCCGCACCGGCGCGCTGCTGTTCGTGACGGTGAGCCACGACTACCACCAGGCCGGCGAGATCGCCATCCACGAAGAGCAGGACATCGTCTACCGCCAGCCCACGCCGCCCAAGCTGGCGGGCAGCGAGCCGGCGCCCGAGGCGCAATGGCGCGACACGGTCGAGCCGTCCTCGGTGCTGCTGTTCCGCTATTCGGCGGTGACCTTCAACGGCCATCGCATCCATTACGACCATCCCTACGTGACCGGCACGGAAGGCTATCCGGGCCTGGTCGTGCACGGCCCGCTCATCGCCACGGAAATGGTCGCGGCCTTCGTGCGCGCCCATCCCAAGGCGCGCTTGACCCATCTTTCGTACCGCGGCCTGCGCCCGCTGATCGCGCCCAGGCCCTTCCAGGCGGCCGGCCGCTTGACCGAGCCGGGCGTGGCCCAGCTCTGGGCCGAGCAGGACGGCACCCTGGCCCACCAAGCCGAACTGAGGTTTTCCGAATGAGCAATCAGGCTCCCCGTCCGCTGGACGGCATCACCGTCGTCAGCCTGGAACACGCCATCGCCGCGCCTTTCTGCACCCGCCAGCTGGCGGACATGGGCGCGCGCGTCATCAAGATCGAGCGCCCCGGCAGCGGCGACTTCGCGCGCGGCTACGACGAACGCGTGCGCGGCCTGTCCTCGCACTTCGTCTGGACCAACCGCTCCAAGGAAAGCCTGACGCTGGATCTCAAGCGCGAGGAAGCCGGCGGCATCATGGAGCGCCTGCTGGCCTCGGCCGACGTGCTGGTGCAGAACCTCGCGCCCGGCGCGGCCGCGCGCCTGGGGCTGTCGTTCGAAACCCTGCACCAGAAGTATCCGCGCCTGATCGTCTGCGACATTTCCGGCTACGGCGAAGGCGGCCCCTACCAGGACAAGAAGGCCTACGACCTGCTGATCCAGAGCGAAAGCGGTTTCCTGTCGGTGACCGGCACCCAGGAAGATCCGGTCAAGGCGGGCAGCTCCATCGCCGACATCGCCGCCGGCATGTATGCCTATTCGGCCATCCTGAATGCGCTGCTGCTGCGCCAGAAGACCGGCCTGGGCAGCCGCCTGGACGTGTCCATGCTGGAGAGCATGGTCGAGTGGATGGGCTTCCCGATGTACTACGCGTTCGAGGGCGGCTCGCCGCCGGTGCGCGCCGGCGCCTCACACGCCTCGATCTATCCCTACGGGCCGTTCCCGGTGGGCGGCGGCGCCACCATCATGCTGGGCGTGCAGAACGACCGCGAATGGCGCGTGTTCTGCGCCCAGGTGCTGCGCCAGGCCGAACTGGCGGAAGACCCGCGCTTTACCTCGAATTCGCTGCGCACCGCGAACCGCGCGGACCTGCGCGCGCTGATCGTGGCGGCCTTCGCCGACCTGTCCATCGAGCAGGTGACCCAGCGGCTGGAGGACGCGCAGATCGCCAACGCCCGCGTCAACGACATGGCCGGCGTCTGGGCCCATCCGCAGTTGCAGGCGCGCGCGCGCTGGAGCCGCGTCGACAGCCCGGCCGGCGAGCTGCCGGCGCTGCTGCCGCCGGCCAGCAGCAGCGCGTTCGCGCCGCGCATGGGCGCCGTGCCGGCGGTAGGCCAAAACACGGATGCGGTGCTAGCATCCTTGGGATACGCGCCCGAGCAAGTGGCGCAATTCCATGCCTCGGAGGTCGTGTGACCCATCCTGTCGTCCGTAGCGCGCTGTTCGTGCCCGCCTCGCGGGCCGAGCGCATTCCCAAGGCGCTGGCCGCAGGCGCCGATACCGTCATCGTCGACCTGGAAGACGCGGTCGAGCACCTGGCCAAGGACGCGGCCCGCGAAGCGCTGTGCGATTTCCTGGGCACGCATCCGGGCGTGCGGCTGTGGGTGCGGATCAACGACGCCTCCACGCCCTGGCACGACGACGATCTCAAGGCCTGCCGGGGCAAGGCCGGCGTGGCCGGCATCCTGCTGCCCAAGGCCGAAAGCCTGGCGCAGGTGCGCCACGTGGCCCAGACCGGGCTGCCGGTGATCCCGCTGCTGGAAACCGCCCAGGGCATACTCAACGCCGCCGAGGTCGCGGCCACGCCCGGCGTGGCGCGGCTGGCCTTCGGCAGCCTGGACTACGGGCTGGATCTGGGGCTGGCGCCCGACACGCCGGGCGCCGCGGCGGTGCTGGACCAGGCGCGCGTGCAGGTGCTGCTGCACACCCGCGCCGCCGGCCTGGCGCCGGCGCTGGACGGCGTGTTCCCCGGCGTGCAGGACCAGGCCGGGCTGGCCCAGGCCGCCGGCCGCGCACAGCAGATGGGGTTCGGCGGCATGCTGTGCATTCATCCGACGCAGGTCGGCATCATTCATGCGGCCTTCGTGCCGGCGCCCGATGAGCTGGACTGGGCGCGCCGCGTCGTCGCCGCGCACCGCGATACCGCGGCCGGCACCTTCATGCTGGATGGCAGGATGGTCGACGCCCCGGTCGTCGCGCGCGCCCGCGTGGTGCTGGCGCAGGCGGGGGAATCCGGCGCCTAGCCGGCAGCTCTTTCCGGCGGCCCCATGCGAGAAGCGCTCTTCATCGGACATACCTACATCGACGTCACCGTGCTGGCCGACCATTGGCCCAGCGGCGACGAGAAGAGCGTGGCGCGCGACTACGCCGTGTCCTTCGGCGGCAACGCCGTCACGGCCGCGTTCGCCTGCGCGCGCCTGGGCATGCCGCCCGACCTGATCTGCACGCTGGCACCCGACTGGCTGGGCCACATGTACAGCGACATGGCGGCGGCGCATGGCGTGTCGGTGCACGCGCGCCAGGTGCGGCGCTCGTCGCTGTCGTTCATCATGCCCAACGGCGGCAAGCGGGCCATCGTGCGCGCCCGCGACACGGAATACCTGAACGATTTTCCGCGCCTGGACATCGGCGGCTACCGCGCCCTGCACCTGGACGGCCACCAGCCCGATGCCGCGCTGCACTACGCGCGCGCCTGCCGCGAGGCGGGCGTGCTGACCTCGCTGGACGGCGGCGGCGTGCGCGAGAACACCGATGAACTGCTGCGCTACATCGACGTGGCGGTCTGCGCCGAGCGCATGTGCGAACAGCTCGGCCTGTCGCCGCAGGAAATGCTGGACCTGCTCAAGGCGCGCGGCTGCCGCATCGGCGCCGTGACGATGGGCGAACGCGGCATGCTCTGGTACGACGAGAGCGGCACGGTGGCCACGCTACCGTCGCTGGACGTGCCCGCCGCGCGCATCGTCGACACCTCGGGAGCGGGCGACGTGTTCCACGGCGCCTATGTCTGGTCCTATCTGAACCGGCCCGAACAGCCCTGGGCGGAACACTTCACCTTCGCGCGCGCCGCGTCCGCCCACAAGATCCAGCACCTGGGCAACGAGGCGGGCCTGCCGCGGGTCGAGGACGTGGAGCGGGCGATGATGCGTTTTGCGCCGAAGGCGTGAGGGTGTAGCGCGCGATTGTCTGAATAAGAACTCAAGTCTCGAGCGCGCGTAACCCATCGGCCGGCGCAAGCCGGCATTCTCCTGGTGAAAAGAACTGGCCTCTTGCCACGAAAATCGGCGGCTTGCGCCGCCTGATGGGTTACGCGCGGTTGAGATATGCGTTCTTGCTTAAGGATTCTCGCGCTGCACCCATCCTACGCAACCCGCGCTATCGCCTGGTCGTGGATTTCGCCGAGCCAGTCGTCCAGGCGCCTGCCTTGCAGCGTCAGGTCGGGGGCCAGGTCGCGCAGCGGCAGCAGCACGAAGGCGCGCTGGTGCATGCGGGGATGGGGCAGGGACAGGCGCTCGTGCGCCATGGCGGTGTCGCCGTACAGCAGCAGGTCCAGGTCCAGCGTGCGCGGCGCGTTCTTGTAGGGGCGCTGGCGGCCGTGGCGGTTTTCCAGCGCCTGCAGCGCATCCAGCAGCGCCAGCGGGGCCAGGCGCGTGTCCAGCGCCGCGACCGCGTTGACGAAGTCCGGGCCGGTCGCTTCCACCGGCGCGCTGCGGTAGAACGGCGAAGCCGTCACCGCCAGCACGCCTTCGGTGTCGCGCAGCTCGGCCAGCACCTGGCGCAGCGTGGCCGCGCCGTCGCCCAGGTTGGCGCCCAGGCCGACGTAGGCGCGCGCGGGGGCGGTCGCCATGTCAGCCGGCGCTGGGCGCGCTGCGCGGGCCGGAACGGCGCGGGCGGCGGCGCTTGCGCGGGGCCGGGGCGTCGCCGGCGTCGCGCGGCTGGCGCGCGACTTCTTCGATCATTTCGGCGCGGGCCACGTCGTCGGCGTTGGCCAGGTCCATCCACCATTGCGCCAGCACGCTGTCGAACTCGCCGGCGGCGGCGCGCAGCTGCAGGAAGTCGCAGGCCGCGCGGAAGCGCGGCTGCTCGATCATGCGGAAAATGCTCTTGCCCATGCGGCGCTCGAAACGCGGTTGCATGAACCAGATCTCGCGCATGTCCGAGGAAAAGCGGCGCTGGATCGCGAGCTTTTCGGTCTGTTCGTCGAGCACCGAGTCGGCCGCCTGCGACAGCGCCGGTATGGTGTGCTCGCCCTGGGCGCGCAGCTGCTTCCAGCGCACGTCCACCTGCTGCCACAGCAGCGCGGCGAACAGGAAGCTGGGGCTGATGGTCTTGCCCGCGCGCACGCGCGCGTCGGTGCGTTCCAGCGCCAGTTCCACGAAATGCTCGCCGCCGGGCTGCTCCAGCACCACGTCCAGCAGCGGCAGCAGGCCTTTGTGCAGGCCGTCGGCGCGCAGCTGGCGCAGGCAGTCCATGGCATGGCCGCAGGTCAGCAGCTTGAGCATTTCGTCGAACAGGCGCGAGGCCGGCACGTTCTCGATCAGGTCGGCCATCGTGCCGATGGGTTCGCGCGTGGCCGGGTCGATGGAGCCGTTGAGCTTGGCGGCGAAGCGCACCGCGCGCAGCATGCGCACCGGGTCTTCGCGGTAGCGCCGGGCCGGATCGCCGATGATGCGGATCTGGCGCTTCTTCAGGTCGGCCACGCCGTTGTGGTAGTCGATGACTTCCTCGGTATGCGGGTCGTAGTACAGCGCGTTCATGGTGAAGTCGCGGCGCTTGGCGTCTTCTTCCTGGGTGCCGAACACGTTGTCGCGCAGGATGCGGCCGTGCTCGTCGGTCTCCTGGTCTTCCGAGGCGGGCGCGCGGAAGGTGGAGGTCTCGATGATCTCCTGGCCGAACACCACGTGCACCAGCTGGAAGCGGCGGCCGATGATGCGGGCGCGGCGAAACAGCGGCCGGATCTGCTCGGGCGTGGCGTTGGTGGCGACGTCGAAGTCCTTGGGTTCCAGGCCCACGATCAGGTCGCGCACGGCGCCGCCGACGATATAGGCCTCATAGCCATGCTGGCGCAGGACCTCGCAGACCTTGATGGCGTGGCGCGACACGTTGCGGCGGTCGATGCCGTGCTTGTCGCGTGCGATGCGCTGGGGTCCCCGGGGAGCCGGCGCGAACAGTCGGCCGACGAATTTTTTTATGGTTTCTGTGATCATTTAGGACTTCGCATCTTCCATGTGGTCGAACAAGTCGATCACTTGCCAGCCGCGTTCCTGCGCGATCTTGCGCAGGGTGGGGCTGGGGTTGGCGGCGATCGGACGGGTGACTTTCTCGAGCAGCGGAACATCGTTTACCGAATCGCTATAGAAGAACGATTCGGAGAAATCCGCAAGTCCCAGGTCCATGCCGGCCAGCCAGTGGTTGACGCGCAGGACCTTGCCTTCCTTGAAACTGGGGATGCCGAGGATGCGGCCGGTGTAGCGCCCGTGCAGGTATTCCGCGTCGGTGGCCACCAGGTGGGGCACGCCGAAGGCGCGCGCGATGGGCGCGGTGACGAAGCTGTTGGTGGCGGTGACGACCGCGCACAGGTCGCCGGCTTCCAGGTGCGATTGCACCAGCTCGCGCGCCGCCGGCGTCATGGACGGGCGGATCACCTCGTTCATGAAGGACTCGTGCCAGGCGGCCAGGTCGTAGGGCGCGTGCGCGGCCAGCAACCCGAGCATGAACTCGGCGGCCTGTTCGGCGGTGAGTTCGCCGCGGTTGTAGCGGTCCATCAGGTCGTCGTTGCGGCGGCGGGCGGCGTCGGGATCGCCCGCGCGGCCCGTGCGTGCCAGATAGTCGGCCCATTGATAGTCGCTGTCGAGCGGCAACAGGGTGTGATCCAGGTCGAACAGGGCGAGACGTCGGGAGGTCATTTGGGTTGCGAATCAGGGTCTGCGAGCATGGCGCGCAGCAGGGGCAGGGTGATGGGACGGCCGGTGGCCAGGGAATAGCGGTCCAGCGCGTCGAGCAGCGCCGTCAGCTTGCGGATGTCGCGTTCGTGGTGCGTGAGCATCCAGTTGATGATTTCCGGCGCCAGCTGCATGCCGCGCTCGGCGGCCTTGGCCGACAGGGCCGCCAGCTTGTCGGCGTCGGAAAGCGGATCGAGGCGGAAGACCAGGTCCCAGCCCAGGCGCGTGCGCAGGTCCTCGCGCAGCGGCATGGACAGCGGAGCGCGGTCGCCGGCCAGCGCCAGCGCGAAGGCGCGGCCGGTGGCCGCGGATTCGCGCCAGCGGTTGTACAGCGCGAACAGCGCCGCCTGGCGGCTGTCGTCCATGCGGTGCACGTCGTCGACGGCCACGAACTTGGGCATGGGCGACTTGGAATCGGCCTCGGCCAGGCGGCGCAGCATGTTTTCGCCGGTGGGGGCGTCGATGTAGACGGCGTCGCGGCGCGCGGTCAGGGCGCGCAGCAGGTGGCTGCGGCCGCAGCCCGCGGCGCCCCAGATGTACAGGGCGCGGCCGGGCGCGAGCGCGCGCACGGCGGCGAGCGCTTCGCCGTTGGGGCCGGCAATATAGTTGTTCAGCGATGGCGCTGGCGCGGGAAGAACGTCGAGCAGCAGCTGGCGGTTCATGAGAGCTTATCAATCAGGCTTTTGCGAAAGCGGGCGGTCCACATGGCGGGATTTCCGCGAGCGACTGGCCGGGTAGCGCGTCACCGGGGCCGAAAAGCCAAAAAACGGGTCCGGCGAACCCTACACTTTAAACCACCTGGGGCAGCGGTGTCGCGCCGGCCGGAAAGGGCCTGCCGGCGCGCGTTCCCGGCGCCCCGGGCGGCTTATCCCTGCCCGGGCCCGCAACATCGTAAAATGCAGGGCGTTCCACCCAAATCCCAGCAATTGTTACATACCCCACGGCATTTCACATGACGAATCAACCTACCGCCCCTCTGACCTACCGCGACGCCGGTGTCGATATCGACGCAGGCGACGCCCTGGTCGACCGTATCAAACCGCTTGCGGCCCGCACCATGCGTGCCGGAGTGCTGGCCGGTATCGGCGGCTTCGGCGGCTTGTTCGAAGTGCCCAAGACCTTCAAGGAGCCGGTGCTGGTCTCGGGCACCGACGGCGTGGGCACCAAGCTGCGCCTGGCGTTCGACTGGAACCGCCACGACACCGTGGGCATCGACCTGGTCGCCATGAGCGTCAACGACATCCTGGTGCAGGGCGCCGAGCCGCTGTTCTTCCTGGATTACTTCGGCTGCGGCAAGCTCTCGGTGGACACGGCGGCGGCGGTGGTGGGCGGTATCGCCAAGGGCTGCGAACTGTCGGGCTGCGCGCTGATCGGCGGCGAGACCGCCGAAATGCCGGGCATGTACCCCGACGGCGAGTACGACCTGGCCGGCTTTGCCGTGGGCGCGGTCGAAAAATCGGCCATCATCACCGGCAAGGCCATCAAGGCCGGCGACGTGGTCCTGGGCCTGGCGTCCAGCGGCGCGCACTCCAACGGCTACTCGCTGCTGCGCAAGATCCTGGAACGCGCCAACGCCAAGCCCGACGACGATTTCCACGGCCAGCCGCTGGCCGACGTGGTCATGGCCCCGACCCGCATCTACGTCAAGCAGGTGCTGGCCGCGCTGGCCAAGCACGGCGCCGCCATCAAGGGCCTGGCCCACATCACCGGCGGCGGCCTGCTGGACAACGTGCCGCGCATCCTGCAGCCCGGCCTGTCGGCCAGGCTGCACCGCGCCAACTGGGAAATGCCCAAGCTGTTCCAGTGGCTGCAGCAGCAGGGCGGCGTCGAAGACACCGAGATGTACCGCGTGTTCAACTGCGGCATCGGCATGGTGCTGGTGGTGGACCCGGCCCAGGCCGAAGCCATCGCCGCCACGCTGCGCGAGCAGGGCGAAACCGTCAGCACGCTGGGCGAAATCGTCGAGCAGCAGGAAGGCATGGCGCAGACCTTCGTCGTCTGACCGCCGTTTTTCGCGGAAAGAAAACCGCAAGGCCCGATGAGGGGCTTGCGGTTTTTTTTCGTCCCGGCCGATCGTCAGTGCGGCAGGACGGCCGCCACCGCGTCTATGGTCCGCGCCACGGCGTCGGCCGCCAGGCAGTCCACGATGACGCGCCCGGGTTGGGCGCGCAGCCAGGTAATCTGGCGCTTGGCCAGCTGGCGCGTGGCGGCGATGCCCTGTTCGCGCGCGGCGTCCAGGTCGATCTCGCCGTCCAGGTGCGCCCACATCTGGCGGTATCCCACGCAGCGCACGGAAGGCAGGCCCGGATGCAGGTCGGCCCTGGCGTGCAGGCCGCGCACCTCGTCGAGCAGGCCCTGTTCCAGCATGGCGTCGAAGCGCTGCGCGATGCGCGCATGCAGCGCGGCGCGGTCCGAGGGTTCCAGGCTGATGGTGAGATAGCGGTGGGCGCCCTCATCGGGCTGGCGCTGGCCGCGCAGCAGCAGGGCGGACATGGGCTGGCCCGAAAGCATGCAGACCTCGAGCGCGCGCTGGATGCGCTGGCTGTCGTTGGGCGCCAGCCGCGCCGCGGTGGCCGGGTCGAGCCGCGCCAGTTCGGCATGCAGCGCCGGCCAGCCTTGCTGCGCCGCGCGCGCCTCGAGTTCGGCGCGCAGCGCCGGATCGGCCTGGGGCAGGTCGTCCAGGCCGTCGCGCAGGGCCTTGTAGTACATCATGGTGCCGCCGGCCAGAAGCGGAATGCGGCCGCGCGCGCGGACCTCGTCGATCAGGCGCAGCGCGTCGGCCACGAACTCCGCCGCCGAGTACGACTGGGCCGGATCGCGGATGTCCAGCAGGTGCTGCGGCACCAAGGCCTGTTCGGCCGGCGAGGGCTTGGCCGTGCCGATGTCCATGCCGCGATAGATGGTGGCCGAGTCCACGTTGACGATTTCCAGCGGCCAGCGCCGCGCCAGCGCCAGCGTGGACGCGCTCTTGCCGGCCGCGGTGGGGCCGGCCAGGCAGATCACCGGCGGCGCCGGATGGGATAGGGAAGCGGAAGACAAGGCTATTGCCCGCGCAGGAAGAGTTTGTCCAGGTCGGACACCGACCACTGCACCCAGGTCGGGCGGCCGTGGTTGCACTGGTCTGCGCGTTCGGTCGCTTCCATCTGGCGCAGCAGCGCGTTCATTTCTTCGAGCGTGAGCTTGCGGTTGGCGCGCACCGAGCCGTGGCAGGCCATGGTGGCCAGCAGTTCGTTGCGCTGTTCGGTCAGCAGGCGCGACACGCCCACCGCGCCCAGGTCGCGCAGCACGGCGCGCGCCAGGGTTTCGATGTCGCCGCGCGCCAGCAGCGCCGGCACGCTGCGCACCGCGATCGAGGTGGGGCCCGACGGACGCAGTTCGAAGCCGAGTTCATCGAGCTGCGCTTCGAACTCCTCGACCAGCGCCACGTCCTTTTCCTGGGCGTGGAACACCACCGGCACCAGCAGGTCCTGGCGCGGCAGGCTGCGCGCGTCCAGGGCCTGCTTGAGCTGTTCGTAGACCACCCGTTCGTGGGCGGCGTGCATGTCCACCAGCACCATGCCGCGGCGGTTCTGCGCCAGGATGTAGATGCCGTGCAGCTGCCCCAGCGCCATGCCCAGCGGATGCTCTTCGTCGGCGGGCAGGGGCGCGGCCGGCGCCGCCGCTGCCGGAGCGGGCTCGCGCAGGGTCTGGGCCTTGGGAGCCATGCCGTCGTCCAGCGGGCGGTAGAGCGATTTCCAGTCAGCCGCCGGTATGCCGGCGGGCTCGGCGTGCAGCCGGAACGGGACCTGGGTGTGCGGGCGTTGCGGCGCGGGCGAGGGCCGCAGGCCGTAGGATGCCGCGGCGCCGCCGTCGTGGGACGGCCTGGCGGGCTCGGCGGGACGGGGCGCGGGGGCCGGGGTCGAAGCCGGCGGCGCAACGGCCTGCGTCTCGAAGCCGGCGTCGTCCGGTTCGTTTGGCGTCACCGCCGACGAGCCGCCGGTCTGCGCCAGCGTCTGGCCGACGGCATGGGACACGAAGCGATGCACCGCGCCGCTGTCGCGGAAGCGCACCTCGTGCTTGGCGGGGTGGACGTTGACGTCGACCGCGGCCGGATCGATGTCCAGGAACAGCACGTAGGCCGGCTGGCGGTCGCCGTGCAGCACGTCCGCGTAGGCCGCGCGCAGCGCGTGGCTGACGGTGCGGTCGCGCACGTAGCGGCCGTTGACGTACAGGTACTGGCGGTCGGCCCGGGCGCGCGCGGCGGTGGGGCGGGTGATCATGCCGGCCAGGCTGACATTGCCCACCGAGTGCGACAGCAGCAGGCCGTGCTCGGCGAACTCGGCGCCCAGCACGTCGCGGATGCGCTGCGGCGGCTCGGCCGGCAGCCATTGGCGCTGCGCGCGGTCGTGGTGGAACAGGCGGAACGCGATCTGCGGGTGCGCCAGCGCGATGCGCTCCATCGCGTCGACGCAATGGCCGAACTCCGTGGCCTCGGAACGCAGGAACTTGCGGCGGGCCGGCACGGCGTCGAACAGCTGGCGCACGTCCACCGTGGTGCCGGGCGGGCCCGAGGCGGGGCTGACCTGCATGCTGCCGGCGTCGATCTGCCAGGCATGCTCGCCGTCGCGGGTGCGGGAAATGATGCTTACCTGCGCCACCGACGCGATCGAGGCCAGGGCCTCGCCGCGAAACCCCATGGAAGCCACCGACTCCAGCTCGTCGAGCGAGCGGATCTTGCTGGTGGCGTGGCGCGCCAGCGCCAGCGGCAGTTCCTCGGGCGGGATGCCGCCGCCGTCGTCCGTGACGGCGATGCGGCGGATGCCGCCGCCTTCGAGCCGCACTTCGATCGCGCGCCCGCCCGCGTCGATCGCGTTCTCGAGGATTTCCTTGAGCACGGAAGCGGGCCGCTCGATGACCTCGCCGGCAGCGATCTGGCTGATCAGCAGGTCGGGAAGCGCAAGAATGGAACGGCGGTCGGTCATGTGGCTGGATATTTCTGGCATGGCTATGCGGACGATTTTAGCGTCATGGATGCCTGGGCTATAGTCGCTGACACGTTCCCACCTCAAGGTTGGCTTGATGCTCGAATTTTTCAATATGGTGCTCCACATCGACCAGACGCTGGGCGTCTGGGTCGAGCAATACGGCATGTGGGTGTACCTGGTGCTGTTCCTGATCGTCTTCGCGGAGACGGGGCTGGTGGTCCTGCCCTTCCTGCCCGGGGATTCGCTGCTCTTCATCGCCGGGGCGTTCGGCGCCACCGGCCACATCGATCCCTTCCTGATGGCGGCGCTGCTGATCGCCGCGGCCATCATCGGCAATACCGTCAACTACACGATCGGCCGCTATATCGGGCCGAGAGTATTCTCGATGAACCTGCGGTTCCTGGACCGCGGCGCGCTGATGCGCACGCACGCGTTCTATGAAAAGCACGGCGGCAAGACCATCGTGATGTCGCGCTTCATCCCGGTCGTGCGCACCTTCGCGCCCTTCGTGGCCGGCGTGGCCGACATGTCGCTGGCGCGCTTCCAGATGTTCAACATCCTGGGCGCGCTGCTGTGGGTGGTGAGCCTGGTGGCCGCGGGCTATTTCTTCGGCAACATCCCGCTGGTGCGCGAGCACCTGAACACCATCGTGCTGATCGGGCTGGCCGCGGCCATCGTGCCGGTGGTGGGCGCCGGGCTGTTCAAGCTGATCAAGGCCCGGCGGGGCAGCTAGCTCACATCCCCCAGCCGCGCCAGCGGCGGGTTGGCGGTGAAATACCGCTGGATGCCGGTCATCATGGCCTGCGCCAGCTTGTCCTGGTGCGAGGCGCTGCGCAGCAGCGCTTCTTCCTGCGGGTTGCTGATGAAGGCGGTCTCGACCAGCACCGAGGGGATGTCCGGCGCCTTCAGCACCGCGAAGCCGGCCTGTTCGACGCTGTTCTTGTGCAGCCGGTTGATCTTCTTGATTTCGTCCAGGAAGGCGCTGCCGACCTTGAGCGAATCGTTGATCTGCGCGGTGGTGGACAGGTCCAGCAGCACCTTGGCGACCTGGCGGTCGTGGCCGCCCAGGTTGACGCCGCCGATCAGGTCGGCCGCGTTTTCCTTGTCGGCCATCCAGCGCGCCTGGGCGCTGGTGGCGCCGCGCTGCGACAGCGCGAACACCGAGGAGCCGTTGGCCGAGGGCTTGACCCAGGCGTCGGCGTGGATCGAAATGAACAGGTCGGCGCGCACGCGCCGCGCCTTCTGCACGCGCACGTGCAGCGGCACGAAATAATCGTCGTCGCGCGTCAGGTAGGCGCGCATGTAGGGCTGGCTGTCGATCAGCGCCTTCAGGCGCCGGGCGATGCGCAGCACCACGTCTTTCTCGCGCAGGCCGCTGCGGCCGATGGCGCCGGGGTCCTCGCCGCCGTGGCCCGGGTCCAGCGCGATGGTCAGCATGCGCTGCTTGCCGCGGCTGGCGGTGGCCGGCGGCGGCTTGGGCGTGGAGGGCAGGGGCGCGGCGGGCTGCTGGCCCGGCACGCGCGGCGGTTCGGGCGGATCGGCGCGGGTCACCGGATTGCGCTGGATGTCTTCGAGGATGCGCGCCAGCGGGTCGTCCACGTCGGGGCCGCTCTGCTTGTTCAGGATGGCGATCAGCGGGTCCTGGGCGATCTTCGGGTACAGGTCCAGCACCAGCCGGTACTGGTAGTCGGCCACGGGCTTGAGGGTGAACACCTGCGGCGCCACGGGCTGCTTCAGGTCGAACACCAGGCGCACCACGTTGGGGCGGTTCTGCGCCACGCGCAGGCTCTGGATGTAGGGATCGTCCGGCCGCACCTTGGAGATCAGGTCGTTCAGCGCGGCGCTGATGGTCAGCCCTTCGATGTCCACCACCAGGCGGTGGGGGTTTTCCAGTGTGAATTGTTCGGCCTTGAGCTCGCTGTCGAGTTCGAGCGTGACCCGGGTGTATTCGTCGGCCGGCCAGGTCCGCACGGCGAGGATGGTCGCGGCCTGGGCCAGGCGCGGCAGGACCGGCAGGACGAGCAGGGTGGCTGCGACGCTGATCAGGCGGCGCCGGGTGGCGCCTGCCGAGGGGAGGGCGCCGCTGGGGGCGGGGGGACAATCGCGTTCAACCATGTTTGTCCTCGGGCGGTGTACGCGGTCAGGGTGGCGTCGCGTCCCTCGCCGGCGTAGGCCAGGGAAATCAGCAGGTCGGGCGGGGGTAAAAGACCCTCCGCCCGTTCAGGCCATTCGATCAAAACGACCGCGTCGTCACGCAGCAAATCCCGGAATCCTGCGTCCAACCATTCGCGCGAATCACTAAATCTATAAAAATCAAGGTGATAGAAGTATAAGTTAGAAACTTTATAGGATTCAAGTAGGGCGTAGCTCGGACTTTTGATTCGGCCGGTGATGCCGCATTCGCGCAACAATGCCCGTGTGAACGCCGTTTTTCCGGCTCCGAGGTCTCCGCGCAGGTGGATATGGGCGCCCGCCGGTCCGCCCTGGCGGCCGGACACCATGGGGGCGAGCTGGCGCGCCAGCGACTCGGTGGCGGCCTCGGAGGGCAGGTGCAAGGTCAGGCTGCAGAGAGGGGCGGACATGGCGCGGGGCGAGTGGTAAAAACAGTGAAGAAAGCTCGAAGGTACGCGCAATTATAGGAATGCGGGTTTCTGCTAACCTAGTATTGATTGTCATTCTCAATTTTCCGTGGCCGGCGCGCCGCAGCCGGCCGCGATCGACGTAGCCACGGAGTTGCAAGCGCCATGAAGACCCGCATCGAAAAAGACACGTTCGGCCCCATCGAGGTGCCCGAAGACCATCTCTGGGGCGCCCAGACGCAGCGCTCGCTGCATTTCTTCGCGATTTCCACCGAAAAAATGCCGGCCCCGCTGGTCGAGGCCATGGCGCGCCTGAAGCGCGCGGCCGCCAAGGTCAACGCGGACCTGGGCGAACTCGATCCCAAGATCGCCGACGGCATCGTCCGCGCGGCCGACGAGGTGATCGCGGGCAAATGGCCCAACGAATTCCCGCTGTCGGTCTGGCAGACCGGCTCGGGCACGCAGAGCAACATGAACATGAACGAGGTGCTGGCCAACCGCGCCTCCGAGCTGCTGGGCGGCGTGCGCGGCGAAGAGCGCAAGGTCCACCCCAACGACCACGTCAACCGCGGGCAGTCGTCCAACGACACCTTCCCCACCGCCATGCACGTGGCGGCCGCCGTGCAGGTCGAGCACCACCTGCTGCCCGCGCTGAAGGCCCTGCGCGCCACGCTGGCCGCCAAGAGCGCGGCCTTCTACGACATCGTCAAGATCGGCCGCACCCACCTGCAGGACGCCACGCCGCTGACCCTGGGCCAGGAACTGTCGGGCTACGTCGCCCAGCTCGACCTGGCCGAGCAGCAGATCCGCGCCACGCTGCCGGGGCTGCACCAGCTCGCCATCGGCGGCACCGCGGTCGGCACCGGCCTGAACGCGCATCCGCAGTTCAGCGCCAAGGTGGCCGCCGAACTGGCGCACGCCACCGGCACGGCCTTCGTGTCGGCCCCCAACAAATTCCAGGCGCTGGCCTCGCACGAAGCGCTGCTGTTCGCGCACGGCGCGCTCAAGGCGTTGGCGGCCGGCCTGATGAAGATCGCCAACGACGTGCGCTGGCTGGCCAGTGGCCCGCGTTCCGGCCTGGGCGAGATCAGCATTCCCGAGAACGAGCCGGGCAGCTCCATCATGCCGGGCAAGGTCAATCCCACGCAGTGCGAGGCCGTCACGATGCTCGCCGCGCAGGTGATGGGCAACGACGTGGCGATCAACATCGGCGGGGCCAGCGGCAATTTCGAACTCAACGTGTACAAGCCGCTGGTGATCCACAACTTCCTGCAGTCGGTGCGCCTGCTGACCGACGGCATGGCCAGCTTCGACCAGCATTGCGCGGCCGGCATCGAGCCCAACCGCGAGCGCATCGCCGAACTGGTGGACCGTTCGCTGATGCTGGTGACGGCGCTCAACCCGCACATCGGCTACGACAAGGCCGCGCAGATCGCCAAGAAGGCCCACAAGGAAGGCCTGTCCTTGAAGGAGTCGGCGCTGGCGCTGGGTTATCTGACCGAGGCGCAGTTCGCGGAATGGGTCGTTCCGGCGGCTATGACTAATAAATAGGTCCCCCCCCCGAAGCGCTGCGCGCTTCCCCCCCGGGGGGGCGTCGCTGCGGACCGGCGGAGCCGGATCCGCGCGACCCGGGTCGGGGGAGGGCGGCTGTTCAGGGGCGTGCTTTTTTCTAGCCTGTGAGCATCAGCCACAACGGGATCGACAGCGCCGAGAACAGCGTTCCCAGCGAAATCAGCACCGCGACCATGCGGCCGTCGCCGCCCATGCGCATGGCCAGCACGTAGGCCGCGGAGGCCGTGGGCAGCGCCGCGAACAGCAGCAGCATGCGGGCTTCGAGCGGCGGCAGGCCCAGCAGGCGCGCCACCAGCCACGCAATCGCGGGCAGCGCCAGCAGCTTGACCGACAGCATCCAGCCGATCAGCGCGCCATAACCCTTGCCGCCTTCCCAGGACAGGCTGGCGCCCACGCAGATGATGCCCAGCGCGATGGCGGCCGCGCCCAGCCTGGCCAGCACCGTGTCCACCGGGCCGGGCAGTTGCAGCCCGGCCAGATTACAGGCCAGTCCCAGCAGGGTGGAGACCAGCAGCGGATTGCGCGCCAGTTCGCGCAGCAGGCTGCCGCCGCTGTGGCGCGCCAGTCCGTAGACCGCGGCGAGGTTGGCCATGGGCACCGCGAAGCCCACGATCAGCGCCATGACGGTCTGGCCCTGCGTGCCGCCCAGGCTGGCCGACAGCGCCAGGCCGATATAGGTATTGAAGCGATAGCCGCATTGCGCCGACGAGGCCAGCGCCAGCGACGAGGGCCGCAGCACCAGCCCGGCCAGCCACGACAGCGCCACGCCCGAGCCGATGACGGCGGCCGTGGCCTGCAGCAGCATGGCGGCGTTGCCGGCCGTGATGGGCGTGCGGATGATGGATTGGAACAGCAGCGCGGGGAACAGCACGAAGTAGACCAGCCGTTCCGTTCCGGCAAAGAATTCGCGCGAAAAACCGAGTTTGTGACGCAGCGCCCAACCTAGCGCAACCAGCATGAAATCAGGGAAAACCAGGAGGGCTACCGACATGGGCGAGTACGATTTGATGGGCGTCAAGCGCGCCGCGGCGCGCTATGCGACTGTAAGCATTTGCTGCTATTCTCCGACATTCTGGCGGCCGCGTGTGCCACAAGCAACCAACAAAAGCAGTGCGATTCGACCAGCACCCTAGCCGCGCGCCGTCTAAGTCAATGGCTGACCCGTCTACAGGCGGGCACATCACGCAGGGTCCCGTTCACATACGGGCTCGCATTATTGGAGGAAACACTTCTATGAACAACGTCCGCTCCCTGGCTGCGGCCATCGCTCTGGCCGCCGGCGCCCTCGGCGTTTCAGCCGCCCACGCCGCCGACGCATACCCGAGCAAGCCGATCCGCGTCATCGTTCCGTTCGCGCCTGGCGGTTCCACCGACATCATCGCGCGCCTGGTGACGCAGCGCATGAGCCAGGAACTGGGCCAGCCCATGGTCGTGGAAAACAAGGGCGGCGCCGGCGGCGCCATCGGCGCTTCGGAAGCCGCGCGCGCCGATGCCGACGGCTACACGCTGTCGATCGCCACCGTGTCGACGATGGCCGTCAACCCCGCCTGCCGCCCCAATGACCTGCCCTACGATCCGATCAAGGATTTCCAGCCGGTCACCAACTTCGCCAACACCGCCAACGTGGTGGCCGTGAACCCGAAGTTCCCCGCCAAGGACTTCAAGGGCTTCCTGGAAGAGCTGAAGAAGAACCCGGGCAAGTACTCCTACGGCAGCTCGGGCACCTGCGGCGTGCTGCACCTGATGGGCGAATCGTTCAAGATGGCCACCGGCACGGACATCGTGCACGTGCCGTACAAGGGTTCGGGCCCGGCCGTGGCCGACGCCGTCGGCGGCCAGATCGAAATCATCTTCGACAACCTGCCGTCGTCGATGCCGCAGATCCAGGCCGG
This sequence comes from Achromobacter sp. HZ01, assembly GCF_003267925.1. Lineage (NCBI taxonomy): Bacteria > Pseudomonadati > Pseudomonadota > Betaproteobacteria > Burkholderiales > Alcaligenaceae > Achromobacter > Achromobacter sp. HZ01. The sequence continues at coordinate 146,396 of NZ_LWKV01000003.1, forward strand.
CAAGCTGCGCGCCATGGCCATCGCGTGGCCGGACCGCATCGCCGCCATCAAGGACGTGCCGACCTTCAAGGACGCCGGCTTCCCGGTGCTGAACCAGCCGGTCTGGTACGGCCTGCTGGCGCCCAAGGGCACGCCGATGGACGTCGTGAACAAGCTGCGCGACGCCGCCGTGGTGGCCCTGAAGGACCCCAAGGTCATCAAGGCGCTGGACGACCAGGGCTCGGCCCCGTCGGGCAACACGCCCGAGGAATTCGCCAAGGAAATCAAAGAGCAGTACGACTGGGCGAAGGACGTCGTGAAGAAGCAGAACATCAAGCTGGACTGATGGCGCGCGGGGCGGCGCTGTCCGCCCCGGCTGCATGAACCACGGGCGCCTTCGGGCGCCCGTTGCATTTTGCGCGCGGCCCGCCCGCGTCAGGCGATATCGTCGAGCGCGGCCAGGCGCGCGGCGCAGCCGGCCTTGAGCCGGTCGATCAGATCGCGGTGCAGCGCCGACAAGGGGTCCTGGTTGCGCACCATGATGCTGATGGGCAGGCGCAGCGGCGGGTCCAGCCGGCGCAGGTGCATGCCGGGGCGCAGCATGGCCTGCGCGGTGATCGCGTCCACGATGGCGTCGCCGCAGCCGGCGTCCACCAGCGCGCAGCCCACGTAATGGGTCTGCACCTGGATGGCGACCTGCGGGTCCAGGCCCTGCGCGTCCAGCGCCATCTGCAGCAGCGCGCCGGAGGCGTCGCACGCGTCCAGCACGATCAGCGTATTGCCCGCCATGTCGGACAGCTCGGCCAGCCGCAACGGCCCGCGGCCGGGCTTGCGGCTCAGGTGCACCAGCTCGGTGTGGCCCAGGCCCATGCGGGTCAGGCCGGGATAGTCGTTGGTGTCGAAGGTGATGGCCAGGTCCAGTTCGCGCGTGAGCAGGCCCTGCACCAGCTCGGCGCTGTGATGAGTGTGGATGTCGAAGGTGATGCCGGGTTGCGCGTCGCGGCTGTCGCGCACCACGCCGGGCAGCAGCCCCAGGCCCAGCGCGGGCGCGCAGCCCAGGCGCAGATGGCCGTGGGGGCGGTCGCGCAGACTGGCGGCCAGCCGGCGCACGCTGTTGAGGTCCTGGTTCAGGCGCGCGACCTCGGGGGTGAGGATCTCGGCCTCGCGCGTGGCCACCAGCCGGCCCTTGACGCGTTCGAACAGCTTGAAGCCCAGCTGGGCCTCGGCGTGCGCCAGCAGCTTGCTGGCCGCGGGCTGCGAAATGTGCAGCGCGGCGGCGGCCTCGGTCAGCGAACCGGTGCGGCGGATCGCTTCGAAAATCTCGATGTGGCGCAGGCGCATGGCACGGGCGGGAAAGTCGATGAAAAACCGGATTCTATGCCGGATACGGCGGCGCGGCGCGTTGCTATGATGGACGCCTGCCGCCATGCCGGCGAACCAAGGAGCTTCCCATGCGCGCACCCGGTCCCGCCGCAGCGATCCTGCTGGCCGCCGTCCTGGCCCTTCCGGCCGCCATGTCCTCCGCCTGGGCGCGCACGCCCCTGGCGGCCGAAGACCTCAATCCCGAAGCCGCCAGCGGCACGCAGGCGCGCCAGCTGGCCCGCGCAAAGCATTTCATGATGGCCTCGGCCAATCCGCTGGCCACGCGCGCCGGCGACGAGATGCTGCGCCGCGGCGGCAGCGCGGTGGACGCGGCCATCGCGGCCCAGCTGGTGCTGAACCTGGTCGAGCCTCAATCGTCCGGCATCGGCGGCGGCGCCTTCATGGTGCTGTATACGGCCGGCGGCGGCGCCATCCAGACCTACGACAGCCGCGAGACCGCGCCCGCGGCCGCCCGCCGCGACCGCTTCCTCGACGCCGCGGGCAAGCCGCTGCCGTTCGCGCAGTCGGTCAACAACGGCATGGCGGTGGCCGTGCCGGGCCTGCTGCGCGGCCTGGAACTGGCGCACCGGGAGCACGGCGTGCTGCCCTGGGCCGAGCTGTTCCAGCCGGCGATCCGGCTGGCCGAGCAGGGCTTCGCCGTATCGCCGCGCCTGCACAAGCTGCTGGCCGGCAACAAGGAACTGCCCAGGCAGCAGGCCGCCGCGGCCTATTTCTACGCGCCCGACGGCTCGCCCTGGCCGGTCGGGCACATGCTGAAGAATCCCGAATTCGCGCGCACGCTGCGCGCGGTGGCTCAGCAGGGCGCGGACGCGTTCTACCAGGGCGAGATCGCGCGCGACATCGTCGCCGCGGTGCAGGGCCATGCCGTGCCCGGCGACCTCACCGAGGCCGACCTGGCCGCCTACCGCGCCGTCAAGCGCGATCCCGTCTGCGGCGCCTATCGCGGCTATCGGCTGTGCGGCATGGGGCCGCCCAGCAGCGGCCCGCTGGCCGTGCTGCAGATGCTGGGCGAACTCGAGCAATACCCCATCGGCCGCTACGCGCCGGGCAGCGTGGAGGCGGTGCATTACTTCTCCGAGGCCGGCCGGCTGGCGTTCGCCGACCGCGATTTCTACGTGGCCGACCCGTCCTTCGTGCAGGTGCCCGTGAACGCCTTGCTGGACCCCGCCTACCTGCGCGCGCGCGGCGCGCTGATACGGCCGGACCGCAGCATGAAGGTCGCCTTGCCCGGCGACCCCGAAGGCAAGCTGCTGTCGCTGGGCAAGGACGACGCGCTGGAGCTGCCGTCCACCAGCCATCTGGTGGCGGTCGACGCCAAGGGCAACGCGCTCAGCATGACGACCACCATCGAAAGCGAATTCGGCAGCAAGATCTTTGTGCGCGGCTTTCTGCTGAACAACGAGATGACGGACTTTTCCTCGTCCTACCAGGACCCCGAAGGCCGGCTCGTGGCCAACCGCATCGAACCCGGCAAGCGCCCGCGCAGCTCGATGGCGCCCATGATCGTGCTGCGCGACGGCAAGCCGTACCTGCTGGTGGGCTCGCCCGGCGGCAGCGCCATCATCAATTACGTCGCCAAGACGGTGGTGGGCGTGCTGGACTGGGGCCTGGACATCCAGGCCGCCATCGACCTGCCCAACATGGGCAGCCGCAACAAGGACACCGAACTCGAAAAAGGCACGCCGCTGGAGGCGCTGGCGCCCGAGCTCGAACGCATGGGGCATCCCGTGCGCATCACCGAGTTTCCCAGCGGCATCCACGGCATCGTGATCGGGCCCGAGGGGCTGCAGGGCGGGGCGGACCCGCGGCGCGAAGGCGTGGCGTCGGGAGGGTAGGATGGGTGTAGCGCGAGACTATATGAATAAAAATTCGAATTCCGAGCGCGCGTAACCCATCGGGCGGCGCGAGCCGCCATTTTTTATGCTTGCCACGAAAATCGGCGGCTTTCGCCGCCCGATGGGTTGCGCGCGCTCGATACCTGAGTTCTTGCTTAAGGATTCTCGCGCTCCACCCCTCCTACGACCCGTCTCCCCGCGCTCCCTCGGCCTCGAGATCCGGCGGCAATCTCCGCAGCGTCGCCGGCGTGCGCGACAGCTTGATCGGGGAGCCGACCCCGCGGTAGTCGCCCTGTTCCAGCACCATGCCGCGATGCCGGGTATGCGGGTGCGCCAGCGCCTGGTCCACGGTGAGCACGGCGGCGGCGGGCACGCCGTTGCGCAGCAGGCGGTCGGCCAGTTCGGCGGCGTCGAATCCCGCCAGCAGCGCCGACAGGTCGGCGCGCAGCGCCTGGCGGTTCCGCAGGCGGTCGGCGTTGGCGGCGTAGCGCGGGTCTTCGGCCAGCGCGGGCGCTTCCAGCGTCTGCGCCAGCAGCGCGAACTGGCGGTTGTTGCCCACCGCCAGGAAGATCGGGCCGCTGGCCGTGGGCAGGGTTTCGTAGGGCGCGATGTTGGGATGCGCGTTGCCGCTGCGCGCCGGCACCTTGCCGCTGTAGAAGTAGTTGGGCGCGTGCGGATGCAACAGCGACAGGGCGCAGTCGTACAGCGTGATATCGAGGAACTGGCCCAGGCCGCTGCGCACGCGCTCGTTGAGCGCGAGCAGGATGGCCACCGCCGCGTTCAGGCCCGTCACCATGTCCACCACCGGCAGGCCGACGCGGGTGGCTTCGCCGTCGGCCTCGCCGTTGACGCTCATCAGCCCGCACATGGCCTGGGCGCAGGCGTCGTAGCCCGGCAGGCCGCCCAGCGGCCCGTCGGCGCCGAAGCCGCTGACCCGGCAATGGATCAGCGCGGGGAATTCCTGTTTCAGCGTCTCGTATCCCAAGCCCCATTTCTCCAGCGTGCCGGGCTTGAAGTTCTCCACCAGCACGTCGGCGTCGGCCAGCAGCCGGCGCAGCAGCTCCTGGCCCGCAGGCTGCGACAGGTCCAGCGTCATGCCTTCCTTGTTGCGGTTCACGCCGACGAAGTAGGAGGCCGTGGCGCCCAGGAAGGGCGGCCCCCAGCCGCGCGTCTCGTCGCCGCCGGGCGGCTCGATCTTGAGCACGTCGGCGCCGTGGTCGGCCAGGATCTGCGTGCAATAGGGGCCGCCCAGCACGCGCGACAGGTCGATGACCTTGCAGCCGGCCAGGGCGCCGGCATTGGGGAGGGTTGCTGCCATGGAAAAGTCCTTCAGTCGATGGAGACGTGGGCGCTGGCGATGACGTCGCGCCACTTGGGCACTTCGGCCGTGATGAAGGCGGACAGGCCTTGCGGCGTCTTGTCCTGCGCCTCGACGATGCCCTGGCTGCGCAGCGTGTTGGCCACCTCGGGGTCGGCCAGCGCGCTCTGGAAGGCTTTGTTCAGGGTCTCCACGACCGGCGCCGGGGTATTTTTGGGCGCGACGATGCCGAAGAACACGCTGACGTCATAGCCCTTGAGGCCCTGTTCGGACAGCGTGGGCAGGTCGGGCAGGGCGTCGGAACGCTGCGCGCTGGCCAGGCCGATGGCGCGCAGCTTGCCGGCCTTGACGTAGGGCAGCGCGGTCAGGATGTCGGTGAACGACATGGACACCTGCCCGCCCAGCAGGTCGTTCAGCGCCGGGCCGGTGCCCTTGTAGGGAATGTGCATGATCTGGGTGCCGGCCATGCGGTTGAACAGAATGCCGGCCAGGTGCGAGGACGCGCCGTTGCCCGACGAGGCGTAGCTCAGCGCGTCCGGGTTTTTCTTGGCGTAGGCGATCAGTTCCTGCACGTTGGTGGCCGGCACCGACGGGTTCACCACCAGGATGTTGGGCAGGTGGCCGATACGGATGATGGGGGCGAAGCTGGTCTGCGGATCGTAGCCCTGCTTCTTGTACAGGCTGACGTTGATGGCCAGCGGCCCGGAAGTGCCGAACAGCAGCGTGTAGCCGTCGGGCTTGGCGTTGGCCACGTATTCCGAGCCGATATTGCCGCCCGCGCCGCTGCGGTTCTCGACGATGACGTTCTGCTTCAGCGGCTGCCTGAGCTTGTCGGCCAGGCGGCGCGCCAGGGCGTCGGTGGGGCCGCCGGGCGGGAAGGGCACGACCAGGGTGACCGGGCGTTCCGCGGGGAAGGCCTCGGCCGCCAGCGCGGGCGCCGCGGGCAGGGCCGCGGCGGCGGCCAGCAGCAAGGGGGCGAAGTAGCGGTTCATGTTTGTCTCCAGTGGTGGATGCGCGCCGGCTGTGCCGCCGGCGTCGGTTTACAGCGCGTATTGCAGGATTTCCCGGCAGGCGGCGCTTTCGTCGGGCGGGATGGCGTAGGGATCGCGCGGGCCCAGGCGATGCAGCAGCACCTGGTCGGCCAGCCTGGCGCGAGCGGCCAGCGCCGGGTCCGCGGCTTCCCAGCGCAGCGCGGCCAGGGACACCGCGTGGTACAGCAGCGACGCGGCCTGGCGCGCCAGCTCGGCGCGGTTTTCCCGCGCGGCGTGTTCGGCCAGCGCGTAGGTCTGTTCCAGCGCGCGGGCCTGCATGTCGGCCAGTTCGGGCGGGCAGGGCGCGCCCTCGGCCAGCAGGCGCTCGATGTGGGCGCGCAGCGCCGGCAGCGATTGTTCGCGCGTGATGGCGCGCAGCACGTCCAGCGCCACGATGTTGCTGGTGCCTTCCCAGATCGAGCCCAGATGCGCGTCGCGCACCAGGCGCGGTTCGGTCCACTCCTCGATATAGCCGCAGCCGCCGCGCACCTCCATGGCGTCGCCGGTCACTTTGCGGGCGTCGCGGCAGGCGCGGAACTTGATGAGCGGGGTCAGGATGCGCGCCAGCGCCGGATCGCCGCCGCCCTGGTCGGCCTCGGCCAGCGCGCACGCGGTCTGGAACATGACGCTGCGCGCCTGTTCGGCCCAGACCGTCATCTTGACCAGCTGGCGCTGCATCAGCGGCATGTCGATGAGCCGCTTGCCGAAGGCGCGGCGGTGCTGCGAGAAATACACCGCCTCGGTGACGGCGCGGCGCATCAGGCCGGCCGCGCGCATGCCGTTGGACAGGCGCGAGTTGTTGATCATGTCGGCCATCTGCTTGAAGCCGCGGCCGCGTTCGCCCACCAGCCAGGCCACGGCGCCTTCCAGGCGGATTTCGCCGCTGGCCATGGAGCGCGTGCCCAGCTTGTCCTTCAGGCGCAGGATGCGGTAGTGATTGTGGCCGCCGCCGGGCAGGTCGCGCGGCAGCAGGAACAGCGACACCCCCTTCAGGCCGGGCTGCGGCTCGCTGCGGGCCAGCACCATGGCGTAGCCCGCGTCGGGGTTGGAGCAGAACCACTTGTCGCCCGACAGGCGCCAGCTGCCGTCGTCCTGCCGTTCGGCCGTGACCTCCGTGGCGCTGACGTCCGAACCCGCGCCTTGCTCCGTCATGAACATGGCGCCCTGGCGCAGCGCGTCGAAATCCTGCGTCGTCACCTGCGGCAGCACGCGCGCCACGAGGTCGGCGTCGCCGAACTTGCGCAGCGTGCGGGCCAGCGAATCGGTCATGCTGACCGGGCAGCACAGGCCGAACTCGGCCTGCACGAACAAATGGCTCAGCGCGTATTTGGCGGCGGCCGGCATGGGCTCGGGCCAGCCCAGCACCCCGCCGCGGTGCGACAGCGCGGCCAGGCCGAACTCGCTGTAGGCCAGGCGTTCCAGTTCCACATAGGCCGGGTGCTTGTCGATGCGGGATTCGTCCTGGCCGGCGCGGCTGCGCACCGACAGCGTGGGCGGATGCTTGTCGGCCGTGGCGGCCAGCTCGTCCATCAGGCCGCCGGCCAGCTCGCCCAGCCGCTCCAGGTGCGGCAGCAGGTGCGCGTGGAGCGCCGGCGGCAGGTAGCGCCGGCACAGCGCCGCGGCATAGGGGTCGGCGTGGAACAGGTTCAGGCCGCGCGCATCCGGAATCGGGGTGGCGGCGGGCGTGGCGGTCTTGACGGGGGCATCCATGGCGGCATCCTGCGCAAAACGGGGGGATGCCTCATGGTGCTTGCCTGGATTAATCTATACAAATACTGTTTTGATTTAGAACAATCCAAAAAAAGTATAGATAGGCAAATCAAAGGGAACGCGCATGGATCTGGACCCGCGCCTGCTGCGGTATTTCATCGCCGTGGCCGAAGAGCGCCATTTCAGCCGGGCCGCCGTGCGGCTGCACATCTCGCAGCCGCCGCTGAGCTACGCCATCCGGCAGCTGGAGGAAAACGTCGGCGCGCGCCTGCTCAACCGCAGCAGCCGCCACGTGGAACTGACCGACGCGGGCCAGGTGCTGTACCGCGAGGCCCAGACCCTGCTGCGCCAGGCCGAGGACGTGCGCACGCTGGTGCAGCGGGTGGACGCCGGCCTGCGCGGCAGGCTGCGCATCGGTTTCGTGGGGTCGATGCTGTACCGCGGCCTGCCCGCGCTGCTCAATGCGATGCGGGCCGAGCTGCCCGACGTCGAGCATGTGCTGACCGAGCTGAACTCGCACGACCAGATCGAGGCGGTGCGCCGCGGCGAGCAGGATCTGGGCTTCATCCACGCCAACCCCCTGCCGCCGGGCGTGCAGGCGCGCGACCTGGTGGCCGAGCCTTTCGTGGTGTGCCTGCCGCAGGACCACCGGCTGGCCGGCCGCGAATCGCTGCGGCTGGACGAACTGGCGGGGGACGATTTCGTGTTCTTCGCCCGCGCGGCCTCGCCCAGCTACTACGAGACGGTGCTGGCCATGTGCGTATCGGCCGGCTTCATGCCCGTGATCCGCCACGAGGTGCGGCACTGGCTGAGCGTGGCCTCGCTGGTTTCGCAAGGGCTGGGCGTGTCCATCGTGCCCGCCTGCCTGTCGCGCAGCGGCCTGGCGGGCACGCGCTTCATCGCCTTCGAGCACGCCGCGCGCTCGGTCAGCCAGGCGATCTGGCCGCAGGCCATGCGCACGCCGCTGCAGGAAAAAGCCCTGGAACTGGTGGCGCGGCACTATGCCGGGGCCGGGACATTGGGGGTACACTGACCCGGCCATGTCCTACCGATCGATCCAGCCGCTGACGCGCCGCAAGCGTTTCATTACCCGGCTGCGCCACTGCGGCCCTCCGGCGAAGCACTGAAACCCGTTCCAGGGCTTTTCGGTTTCTTCTCCGGAGTCGATCGTGGATCTTCCCTTTTCGTTTCGTCCGCGCCTCTTGAGCGCGTTGCGCGGTTACGACCGCATCCGTTTCGTGCAGGACCTGGGCGCCGGCCTCACGGTCGCCGTGGTCGCGCTGCCGCTGGCCATGGCCTTCGCCATCGGCTCGGGCCTCAAGCCGGAAGCGGGCCTGTTCACCTCCATCATCGCGGGCTTCCTGGTCGCGCTGCTCGGCGGCAGCCGGGTGCAGATCGGCGGGCCGGCGGGCGCGTTCATCGTCATCGTCTACGACATCGTGCAGCAGTACGGCGTGGCCAACCTGATCATCGCCACTGCGCTGTCCGGCGTGCTGCTGTTCGTGATGGGGCTGCTCCGGCTGGGTACGCTGGTGCGCTTCATCCCGGTGGCCGTCATCATCGGTTTCACCAACGGGATCGCGGTGCTGATCGCGCTGTCGCAGGTCAAGGACTTCCTGGGCCTGGCGATCCCCGAGATGCCGGGCGATTTCTTCGGCATCCTGGGCGCGCTGGGCAGCCACCTGTCCTCCTTCAATCCCTGGGCCGCGGGCGTGGCGGTGGCGTCGCTGGCGCTCATCGTGGCCTGGCAGCGCTGGCTGCCGAAATGGGGCGGACCCAGGGCCGCGCCGCTGGCGCGGGTGCCGGGCTCCATCGTCGCGCTGGTGCTGGCCACGGCCGCGGTGGCCCTGTTCGGCCTGCCGGTGGAGACCATAGGCAGCCGCTTCGGCGGCATACCGGCGGCGCTGCCGGACTTCACGCTGCCGGCGTTCAGCTGGGAATCGGCCCGCTACCTGCTGATGCCCACGATCACGCTGGCGCTGCTGGGCGCGATCGAATCGCTGCTGTGCGCGCGGGTGGCCGACGGCATGATCGGCGACCGCCACGACCCCAACCAGGAACTGATGGCGCAGGGCATCGCCAACTTCGCCACGCCGTTCTTCGGCGGCATGCCGGCCACCGGCACCATCGCCCGCACCGTGACCAACGTGAAAAGCGGCGCCACCAGCCCGATCGCGGGCATGACGCACGCCGTGGTGCTGCTGCTGGTGATCCTGGTGGCCGCGCCGCTGGCGTCTTCCATCCCGCTGGCCACGCTGGCGGCCATCCTGATGTTCGTGGCCTGGAACATGGGCGAGTGGCGCGAATTCGCGCGCCTCAAGACCTACCGGCTGCCTTACCGCGTGACCCTGCTGTCGGTGTTCCTGCTGACGGTGGTGTTCGACCTGACGGTGGCGGTGCAGTTCGGCATCTTCGCCGCCTGCCTGACCTTCATCTACCGCATTTCCAGCCTGTCGCGCGCCGAACGCCTGACGCCGGCCGAGCAGCCGGCGCTGGCCGGGCTGGAGGCGCAGGTGGCGGTATGGCGGCTGTACGGCACCGTGTTCTTCGGCGCGACCAAGCTGGTGGAGTCGCTCGAGGACCATTTGCCGGCGCGCGCGCTGGTGCTGGACCTGAAGAACGTGATCTACGTGGACTCGACCGGGGCCGAGGCGCTGGAAAGCCTGAGCCGGGCCTGCGAGGCGCGCGGCGTGCGGCTGATGGTCTCGGGCCTGCTGGGCCAGCCGCTGGACATCGTGCGCCGCGTCGGCCTGTACCAGCGGCTGCTGGGCGACCTGCGGCCGGACGTGGCCGGCGCCACGGCGGCGGCCGTGGCGCTGGCCCGGGGGGAGCGGCAGGATTCCTAGCGGAACACCACCGTCTTGTTGCGGTTCAGCAGGATGCGGTGTTCGACGTGGCTGCGCACGGCGCGCGACAGCACCAGGGATTCGATGTCGCTGCCGACTTGGGTCAGGTCCTGGGCGGTCATCGTATGGTCCACGCGCTCGATGTCCTGGTCGATGATGGGGCCTTCGTCCAGGTCCGAGGTCACGTAGTGGGCGGTGGCGCCGATGATCTTGACGCCGCGGGCGTGCGCCTGGTGATAGGGGCGGGCGCCCTTGAAGCTGGGCAGGAAGCTGTGGTGGATGTTGATGGCGCGGCCGTTGAGCGCGCGGCACATGTCCTCCGACAGGATCTGCATGTAGCGGGCCAGCACCACCAGGTCGATGTTTTCCTGCTCGACCAGGGCCAGCACCTGGCGCTCCTGCTCGGCCTTGGTGTCGGGCGTGACCGGCAGGTGGTGGAACGGGATGCCGTAGGAGGCCGCCAGGCCGGCGTAGTCGTTGTGGTTCGACACGATGGCCGCCACTTCGGCGTGCAGGTGCCCGCTGTGCACGCGGAACAGCAGGTCGTTCAGGCAGTGGCCCTGCCTGCTGACCATGATGAGCAGGCGTTCCTTGCGGCGCGCGTCGTGCAGCTTCAGCTCCATGCCGTATTCCTCGGACATGGGCGCCAGGCGGGCGCGCAGGTCGGCGGCGGCCACGCCGGCCGGCGCGTCGAAGTGCACGCGCAGGAAGAAGCGGCCGGTTTCCTCGTCGCCGAACTGCTGCGAATCCAGGATGTTGCAGCCCAATTCGAACAACAGGCCGCTGACGCGGTACACGATGCCCGTGCGGTCGGGGCAGGACAGGGTCAGGATGTAGTCGTTGTGCTGCATGTGCGTAAGAAAGGGCTGAATGGAAAGTCGTGGAGGTCAGGCGGCCAGGCGGGCCAGGGTTTCTTCGGCCAGGGCCAGGCTGGCCGTCAGGCCGGGAGATTCGATGCCGAACAGGTTCACCAGGCCGGGCACGCCGTGCGCGGCCGGGCCGGCGACGACGAAGTCGGCCGCCGGTTCGTGCGGGCCGGAGATCTTGGGCCGGATGCCGGTGTAGCCGGGCGCCAGCGCGCCGTCGGGCAGGGCCGGCCAGTAGCTGCGCACGGCCGCGTAGAACACGTCGGCGCGGGCCGGATCGAGCGTGTAGTCCTCGACGCCGATCCATTCGGTGTCGGGACCGAACTTGGCCTGCCCGCCCATGTCCAGCGTCAGGTGCACGCCCAGGCCGGCATGCTGCGGCACCGGGTAGATCAGGCGCGAAAAGGGCGCGCGGCCGGACAGCGTGAAATAGCTGCCCTTGCACAGGTAGTCGGCCGGGATGCTGGCGGGCGGCACGCCGTCGATGCGGCGCGCCAGCGCCGGCGCATGCAGGCCGGCCGAATTGATCAGCACATTGCAGCTCAGGCTCATGGCCTCGTCGCCGCCGAACTGCAGCTCGAAGCCGCCCTCGGGGCGCACGCGGCCCGACACCAGCGGCGTGTGGAACACGCACTGGGCGCCCGCGTTCTCGGCGTCGCCCTGGTACGACAGCATCAGCGCGTGGCTGTCCACGATGCCGGTGGACGGCGAGGACAGCGCGGCCGCGCATTGCAGCGCCGGCTCCAGGCGCATGGCGTCTTCGCCCGACAGGAACTGCAGGTCGTCCACGCCGTTGGCGCGGGCGCGCTGCGCGATGCTTTCCAGCTGCGCGGCCTGTTCGGCGTCCGCGGCGACGATGAGTTTGCCCAGGCGCTTGTGCGGCACGCCGCGTTCGGCGCAATAGGCGTACAGCAGGTGCTTGCCGCGCACGCACAGGCGGGCCTTGAGGCTGTCCGCCGGATAGTAGATGCCCGCGTGGATGACTTCGGAGTTGCGCGAGCTGGTGCCGGTGCCGATGGCCTCGGTGGCCTCGGCCACCAGCACTTCGCGCCCGGAGCGGGCCAGCGCCCGCGCGATCGCCAGGCCCACCACGCCCGCGCCGATGACGACGCAATCGATATCTGCGCTCATGGGCTACCCCTTTTTTTCCGCGCGGTCGCCGGCCGGCGTCAGGTCGAAGCCGCCGGCATGGAAGACCAGCGGCGGCTCCGCGCTATGGCCGCAGCGCTCCACCTCGCCCACCATGATGATGTGATCGCCTTCGACGTAGCGGCTGCGGTTGTGGCATTCGAACCAGGCCGCGCAGTGGCCGTCCAGCATGGGCGTGCCGCCGGGCGCGCGGTGCACCGGCAGCCCGGCGTAGCGGTCCGGGGTCTTGCCGGTGGCGAAGCGGCGCGCCAGCGCGATCTGCTCGGCGCCCAGCACGTTGACGACGTAGCGCTCGCACTGCTCGAAGGCCGCCAGCGAGGACGAGCCGCGCGACAGGCTCCACAGCACCAGCGGCGGGTCCAGCGACACGGAGTTGAAAGAGCTCACCGTCAGCCCGATGGGCGCGCCGTCCAGGCCGGCGGTCGTCACGACGGTCACGCCCGTGGCGTAGCGGCCCAGCGCGGTGCGGAAAAAAGCAGCGTCAAAATCAGGGGAGGAGGCGGTCATGCAATCATGGATAGGGGGCGCGCCCGGCATCAGGGCGACAGGCGTTCGATCTTCCAGGCCGGGCCGTCGGCGACGTAGCGCAGGCGGTCGTGCAGCCGCGAAGGCCGGCCCTGCCAGAATTCGAAGGCGGTGGGCTTCAGGCGGTAACCGCCCCAGTGCGGCGGGCGCGGCGGCGCGTCGCCGTAGCGTTCGCGGAATTCCTGTTCACGGGCTTCCAGCTCTTCGCGGGTGATCGGCTGGCTCTGGCGCGAGGCCCAGGCGCCGATGCGCGAGCCGGCGGGCCGGCTGTGATAGTAGGCGTCCGACTCTTCGGTGGGGACTTTTTCGACCACGCCTTCGATGCGGACCTGGCGCTCCAGCGGCTGCCAGAAAAACAGCAGGCTGGCGCGCGGCTCGGCCTGCAGGTCCAGGCCCTTGCGCGATTCGTAGTTGGTGAAGAAGGTGAAGCCGCGCTCGTCGAATCCCTTGACCAGCACGATGCGCGCGCTGGGCTGGCCGTGGGCGTCCACCGTGGCCAGGGTCATGGCGTTGGGCTCGGGCACCTTGGCGGCCAGGGCCTCGTCGAACCAGAGCGCGAATTGCGCGAACGGCGAAGCCAGGGCCTGGCTTTCGAGCAGGACATGCTTCTCGTAGCTTTGACGCAGATCAGAGACGGACATGGGAGTAAGGGTCAGCGTTGATAACAGGAAGTTTATACCGCTTGGGCGACTGTCCCTATATTGACCCTGCTCAGGCCGCCGGCAAGCGCCGTCCGGCGGCGCGGCGGCGGCTTCAGGCGCCTTCCGGCAACGGGTGCCCTTCCTGCTCGAGCCGGCGCGCGATGGCGTCCAGGCGGGCGTCGTGGATGCCCGCGGCGCGCAGCGCCTGGGCGGTCTGCACCACGTAGTCGGTGCAGGGGCCGTAGCGGCCGGCGGCGCGGCGCACGATGGCCAGCAGTTCCGGTTCGGGCAGCGCCCGGATGTAGGCCGGATTGTCGCGGTTCATGATGAAGACCAGCGCCCGGACGTTGCCGACGTCGGTGGTGCAGTTGATCCAGCGCGGCAGATAGGCGCCGGTGGACATTTCGCGCTCCCAGAGCGCCGGGAAGTAATTGGGCACCTGGCTGCCGGCGAGCCGGTAGACCACGCCGCGGCAGGAGCCGCCCCGGTCCAGGCCGAACACCAGGCCCGGGCATTCCGGCGTGCCGCGGTTGACGCGCGACCACAGGCACAGCGCCCGGTGATGGCCGCGCAGCGTGGCCAGCCGGCGCTCCACGAAGTCGAAGTCGGGGCGCCAGATCAGCGATCCGTACCCATATACCCATACGTCCTCGCCCGACTGCCAGTGGCGCAAGGCCTCGTCCAGGGAGGCCTGCCGCTCTTCGGGGGTCCAGAGGCGAAACGGCAGGCTGGCGCCGGAGGGAATGGGGGATGGGGTATTCACGGCTTACGGTCGGATTCGATCGGGGGATTGCGATTGGCCCAGCCGCCGGCCATCAGCGCCAGCGAATAGGCCCAGAACAGCGGGGCCACGCCAATTACCGCACCGAGCGCGCCGAAGGTCAACGGCAGGGAAACCTGGGAACCGTTGATCAAGGCCATGCGCAGGCCCACGGCCTCGGCCGCGCGCCCCGGGGGCGAGTGCTGGTGCAGCAGAGACAGCATGCTCGGCTGGCAACAGCCCAGGGCCAGCCCCAGGATGAAAGACAGCACGATCAGCACGGTAACGTCGGTGAACAGCGGGTAAAGCATGAAGTCGATGGCGGCCGTGGCCATGGCCGCGCGGACCAGCGTCCAGGAACGGACCCGGCGCTGGATCAAGGGCAATACCAGGCGAATGACGAAAGTTGCCGCCGCAAACGAAGCAAGAATGACCCCGATGGTGGTGGCCGACAGGCCGATGGCCACGCCGAAGATGGGCACGACGAACAAGTGGGTGTCCCAGGCGCCGGACAAGATGGTGTTCACCATCAGGATGCGGCGCAGCGCCGGCACGGCCAGCAATTCGGTGACGCGGCGGCGTTCGGCCTCTTTTGCGCCGGAAAGCAGCGCATCTGCCGCCTTCAATTGGTGACGCAGCATGTAAAGCCCGCCCGCCGACAGCAGCGGGCCCAGGGCCAGCAGCCCGAAGGCCAGGCGCGTGCCCAGGTGGTCGATGGCCAGGCCGGCGATCAGCGGGCCGGAGAAGCCCGAACCGGCCAGCGCCAGCGACATGAAGGAGAAATTGCGCAGGCGCTGCGCGGGTTCGGCATGGCCGAGCAGGTCCTGGGTGGCCACCTGGTGCAGCATGAAGCCGATGCCGATACAGCACGAGGCGATGAGCAGCGCCAGCTGCGTCTGGAAGACAAAGGGCAGCAGGGTGCCGACGGCGACCAGCGAGGTGCCCAGCACCAGCGGGCGGACGATGCCGACCCGGTCCACCCAGCGCCCGGCGCGCACCGAGAACAGCATGGGCAGGACGGCGAAGACCGCCACCAGCGTGCCGACCTTGAAGGTGGACAGCCCCATCTGCAGCGCCGTCAGCGAGACAGTAATGCGTCCCCCTGTCAGCGCCACGTGATTCATCATGGCCAGCACGCACAAGAGCGCCGCCCCGGAAAACTCCGGGGAACCTGGGGAAGAAGAGGGGGATCTAGGGGAACTGGACACGGCCACGACGTAACTGCAGCCATTCTGTCCCCAACGTCTACCAATGTCGAGGCAAGCTTGTTTTGCGCTGCCGCAAACGGTGGCGTGTAGGGGTTTCACGATAGGCATCATGTAGAGGCAAACTCCGGGGCTTATGGTGCAAGATGCCGGCGTGTTCGGCGCTTCTGGGCGCATTCAGCATGAGTATCCGCCGAAGCCGAACGCTGTATCGTTCTCACAACGGAACAATCAGACTGGTCCGGCCGCATCTTGCGGCTTTACGGTTTTTCACGGTTTCGACACAGATTGGCCATGGTTTGGGCCGGCCATGCGTTTAGGATGCACACATCGCGCCGGGGCCCGTCCCCGGCCCGCAACGCAATACCGGCACGGGCGCCGTCCCTTGCCCCATCCGACAGGTTCAATGAAAAAGTCCCGCAGCAAATTCAAACGCAACCTTCTGATCGTCGTTCTGGTCCTGCTCGCCGGCTTCGCGGTGCGGGCCGCATTTTTCTCGGCGCCGCCGCCGCCCACCTTCGGGGTGGCCGAAGTGACCCGCGCCAATATGGAAGACAGCGTGCTGGCCAGCGGCACCATAGACGCGATCGAGCGGGTCAGCGTGGGCGCCCAGGTCTCCGGCCAGCTGAAATCCCTCAAGGTGGCGCTGGGCGACCGGGTCAAGAAGGGGCAGCTGGTGGCCGAGATCGACGACCTGACCCAGCAGAACGAACTGCGCAACGCCGAAGCCGCCCTGCAGACGCGGCGCGCCGAAAGGGCCGCCAAGGTCGCTATGCTGAAGCAGGCCGAGCTGGCCTTCCGCCGCCAGCGCCAGATGCTGGCCGCGGACGCCAGTTCGCGCGAAGCCTACGAGAACGCCGAGGCCACGCTGGGCGTGACCCGCGCCGAGATCGCGTCGCTGGACGCCCAGATCGCGCAGGCCGAGATCCAGGTGGACACGGCCCGGGTCAACCTGGGCTACACCCGCATCGTCTCGCCCATCGACGGCGTGGTGGTGGCGGTCGTCACCAAAGAGGGCCAGACGGTCAACTCGATCCAGAGCGCGCCCACCATCATCAAGGTGGCGCAGGTGGATACCATGACGGTCAAGGCCCAGATCTCGGAAGCCGACGTGACCCGCGTCAAGCCCGGCCTGCCGGTCTACTTCACCATCCTCGGCGAGCCGGACGAGCGCTACCACGCCACGCTGCGCGCGGTGGAGCCGGCGCCGGACTCCATCCAGAAGGAAGACGCGGCCTCGTCGCTGACCGGCTCGTCCAACGGCAATTCCACCAGCGCCGCCGTCTACTACAACGGCCTGTTCGACGTGCCCAATCCCGACGAGAAGCTGCGCATCTCGATGACGGCGCAGGTCTTCATCGTGCTGGGCGAGGCCAAGAACACCGTGGTGGTGCCGTCCTCGGCCCTGGGCAAGCGCGGCGAGGACGGCCGCTACGTCGTGCGCGTGGTGCTGAAGGACAACAAGACGGAAGAGCGCCAGGTCCGCATCGGCATGAACAACAACGTCCAGGCGCAGGTGCTGGAGGGGCTGGAGGTGGGCGAGCGCGTGGTGTCGGCCGAAGCCGCCCCGGCCGTCCCGGGGGCCTGAGATGAGCGGTCCTCTCATCGAGCTGGCCGGCGTGCGCCGCGAATTCCCCGCGGGCGAGCAGACCATCGCCGTGCTGAAGGACGTGGACCTGTCCATCGAGGCCGGCGAAATGGTGGCCATCGTCGGCGCATCCGGCTCGGGCAAGTCCACGCTCATGAACATCCTGGGATGCCTGGACCGGCCCACCCGCGGCGAATACCGGGTGGGCGGGCGCAGCACCGGGGCGCTGGACCCGGACGAACTGGCCGAACTGCGCCGCGAGCACTTCGGCTTCATTTTCCAGCGCTATCACCTGCTCTCGGACCTGAGCGCGCTGGGCAACGTGGAAGTGCCGGCCGTCTATGCCGGCAAGCGGCGCGAGGCGCGCCTGGCGCGCGCCGAGACGCTGCTGGAACGCCTGGGGCTGGGCGAGCGCGCCGGGCATCGTCCCGGCCAGCTGTCCGGCGGCCAGCAGCAGCGCGTCAGCATTGCGCGGGCGCTGATGAACGGCGGCGACATCATCCTGGCCGACGAGCCGACCGGCGCGCTGGACACGCACACCGGCCAGGAGGTGCTGCGCATCCTGGAAGAGCTGAACGCCGCGGGGCACACCATCATCATCGTGACCCACGACATGAACGTGGCGCGCCATGCCCAGCGTATCATCGAGATCAGCGACGGCGAGATCGTGTCCGACCGGCGCAATCCCGACGCCGCGCGCCCGCAGGCCGCCCGCGACGAGCCGCCGGCGCTGGCGCAGCGGCCCGCGTGGCAGGCCTATCTGGACCGCTGCGGCGAAGCCCTGCGCATGGCGCTGCTGGCCATGAACGCGCACCGGCTGCGCACGTCGCTGACCATGCTGGGCATCATCATCGGCATCGCGGCGGTGGTTTCGGTGGTCGCGCTGGGCGAGGGCTCGCGCCGCAAGATCCTGGACGACATCAGCGAGATCGGCACCAACACCGTGGAGATCTTCCCGGGCAAGGACTTCGGCGACGAGAAGGCGGTCAACATCCGCACGCTGGTGGCGGCCGACGCCGACGCGCTGGCGCGCGAGTCCTATGTGGACAGCGTGACGCCGGAGGTCTCCACCAGCAGCACGCTGCGCTACCGCAACGTGTCGGTCAACGGCTCCATCCAGGGCGTGGGCGAACAGTACTTCAGGGTGCGCGCCATCAAGCTGGCGCAGGGCAAGTTCTTCGACGGCGTCAGCGTGACGCGGCGCGCCCAGGAAGTGGTGATCGACGACGGCACGCGCCGCAAGCTGTTCGGCTCGCACACCGATCCGATCGGCCAGGTGGTGTTCCTGGGCTCCATGCCGGCGCGCGTGATCGGCGTGACCGAGAAGAAGGACACCGTGTTCGGCAGCAACGACACGCTCAACGTCTGGATACCCTACACCACGGCGCTGTCGCGGGTGCTGGGCCAGCAGCATCTCAAGAGCATCACGGTGCGGGTCAACGACGCCACGCCGCCGGCCGCCGCCGAGCAGGCCATCGTGCGCCTGCTGACGCGGCGCCACGTGACCAAGGATTTCTTCGTGTTCAACACGGACGCGATCCGCAAGACCATCGAACGCACCACGGCCACCATGACGCTGCTGGTGTCGATGATCGCGCTGATTTCGCTGATGGTGGGCGGCATCGGCGTCATGAACATCATGCTGG
Source organism: Achromobacter sp. HZ01 (assembly GCF_003267925.1). Classification (NCBI taxonomy): domain Bacteria; kingdom Pseudomonadati; phylum Pseudomonadota; class Betaproteobacteria; order Burkholderiales; family Alcaligenaceae; genus Achromobacter; species Achromobacter sp. HZ01. The sequence continues at coordinate 164,878 of NZ_LWKV01000003.1, forward strand.
TGTCGGTCACCGAGCGCACCCGCGAGATCGGCGTGCGCATGGCGGTGGGCGCGCGGCGCAGCGACATCATGCAGCAGTTCCTGATCGAGGCGGTGCTGGTGTGCCTGATCGGCGGGGCGATCGGCATCCTGCTGTCGCTGGGCCTGGGCGTGCTCGTGTCCAAGGCCACGGGCGGCTCGTTCCAGATGATCTATTCGACGGCGGCGATGGTGGCGGCGTTCACCTGCTCGACGCTGATCGGCGTGCTGTTCGGCTATCTGCCGGCGCGCAATGCGGCGCGCCTGGACCCCGTTGAGGCCCTGGCGCGCGAATGAGGATGACGATGGCGGTTTCTTTCCTACGCAAACCCGCGGCCCTGGCGCTGCTGCTCGCGCTGGCCGGCTGCGGCAGCCTGCTGCGCAGCGACTACGAAACGCCGGCGGTCAGGCTGCCCGCAGCGTGGTCCCATGACGGCCTGGCGCCCGGCGCCGGGACCGTGGCGCAGTCCCAGGGCGGCGCCTGGTGGCGCAATTTCAACGACCCGGTGCTGACCGGTCTGGTCGAGGGCGCGCTGGCGCGCAACAACGACCTGGCCGCCGCCGCCATCCGCGTGCGCCGGGCGCAATACCAGGCGGGCCTGTCCGAAACCCAGCTGTGGCCGCAGCTGGGCGGCAGCGCCAACGTCACCCGCACCCGCACGCTGAGCGGGGACCGCATGACCACGCGCAGCAACGCGGCCGAGCTGACCGTCAGCTACGAAGCCGACCTGTGGGGCAAGCTGTCGCGCCAGCGCGACGCCGCGCAATGGGCGGCCGAGGCGACCGAGCAGGACCGCCAGAGCGCGGCGCTGTCGCTGGTGGGCACCACCGCCACGCTGTACTGGCAGACCGCGTTCATCAACCAGCGCATCGCCAGCAGCGAACAGAGCATCGCCTACGCCCGCAAGACCCAGGACCTGGTGCGCGCGCAATACGCCGCCGGCGGCGCGTCCGCGCTGGAACTGGCCGAAGCCGAACAGACCGTGGCCAGCCAGCAGGCCGCGCACGCGCTGCTGGTGCAGGCGCGGGTCGAGTACGCGAACGCGCTGGCGATCCTGTTCGACGGCCCTCCCGACCGCAGCATGGCCAACCCGGCCCGCCTGCCGCAGTACCCGCTGCCCGAGGCCCGCGCCGGCGTCCCCGCCGACCTGCTGGGCCGCCGCCCCGACCTGCGCGCCGCCGAACTCCGCCTGCGTCAGGCCCTGGCCACCGCCGACGCCACCCGCGCCAGCTTCTATCCCCCCTTGACCCTGACCGGCGCCCTGGGCAGCGCCAGCCCGACGCTGTCCAACCTCCTGCAAAATCCGATAGGCACCCTGGGCGCGGGCCTGACGCTGCCGTTCCTGCAATGGAACCAGATGCAGCTCAACATCAAGATCTCCCAGGCCGACTACGAGGAACGCGTGGTCACGTTCCGCCAGTCGCTCTACCAGGCGATGGCGGACGTCGAAAACGCGCTGTCCAACCGCACCCAACTGGCGCTTCAGGCCGAACAGCTCGACGCTTCGCTGCAGGCGGCGCGCCAGGCCGAATCCCTGTACGAAATCCGTTACCGGGCGGGGGCGGTGTCGCTCAAGGACTGGCTGGACGCGCAGGAAAAACGCCGAATCGCGGAAGTGGCGCGGGACGAGAACATGCTGAACCGGCTGGTGAATCAGGTGACTGTTTATCAGGCGCTTGGTGGGGATGATGTGGTTGCAGCGGACGCTGCTGGTTCTTGATCCGCCGCCGTGCCGGGCGTCTAAAGAACCCACCCGCAAAGAACCAACGCACAACCTCCACCCCGACAAACTATAAAATCCTCCCCCATGAACTCCCTGGATTCCCCCCCCGATCTGGCCCGCCGCTTCGGAAGTCTGTCGCGTTTGTATGGCCCCGAAGCCCCGGCCCGCCTCCAGAACTCGCATGTGGCGGTGGCGGGGTTGGGCGGCGTCGGCTCCTGGACCGTCGAGGCCCTGGCGCGCTGCGGCGTCGGCGCGCTCACCCTGATCGACCTCGACCACATCGCCGAATCCAACGTCAACCGGCAGATCCACGCGCTCACCTCCACCCTGGGACAATCCAAGGTCGAGGCCATGGCCGAACGCGTACTGGCCATCAACCCCGAATGCCGCATCACCCGCGTCGACGACTTCGTCTCGCCCGACAACGTGGCCGACGTCCTGCCCGGCCCCTACAGCGTCATCGTCGACTGCACCGACCAGGCCGCCGCCAAGATCGCCATGATCCTGCACGCGCGCGCGCTCGGCGTGCCCATGCTGCTGTGCGGCGGGGCCGGCGGCAAGACCGATCCGCTGGCCTTGCGCGCCGGCGATCTGTCGGCGGCCGTCAACGACGCGCTGCTCGCCAAGCTGCGCAACAAGCTGCGCCGGGAGCACGGGTTCGCGCGCGCCAGCGACCGGCATGGGCGCGCCCTGAAGCGCGTGCCCAAGATGGGCATCCACGCCTTGTGGTTCGACCAGCCGGCCATCCTGCCCGACGCCTGGACCCGTCCCACCGAGGGCGAGGACGACATGGGCGCGGCCGGCCAGGCGCCGGCCCCGCAAGGGCTGTCCTGCGCCGGCTACGGTTCGGTCGTGACGGTCACCGCGGCGATGGGCATGGCCGCGGCCAACGAGGCCTTGCGCCTCGCGCTCTGATCTTCAAAGCGCCACGAACACCACGCCGTCCTCGATCCTGACGGGATAGGTCGCGAGGTTGTCGCGCAGCGGCGAGCACAGCGCCCGGCCGTCGCGCACGTCGAAGCGGCCCTGGTGCAGCGGGCACTCGATTTCGTGCCCGGTCAGGAAACCGTCGCACAGCCGCGCGCTGCCGTGCGTACAGAGGTTGTCGGTGGCGTAGACCTCGCCGTCCACGCCGTACAGCGCGATCTCGCGCCCGCCGGCCTCCACGGCGATCACGTCTTCCTGCGGCACGTCGGCCAGCGCGATGGCCTTGATCCATTGCATGCTCATTGTGGCGTCCTGTCAGATGGGATAGATAAGTGAATTCGGCACCAGCTCGCTGTCGAAGATGCACAGCCTGGATTCGAACTTCAGGCCGTCGGGGCCGCGCCGCACCACGTCCAGGTAGCGGCCCACGTTGAACACCGTGGTCAGCTGGCTGGGCTTGGTGCGGAACACGGCGTAGTTGGCTTCCGATTCGATGCGGTCGCCCTGCACCGACAGCACGCGCGGCGCGCCCACCACGTGGCGCTGGTAGTAGGGATCGTGGAAGATCGTGTCGGTGGCGCCGTAGATGCGGTCCTTGAGCATGCCGCGGCTTTCGAACGCCATGGTCGCCAGCGGATAGCCGCGCTCGTGGTTCTCGCGCGGCAGCACCTTGTAGACGCATTCCTCCAGGAAGAAATCGGGCCACTTCTCCCATTCCTCGGCGTCCAGCGCGGCGGCGTAGTCGTTGTACAGGCAGGTCAGTTGGTAATAGAGCGGAAAGTCCAGCATCTCAGGCCTCCATGACGCGGCGCCAGTACGCGTACATGCCGCGGATCAGCGTCTCGGTCACCATGTGGTCGGTGTTCTCGGCCGTCTTGCCGCCCAGCTCCGCCACGCTGCGATGCCAGGGCTTCTGCTCGAAGCCGGCCTGCGAGAATTCGATGACCTCGCCGTCATCGGCCGACACGAAGCCCGCGGGGCCGAACAGATTGGCTTGGCGCAGCCGGCGGCGCGTCATCTCGGGGCTGTCGTCGGCGAAGCCGAAATGCGTCCAGACGAAATCGAAGGCGTCGTGGCCCACCGGCTGGATGTGGCGGGTGGACAGCGAATTGACCTGCTGCTGGATGATGACGCTGGGAAACAGCGTCATCAGCACGGCGGTGGGGCCGTTCCACCACGACTCGGGCACGATGTCCAGGAAGCGGTCGTCGTTCAGCGACATCTGCTCCTTGAAGCTGGAGACGCCGCTGGTCACGCTGCCCTTGCCGCCCTGGCCGCGCGTGGAGATCATGGCGGCGTGGCGGAAATGGCCGTCCATCGTCAGTTCGGAGCGGTTGTCCGCCCGCCACAGGCCGAAGGTGACGAACCAGGTGTGCAGCAGCCCCGGATGGTAGGGGTCCTTGATGTTCTCCTGCATCAGCTTCCAGTTGCCCGGGATGCGCTGGCGGCTGTAGCCGTGGATCACCAGTTCGCGGCCGTCGAAGACGCGGTCGAAGTAGTGCAGGATGTCCGGCCCCAAGTAGTCCTCCAGCGGCTCCACGTCGTGGTCGAAGGAGGCGAACACCACGCCGTTGCGGCAGGCCACGGCCAGCTTGGTCAGGCCGTGCTCCTCGGGCTTGAAGTCCGGCGGCATGCCGCCGTTGACGCGGCCGTCCTGCTTGACGCCGCGGCGAAACGGCACGCCGATCAGGTTGCCCTGCAGGTCGTAGTTCCATTGGTGGTAGGGGCAGACGAATTCGCTGCGGTTGCCGGCGCGCTCGCGGCAGAACTGCACGCCGCGATGGGCGCAGACGTTCTCCACCACGCGCACCTGGCCGTCGTTGTCGCGCAGCAGGATGACCGAGCGTTCGCCCACGGCGGTGCGCTTGAAGTCGCCCGGCCGCGGGATCTCGGCCTCCAGGCCCACGTAGCACCAGTGCGAACGGTAGAAGAAGCGCTCCATCTCGCGCTGGTGCAGCGCGGCGTCGGTATAGACGCCGAAGGGGATGCGGTGGGAGCCGTCGCCCTGCCAGGGCGGCACGAATTCGAGCGGGCTTTCGGCGGCGGTTGTGCTCGTACAGGACTGCATGGCGGGTCTCCTTGGTTCGGCGGGCCAGTGCGGCCCGGCAGAGCCGGCGCGGCATGGGCGCAGGCGTTTGCTGCATGATCGGGCAGCATGCGAAATAAATAAATAGAATCTGCTTGATGAGATAAATCACCAGAATCAATATTGGTGGAGACAAGCGCATGAACCTGCAAGACGTGGACCTGAATCTGCTGGTCGTCTTCAACGAGCTGCGCAGGCACGGCCGGGTCGCGGCCGTGGCCGACAGCCTGGGCATTTCGCAGCCGGGGGTCAGCAACGCGCTGGGCCGGTTGCGCAAGCTGCTGGGAGACGAGCTGTTCCTGCGGACTTCGCGCGGCATGGTGCCCACGCCCTATGCCGAGTCGCTGGCGCGGCCGATCGCCGACGCCCTGGACGCGCTGCACAGCACGCTGAACGCGCGCGCGGCCTTCGATCCCGGCCATAGCGAACGCGCCTTCGTGATCGGCGTGAACGACGTGGGCGAGACTTACTTCCTGCCCAGGCTGATGCGCGCGCTGGAACGCGCGGCGCCGGGCGTGACCGTGCGCACGGTGCGCACGACCTCGATCGACGTGAAGGACGAGATGGAGCGCGGCCGGATCGACCTGGCCATGGGCTTTCTGCCTGCGCTGAAAAGCGGTTTCTTCCAGCGGCTGCTGTTTCGCCAGCCGTATGTGTGCATCTTCCGGCGCGACCATCCGCTGGCCCGCACCGGGGTTTCGGCCCGCCAGTTCCGCGCGGCCGAACAGGTGGCCATCGTGTCGGAGGGTACCGGCCACGGGGTGGTGGACGAGGTGATCGCGCGCGCCGGCATCCGTCGGCGCGTGCGCCTGACGGTGCCGCATTTCATGGCGGTGGGGCCGGTGCTGGCCGCCACCGACATGATCGCGGTGGTGCCGCGGCGTTTCGCGGACTGCGCCTGCGGGCCGTTCGGCCTGGCCACCGCGGCCTGTCCGGTGAAGATTCCGGAGTCGGTGATCAACGTGTTCTGGCACGCCCGCAACCACCGCGATCCGGCCAATCAATGGCTGCGGCAGGTGGTGGTGGACGAGTTCGCCGACTGAGGCGCGGCGCGGACCTCAGCGGCTGCGCAGGGCGACCGGGAACCAGCCGCGCAAGGCGTTGGACAGACGGATTTCCTCGGCGGCGTGCAAGTCGGCCAGGGACAGCACGCGCTCTTCGACGCGGCCCGTGTCCAGCAGTTCGGCGCGCTGCACGCCGGGCAGGCAGCCGCAGTCCACCGGCGGCGTGTACCAGTCGCCGTCCAGCCGCAGGTAGACGTTGCTGCGGCTGCCTTCGCACAGCTCGCCGCGCTCGTTCAGGTAGAGCAGGTCGAATATGTGCGGATGCGAGGGCAGCCATTCTATGGTCTTGGTGTACCAGGGCCGGTAGGTGGTCTTGTAGCGCAGCAGCGGTTCGGAGGCGCGCAGCGCCTCGGGCGCCAGCATGGCTTCCTGGGCGGGCGCCAGCGGGGGCAGGGGAGCGGTCTGGATGCTGCGGCTGCCGTCGCGCGCCACCAGCAGGCGCAGGCGGTGCGGTCCCGGCGTGGACAGGCCCAGCGCGGTGATCATGATGTCGCCCTCGACCGCGCGCCCGCCCCAGGCGTAGCCCAGCGCCTGGCATGAGGCTTCGAGCCGGGCGAGATGGCGGGCCAGCAGCGGCACGCGGCGTTCGGCGTCGACCAGGATGGTCTCGATCAGTTCGGGTTGCATGGGACTCCCCTGGTGCACATGAGCGGCCGATGGCCGCGCTCTATCCTACTACCGCCGCGTCCGTCCCGGGCGTTCAGGCCCGCAAAATCCGGGCTTTCCAGTGGCATTCCTGCCATTCCTCGGCGGGGTCCGAATCCTGCACGATGCCGCCGCCCACGCTGTAGACGCCGCGGCCGTCGGCCTGCAGCACCAGGGTGCGGATCGCCACGTTCAGCGAGAAATCGCCGTCCGGGGCCAGCCAGCCGATGCTGCCGCAGTACAGGCCGCGCGGCGCCGCCTCCATCTGGCGGATGCGGCGCATGGCCGCGACCTTGGGCGCGCCGGTGATGGAGCCGCAGGGAAACAGCGCGCGCAGCACGTCCTCCAGGCCGGCGCGCGGGGCCAGCGCGGAAACGGTGGAGGTCATGGTCCAGACGGTGGGATAGCGTTCCAGCGAAAACAGCGCGTCCACCCGCACCGAGCCCGGTTCGGCCAGCCGGCCCAGGTCGTTGCGCAGCAGGTCCACGATCATCAGGTTCTCGGCGCGGTTTTTTTCGCTGGCCAGCAGCGCCTGGCCGAGCCGTTCGTCCTCGGCCGGGTCGGCGTGGCGCGGGGCCGTGCCCTTCATGGGCCGCGTGGTCAGGCGCGGGCCGTCGCGGCGCACGAACAGCTCGGGCGAAAACGACAGCACCGTGCGCGCGCCGTCCTGGATGAAAGCGCCGTGCGCCACCGGGTTGCGCGCCGCGATGCGCCGGTACAGCGTGGCGGGATCGCCCTGGTGGCGCAGGTCCAGCGGCTGGGTGAAATTCAGCTGGTACAGCTCGCCGGCGCCGATCAGTTCGCGCACCGCTTCGATCCGGCGCGCGTAGTCGGGCTCGGTCATGCGCGGCGCGGGCAGGCTGATGGACGCGGCGGGGCTGCCGGCGTCCGGGGCGTCCCAGGGCGCCTCGTCGATGGCGCGTTCGAACACCAGCGCGGTCAGGCGCGCCTGGCCGTCGTCGCGCGGCGCAGTCCAGGGGCCGGAGGGCGGGGCCTGCGTGGCTTCCGGCAGCAGCCATTCGCCCAGTTCGTAGTCCAGCAGCAGCGCCACCCAGCGGCCCTGGCGCCGCGCCGCCTCGATGGCGGCCAGCGCCGGCCCTACCTCGGCGGCGGCGCGCGCCTCGATGCGGGCGCAGTAGCCCTCGAATCGCAACGCGCGGCCGGCCAGCCGGTCTTCAAAACGACATTCCATGCTTTTACTGCTCGGGTTACTGCTGTTGATGCGCCAGGAATTCCTTCAGGACCCGGCCCGTGTGGGAATGGTCGCTCAGGGTCATCACGTGCTCGGGCGAGCCTTCGGCCACCAGCTTGCCGCCGCCGGTGCCGCCTTCGGGGCCCAGGTCCAGCAGCCAGTCGGCTTCGGCGATCACGTCCAGGTTGTGCTCGATCACCACCACCGTGTTGCCGGCTTCCACCAGGCGATGCAGCACGTGGATCAGCTTTTCCACGTCGGCCATGGACAGGCCGACGGTGGGCTCGTCCAGCACGTACAGCGTGTGCGGGATGCGCGAGGCGCGGCCGGTCTTGATCAGGCCGTCGGTCAGCCTGGCCTTGGACAGCTCGGTCACCAGCTTGATGCGCTGGGCTTCGCCGCCGGACAGGGTGGGCGAGGGCTGGCCCAGGGTCAGGTAGCCCAGGCCCACGTCCTGCATCAGCTGCAGGGGGCGGTGGATCTTGGGGTGCGCCGCGAAATAGCCGATGGCGTCGTCCACTTCCATGGCCAGCAGCTCGCCGGCGTTCTTGCCGCGCATCTGCACGCCCAGCGTGTCGCTGTTGAAGCGCGCGCCGTTGCAGGCGTCGCACGGCACCTTCACGTCGGGCAGGAAGTTCATTTCGATGGTGCGCATGCCCTGGCCTTCGCAGATCGGGCAGCGGCCGTCGCCGGTGTTGAACGAGAAACGCGCCGCGGTCCAGCCGCGCATGCGGGCTTCGCGCGTGTCGGCGAACTGCTTGCGCACGTCGTCCCAGAAGCCCACGTAGGTGGCCGGGCACGAGCGCGGCGTCTTGCCGATGGGCGTCTGGTCCACTTCCAGCACGCGGTCTATGGCCTGCCAGCCCGTGATCTCTTCGCAGCCGGCCCAGGCGGGCGCCTTGCCCTTGGACACGGCCTGCATCAGGTTGTCCAGCAGCACTTCGCGCGCCAGGGTCGACTTGCCCGAGCCGGACACGCCGGTGACCACGCTCAGGCGCCCGACCGGGATGCGCGCGTCCACGCTGCGCAGGTTGTGCAGGCGCGTGCCCCTGATCGAGATCATGGGCGTGTCGGCCTCGACCGCGCGGCGGCCCTGCAGCGGGTGCGCCAGCGGCTTGGCCAGATAGCGGCCGGTGACCGATTCGGGCGCGTCCACCAGGTCCTGCGCCGTGCCCTGCGCCACCACGCGGCCGCCGCGGATGCCCGCGCCCGGACCGATGTCGATGATGTGCGAGGCGCGGCGGATGGTGTCGTCGTCGTGCTCCACCACCACCAGCGTATTGCCGTTGCCTTCCAGGCGCGCCAGCGCGTCCAGCAGGATGCGGTTGTCGCGCGGGTGCAGGCCGATGGTGGGCTCGTCCAGCACGTAGCAGACGCCCTGCAGGTTCGAGCCCAGCTGCGCGGCCAGGCGGATGCGCTGCGCCTCGCCGCCGGACAGCGTGGGCGCGGCGCGGTCCAGCGCCAGGTAGTTCAGGCCCACTTCCTGCATGAAGTTCAGGCGGCCGCGGATTTCCGTCAGGATGTCGCGGGCGATCTCGCCTTCGCGGCCGCGCGCCACCAGTCCGGTGAAGAAGGTGTGCGCGTCCGACACCGGCAGCGCGGCCAGCTCGGCGATGGACTTGTCGCGCCAGCGCACGGCGCGGGCCACGCGGTTCAGGCGCTCGCCGTTGCACTGGGTGCAGACCTTGGCCTCGCCCTCGTACCAGGCGTTCCAGGCGGTTTCCTCGCCGGTCTGCGCTTCGTCGAAGCCTTGCAGCTGCAGGCCGGTGCCGTAGCAGCCGGTGCACCAGCCATGCTTGGAGTTGTACGAGAACAGGCGCGGATCGGGCTCGGGGAAGCTGGTGCCGCACGAAGGGCAGGCGCGCTTGACCGAGAAGTGCTGCTGCTGCAGTTCGCTGTCCAGCGCCTCGTGCAGCCTGTTCACCGGCCAGACCACCGACATGACGCCCTGGCCGTTCTCCAGCGCGCTCTTGACCGCCGCGCGCAGCTCGGCCTCGTTGGCGGGGTCCACGACCACGTCGGCGATCGGCAGTTCGATGGTGTGTTCCTTGTAGCGGTCCAGGCGCGGCCAGGGCGCCACGGGGATGAACTCGCCGTCCACGCGCAGGTGCGTGTGGCCCTTGGAGCCGGCCCACTTCGCCAGGTCGGTGTAATAGCCCTTGCGCGCGGTGACCAGCGGCGACAGCAGGCCGATGTGCTCGCCCTTGTGCTCGCGCAGCAGCCGCGCCACGATCTGGTCGGCGTTCTGCGGCTCCACCGCCACGTTGCAGTCGGGGCAGTACTGCGTGCCCAGCTTGACGTACAGCAGGCGCAGGAAGTGGTGGATCTCGGTCATCGTGGCCACGGTGGACTTGCGGCCGCCGCGGCTGGTGCGCTGCTCGATGGCGACCGTGGGCGGAATGCCGAAGATGGCGTCCACGTCCGGCTTGCCGGCCGGCTGCACGATGGCGCGGGCGTAGGCGTTGAGCGACTCCAGGTAGCGGCGCTGGCCCTCGTTGAACAGGATGTCGAAGGCCAGCGTGGACTTGCCCGAGCCGGACACGCCGGTGATGACCGTGAACTTGTCGCGCGGGATTTCCACGCTGACGTTCTTCAGGTTGTGCTCGCGCGCGTTGCGGATCTCGATGGCCATGCTGGCCTGGCGGCGCTCGCGCACCAGCGACTGCAGCGGGCGGCCCACGTCCGCGGCGTAGGTTTCGCCGGGCTCGGCGATGCGCGCGGTCAGGCCGGCCTGCTCGGCCTCCTGGGCGTCGGCGTCGCTGCTCACCACCACGTCGGCCGGCAGGATGCTGACCTCGTAGTCGCGCAGCGCCGCGCCGGTATGCGATGCCGGGTTGTCCATCAGGTCCTGCGGCGTGCCCGTGCCCACGACCTGGCCGCCGGCGTCGCCGCCTTCGGGGCCCAGGTCGATCAGCCAGTCGGCCGCGCGGATCACGTCCAGGTTGTGCTCGATGACTAGCAGCGTGTGGCCGGCGGCCAGCAGCTTGCGGAAGGCGCGCATCAGGCGCGCCACGTCGTCGAAGTGCAGGCCGGTGGTGGGTTCGTCGAACAGGAACAGGCTGCCTTTCTTGGCCACCTTGGCGGTCGAGATGCCGCTGCGCGCGGCCTCGGCCAGGTGGCCGGCGAGCTTGAGCCGCTGCGCCTCGCCGCCCGACAACGTGGGCACCGGCTGGCCCAGCCGCACGTACTCCAGGCCCACGTCGGCCAGCGGCGCCAGGCCCGTCTGCACGTCGCGCAGGCCCTTGAAGAAGTCCAGCGCCTCGCTGACCGTCATCTCCAGCACTTCGTCGATGGACGCGCTCTTGCCCAGGTGTTCGACGCGCACTTCCAGCACTTCGGGGCGGAAACGCTTGCCGTCGCAATCGGGGCAGCGCAGGTATACGTCGGACAGGAACTGCATCTCCACGTGCTCGAAACCGGTGCCGCCGCAGGTCGGGCAGCGGCCGTCGCCGCCGTTGAAGCTGAAGGTGCCGGCGGTATAGGCGCGCTCGCGCGCCAGCGGCGCCTGCGCGAACAGCTTGCGGATCGCGTCGAACGCGCCCACGTAGCTGGCCGGGTTGGAGCGGGTGGTCTTGCCGATGGGCGTCTGGTCCACCATGACCACGTCGGCGATCTGCTCGGCGCCCAGCAGGCGCTCGAACGCGCCCGGGGCCTCCGAGGGACGGCCCTTCTGCTTCAGCAGCGCGGGGTAGAGCACGTCCTGCACCAGCGTGGACTTGCCCGAGCCGGACACGCCGGTCACGCAGACCAGGCGGCCCAGCGGCAGTTCGACCGACACGTTCTTCAGGTTGTGCGCGGTCACGCCTTCGAGCAGCAGGCGCGGGGTGTTGGCCGCCACCGGCATGGGGCGCGGCGCTTCCACGCGCTGGCGTCCGCCGAGATAGTCGCCGGTCAGGGTGGGGGCCGCGCGCAGCTGCGCCGGCGTGCCGTCGAACACGATGCGTCCGCCGCGCTCGCCCGGGCCGGGGCCGATGTCGATGATGCGGTCGGCGGCCACCATGACCTGCGGGTCGTGCTCCACCACCACCAGCGTGTTGCCGGCGTTGCGCAGCCGGTGCATGACCTCGACCACGCGGTGCATGTCGCGCGGGTGCAGGCCGATGGACGGCTCGTCCAGCACGAACAGCGTGTTTACCAGCGAGGTGCCCAGCGCCGTGGTCAGGTTGATGCGTTGCACTTCGCCGCCCGACAGCGTGCGGCTCTGGCGGTCCAGCGTCAGGTAGCCCAGGCCCACGTCGCACAGGAACTTCAGGCGCGCGCGCACTTCGGTCATGAGCAGGTCGGTGGCGGCGTCCAGCGCGCCCGAAAACGACAGCGTGTCGAAGAACAGCCGCACCCGCTCGATGGGCAGCAGCATCACGTCATGGATGGACAGCCCGCCCAGCCCGTTGAGCTGCTCGCGGCTCCAGTTGGCGCCGACCGGCATGAAGCGCTGGTAGCGGCCTTCCTGCGGCGGCAGCACGGTGTCGGCTTCTTCCTTGGTGCCCAGGCGCCAGAGCAGCGCGTCGGGCTTGAGGCGCGCGCCGTTGCACGTGGGGCAGGGCGTGTAGCTGCGGTACTTCGACAGCAGCACGCGCACGTGCATCTTGTAAGCCCGCGTTTCGAGCCAGTCGAAGAAGCGCTGCACCCCGTACCACTGGTGCTTCCAGGCGTCGTTGCCGCCCTTCCAGTCGGGCGCGCCGTACAGCACCCAGCGCTTGTGCTCCTCGCTCATCTTTTTCCAGGGCACGCCCAGCGGCACGCCGGCCTTGGGCGCGTATTTCTGCAGGTCGTCCTGGCATTCCTTGTACGAGGGCGTGGTCCAGGGCTTGATCGCGCCTTCCAGCAGGGTCTTGTTCTCGTCCGGGATGACCAGCCCGAAGTCGATGCCGATCACGCGGCCGAACCCGCGGCAGGCCTCGCACGCGCCCAATGGCGAGTTGAACGAGAAGCTGCTGGGCAGCGGGTCGGTGTATTCGATGTCGCAGTCGGCGCAGTGCAGGCGGTCGCTGTACTTCCACACATGGGCGTTGCCGCCTTCGGCGTCCATGGCGTAGACGGCCAGGTGGCCGGCGCCCATGCGCAGCGCGGTGTCCAGCGCCTCCATCACGCGTTCGCGCTCGGTGTTGGCGTAGCGGAAGCGGTCCTGGATCACGTGCAGGATGCGGCGCGCTTCGGTGGCGGGCCTGGCGCTCTTGCCTTTCTTGGCGCCCTTGGCCGCGGCGGCCGCGCGCGGCTCGGCGTTTTCTTCGGCGTGCACGCGGGTGTAGCCCTGCTGCTCCAGAAAGCCGCGCACTTCCTCTTCGGTGAAATTGGCCGGCACGGCGATCGGGAAAGTCACCACCAGCCGCGGGTCGCCGGCGGCCGCGGCGCGCTCGGCCAGCGAGTGGCAGATCGAGTCCGGCGTGTCGCGCCGCACCACCTTGCCGCAGCCGCGGCAGTACAGCCGCGCGCCGCGCGCGAACAGTAGCTTGAGGTGGTCGTTCAGTTCGGTCATCGTGCCGACCGTGCTGCGCGAGCTGCGCACCGGGTTGGTCTGGTCGATGGCGATGGCGGGCAGGATGCCCTCGATACGGTCCACCTGGGGCTTGTCCATGCGGTCCAGGAACTGGCGCGCATAGGGCGAAAAGGTTTCCACGTAGCGGCGCTGTCCCTCGGCGTACAGGGTGTCGAAGGCCAGCGAACTCTTGCCGGACCCCGATACGCCGGTCACGACGACCAGTTCGCCCGTGGCGATGGTCAGGTCCAGGTTCTTGAGATTGTTCTGGCGGGCGCCAACGATGCGAATTTGAGAGCTCATGGACGGTATCGTAGCCTGACGGAAGAGGCCGGCCCGAACGACGATCCGTCGCTGGTTCCGGACGCGGCGATATGGAATAATTGACTATATTGTGAGGCGTGTGTCCATAATATGGACAACCCAAGCATCACTAGCTGTACAAATAAACAGTATCGCAGATTCGTCCGAAATTCGCGCTATCGGCCTTGCAATTTGTCAGCCTGGCGCCCTGGGATGATTCGCATACGCTGGAGACCCACTTTGCCGGAAACCAAGGTCGCGGGCGCCGCGGCGTTCGCCAAGTTCATGACGGTGCTGCAGGCGGTGGCCGACGCGCCGCAGCCGCCCACCGCCGCGGCCCTGGCGCGCAGCTGCGGCTTTCCCCGGCCCACCGTCTACCGCATCGTCGCGGCGCTGGCCGAGCAGGGCATGCTGGCCGACGCCGGCGGCGCCTACCGGCTGGGGCCGCGCCTGATGTCGCTGGCCAGCCGCGCCTGGTCGCAGTTCGACCTGCGCGCCGCGCTGGCGCCCGAACTGCAGGCCCTGCGCGACGCCACCGGCGAAACCGTGCACCTGGCGGTGCCGGCCGGGCGCGAAATGACCTATATCGACAAGCTCGAAAGCCCCGGCCCGGTGCGCATGGCCTCGCGCGTGGGCGCGTCGGTGGCGCTGCATTCCAGCGCGGTCGGCAAGGCCTACCTGGCGGCGCTGGACGAGGCCTCGCGCGAGCGCCTGCTGCGCGAACTGCCGCTGGCCGCGCGCATGCCCGGCACCGCCACCAGCCTGCCCGCGCTGCGCGCCCTGCTGCAAGAAACCGCGGCGCGCGGCTACGCCACCGACAACGAGGAAAACGAAGCCGGCATCGTCTGCTACGGCGTGGCCCTGTGCGACGCCACCGGCCGTCCGGTGGCCGGCGTCAGCGTCAGCACGCTGCTGTTCCGCCGGCGCGAAGATCCCCAAACCGCCTATATCGAACCCCTGCTGCGGCTGCGCGACGCCGCCGCGGCCAAACTGGCCGTGCTGCCGGCATCGCCCGGCGGCGCCTGACGCCTCCACAAGGAATCCCATGACCGCTCCTACCGCCTCCAAACTTGCCGCCCTGATGGCCGCGCGGGTCGTGCCCGTGTTGCGCTACACCGATGCGGCCGCCGCCGCCTACGCGGCCGAAGTGGCCGTGGCCGCCGGCTGCACCACCCTGGAACTGACCTGGACCATCCCCAACGTCACCGACCTGCTGCGGGCGCTGCGCGACAAGCACGGCAGCGCGCTGCAGCTGGGCGTGGGCACCGTGCTGGACGAGCAGCAGGCGCGCGAGGCGCTGGTGGCGGGGGCCGACTTCCTGGTCTCGCCCGCGCTGGCCACCGACATCGTCGACCTGGCCCACGCCGCCGACGCGCTGTGCCTGCTGGGCGCCTTCACGCCCAGCGAAGTGCTGGCGGCGCGCCGGGCCGGCGCCGACATCGTCAAGATCTTCCCGGCGGACACCGGCGGCCCCCGGCACCTGGCCGCGCTCAAGTCCGTCTATCCGGACACGCCGCTGTGCCCCACCGGCGGCGTGACCGAGGAAAACATGGGCGCATACTTCGCCGCCGGCGCGGCGCTGGTGGGCATAGGCAGCAACCTCTACGACAAGGCGGCCTTCGCCGCCCGCGACACCGCCGCGCTGGTGGCGCAGATCGTCCGCACCCGCGAGGCCGCCCATGGCTGACTTCGACATCGTCGCGCTGGGCGAGCCCCTGGTCGAGCTCAACCAGACCCACAAGGACCAGCGCCAATACCTGCAGGGCTACGGCGGCGACACCTCCAACGCCGTCATCGCCGCGGCGCGCCAGGGCGCGCGCTGCGCCTACCTGACCCGCGTCGGCGACGATGCCTTCGGCCGGCAGTTCCTGGATCTCTGGCAGGCCGAAGGCGTGGACACCTCGGGCGTGCGCGTCGACGGCGAGGCCCACACCGGCCTGTACTTCGTGCAGCACGGCCCCCAGGGACACGCCTTCAGCTACCTGCGCCGCGACTCCGCCGCCAGCCGCATGACCCCGGCCGACCTGGACTGCGGGCTGGTCGAACGCGCGCGCTTCCTGCACGTCTCGGGCATCAGCCTGGCGATCAGCACCAGCGCCTGCGACACCGTATTCGCCGCCATCGAGCGGGCGCGCGCGGCCGGCGCGCAGGTCAGCCTGGACTCGAACCTGCGGCTGCGCCTGTGGCCGGTGGACCGCGCCCGCGCGGTGCTGCGCGAGACCATGCGCGCCGCCGACCTGTTCCTGCCCAGCATGGACGACATGCAGCACCTGACCGGCAACGACGACCCCGAACGCACCCTGGACTGGATCCGCGACGGCGGCGCCGCGGGCGTGGTGGTGCTCAAGCTGGGCAAGGACGGCTCCATCATCGACGACGGCGCCCGGCGCACCGCCATGCCGGCGCTGCGGGTGCAGGCCGTGGACGCCACCGGCGCCGGCGACTGCTTCGCCGGCAGCCTGTTGGCGCGCCGCTGCCAGGGCGATTCCTGGGAAGACGCCGTGCGCTACGCCAACGTCGCGGCGGCGCTGTCCACCCAGGGCTACGGCGCGGTCGACCCCCTGCCGCGCGCCGCCGAGGTGCTGGCCCGCATGAAGCAGCCCGCCGGCTGAGCGCCGGTTTTCCGCCGATTGGCGCGTTCGGGTAATTTCAGGCTAAAATGCCAAGTTACCCGAATTTTCCGCCAGCCCAGAGTACTCGGTTGTGCGGTTCTCGTTTACTGCCGTAGTACCAAACTACCTACCGCACAATCTTCATCAGGAGAATAAACATGGCCGAACGCAAACGCGTGCGTCGTAACACCCTGGAACGCCGTTGCCTGGGCAAGGCTTTCAAGCGCCTCTTCGTCAAGTCGCCGAAGGGCGTCTTCAAGATGCTGGAAAAGATCAAGCGCGTCTAAGCCGCGCGCCAGGCCGAGCCGCCTGGCCTCGATCGAAAAAACCCGCTGGCCTGGCGCCATGCGGGTTTTTTATCGTCTGGCCGGAAGCCGATGGCTAACCGGCTTTCGAAGCGTCGTCGCGGGGCGGTCCCAGCTTGGGCAGGATGAAATCCATGAAAGCGCGGGTCTTGGCCGGCTGGATGCTGGACGGATACACCACATAGATGGAGATCGGGTCGACCGACCATTCGGGCAGCACGCGCCTGAGCGAATTGCGCTTGATGATGGGCTCCAGCGCCTGGCAGTGCGGCATGCGCGTGATCGCCAGGTCCAGGCCCGCCAGCGTGCCGGCGATGCTCATGTTGTTGGCCGCCAGGTGCCCCCGCACCGGCACGCGCACCGTCACCGCGCCCTGGCGCAGCGTCCAGTACGAATGCGCGTCGTCGATGGTGGTGCGCAGGCATTGATGCTGCGTCAGGTCGCCCGGCGTCTTGGGCTCGCCGTAGCGCTCCAGATAGCGGTCGGACGCATACAGGTGGTTGTCCAGCGAGACCAGTTCCTTCGCCACCGAGCCGTTCTGCGCCGCGTTGCTGCCGGAGTCCATGATGGACAGCGGGTGCAGGTCGTTGCTGAAGCGCAGCACCACGTCGAACGGCGTGCCCTGGGCGTCCGACGCGGTCAGCATGCTCAGGTCGAATTCGCACTCCACGTCGGGATAGCGCTGCATGAAATCGTTGATGGTTTCCGGCAGCAGCCAGATCGCCAGGCTGTAGGGCATGGACACGCGCAGCGTGCCGGACGGCCCGCCCGACAGCATCTGCAGCTGCTCGTGGGCCAGCCGGGCCTCGTCGATCAGGCCCTGGCAGCGGCTCATGTAGGCCGCGCCCGCCTCGGTCAGGTCCAGCCGCCGCGTGTTGCGGTTGATCAGGCGCAGCCCGATGGCCCGTTCCAGTTCATTGATGCGACGCGACAAGGTCGAGGTCGGCATGTTCAGCGCGCGCGCCGCCATGCTGAAGCTCTTGCGCTTGGCAACCTCCACGAACAAGGCGATGTCATTGAGCTGGACAGTCGAAGCTTCCATAGGCATTCCGAATTGGGCCGCCCGAGTTTACGCCACTCGCGCGCGCCGTCCCAAGCCTTGCGCGCCCGCGGCGGCGGCAAGTCCGGCCGGTTTTGTCAGATTTGATTGCAAATTCGAAAGACGCGGCCTCTGTACGCCCAGGCATATCCCCTAAACTTCAGGCGAATACATATAAATACCAAGACCGCAGCGGTTGATCGAAATCGCAAAGGGGCACAGTGGGCATGAATGACACGCCAACATTTTTTACCGTTCTAACGCCCACCTACAACAGGGCGGGAACGCTGCACCGGGTCTATGAATCCCTTTCCCGGCAGACTTTCCGGGGTTTCGAATGGGTGGTGGTGGACGACGGCTCCACCGACAATACCCACGAATCGATTCTGGACTGGCAGGCGCGCGCAGATTTCCCGATCCGTTATTTCTGGCAGAACAACCAGCACAAGAAAACCGCCTTCAACCGCGGCGTGCGCGAAGCGCGCGGCCAGCTCATCGTCGCCCTGGACAGCGACGACGAAATGCCGCCCGACGCCCTGGCCATCTTCAAAGCGGCCTGGGAAAGCATCCCGCCGGCGCGGCGCGACTCCTACGTGGCCGTCACCGGCCTGTGCGCGCGCCCCGACGGCAGCGTCGTGGGCGACCGTTATCCGCAGGACGTTTTCGACAGCACCGCGGTCGACGTCTATTTCCGCTACCGCATCAAGGGCGAAAAATTCGGCTGCATGCGCACCGACATCCTCAGGGCCTATCCCTTCCCCGAGGACGTGGCCGGCTTCGTGCCGGAAAGCCTGGTGTGGTGGGCCATCGCGCGCGCCGGCTACCTGAGCCGCTTCATCAACCGCGTCGTGCGCACCTACCACGACACGCCCGGCGGCCTGAGCCAGGCCGCGGTATCGGCCGCCAACAACGCCCAGGGCCTGTACCTGCTGGCCTGGGACATGCTGCAGCATCACCTGGAATTCTTCCGCTACCGCCCGCGCGAATTCATCATGGCGGCGGCGCGCTACACGCGATTTCGCCTGCACCTGAAGCATTCCGGCGTGCCCACCGCGGTCCAGGCCTACCGGCTCACCAACCCCGTCGCCCGCTTCATGGTGGCGGCGATGTGGCCGCTGGGCTATGCGCTATACCGCCGGGATCGCCGCAGGGGGGTGGCGTAGGTGGCGTACGCAATAGAGCGGCGATCACACATCAAGTCGCCCCATGCCCCAGCCCCAGATAAACCTCCACCACCCGCGGGTCCTGCGCCACCTGCGCGGCCGGCCCGGCCAGCGTGACCGCGCCGGTCTCCAGCACATAGGCATAATCCGCCACTTTCAGCGCGGCCCGGGCGTTCTGTTCGATGAGCAGGATGGACACGCCCATCTCGCGCAGCCGCGCGACGATGCGGAACACTTCCTGCACGATGCGCGGCGCCAGTCCCAGGCTGGGTTCGTCCAGCATCAGCAGCCGCGGCTTGGCCATCAGCGCGCGGCCCACCGCCAGCATCTGGCGTTCGCCGCCCGACAGCGTGCCGGCCAGCTGCGCGCGGCGCTCCTGCAGCCGCGGAAACAGGTCGTAGACTTCGCCCAGGGTCTGGTCGCGGTCGCGCAGTCCGCTGCGCCAGCGGTGGAACGCGCCCAGCATCAGGTTGTCCTCCACGGTCATCTCGGCGAACAGTTCGCGCTTTTCCGGCACCAGGTTCATGCCGGCGGCCACCATCTCCTCGATCTCGGCATGCCGCTGCGGCTTGCCGCCGAAGACGATCTCCCCGGCCGAGGGCAGCACGCCCATGATGGCCGACAGCAGCGTGGTCTTGCCCGCGCCATTGGGGCCGATCACGGTGACGATCTGGCCTTCGCCCACCTCCAGGCTCACGCCCGAGACGGCCTCGACCTTGTCGTAGGCCACGCGCAGCTCGCGCACTTCCAGCAGTTTCGCGCTCATCTATTCCACTCCGCCCAGATAGGCTTCCAGCACCGCGGGGTTGTGCTGCACTTCGGCCGGCAGGCCCTCGGCGATCTTTTCGCCGAAGTCCATGACGACCACGCGGTCCACCAGGCCCATCACGAAGTCCATGTCGTGCTCGACCAGCAGAATGGCCATGCCTTCGGCGCGCAGCTTCTTCAGCAGTTCCGCGAGCTCGCATTTCTCCTGGTAGCGCAGCCCGGCCGCGGGTTCGTCCAGCAGCAGGATGCACGGATCGGACGCCAGCGCCCGCGCGATTTCCAGGATGCGCTGCTGGCCCAGGGCCAGCGAGCCGGCTTCGTCGTGCAGGTGGCGGCCCAGGCCGACGCGTTCGATCTGCCGCGCGGCCTCGGCCAGCAGGCGCGCCTCTTCGGCGCGGTCCAGCCGCCAGGCCGCCGGCAGCACGCCGCGGTGGCCGCGCAGGTGGGCGCCGATGGCGACGTTCTCCAGCACGCTCATGCGGCCCAGCAGGCGCACGTGCTGGAAGGTGCGCGACAGGCCCAGCCGCGCGATCCGGCGCGCGCCGGCGCCGGCCACGGCATGGCCCAGCAGCGTGACCTGGCCGGAGGTCGGCGTGTCCACGCCGGAGATCTGGTTGAACATGGTGCTTTTGCCGGCGCCGTTGGGCCCGATCAGGGCCAGGATCTCGCCGGCGCGGACTTCCAGGTTCATGGCGTTGTTGGCCACCAGGCCCCCGAACTTGCGCGTCACGTCCACGGCCTTGAGCACCACTTCGCCGCGGGGCGGCATGGGCTTGCGCGGCAGCGGCTCGGCGTTCATGTCCAGTTCGCGGACCTTTTTCTTCAGCGGCACGCAGCGCACCAGCACCGGCCACAGGCCGCTGCGCGCGCGGTGCAGCAGCAGCACCATGCCGAAGCCGAAGACGATCACCTCGAAGTTGCCGGTCTGACCCAGCAGTCGGGGCATCCAGTCCTGCAGCCACTGCTTGAGCACCGTGAACACGCCCGCGCCGACCAGCGCGCCCCACACCTGTCCGGCGCCGCCGATGACGGTCATGAACAGGTATTCGATGCCCATCTGCAGGCCGAAGGGATTGGGATTGACGAAGCGCTGCATGTGCGCGTAGAGCCAGCCCGAGGCGCAGGCCTGCAGCGCGGCGATGATGAAGATCACCATGCGCGAGCGCGCCGTGTCCACGCCCATGGATTCCGCCATTACGCGCCCGCCCTTGAGCGCGCGGATGGCGCGGCCCTCGCGCGAATCCAGCAGGTTCTGCGTGGACCAGACCGCCACCAGCAGGAAGGCCCAGATCAGGTAATAGATGTTGTCGCCCTGGTTCAGCGTCCAGCCGAACAGCTCGATGGCGGGAATGTCGGGAATGCCGGTGTGGCCGCCCAGGCCTTCGACCGAGCCGAACACGAAGTACAGCGACAGGCCCCAGGCGATGGTGCCCAGCGGCAGGAAGTGGCCGGACAGCTTGAGCGTGATGGCGCCCAGCAGATAGGCCACCGCCAGCGTCAGCGCCAGCCCGGCCAGCAGGGTCAGCCAGGGCGAGGCGCCCAGCCATGCCAGCCAGGCGGGCAGGGCCTCGGCGCGCGTGGTCAGCAGCGCCGTGGTGTAGGCGCCCACGCCCACGAAGGCGGCCTGGCCGAAGCTGGTCAGCCCGCCGACGCCGGTCAGCAGCACCAGGCCCAGCGCCACCAGCGCGTACAGGCCGATGTAGTTCAGCAGCGTCACGTAGAAAGGCGGCAGGGCCAGCGGCGCCAACGCCAGCAGCGCCAGGAATGCGTAGAGGATGTGGCGCGGATTCATTCGTCTTCTTCCTCGACGTGATGGCTTTTCAGCGAGCGCCAGAGCAGCACGGGGATGATCAGCGTGAACACGATGATTTCTTTGTAGGCGCTGGCCCAGAACGAGGAGAAGGCCTCGATCAGCCCGACCAGCACCGCGCCGGCGGCCGCCAGCGGATAGCTCACCAGGCCGCCGATGATGGCGCCCACGAAGCCCTTGAGGCTCACCATGAAGCCGGAATCGAAGTACATGGTGGTGATGGGGGCGATGAGAATGCCCGACACCGTGCCGATCAGCGCGGCCAGGAAAAACGTGGCCTTGCCGGCGAAGATCGGCGAGATGCCCATGAGCCGCGCGCCCAGGCGGTTGAAGGCGGCCGCGCGCAGCGCCTTGCCGTACATGGAGCGTTCGAAGAACTGGTAGAGCACCACGATGAGCAGCGCCGACACCGCCAGCACCCACAGCGCCTGGCTGTTGACGTTGAGCGGCCCCAGCGTCAGGCTGGCGTCGCTGAACGGCGCGGTGCGCGCGCCCTCGGCGCCGAAGGCCAGCAGCCCCAGCCCGACCAGCGCCAGGTGCACCGCGATGGACACGATCAGCAGCACCAGCGTCGAGGCCGACGCGATCGGCTGGTAGAACAGGCGATACAGCTGCGGCCCCATCGGCACCACCAGCAGCAGCGTCAGCAGCGCCTGCGCGGCCATCGGCAGCTGCGCCAGCGGCAGCTTGTAGAACAGCGCGGCCAGCGCCAGCGGATAGGCCAGCTTGGCCGCCATGCGCCACGCGCCGCGGCCGCGGCCCGGCCGCTTGCGCCGCGCCAGCAGGTCGGCGCCGACCTCGGCCAGCGCGAAGGCGAACAGCAGCCAGACCAGCAGCACCGGCTTGCCGGCCTGCAGCGCGGCCATGGTCAGCGCGCCGAAGGCCACGAACTCTCCCTGCGGGATGAACAGCACGCGGGTAACGGTAAACACCAGCAGGATGGACAAGGCCAGCAGCGCATAGATCGCGCCGTTGGTGATGCCATCCTGCCCGAGTATCAGGGCAATCTGAGCATTCATGCAGAATTCCGACTAGTACAGCGCCGCACAGGCGCCAGCGGGATGCCGCGGAGCCGGCTTTGCCGGTCCGCAGGCATGCCCCCCTGGGGGGGAAGCGCGCAGCGCTTCGGGGGGGGGGGACCGACTACTACTTCACCAGAGTCCAGCCCCCGTCCTTCACCGTAATCAGCTCGCGCCCGCGCTCGTCGAACCCGCTATGGTCGGCGGCCGTCATGTTGTAGACGCCCTGGGTGCCGACCAGCTCCTTGGTCTGTTCCAGCGCGTCGCGCAGCGCGCTGCGGAACTCCTTGGTGCCCGGCTTGCCGGCTTTTTCGGCCAGCGGCACGGCCTGCTGCAGCAGCAGGCCGGCGTCGAATACGTTGGCGCCGAAGGTGGCCGGACGCGAGCCGTTGAGCTTTTCGTAGGCCGCGATGTAGTCGGAAGCGACCTTCTTGGAGGGGTTGCTGTCCGGCATTTCCGGCAGCACCAGCATCAGGCTGGCGGCCAGCACCGTGCCCTCGACCTTCTTGCCGCCCAGCTTGAGGAAGTCGGGCAGGGCCGCGCCGTGGGTCTGGTAGAACTTGCCCTTGTAGCCCTGGTCGTACAGCGTGGTCTGCGGCAGCACGCTGGCCGCGCCGGGGGCGGCCACCAGCACCGCGTCGGGCTTGGCGGCCAGGATCTTCAGGGCCTGGCCGGTGACCGAGCTGTCGAAGCGCAGATAGCGTTCGTTGGCGGTGATCTTCAGGCCCTTCTCGGCGGCCATGCCGGAGAAGACCTTGTACCAGTTCTCGCCATACGGATCGTTCAGGCCGATGAAGCCGACCGTCTTGATGCCGGACTTGACCATGTGGTCCACCAGCGCGCGCGCGATGATGTCGTCGTTCTGGGTGGTCTTGAAGACCCACTTCTTCTGTTCGTTCATGGGCAGCACCACGGCGGCCGTGCCCACCGGCGCCAGCATCGGCACGCCGGCCTCGGCGGCGAACTGGATCACGCCCATGGCGTTGGGCGAACCCGACGGGCCGATCAGCGCGTCCACGTTCTGCTCCGAGATCAGCTTCTTGAAGGCCGTGACCGAGTTGGTGGAATCGCTGGCGTCGTCCAGCGAAATGTATTCCACCGTCAGGCCGCCGATCTGCTTGGGCAGCAGCGGCACGGTGTTCTTCTGCGGGATGCCGACCAGCGCGGTGGGGCCGGTGGACGAGGTGACGACGCCGACCTTCATCTGCGCCAGGGCGGGCAGTGCGAACAGCGCGGCGACCGCAGCGGCGGCGGCCAGGGGGATTTTCTTCGACAGCATGGCAAGACCTCCGGATAGGGAGCAGGGTGGGAGTGCGGCTGGAAAACGGAGAAAACGGGAACTGCGAAAAATGCTTGTTACTTAAAATTTCTGTTGCGCAGGCTCTGCACTGTAGACCCGGGCGTCGCGCTTACCTATCGGTCAAAACCCGAAGCGCGGCGCCGGCGCGGTTCAGATGGTGATGGAGCTGACGCTCGCGCCGCCGCACACGAACAGGGTCTGGCCGGTGACGAAGCTGTTGGCCGGATCGGCGAAGAACATCACGGCGCGCGCCACGTCGTCGGCGCGGCCCAGGCGCTTGACCGGAATGCCGGCGGCCAGCTGCTTTTCGCGCTCGCTGCCGGGGTCGATCACTTCATAGAACATGTCCGTCTGGATCGGGCCGGGCGCCACCACGTTGACCGTGATGCCGTGGGGCGCCAGCTCCAGCGACCAGGTGCGCGCCATGCCCACCATGCCGGCCTTGGTGGCCGAATACGCGGTGCGCGTGGGCAAGCCCAGCGCGCCGCGCGAGGACATCAGCACGATGCGGCCGAACCTGCGCTCCTGCATGCCGGGCAGGGCCGACTGCACCAGGCTGATGGCCGCGCCCAGGTGGATCTGGGTCAGGCCGTGCAGTTCTTCCTGGGTGACCTGCGGCAGCAGGTTGGGCCAGATCACGCCGGCGTTGTGGATCACGTGGCTGATCGGAAACCGGGCCGCGGCCTCGGCCCCGGCCTGCGCGGTGGCCTCGGCGTCCAGCAGGTCGACCTGGATGTTGTGCAGGCGCGGATGGCTGAAGTCGGCGGCGCGGCGCGCCATGGAGACGACCTCGTAGCCGGCCTCCAGCATGCTGCGGCAGATTTCGGCGCCGATGCCGGCGCTGCCGCCGGTCACCAGCGCGACGTGGTTTTGCGTCATGGTTTCCCCCTTTTCTTGTCGTCGTTCAGGCCTTGGGCGCCAGCGCCAGCACGCGCAAGGGGCTGCCCGAGCCGCTGCGGATCTTGAGCGGCGCCGAGAAGATCACCGCGCCGGTGGGGGGCAGCTGGTCCAGATTGGTCAGGCACTGCAGGCCGTAGCGGTTATTGCCGTGCATGTAGTAATGGCAGGGATAGGGCGGGTCCAGGTGCTGGGCCTGGCCGGCGTCGGTGCCCACCGATTCGGTGCCGAAGCCGTGCACGTCGCGCTCCTTGATGAGCCAGGGCACGACCTCGGCGTCCGGGCCGGGCGAGTGCGCGCCGTCGTCCTGCATGTTGAGGTATTCGGCCGGCTTGGCGCGCTTGGACCAGTCGGTGCGCATCAGCACCCAGGAGCGCGCGGGTATGCGGCCGTGGCGCTCCTCCCACCGCTGCACGAAGTCGACGGTCAGCAGGAAGTCCGGATTGTCGCGGGCCTCGGCCGAGCAGTCGATGACGCAGGCGTTGGCGATGAAGGCCTCGATCGGGATGGTGTCGACGGTATTGTCGGGCTGGTCCTTGCCGGTGATCCAGTGCACCGGCGCGTCGAAGTGCGTGCCGGTGTGCTCCGAGCAAGAGAAGTTATTCCAGTACCAGCCCGGGCCGCGCTCGTCATAGCGCGAGATCTCTTCGATGCGGAAGGGCCAGGCCTGGCCGAATTCCGGCGGCAGCACGATGGTGGGAAATTCCGGCGTCAGCGTCTCGGTCAGGTCCACCACGCGGATGCGGCCCGAAACCAGTTCGGCCATGAATTGGGCGAGTATGGGTTGGCTCACTGTTTGCTCCTGTCGTTCGTATCGTCGGGGCGGCGGCCTCAGGCCCCCAGTTCCCGCTCCAGTCCCTTGGGGTTCTGCGCCAGGCGCGCGCGAAACTCCTGCGCCACGTCGCCGACGTAGACGTCCTCGGTGCCTTCCTTCAGGGCGCGCACGATGGCGGCGGCCAGCGCGGCCGGCGCCACGCGCGGCGGCGGCGTGCGCTGCTCCCATTCGTGGTCCACCGGCCCGGGGAACACGTTCACCACCCGCACGCCCGCGCCGCGCATTTCGGCGCGCAGGCACTGCGCCAGCGACAGCGCGGCCGCCTTGGACGCCGACCACATGCCGCGCGAGGGCAGGTTCATGTGGGCATAGATCGACAGCACATTGACCCAGGCCGCGGCGTTGTTCACGCCGTCGGCCGCGCGGCCGCACAGCGCCGGGCCGAAGCCCTGGGCCAGGCGCATCAGTCCCAGCACGTTCACGTCCATGGCGTCGCGCGCGGTGTTCACGTCCTTGCGCCCGAGCAGGCCGCCTTCGCGTTCCAGGTCGGCGGTGTTCACCAGGATCTCCACCTTGCCGCCGATCGACGCGGCCACGCGCTCGACCGAGTCGGTATCGGTCACGTTCAGGTCCACCGCCTGCACCCGCGGGTCGGACGCCAGCGCGTCGAACGCGGCGTCGCGGCGCCAGGGCTGCGGATCGCCCAGGAACACCATGGGGCTGCCGGCATCGAGCAGGGCGCGCGCCACGGCCTGGCCCACCGCCGACTTGCCGTCGGTGACGAGCGCGCGGCGGAACTTCGGATCGCACGAGGTCTCGCGCAGGGTCTTGTCGTCTTCCATGTTGGGCGTGTTCCTTTCGGGCAGGGCGATCATCACGGCCTGGCCGCTGCGGTCGAGCTTGAGCGCCAGCCGCACGCGGTCGCCGTCGGCGCAATCCTGGTGCACGTGGGCCACCACCGAGGGGCCGGCGGCCATGCGCACCGTGCCCACGCGCCAGGGCAGGCGCTCGCGGAAATACAGGTCGTTGCTGTGGTGCAGGACGGTGCTCGCCAGCAGCACGCCGGCGGGATCGACCGCAAGCCACGGCAGGCGTTCGGACAGGCAATGGCCGCAGACCTCGCGCGGCGGGTACTGCACCGTCCCGCAGTCGGCGCAGGTCTGCAGTTCGAAGCGGCCTTCGGCGGCGGCCGCGGTCAGCCCGAGCGCGGCGCGGCTGCGCGAGCCGGGCGGCAGCGTCGGCTGGCGCGTGCGCGCGACGGGATTCTTGCGGGGCGGCCTGGCCAGCGGTTCCGTCATGCCTCGCTCCTTGCCAGGATGGCCGCGGCGGTGCACAGCCCGCGGTCGTAATTGATCATGCCGAAGCCGCTGACCATGCCCAGGCGCGCGTCGGCCACCTGCGTGCCGCCGGCCGTGCCGGTCAGCTGGCGCAGGGCCTCGACCAGCCCCAGGTAGCCGCCGGCCGCGCCGGCCTGGCCCACCGACAGCTGCCCGCCGTTGGTATTGAAGGGAAAGCTGCCGTCCACGGTGAAGCTGTGGCGGCGCACGAAGTCCGGCGCCGCGCCTTTTTCGCAGAAGCCCAGGTCTTCGATCTGCATCATGTTGATGACCGGGTAGTCGTCGTAGGCCTGCAGGAAATCCATGTCGGCCGGCGCGACGCCGGCCTGTCCGTACAGTTCGTCCACGTCCATGGTCCAGCCGCCGCGCGTCTGGATGGGATCTTCGATCCAGGCGTTGTGGCGCTCGATGGTGGAGAGGATGCGCACATGCGGCAGGCCCAGCGCGCGCGCCCGGTCCTCGCTCATGACCAGGAAGGCGTCGGCGCCGGCGCAGGGCATGACGCAGTCGAACAGGTGGATGGGGTCGGTGATGACGCGCGCGTCCAGGTACTGGGCCAGCGTCAGCGGCTTTTTCATCAGCGCGTGCGGAAAGCGCAGCGCGTTGTCGCGCTGCGCCACGCACAGCTTGCCGAAATCGGCGCGCGTGGCGCCGGTGGCGCGCATGTAGTTGGCCGTCAGCAGCGCGAAGCTGGCGTTGGGGCCGCCCGCGCCGTACGGATACACCGCGTCCTGCGCGAAGCGCGAGAACTGGCTGACCGTGTTGCGAAACGAGTCCACGTGGTTGGTGTCGCCCGCCAGGCAGGCCACGATGCCGGCGTCGCCGGCCTGCACGGCGCGGGCGGCGCGGCGCAGGGCCGCCACGCCGCTGGCCCCGCCCATGGGGATGTGGTCCAGCCAGCGCGGGCTCATGCCCAGATGCTGCACCAGGCCGACCGCGGTGTCGGGCGCCAGCGTGAAGCTGGACACGCAAAGCCCGTCCACCTCGGCCTTGGCGATGCCGGCCTGGCGGATCAGCGCGCCCAGCGCGCGTCCCAGCCACCAGTGGGCGGCATGGGTGGAATAGCGCTCGTACGGGATGGTGACGGGCAGGGCCGCCACCACGCCGTCATACCCCAGGCGCGCGCTCATCGAAGCGGCTCCTGCGGCTGCGCGGCGGGCCGCTTCTTCATCGAGCAGGTATCCACGCAGCGGGCCGTGCCGGGCAGGGTGGGCGCCAGCGCCTTCATCTCGCCGCGCTGGATCTTGTTGGTGGTGGTGAGCGGCAGGGCGTCCACGAAGGCCACATAGCCCGGCGCCTTGTAGTACGCCAGCTGTTCCAGGCTCCATTGCACGATGCTGCGCGCGGCCTCGGCCAGCTCGGCGTCGGAGGCGGGCTGGGTCTCGGGCACCACGCAGGCCAGCACCTCGTCGCCGCGCACGGTGTCGGGCACGGCGGCCACCGCCACCGCCTTGACCAGCGGATGCTGCATCAGCACGCTTTCGACTTCCACGGCCGAGATGTTCTCGCCGCTTCTGCGGATCACGTTCTTCTTGCGGTCCACGAAGCGCAGCGCGCCGTCGGCCTCGCGGCGCACGATGTCGCCGGTATGGAACCAGCCGCCTTCCCAGGCCTGGGCCGTGGCGGCCTCGTCCTTCAGGTAGCCGGCGAAAAAGCCGTAGCGCGGGTCGTCGCCGGCATGGCGCACCAGCAGCTCGCCGGGCTCGCCGATGGCGGCCTCGGCGCCGGCGTCGTCGACGATGCGCACCTGCACGTCGTCTTCCTCGCGGCCGAAGCAGCTGCTGCCGATGTGACGCGGCTCGCGGTTGGCGATGATGACGGCGCCCGCGCCGGTCTCGGTCATGGCCCAGGCCTCCAGCAGCGGAAAGCCGAAGCGCGCCTCGAAAGGCTGGTGCAGCTTGCGGTCCACGCCGGCGCCGAAGCCGAAGCGGATGGCGGGCTGCAGATCGCGCGGCGACGCCTCGGCCTTCATCAGGATGGCGGGCATGACGCCCAGGTAGTGCAGCACCGTGGCGCGCGATTCGCGCACGCTGTCCCACCAGGTGCTGGGATGGAAGCGGTCCAGCGGGATCAGGCAGCCGCCGGTCAGCAGCATGGCCATGGCCGAATACGCCATCGCGTTCATGTGCACCAGCGGCAGCGGCGTCAGCATGCGTTCCTCGCCGGGCCGCAGGGCGGCCAGGCCGCCGATGCGCGCATACCAGCCGCCGGCATGCAGGAAGTAGCGGTTGGGCAGGATGCAGCCCTTGGGGCGGCCGGTGGTGCCGGACGTGTAGAGCAGGGCGCATTCGGTCAGGACATCCGGCTCGCTGCCTGCCAGCGGCGCGCCAAAGGGCGCGGGCGGGGGCGCGTCGTCCGGGCCCATCACGCGCAGCTCGCGGCCAGCGCGCCGGGCGGCCGCGATCAGGTCGTCGTGGCGTTCGGGCAGGGCCACCGCCAGCGCGATCTCGGAGTGCCCCGTCAGGTATTCGAGTTCCGCGGCGCGCAGGTCCGGGTTGATCGGCACCACCGACACGCCCAGCGCGTTCAGCGCGAACCAGTGCAGGAAGAACGCGGGGCGGTTCTCCAGCAGCAGCCCGGCGCGGTGGCCGTGGCCGTAGCCGGCGCGGGCGTAGGCCGCGCGCAGCGTCTCGACGGCGCTGGCGGCCTGGGCGTAGCTCAGCTCGCCGGCGCCGACGCCATAGGCCTGCGCCGTCTCCGGCAGTATGCACAGAAAGGGCCGGGCGCCGTGGCGCGCGGCGGTGTCGAGCAGTGCCTGATGGACCGTGGTGTTCACGAGCCGCTCCTACATGAACAGTTGGATATTGCCGAAGGCCGCGTCGCAGTTGACGAGGTCCACGCGCTTGAGCTGGATGCGCAGGCCGCCGTCCTGCTCCACCAGGTGGTGGGTGGCCCAGCCGGCGTACAGCGTCTGCGTGTCGAGCCGGGTCTCCACGTAATGAAAGGCGGTGCGCACCACGTGGCGGCCTTCGGCCGGCGCGGCTTCGGGGTGGCCGTGCTCGACGGTGGGCGCCTGCAGCAGGTGGTGGCAGCGGCTCCTGGGCTGCTGCGAGTAGGTGCGCTGGCCGGCCAGCCGTTGCACGCGCACGCGCAAGAGCAGCTTGTCTTCGTACATCAGCGAGGCGTGCAGCCTGGGGTCGGTCTGGCCGTGGGCCAGCGGCATCCAGTAGCGGCCGTCCTCGGTGTACAGGTCCAGCCATTGCTCGAAGCGCTGCTCGTCCAGCATGCGCGCCTCGGCGTAGACGAAATCGATCAGTTCACGGTCGCTCGCGCTCATACCGGCTCCGTTGCGGTCATGTAGCGGCCCCATGCGCGGTACTGGTTGCGCATCTGCCATTCGTTGGTGCCGTTGGTGGTGACGTTCTTGCGGCCGGCCTCGTCGGGCGAGTAGAGCCGGCCGACGTTCACCCATTCGCGCGCGCGCGAATGCAGGCCGTCCTGCGCGCGCTCGTACATTTCCAGGTCGTCATGGCCGACCACCGAGGTCGGCGCGTTGATCAGCCGGTTGTACATGAGGGTGCGCTCCAGCAGCAGGTCGGGCGCGCCCACCAGGCGGAAGGTCCAGGACTCCACCAGCGTCCGGTCGGCCGCGATCGGCTTGAACACGCGCAGCGTCTGGATCGGGCCCTTGACCATGATGTTGGGGAAGTACACGGTGTTGTGGCGCACGTCGCCCAGGATCTGGCCGGCGCGTTCCTCGCCGTAGGCCGCCACCATGGCGTCCCAGTAGCCCGGGATGCCGGAATAGGAAGCGTGGATGGAGTCGGCCACGCCGGTGTGGCCGTGGCCGTTTTCCCATACGCGTATGCCCATGTTCTCGAAGAACTCGTAGGGCGAGATGAACGGCGCGAACAGTTCCACGGCCATGGGCTTGGGCGTGCCGGCGGGCGCCTGCTCCCAGACCTTGACCGCGGTGCCCGCCGACGATTCGTGCGCCACCATCGGGTGGCAGGTGTCGGTCTGGTTGTCGACCAGCATCTTCCAGTTGCAGCGGTGCATGTAGCGCATCACGCCGCCGGCGACTTCCAGCCGGCCTTCGGGCGAGCGGTCGACCATGTTGTCCAGGGTCGACAGCGAATCGCCGAAGAATTCCTCGAACGACTGGCCCTGCGGATTGAGGCGGCAGAACACGAAGCCGCGGTGGTTGCGCACGTCCTGCACGGCGGCCATGCCCTTGCTGGCCTCGCAGTGCTCCAGGCCGGTGTTTTCGTAGCCTTTCTTGAGCGGGATGGACAGCAGGCTGCCGTCGGTCTTGAAGGTCCAGGCGTGATAGGGGCAGCGGAAGAACTTGCCGGTGTTGCCGCAGGCGTCGCCGGCGACCATCGTGCCCTTGTGCGGGCAGCGGTTGTGCAGCACGCGCACGCTGCGGTCGCTGTGGCGCACCATCACCACCGGCTGGTCGCCCACCGTGGTGGTGATGTAGTCGCCCGGGTTCGGCACCTGGCTGTCGTGGCCCACGTAGACCCAGGTGTTGGCGTACAGGCGCTCCATTTCCAGCTCGAACAGTTCCTGGTCGACGAACAGGTCCTTGTGCACTTCGGTCTCGCGCAGCAGGGCGCGGATGGCGTCGGGGTTGTCGCGGTATTTGCTCATGATGGCGCTTCCTTGCGTCGTGCCTACAGATCCAGCACCAGGCGCGCGGATTTCGCGCGCGAGATGCAGATCTGGATGATCTTGCCGCTGGCCTTCTCGGTGTCCGAGAGGTAGTAGTCGCGGTGGTCGGGCTCGCCCTCCAGCACCGTGGCCTGGCAGACCCCGCATTCGCCGCGCTTGCAGTCGTACATCGGATCGCAGCCGGCTTCCTCCATGACCTCGATGATGGTCTTGTCCGCGGGGATGGTCAGCACCTGGCCGGACTGGCGCAGCTCGACCTCGAAAGCCTGGTCGCCGGCCTGCGGCGCGGCCGTGGTGAACAGTTCGAAATGGATGTGGGCGTCGGGCCAGTGGCGGGCGCGGGCTTCGTGGATGACGGCGTCGATCAGGCCCTTGGGGCCGCACACGTACAGGTGCTGGCGCGGCGAGGCCGAATCCAGCAGCGCGCGCAGGTCGAAGCAGCAGTCGGGCTCGTCGTCGGCGTGCAGGCTCAGGTCGGCGCCGGCCAGCGCCTGCAGCTCGGGCAGGAAGGCCAGCTGGCCGCGGCTGCGGCCGCAATAGTCTAGATGGAAGGCGCGGCCGGCGGACTTGAGCGCGGCGGCCATGGAGGCGATGGGCGTGATGCCGATGCCGCCCGCGATCAGCAGCACGGGTTCGTCGCCGGCGGGCGCTTCGTGCAGCGGAAAATCGTTGCGCGGGCCTTCGGCCGTGACCAGGTCGCCCTCGGACAGCGCGTGCATGTAGCGCGAACCGCCCTGGCTGGCTTCTTCGAGGCGCACGCCCAAGCGGTATTCGAGGGGCTGGGCGTAGCGGCCGGCGTCGGGCGCGAGCTGCACCAGCGAGTAGCAGCGCGGCTCGCGCTGGCCCGGCACCGACACCTTCAGATGCGCGCCCGGCCCGAAGGCGGGAAGGGGGCCGCCGTCTTCGCGGGCCAGCCGGAAAGAGCGGATCAAGGGCGATTCCTGGCGGACTTCGCGAACGATGAGTTTCAATGTTTGCACGGCGTCTGTCTCTCTCTTTGTGCGGATTCGCCGGGGCCGCCGCGCTGGCGGCGGTCCGTCGCTCAGGCCGCCAGCTTTTCGGCCAGCTGGCGCTCCATGGGCTCGCATTTTTCGTGGGCCAGGGCGGTGTCGCGCAGTTCGCGCAGCGTCGCCGCGGCGTTGGGCTGGCCGGCCAGCCGTTCGGCGGCGGCGATGAGCTGGCGGTACTTGCCGCCGCCGCGTACGTGGGTGTCGCTATAGCCCTTGACCAGGCGGCGGCAGTTGACGGTTTCGACGGCCAGCGCGTAGTCGCGCGGCGCCAGCCTGGCGATCAGGTCCAGCCATTGCCGCAGGCCCGCGGCCTCGGTCTGGTGGCGCAGCGTGCCGCGGCGGAACCGCCGCATGCCAGCCAGCGCGTACAGCATCAGAAAGCCGCCCAGCGTGCTGCTCTGCATGCGGCGCCCGCGGCCCAGACGGCGCGCGACGAAACCGCCGAAGGCCTTGGAGCCCTCCAGCCAGCGGCCCAGCCCGGCCGGCAGCGTGCCGCAGATTTCCTCCAGCCGCGGGTGCATGAATTCGGTGGTGTAGACCAGCTGGTCCGGGCGCGCGCCCACTTCCTGGCGCACGCGCTCGAAGCGCGTGCCGCGGGTTTTCAGGTCGGCGACGCGGATCACGTCGTCGTAGGCCATGGCCGTGGCCACGTAGCGCGCCGCTGCGCAGGTCAGCGCCCACTGGCGCGCGTCGCCGCCGTGCGCGGCGTCCAGGTCGCGGATGGCTTTCATGTGGCGCAGATAGTCGCCGGCGTAGGCCAGGTCCTGGAACTCGATCTGGCGGCGCACGCCGGCCACCAGCATGGGCTGCGCACAGGCGGGGAAATCGCGCTTGATGGCGTCCAGCAGGGCCTGAGCGCGCGGGCTGGCGGCGGTCTCGGGCAGCGCCGGCAGCGGCCGTTCCAGGTCGATGGCGGCGGGCTGCGCGGGGGCCTGGTCGGCTGCTTCGAAACCCAGCGCGAAGGCGCGCAGGCTGGCCTCCACGCCCAGGCCGGCGCGCCGCACCGTGGCCTCGAAATCGTCGCGCGCGAACGGCAGCGCGCCGCTGCCCGCCACCGCGCCGAACAGGCTGGCGCTGATGACGCTGCCGGCCCGGTCGGCCAGGTCCTGCAGGTCGAAGCAGAGAAAGCGACGGGCCGCCGCGCGGCCGGCTTCCAGCACTTTGTTGGGATCGGCGATGCCGTTGCCGGGCGCGGATTTTTCGCTGACGGCGTAGCTGCGGTGCGACGAGGCCAGCAGCACCGTGCGCTCGGGCGTGACCAGGCCGCGCTGGATCGCGCGCCCGCCTTCCATCAGCTCGGCCGCCACCACCAGGTCCACGTCGCCGGGCGTGGGCATCAGCGCCAGCGCCGGCTGCCTGCCGGCGCGCCGCACTTCGGCCTCGGGCATCAGCTCCACGTAATAGATGGTGGCGCCGGTGCGCTGGGCCACGCCGGGCACCGAAGTGGTCTGGGCCCACCAGCCGGCGTGCTCGGCCATGTCGACGATCCAGTCGGCCAGCACGCCGCCGCCCTGGCCGCCCATGGCCAGGATGGCGATCTTGATCGGATTGGCTTGCTGCATAGCGGCCGCGTTCATGGAGCAGGGTTCCTCAAAGGGCGTCGTGGGTCAGGCGCGCGGCGCGGCGCCGTTGCAGAAAGCCGATCACGGCGCCGCGCATGCGCGCCATGAAGCGGTCCCGGCCGGTCGGGTTGTGGACGATGTCGGCGCGGTAGAACGACGGGCACAGCACCGCGGCATGGGCCACTTCGCCGCAGTTGCCGCAGCCCACGCAGCTGCTTTCGACGTGCGCGACCGGATCTTCCTTGAGCGGATCGCCGCTGTCCTTGACCGTCAGCGACGGACAGCCCGACAGGCGGATACAGGCGTGGTCGCCGGTACAGACGTCGGGGTCCACGCCGAAGCGTTCCTTGACCGCGCGCTTGCCCGCCTTCACCGCCTGGTTGAACAGCGGCTTGACGCGGCGCTGCTTGTTCAGCATGCATTCGGACTGCGCGATGATGACCTTGGGGCCCTTGACGTCGGTGGTCAGCGCCTCTTCGAGGGTGGCGCGCACCTTGGCCACGTCGTAGGTGCGGTCCAGCGTGCGCACCCATTTCACGCCGACGCCGCGCACGGCCTCGTCGATGGGGTTGTTGGTCGAGCGGTCCGGGTTGTCGGCGCGCGAGGACAGGATGTCCTGGCCGCCGGTGGCCGAGGAGTAGTAGTTGTCGACGATGACGATCACGCCGTCGTACTTGTTGAACACCGCGTTGCCGATGCCCGAGGCCAGCCCGTTGTGCCAGAAGCCGCCGTCGCCCATGATGGAAATGGGCCGCTTGGCCGCCGGCACGTTGAACGCCGCCGCGCTGGAGGCGCCCAGGCCGTAGCCCATGGTGGTGGCGCCCAGGTTGAAGGGCGGCAGGATGGAGAACAGGTGGCAGCCGATGTCGCACGAAATGTGGTGCTGGCCCAGCTTCTCCTGCGCCAGGGTCAGCGCCGAGAAGATCGGCCGCTCCGGACAGCCGGTACAGAAGCCCGCCGGCCGCGGCGGCACCACCGCCGCCAGGCCTTCGACGTGCTTGTGGAAGGTGATGGGCTGCTCGGCCGGCTGGGCCGGCCTGGGCCGCGCCAGTTCGGTGATTTCGAGCTGGCGTTCGGCGGCCTGGGCGTCGGCCGCCACGGCAGGGTGCGTCTGCAGCGATTGCGGGCGGTTGCGCTTGAGGAATTCGCGCAGACCGTCGCGCATGACCTGGGTGGTGTACTCGCCGGCCATGGGCAGCACGTCCTTGCCGGACAGCCGCGTCTGGACGCCGGCGCGGCGCAGCACCGCGTGCAGGTTCTGCTCGATATAGTCGGGCTGGCCTTCTTCCAGCAGCAGCACGGCGCGCTTGCCCCGGCAGAACTCGACGACCTCGTCCTCGATCACGGGATAGGTCACGTTCATGACGTACAGCGGAATGCGGCTGTTTCCGAAGTGGTCGGCCAGGCCCAGCAGCTGCAGCGCGCGGATGACGCCGTTGTAGAGGCCGCCCTGCAGGATCAGGCCCACGTCGTCCTGCTCGCCGTCGAAGAACTCGTTGAGCCTGTGTTCCTTGATGTAGCGGATGGCGGCGGGCCAGCGCTCCTTGATCTTTTCCTGCTCGTGCAGGAACGAGGCCGGCGGCAGCACGATGCGGCTGGTGTCGCGCTCGGGGCTTTCCAGCGCCTGGGCCAGCGAAAACGCAGGACGCTTGTTTTCCTTGGCGATGAAGCGGCCATGCACGTGGCAGCCGCGGATGCGCAGCTGCAGCATCACCGGCGTCTTGCTGGCCTCGGACAATTCGAACCCGTCCTCGACCGCCTTGACCATGCTTTCCAGGTTGGGACGCGGGTCCAGCAGCCAGATCTGGGACTTCATGGCGAACGCGTGCGAGCGTTCCTGCATGATGGACGAGCCTTCGCCGTAGTCCTCGCCCACGATCACCAGCGCGCCGCCGGTGACGCCGCCCGAGGCCAGGTTGGCCAGCGCGTCGGAGGCGACGTTGGTGCCCACGGTGGATTTCCAGGTGACCGCGCCGCGGATCGGATACATGACCGAGGCCGCCAGCGTGGCGGCCGCGGTGGCTTCCGAGGCGCTGGCCTCGAAGTGCACGCCGAGTTCCTGCAGGATGTCGTTGGCGTCGGCCAGCACGTCCATCAGGTGCGAGATCGGCGAACCCTGGTAGCCGGCGACGTAGCCCACGCCGGATTGCAGCAGGGCCTTGGTGACCGCAAGAATCCCCTCGCCGCGGAACTCTTCGCCCGCGCCGATTCGCAGTTGCTGGACTTCTTTCTTGAAAGACCTTTCTGCCATCAGGAACTCCTTGCGGGCCCGGTCGTCGGGTCCTCAGCCGTTGCTGCTGCGCAGCATCGCCACGTCATGGAAAATTCATCTAAAAAATACTTTAGGAGTCAACGTTTTAGCTGTCAACAAAAAAGATGAAATTTCATGGAAAGAAAAAAATATCGCAATAAAACAAGGATGTATATACTCGTTGATCACTAGTTTGGGGCACGCCGCGCGCCCCGCCAGAGTGCAAAAACGGGTTGCGATTCCGGGTATACCCTGTGTTGCGCAACAGCATGCGCCCGGGCGCGGGCATCGGAGCAGAACAGCATGGAATTGCAGAAGCAGCGGGACACTTCCACGGCGGCGCGCGGCGCTCCCCGTTTCGTCGACGGCTACCTCGCCTATCTGCTGGCGCAGGCCAGCCAGCGCATTTCGGCGGAGTTCCACCTGCAGGTCAGGGCGGCCGGCCTGTCGGTGACCCAGTGGCGGGTGCTGGCCAGCCTGCAGGGCAGCGAGGGCGAAACCATAGGCTCGCTGGCGGTGCTGGCCATCACCAAACAGCCCACGCTGAGCAAGGTGGTGCAGCGCATGGAGGCCGAAGGCCTGGTGGCGCGCAACGGCGTGCGGGCGGACCGGCGCCAGACGCGCGTGCGCATCACGGCCAAGGGATCGAACCTGATCGCCTCGCTGTGCGAGCAGGCCTTGCAGCACCAGAAGGCGGTGCTGGCGC
The DNA here is from genome assembly GCF_003267925.1 of Achromobacter sp. HZ01. NCBI lineage: Bacteria > Pseudomonadati > Pseudomonadota > Betaproteobacteria > Burkholderiales > Alcaligenaceae > Achromobacter > Achromobacter sp. HZ01. The sequence continues at coordinate 201,480 of NZ_LWKV01000003.1, forward strand.
CCTTCGGCGAGGAAAAGGCCGCGCAGCTGATCGAGATGCTGGAGGTGCTGATGACCGAGCACGTGCCGCTGGAACTGCCGATCGCGGAAGAGGAATAGGGCGGCGCGAAACCGAACAGCGTTCGTCCGATTTTTTTGTTACAAGCATATGCGTCCCTAATAGTTTTCTCTCTGAGAAAACCTGTTCCGGTACGCATAAACCCTGAATTGACGGGGGTTCCGCGGGTAGGCAATATCGCGCCGGTATTCAGACTACTGTCAGGAGTTGATCCTATGCGCCGCACTTTGATTGCTATCGCGATCGCCGCAGCCGCCGTGGCCGCGCCCTCGATCGGGCAGGCCAAAACCTTCCGCTGGGCCGCCCAGGGCGACATCCTCACCTTCGACCCGCACTCGCAGAACGAAGGCATGACGATCGCCGCCAACAGCTATATCTACGAACCGCTGGTGGACTACGACAAGTCCTTCAAGCTGACCCCGCGCCTGGCCACCGAATGGCAGCAGGTCTCGCCCACGCTGTACCGCTTCAAGCTGCGCCCGAACGTGAAGTTCCACGACGGCGCCGCCTTCACCGCCGACGACGTGGTGTTCTCGATCCACCGCGCGATGGCCCCGACCTCGAACTACAAGGCCTACACCACCGGCATCAAGGAAGCGCGCAAGGTCGACGACCTGACGGTCGAGGTGGAGACCTCGGCGCCCAATCCCGTGCTGCTGCGCCAGCTGACCAATGTGTTCATCATGAACAAGGCCTGGGCCGAGAAGCACAACATCGCCAAGCCGCAGGACTTCGTCAACAAGGAAGAAACCTACGGCGCGCGCAATACCAACGGCACCGGCCCCTACAAGCTGAAGTCGCGTGAAGTGGACGTGCGCACCGTGTTCGAGGAGAACAAGGACTGGTGGAACAAGGCCGGCAAGGTCGGCAACGTGACCGAAGTCGTGTTCACGCCGATCAAGCAGAACGCCACCCGCACCGCGGCGCTGCTGTCGGGCGAGATCGACTTCGTGCTGGACCCGGCGGCCCAGGACCTGGACCGCCTGCGCCAGTCGGCCAAGGTGGTCGAGGGCAACGAATACCGCACCATCTACCTGGGCCTGGACCAGAAGCGTCCCGAGCTGCAGTACTCCACCATCAAGGGCAAGAACCCGTTCCAGGACGTGCGCGTGCGCGAGGCGCTGTACCGCGCCATCGACGTGGACGCGATCAAGCGCGCCGTGATGCGCGGCCTGTCCGCGCCCACCGGCACCATGATCGCGCCGCAGGTGCACGGCTGGGCCGAGTCGCTGCACAAGCGCGTGCCCTACGACGCCGACAAGGCGCGCGCGCTGCTCAAGGAAGCCGGCTACGACGGCACGCTCAACTTCACGCTGGACTGCCCCAACAACCGCTACATCAACGACGAGGCCATCTGCCAGGCCGTCATCGGCATGTGGGCCAAGGTGGGCGTGAAGGCCACCATGAACGCCATGCCGCGCGCCACCTACTTCCCCAAGGTGCAGTCGTACGACACCAGCGCCTACCTGTTCGGCTGGGGCGTGCCCACCTTCGACGCCATGTACACGCTGCAGAACCTGATCCGCACCAAGGGCGAAGGCGCGGACGGCATGTACAACCTGGGCAACTACAGCAACAAGGAACTGGACGCCATCATCGACCGGATCAAGACCGAGACCGATCCGGCCAAGCGCGACGCCGACATCATCAAGGTGCTGGAAGGGCACGCCAAGGACTTCGGCCACATCCCGCTGCACGACCAGGTCATTCCCTGGGCCATGCGCAAGAACGTGACGGTGGTGCACCGCGCCGACAACCGTCTGGTCGCCGACTGGGTCAAGGTCGACTGATCCCGTCCAGGGTTGAAAGACCCTAATCCAGGGCGGGGCCCTTCCGGGGCTCCGCCAATTCGCCTTTTCTCCTATGTTTGCTTTCATACTGCGCCGCCTGCTGCAGGCCGTGGCGGTGATGCTCACCGTCGCGCTGCTGGCATTCGTGCTTTTCCAATACGTCGGCGATCCCGTCACCATCATGCTGGGGCAGGACGCCACCGACGCCGAACGCATGGCACTGCGTGAACGCCTGGGCCTGAACGAGCCGGCCATCGTCCAGTTCGGCCACTTCGTGGCCAACGCCGTGCAGGGCAATTTCGGCATCTCCCTGCGCCAGAGCGAACCCGTATCCGCGCTGCTGAAGTCGCGCCTGCCGGCCACGCTGGAGCTGTCCGTCGTGGCCGCGCTGCTGGCGCTGCTGCTGGGCGTGCCGCTGGGCGTCTACACCGCGCTCAAGCGCAACAGCCTGCTGTCGCAGCTGCTGCTGGCCGGCTCGCTGCTGGGGGTGTCGCTGCCGACCTTCCTGATCGGCATCCTGCTGATCCTGGTGTTTTCCGTGCAACTGGGCTGGCTGCCCAGCTACGGGCGCGGCGATACCGTCGGCATCGGCTGGTGGACGTCGGGGCTGTTCACCGTCACGGGGTGGAAGCACCTGATCCTGCCGTCCATCACGCTGTCGCTGTTCCAGATGACGCTGGTGCTGCGGCTGGTGCGCTCCGAAATGCTGGAGGTGCTGCGTTCGGACTACATCAAGTTCGCGCGCGCCCGCGGCCTGAAGCGCCGCGCCATCCACTTCGGCCACGCGCTGAAGAACACGATGGTGCCGGTCATCACCATCACCGGCCTGCAGCTCGGCGGCATCATCGCCTTCGCCATCGTGACCGAGACGGTGTTCCAGTGGCCGGGCATGGGCCTGCTGTTCATCCAGGCGGTGCAATTCGCCGACGTGCCGGTCATGGCCGCGTACCTGTGCCTGATCGCGCTGGTGTTCGTGGTCATCAACCTGGTCGTCGATCTTCTGTATTTCGTCGTGGACCCGCGCCTGCGCTCCGGGCTGACACGCGGGGGGGCTCACTGATGCGCGCCGTACTCAAACGCTGGTGGGACAGCGACATCGCCTGGGCCTGGCGCCGGGCTCCCGTGGCCATCGCCGCCACCGTGCTGCTGGCGCTGCTGCTCGTCTGTTCCTTCGGGGCCGGCTGGGTGGCGCCGCACAACCCCTTCGACCTGACCAAGGTGGAGCTGCTGGACGCGCTGCTGCCGCCGGTCTGGGAGGCCAACGGGCAGTCCACCTATCTGCTGGGCACGGACAGCCAGGGGCGCGACCTGTTTTCGGCCATTCTGTACGGCACGCGCGTGTCGCTGCTGATCGGCCTGGCCTCGGTGCTGCTGTCCATGCTGATCGGCATCGTGCTGGGCCTGGTGTCGGGATACGCGGGCGGGCGGATCGACGCCTTCATCATGCGCGTGGCCGACGTGCAGCTGTCGTTTCCCGCCATCCTGATCGCGCTGCTGATCGACGGCGTGGCGCGCGCCGCCGTGCCGCGCGAAATGCACGAGCTGATCGCCTTTCCCGTGCTGATCGGCTCGATCGCGCTGGCGGGCTGGCCGCAATACGCGCGCACGGTGCGCGGCTCCACGCTGGTGGAGAAGAACCGCGAATACGTGCAGGCGGCGCGGGTCATCGGCGTGGCCTCGCCGGTCATCATGTTCCGCCACGTGCTGCCCAACGTGCTGGGGCCGGTGCTGGTGCTGGCCACCGTGCACCTGGCCACCGCCATCATCACCGAGGCGACGCTGTCGTTCCTGGGCGTGGGAGTGCCGCCGACGGCGCCTTCGCTGGGCACGCTGATCCGCATCGGCAATGACTTCCTGTTTTCCGGAGAGTGGTGGATCACCATTTTCCCGGGCGCGGCGCTGGTGCTGCTGGTGTTGTCCGTCAATCTGCTGGGCGACTGGCTGCGCGACGCGCTCAACCCCAAACTGAATTGAGGTGTCGCGCATGAGCGCTTTACTTGAAGTCCGCAACCTGCGGGTGGAATTTCCCACCCGCCGCGGCACGCTGCGCGCGCTGGACGACGTGTCGTTCTCCATCCAGGAAGGCGAAGTGCTGGGCGTGGTGGGCGAGTCCGGGGCCGGCAAGTCGCTGACCGGCGCGTCCATCATCGGGCTGCTGGAGCCGCCGGGGCGCGTGGCCGCGGGCGAGATCCTGCTGGCCGGCCGCCGCATCGACAACCTGCCCGACGAGCAGATGCGCCGCGTGCGCGGCCGCGAAATCGGCGCGGTGTTCCAGGACCCGCTGACCTCGCTGAATCCGCTGTACACCGTGGGCCGGCAGCTGGCCGAGACCATCGTCACGCATCTGGACATGAGCTGGTCGCAGGCGCGCAACCGCGCCGTCGAGCTGCTGGCGGCCACCGGCATTCCGGCGGCGCGCGAGCGCATCGACCACTATCCGCACCAGTTCTCGGGCGGCATGCGCCAGCGCGTGGTGATCGCGCTGGCCCTGGCGGCCGAGCCCAAGCTGGTGGTGGCCGACGAGCCGACCACGGCGCTGGACGTATCGATCCAGGCGCAGATCATCGAACTGCTCAAGCGCCTGTGCCGAGAGCACGGCACGGCGGTGATGCTGATCACGCACGACATGGGCGTGATCGCCGAAACCGCCGACCGCGTGGCGGTGATGTACGCCGGGCGCGTGGCCGAGATCGGCCCGGTGGCCGACGTCATCCACAAGCCGCGCCATCCTTACACGGCGGGGCTGATGGGCTCCATTCCCACACTGGACGCGCATGCCGACAGGCTGGTGCAGATCGACGGCAGCATGCCGCGGCTGAACGCGATTCCGCCCGGCTGCGCCTTCAATCCGCGTTGCGGGCAGCGCCTGCCGCGCTGCGAGCGCGACCGGCCCGAACTAATGCCCGCAGGCACTTCACAAGCGGCCTGCTGGCTCCATGAAAACAAAGCGGAGGTGGCGGCATGAGCACCCCCCTGGTTGAAGTCAAGGACGCGGCCCGCTGGTTCGACGTGTCGCCGCCCTGGCTGGAACGCAAGCTGGCGCGCAAGCCGCAGGTGATGCTGCGCGCCGTGGACGGCGTGTCGTTCGAGATCGCGCGCGGCGAGACCCTGGCGCTGGTGGGCGAATCGGGCTGCGGCAAGTCGACCGTGGCGCGCATGCTGGTCGGCCTGTACGAGCTGACGCGCGGCGACATCCGCTTCGACGGCCAGCCCCTGTCGCGCATGTCGGAGCCGGGCGGACGGGCGCTGCGCAAGCGCCTGCAGATGATTTTCCAGGACCCCTATGCCAGCCTGAATCCGCGCTGGCGGGTCGGACGCATCATCGCCGAGCCCATGCTGACCCATACGCGGATGACGCCCGCCGAGCGCAGCGCCCGCGTCGGCGAGCTGCTGCGGCAGGTCGGTCTGGACCCGGCGGACCAGGGACGCTATCCGCACCAGTTCTCGGGCGGCCAGCGCCAGCGCATCTCGATTGCGCGGGCGCTGGCGGTCAATCCGGAATTCCTGGTGTGCGACGAGCCGACCTCGGCGCTCGACGTGTCGGTGCAGGCCCAGGTGCTGAACCTGATGAAGGACCTGCAGCGCGAGCTGGGGCTGACCTATCTGTTCATTTCCCACAACCTGGCGGTGGTGCACCACGTGGCCGACCGGGTGGGAGTGATGTACCTGGGTCGCATGGTGGAAGTGGCGCCGCGCGACGAGCTGTTCGCGCGGCCGCGGCATCCGTACACGCGGATGCTGCTGCAGGCCATTCCCGACATCAACGGCGCGGGCAAGCCGCGCACGGCGGTGGCGGGCGAGGTGCCGAATCCGCTCAATCCGCCGTCGGGCTGCACGTTCCATCCTCGCTGTCCGCACGCCAATGACCGCTGCAAGCGCGAAGCGCCGGCCGCGCTGGCCTCGGGCGTGTCGGTGGTGGCCTGTCACGCGGTGCAGGAGGGGCGGATCACGGTGTGATCCGCGCGGGGCGTTCAGTGGCGGCGGGCGTCGCCGTCCGCTTCTTCGCCCTCGTCCTCGTCTTCGTCGTCTTCATCGTCGTCTTCGTCCGGATCTTCCGGCATGGGCTCTTCGGTGAGCGCGAACGGCAGCACGTCTTCCAGGCTGTCTGACCAGGCGGATTCTTCGCCGTCCTGGTCGAGCTTGACGAAGCGCTCGCCTTCGTTGAGCGAGATTTCGATGGCCCAGAGATACAGGCAATCGTAGCTATCGTCGTCGGACGGCGGCAGCCCGCCGCGGTTGCCCAGCAGACGCGCGCCGGGGCCGCCGAGCTGGACGTGGGTCTGCTCGTCGTCGGGCTTGGCGTTCTCGTCCACGGGCACGCCATAGGTCACCCATTCGGTGCCTTCGTCGCCCAGCACCACCTCGGCCAGCACCGGCTTGCCCAGATAGGCGCTCAGGGCGTCGGCGGTCTTGGCCAGCATGTCCAGTTCGGCGGCGTTGAAATGGGTCAGGGAAGCTGGGGGAGTGGCGGAGGCGGACATGAGAGGTTCCTGGGCGCGATGAAGCCGCGACGGCACGGCAATACGAAAGTAAACCGTATTGTCTCGCGATCGGCCCGCGCTTGCATCCGACGCTTGGCCGACGCGATTTTCCCGGGTCAGGGCAGGACGTCGCGGCGGCGCGCGCTGTCGGGCGACGTGCCGGTCAGCCGCTGGAACATGGCGATGAAGGCCGACGGCGTGCTGTAGCCCAGCTCATGCGCCACCGACTGGACCGATCTGCCCGCGTCCAGCAGGCCCAGCGCGCTCACGACCCGCAGCCGCTGGCGCCATTCGTTGAAGGACATGCCCAGGTGCTGCTGGCAGCGGCGCAGCAGCGTGCGCTCCGTGACGCCGGCGCTGGCGGCCCAGTGCGCGGCGCCGCGCTTGTCGCCCGGATGCCGCTGCAGCGCCGCCAGGATGGGCGCGAGCAGCGGGTCGCCGGTGGACGGCAGATAGCTGGCGTAGGCGCGCGCCTGGCGCGCCTGGTCGATGACGATCTGCGCCATCCGCCGGTCTTCGGGCGTATCCGGATAGGTGACCGCCCGCCGTTCGAAGTCGGCCAGAATCGCCCGCATCACCGGACTGATCTCCAGCGTGCAGGGCTGTTCGGGCAGGCCGGCGCATGCCGCCGCCGGAATGTCGATGCAGGCGTAATGCACTTCGTCCTGGTTCTGGCAGCAGTGTTCGACGTGCGGCGGTATCCAGATGGCGTACTGCGGCGGAGACAGGTAGCTGACGCCGCCTATGCCGATTTCCATGATGCCGGAGATCGCGAAATTCAGTTCCGCCCATGGCGAGGCATGGCGGCGCATGCGCGAACGGGGCGTGAAATGCAGGATGCGGCAGGCCAGCGGATAGGGCAGGTGGCCGGCAAGCTGCGGCGCGGAATCGGCGGACGGCATGTCGGAACTTCGCAGGATTTGTCTGTTTTTCATTATATACATCGGGTCAGACACGTCCTACACTTGCTCGCTCCCGCTCTGTTTCGATGTCCCCGCCATGCCCACCCCCGCCGCCGCGCACCCGCCCGCCCGTTATCTGCTGTTTCCCCTGCTGGCGGCCCTGATCTGGTCGGTCAACATGATCGTGACCAAGATGGCCGCCGGCGTGATCGCGCCCGCCGCCATCGGGTTCTACCGCTGGGCGCTGGCCGGCGTGATCCTGACCCCGTTCGCGCTGCCCGGCGTATGGGCGCAGCGCCGCCAGATCCGGCCCAACCTGCTGAAGTTCGCGGTGCTGGGCGGGCTGGGCATGGCGCTGTACCAGGGCCTGGCCTATGTGGCGGCCGCCAGCACCACGGCCACCAACATGGGCATCATCACCGCCATGATTCCGCTGATGACCATCGCCGTGGTGGCGGTGGTGCTGCGCGAGCGGCCTTCGGCGATGGCGATGCTGGGCGGCCTGCTGTCGCTGGCCGGCCTGGCGCTGCTGATCGGCGAGGGCGATCCGGCCCGCCTGCTGGCGGTGGGCGCCAATCGCGGCGACGTGCTGATGGGCATAGGCGCGCTGGCGTACGCGCTGTACGGCGTGCTGCTGCGCCGCTGGGCGCTGCCCGTGGGGCCGTGGCAGTCGCTGTACGTGCAGGTCGGCTTCGGCGTGCTGTTCCAGCTGCCGGCCTTCCTGCTGGCGCCGGCCTCGCCGCTCAACGGCGAGAACCTGCCGCTGGTGCTGTACGCCGCGCTGTTTCCGTCGCTGTTCGCGCCTTTCCTGTGGATGCAGGGCGTCAAGCACCTGGGGCCGAACCGCGCCAGTATCTTCCTGAACGTGATGCCGGTGGCCACGGTCGCCATCGCCGCGCTGTTCCTGGACGAAAAACCGCACGTGTTCCACATCGTCGGCGGCGCGATGGCGCTGGCCGGCGTGATGCTGGCGCAGATGCGCGTCGGCCGCGCGGCGCAGCAGCCCCGCGCGGCCTGACGGCGCGCGCGCCCGCGGGCCGGGGTTCCGGCCTACAATCAGCGGTTTATCAGCTATATCTCCGATACGAGCCCATGGCCCAATACGTCTACACCATGAACCGCGTCGGCAAGATCGTGCCGCCCAAGCGGCAGATCCTGCGCGACATCTCGCTTTCGTTTTTTCCTGGCGCCAAGATCGGCGTGCTGGGCCTGAACGGCTCGGGCAAGTCGACGCTGCTGAAGATCATGGCCGGCGTCGATAAGGAAATCGAGGGCGAAGCCATCCCCATGCCGGGCCTGAACATCGGCTACCTGCCGCAGGAACCGCAGCTGAACCCCGAGCACACCGTGCGCCAGGCGGTCGAGGAAGGCCTGGGCGCCGTCGTCACCGCCAAGAAGCGCCTCGACGAGGTCTATGCCGCCTATGCCGAGCCGGACGCCGATTTCGACGCGCTGGCCGCCGAACAGGCCGAGCTCGAAGCCATCATCGCCGCCGCGGCCTCCAGCGGCGCCGACGACATCGAGCACCAGATGGAAATCGCCGCCGACGCGCTGCGCCTGCCGCCCTGGGACGCCGTGATCGGCAACCTGTCGGGCGGCGAGAAGCGCCGCGTCGCGCTGTGCCGCCTGCTGCTGTCCAAGCCCGACATGCTGCTGCTGGACGAGCCCACCAACCACCTGGACGCCGAAAGCGTGGAATGGCTGGAGCAGTTCCTGCACAAGTTCCCGGGCACCGTGGTGGGCGTGACCCACGACCGCTACTTCCTGGACAACGCGGCCGAATGGATCCTCGAACTGGACCGCGGCCACGGCATTCCCTGGAAGGGCAACTACAGCTCGTGGCTGGAGCAGAAGGAAGACCGCCTCAAGCAGGAAGAGGCCTCGGAATCCGCGCGCCAGAAGACCATCAAGAAAGAACTGGAATGGGTGCGCCAGAACCCCAAGGGCCGCCAGGCCAAGGCCAAGGCGCGTCTGGCCCGCTTCGAGGAACTGTCGTCCTACGAATACCAGAAACGCAACGAAACCCAGGAAATCTTCATTCCCGTGGGCGAGCGCCTGGGCAACGAGGTCATCGAATTCAATAACGTCAGCAAGGCCTACGGCGACCGCCTGCTGATCGACAACCTCAGCTTCAAGGTGCCGCCGGGCGCCATCGTCGGCATCATCGGCGCCAACGGCGCCGGCAAGTCGACGCTGTTCCGCATGATCGCCGGCCGCGAGCAGCCGGACTCGGGCGAGGTCAAGATCGGCCAGACCGTGAAGCTGGCCTACGTGGACCAGTCGCGCGACGCGCTGGAAGACAAGAAGACCGTGTTCGACGCCGTGGCCGACGGCGCCGACCTGCTGACGGTGGGCAAGTTCGAGATGTCCTCGCGCGCCTACCTGGGCCGCTTCAACTTCAAGGGCGGCGACCAGAACAAGCTGGTGGGCCAGCTGTCCGGCGGCGAACGCGGCCGCCTGCACATGGCCAAGACGCTGATCGCCGGCGGCAACGTGCTGTTGCTGGACGAACCGTCCAACGACCTCGACGTCGAAACGCTGCGCGCGCTGGAAGACGCGTTGCTGGAGTTCCCCGGCAGCGTCATGGTGATCAGCCACGACCGCTGGTTCCTGGACCGTATCGCCACTCACATCCTGGCTTTCGAAGGCGATTCGCAAGTGGTGTTCTTCGACGGCAACTACCAGGAATACGAAGCGGACAAGAAGCGCCGCCTGGGCGAAGAGGGCGCCAAGCCCAAGCGCCTGCGGTACAAGGCCTTGAAGTAGGATGGGTGCAGCGCGAGAATCCTTAGGCAAGAACCCAGGTATCGAACGCGCGTAACCCATCAGGCGGCGCCAGCCGCCGCCTTTCGTGGCAAGAGATGAATGCCGGCTTTCGCCGGCCGATGGGTTACGCGCGCTCGATACCGGAATTCTTGTCCACGTGTCCGCGCGCTGCACCCATCCTACAATCGCAATCACGCCCGCAACCGCAACCCGGCGCCTTCCTTCAGGAGTCCAGACCATGCTGCTTTCCGCCGCCGATTCCACCTTGCTGATCGTCGACATGCAGGGACGGCTGATGCCGGTGATCCACGAAGGCCAGGCCGTGCTCGACGCCGCGCACAAGCTGGCGCAGGCCGCGCGGCTGCTGGACGTGCCGGTGGCCGCCACCGAGCATCACGCCAAGATGCTGGGCGCGACGGTCGAGCCGCTGCGCGCGCAGGTGCAGACCACTTTCCAGAAAATGCATTTCTCTTCGGCGCTCGAACCCGGTTTCGAGGCCTGGCTGCCGGCGGGACGCAAGACGGTGCTGGTGGCGGGTTGCGAGGCGCACATCTGCGTGCTGCAGACCGTGATCGGCCTGCTCGACCTGGGCTATCACGCGGCCCTGGTCAGCGATGCCGCGGGTTCGCGCAAGCCGTCCGACCATCACGCCGCGCTGCGCCGCGCGCGCGCCCACGGCGCTGAAATCGTCACGTCGGAAATGGCGATTTTCGAGTGGATGCGCACTTGCGAGCACCCGCGCTTCCGCGAGGTGTTACGTCTGGTCAAATAGCGCCGGCCGCCTGCAACACAGTCCCCGGGGGATGCAAAGATTCTCTCGCCCTTTGACACAATTCATGGGCAAACCTAACAGCCAGCGCAAGAATATTTTGCGATCCTGAAGGTTCCAAACCCGCAAGGGAACCGCGTGCTCGCGTCCTGTTTCATAGGCGCGGTCCCGGGTATGAGAATAGGAACCACACCATGAAAATCGCATCTCTCTCCAAAATCTGTGTCGCGCTGGCGATGACCGCCGCCATGGCCGGCTGCTCTTCCTGGGACGGCATGAGCCATCGCCAGAAAAGCGCCGTCGGCGGCGCTGCGTTGGGCGGCGTGGCCGGCGCCGTGATCACCAACGGCGGCGTCCTCGGTACGGTGGGCGGAGCGGCGATCGGCGGCGTGATCGGCGATCAGGTCGGCAAGCGGCGCTAAGCGCGGCCCGTCCCATGCAAAACGCCCGGCATCGCCGGGCGTTTTTTTGTGGCCGCGCAGGGGCGGTCTCAGGTTTCGTTCTGCGGCATTTCGATCTTCACCTCCAGCACTTCCAGCGTGTCCTGGCGTTCCAGGTGCACCTTGATGTCGTTGGGGTTGATCTTCACGTATTTCGAGATGACGGCGATCAGTTCCTGCTGCAGCTGCGGCAGGTAGTCGGGCGAGTCGCCGCGGCCGCGCTCGTGGGCCAGAATGATCTGCAACCGCTCCTTGGCGACGGAAGCGGAGGTCTTCTTTTGACCGAGTAGAAACGACAGGAAGGACATTGCTTACTTGCCTCCGAACAGGCGTTTCAGGAAACCGGGCTTTTCATAATCGGTAAAGCGCAGGGCCTTGTCTTCGCCAAGGTAACGGGCCACGACGTCCTTGTAGGCTTCGGAGACGTCGGAGTCTTTCAGGTGGATGGCCGGCAGGCCCTGGTTCGACGCCTGCAGCACCGATTCCGATTCGGGGATGACGCCGATCAGCTTGATGCGCAGGATGTCTTCGATATCGGTCAGCGACAGCATTTCGCCGTCGACCACGCGCTTGGGGCTGTAGCGCGTCAGCAGCAGGTATTCCTTGACCGGCTCGTCGCCCTCGACCGCGCGCTTGGACTTGGCCGACAGGATGCCCAGGATGCGGTCGGAGTCGCGCACGGACGAGACTTCCGGGTTGGTCACGACCAGCGCGTCGTCGGCGAAGTAGGCGGCCATCAGCGCGCCCGTCTCGATGCCGGCGGGCGAGTCGCAGACGATGTACTCGAAGCCCATGCCCTTGAGGTCGTTGATGACCTTTTCCACGCCTTCCTGCGTCAGCGCGTCCTTGTCGCGCGTTTGCGAGGCCGGCAGGATGAACAGGTTCTCGAGCTGCTTGTCCTTGATGAGCGCCTGGTTGAGCGTGGCTTCGCCCTGGATCACATTGACGAAGTCGTACACCACGCGGCGCTCGCAGCCCATGATCAGGTCGAGGTTGCGCAGGCCGACGTCGAAGTCGATGACCGCGGTTTTGTGGCCCCGCATCGCGAGTCCCGCAGAAAAACTGGCGCTGGTCGTGGTCTTGCCCACGCCGCCTTTGCCGGAAGTCACCACAACAATGCGTGTCATGACGATCAAACCCTTATGTTCGAATAAATCGCGTTATCGTAAAGCAAAAAGCCTTTGTAAGGCTTCTTACAGGATGTGTTGAAAGTTGCGCAGTCGCAATGCCGGCGCCGGTTCCAGGCCCGCGCGGCTCACGCCTTCAAGGCCTCGATGCGCAGCGTGTCGCCGTCCAGCCGCACCAGCGCCGGCTGGTTCTGCAGGCTGCGGTCCAGCTTGTCCTCGACCACCCGGTAGACGCCGGCCACGGCCAGCAGCTCGGCATCCAGATGCGTGGTGAAGACGCGCGCCGACGTGTCGCCGCGCGCGCCGGCCATGGCCTTGCCGCGCAGGGGGCCGTAGACGTGCACGTTGCCGTCGGCGATGACTTCGGCGCCCTGGCTCACCATGCCGATCACCACCAGGTCGGTGTGCCGCGCATAGACGCGCTGGCCGGAACGCAGGGGCCGGGTGATGACCAGCGCCGACGACGAATGCGGCACGGCGGGCGTGGGGCTGGCGGCCGCGGTGGCGCCGCTGGCTTCGCGCTCGGGCAGGGGCTCGCTGTCGGGCTTGGCCGCGGCCGGTTCGGCCGGCGCGGGCGCGGTTTCGATGGCGGCGGCCGGCACCGAAGGCACGGGCGTGGCGACGTCGTTGGGCGGCGCGGTGTCGATGACCGGGGCCGGACGGGCCGCGGGCGTGGACAGCTCCACCGGGGTCAGCCCGGCGGCGCGGGCGGCCTCCAGGTTGGCGCCTTCGGCCACGACGCCGATGGGGGGCAGGTTATGGCCCCGCAGCGCCGCCAGCAGGGCGGTCCAGTCGATGGTCTCTTCGACGCGGCTGGCGTCGATGACCACCGGTTCGTTCTCGAAGAAGCTGCCGGCGTCCGTCATGCGCTTGGCCAGGGCGGCTTCCAGGCGTTCGGGATCGGCGCTGTGCAGAACCACCCTGATCGCATACAGAGTGGCGCTTTTGAAGTCCAGGGCTAGGGATTCAGTGTTCATCTTGGTCGTGGCTGCTGGCGGTCCGGGCGTCTGAAACGGCAGGCGCGCGGCCGGCTGCGGGATGTCGGGCATGATAACCCGCCGTACGTCCCAGGGGAGTGTTTCCGCAGGGGGAGCGGGCAAGGAAAAGGCGCCTTGCGGCGCCTTTCGCGGACAGTGCGGATCCGGGGCGCCTCAGCCCTGGGCCCAGGAGTCGCGCAGGGTCACGATGCGGTTGAGCACCGGCGCCTCGGGCGTGGAATCCTTGGCGTCGGCCACGAAGTAGCCCAGGCGCTCGAACTGCCAGGTCGCGCCCGGCGAGGCCACGGTGCCCGGTTCCAGCCAGGCCGTGACGGTCTGCTTGGAATTCGGGTTCAGGCAGGTCAGGAAGTCCTTATCGCCGGCGTCGGGACGCGGGTCGGCGAACAGCCGGTCGTACAGGTGGATCTGGGCCGGCACCGCGTGGGCCGCGCTGACCCAGGTGATGTTGCCCTTGACCTTGACGCTGTCGGCGCCCGGCGTGCCGCTCTTGGTGTCGGGCAGGTACTCGGCATGGACCTCGACGACCTCGCCCGCTTCGTTCTTGACGAAGCCGGTGCAACGCACCACGTAGCCGTACTTCAGGCGCACGGTGTTGCCCGGGAACAGGCGGAAGTACTTCTTGGGCGCTTCCTCGCGGAAATCGTCGCGTTCGATCCAGAGCTCGCGCGACAGCGGGAACTCGCGCTGGCCGGCCTGCGGATCGTGCGGGTTGCGCGGCGCGGTACAGATCTCGCTCTGGCCTTCCGGATAGTTGGTGAGGACCAGCTTGATCGGGTCCAGCACCGCCACCGAACGGGCGGCCACCGGGTCCAGGTCGTCGCGCACGGCCTGTTCGAGCAGGCTGTAGTCGATGCGCGAGTCGGACTTGGAAACCGCGGTGCGGTCGCAGAACAGGCGGATCGACGACGGCGTGTAGCCGCGGCGGCGCAGGCCGAAGATAGTGGGCATGCGCGGGTCGTCCCAGCCGTCCACGTAGCCTTCGCGCACCAGCTGCAGCAGCTTGCGCTTGCTGGTGACGACGTAGCTGAGATTCAGGCGCGCGAATTCATACTGGTGCGGCAGCGGGCGGGCCAGCTTGCCCAGCTCGGCCAGGCGTTCCAGGATCCAGTCGTAGAACGGACGCTGGTCTTCGAACTCCAGCGTGCAGACGCTGTGCGTGATGCCTTCGAGCGCGTCTTCGACCGGATGCGCCCAGCTGTACATCGGATAGATGCACCACTGGTCGCCGGTGCGGTGGTGGGTGGCGTGGCGCACGCGGTACATGACCGGGTCGCGCAGGTTGATGTTGGGCGAAGCCATGTTGATCTTCGCGCGCAGCACCAGGCTGCCGTCGGGATGCTTGCCATCGCGCATTTCGCGCAGCAGGGCCAGCGATTCCGCGGCCGGGCGGTCGCGCCAGGGCGAGTTGACGCCGGGCTCGGTCAGCGTGCCGCGGTTGGCGCGGATCTCGTCGGCGCTCTGTTCGTCGACGTAGGCGTGGCCGGCCTCGATCAGCGCTTCGGCGAACTCGTACATGTAGCCGAAGTAGTCGCTCGCGAAATACAGGTTGTCGTTGCCGTCGGCCTTCCAGTCGAAGCCCAGCCAGTGCACGGCCTCGATGATGGCGTCGACGTATTCCTGGTCTTCCTTTTCGGGATTGGTGTCGTCGAAGCGCAGGTGGCAGACGCCGCCGAAGTCGCGCGCCAGCCCGAAGTTCACGCAGATGCTTTTGGCGTGGCCGATGTGCAGGTAGCCGTTGGGCTCCGGCGGAAAGCGCGTGCGGATGCGGGCCGGATCCAGGCCGCCCTGCTGTTGCTGCGCCGCCGGGCCAGGCTTGCCGGCCCAACGCTTGCCAGCGTAGCGGTTGGCGTCGAGATCGTCCTGGACGATGTTCAGCAGGAAGTTTGAGGCGGCGGGGGTCGGCGTCGTGGCGGAGGTCATTCTTGAAAGAATAGGAAAAAGCGGCGACAAAGCGTCAATTTTGCCATGTTCCGCCGCAGATCCCTTTTCAGGGCTGGCGCAACCGGTTTCAAACTGTCCCCACAGTCTTGTAACTGGCTCTACACTACGGCCCATCATGGACATATCCACCTTATCCCTGGCCCGCGCGCAGTTCGTGGCCAGCCTGAGTTTCCTGGCGCTGTTCCTGGCTGTTTCCCTGGCGCTCGCCTGGGTGCTGCTGTTTTTCAAGGTCCGGGCGCGCTGGTCCGGCCTGCCCGGCTGGACGGCCGCCTACCGCTTCTGGGTGCGCATCTTCGCGCTCGCCTTCGTGCTGACGCTGGCGGCCAGCGTGCCCGTGCTGATCCAGCTGGGCAGCCTGTGGGCCGGGCTGATGGACAAGGTCGGCAACGTGGCCGGCCCCTTGCTCGGCTACGGCATTCTTTCCGTGTTCATCCTGAAATCGTGTTTCCTGGGCGTGATGCTGTTCGGCCAGCGGCGCGTGTCCGACGGCGCCCACACGCTGGCCGTGCTGATGGTGGCGGTGGGGCAGCTGGTGGCGGTGTTCTGGGTGCTGGCCCTGCAATCCTGGATGCAGACGCCCGACGGCGCGCTGCTGGTCGACGGCCGCTACCAGGTCTACGACTGGGTGGCCGTGGTGCTGAACCCCTCGGTGGGGTGGCGCATGGCCGTGGTGGCGGTGGGCGCGGCGCTGGCCGCCTCGTTCCTGATGATGGGCGTGACCGCCTTGCAGGCGCTGCGCCGCCCGCTGGGCGACGGCGAGCGCAACGCGTTCAAGACCGCGCTGGTGGTCGCGCTGGTGGCCGCCTTCCTGCAGATCCCGGTCGCGACCGGCGCCGGCCAGCTGGTCGCCAAGCTGCAGCCGGCCAAGGCGGCCGCGGCGGCCGGCTACTGGGAAAGCGGCGCCGAGCCGGAGCTGGTGCTGTTCGGCTGGCCCGACGCCCGCAACCATCGCAACCTGGCCGACGTGACCGTGCGCAATGCGGGCGGGATGTGGCTGCACCGCAATCCTGACGGCACCTACCAGGGGCTGGACAAGTATTCGGGCATGCTGCCGCCGGTCGCGCTCACCTTCCTGTCGCTGCGCGTGGCGGCCGGGCTGGGCCTCTTGATGCTGGCCGTGGCCTGCGTGACCTTTCTGTGGACGTTCCGGCGCGGGCTGGACCTGTCCACACTGCCGCGCTGGTGGCAGCGGGTGGTGTGCGGCATGATGTTCTCGGGCGGCATCGCCGTGGTGGCGGGCTGGTGGGTGTCGGTGATCGGGCTGCAGCCCTTCGTGGTCAACGGCACCGTCACCCAATCGGAAGTGCTGGGTTCGGTTTCGTCCAACACCGTGCTGTACGGCCTGATCGGCTACGGCGTGCTGTACGCCGTGCTGCTGGCCGCATTCGCCGGCATGCTGTTCCACGCGGCGCGCTACGGCGTGGTGCCGGTGCGCAAGCTGGCCGGAGGTGCGCCATGATCGCCATGCTGGCCGCTTCGCAAGGCCTCAATCCCGACGACCCCTCGTTCTGGATGCCGCTGGCGTTCATGGCGCTGCTGTTCGTGGTGATCGCCGCGGGCATGGTGCTCGATGGCTTCGACCTGGGCGTGGGCATCCTGCTGCAGCTCGCGCCCGAGCACGAGCGCGGCCGCATGATGAGCCTGCTGAGTCCGTGGCGCGACGCCAACGAGTTCTGGCTGCTGCTGGGCATGGGGCTGTTCGCCTCGGCCTTTCCGTTCGCCTGGGGCGCGGTGCTGGGCAAGCTCTACGGGCCGCTCACCTGCATGGTGCTGGGCGTGGTGCTGCGCAGCGTGGCGTTCGAATTCCGCATCCGCGCGCGCAACGAAATGAAGCCGCGCTGGATCTTCGGCTTCTGGGCCGGCTCGCTCATCACCGCCTTCGGCCAGGGCATGCTGCTGGGCCGCATCGCCACCGGCTACCAGTCCGACGCCGGCTACGGCTGGTTCTCGGTGTTCGTGGGCCTGTGCGCGGTGGCGGCCTATATCCTGCTGGGCGCGGCCTGGCTGGTCATGCGGGTCGACGGCGACCTGCAGCGGCGCGCGGCCAACTGGGCGCGCCACGCCATCCGCTGGACGGCGGTGGGCATGGTGTCGATCGCGGTGACGCTGGGGCTGGCCAACGCCGGCATCTTCTACAAATGGAGCAACATCGCCCACCTGAGCGTGGCCGCCACGGTCTGGGTGCTGATGCTGGCCGGCTTCGTCGCGGCCGAAATGCTGCTGGCGCGGCTGCCTGGCAAGGCGGACCGTTTCAGCTGGCTGCCCTTCGTGCTGTGCGTGGCCCTGTTCCTGCTGATGCTGAGCGGCCTGGCCTACAGCCTGTTCCCCTATCTGATCCTGGACGACATGACGATCTGGGACGGCGCGGGCGCGCTGGGCTCGATGCGGCTGGTCCTGGCCGGCGCGGTCGTGGGCGTGCCGGTGGTGCTGGTGTTCAACATCCTGGCCTACCGCTCGGTGTTCGGCAAGGAACGCCCGCCAGTGCCGCTGCTGCCGCCGCCGGCGTGAGGGGTGGGGGCGGCAGTGATGCCGACTGGGATGCCGGCCGTGATGCTTGCGTAGAATGGATGCAGCGCAAGGGGATTTGGAAAAGGATGCGGGCCTCCAGCGCGCGGAACCCATCGGCCGGCGCAAGCCGGCATTTGTTTCTTGCCTCGAAAAGCGGCGGCTTGCGCCGCCTGATGGGTTACGCGCGCTCGACAGCTGAGTTCTTGCTTAAGAATTCTCGCGCTGCACCCATCCTACGGCCCCCCCGCCAACCACACCCTCATCAAACGATCGGCCTGGACACTCGCTGCAGGATTTCCTCCCCGTAGGCTTCCAGCTTGCGCGCGCCGACGCCGCTGATGTGGCTCAGCGCGTCCATGGAGTCGGGCTGGGCCAGCGCGATTTCGCGCAGCGTGGCGTCGTGAAAGATGACGTAGGCCGGCACGCCGTGGCTCTTGGCCACTTCGCCGCGCCAGGCGCGCAAGGCTTCGAAGACGGGCTGCAGTTCGGGCGGCAGGTCGATGGCGGCGGCCTTGGGGCGGCCGCTGCCGGTCTTGCCCGAGCGCGGTTTCTTTTCCGATTCGCGGCGCAGCATCAGCTGGCGCTCGCCCTTGAGCACGGCGCGGCTGCCTTCGGTCAGGGCCAGCGTGCCGTAGCCTTCGTTGTCCACGGTCAGCAGGCCCTGCGCCAGCAGCTGGCGCAGCACGCCGCGCCATGCCGTGTCGCTGAGGTCGGCGCCCACGCCGAAGACGCTCAGGGTTTCATGGCCATGCTGCCTGGTGCGGTCGGTGACCTTGCCGCGCAGGATGTCGATGATGTGGCCGGCGCCGTAGCGCTGGCCGCGTTCCTTCCATAGCCGGTAGACGGCCGACAGCACTTTCTGCGCCGCGACGGTGCCGTCCCAGGCCTGGGGCGGGTCGAGGCAGACGTCGCAGTTGCCGCAGGCCGTGATCTGCTGGCCGAAGTAGGCCAGCAGCCGCACGCGCCGGCATTCCACGGTTTCGCACAGCCCCAGCATGGCGTCGAGCTGCTGGCCCAGGCGCCGGCGGTAGGCGTCGTCGCCGGGCGATTCGTCGATCATGCGGCGCTGCTGCACCACGTCCTGCAGGCCGTAGGCCAGCCAGGCGGTGGCGGGCAGGCCGTCGCGACCGGCGCGGCCGGTTTCCTGGTAATAGCCTTCCACGGACTTGGGCAGGTCGATGTGCGCGACGAAGCGCACGTCGGGCTTGTCGATGCCCATGCCGAAGGCGATGGTGGCCACCATGACCACGCCGTCCTCGCGCAGGAAGCGCGCCTGGTTGGCCGCGCGCACCTGTGCGCTGAGCCCGGCGTGGTAGGGCATGGCGTCTATGCCCTGGTTGCACAGGAATTCGGCGGTCTCTTCCACCCGCGCGCGCGACAGGCAGTAGACCACGCCGGATTCGCCCTCGTGTTCGGTGCGGATCAGGTCCAGCAGCTGCTTGCGTACCTCGTTTTTCTCGACGATGCGGTAGCGGATGTTGGGGCGGTCGAAGCTGGCGACGAAGTGGCGCGCCTCGTCCAGCGACAGGCGCTGCGCGATTTCGCGGCGGGTGGCGTCGGTGGCGGTCGCGGTAAGCGCGATGCGCGGCACGTCGGGCCAGCGCTCGTGCAGCATCGACAGGCCCAGGTATTCCGGCCGGAAGTCGTGGCCCCATTGGGACACGCAGTGGGCCTCGTCGATGGCGAACAGCGCGATGCGGCCGCGTTCCAGCAATTGCAGGCAGCGGTCGGTCAGCAGGCGTTCGGGCGCCACGTAGAGCAGATCCAGCTCGCCGGCCAGGAAGGCCTGTTCGACCTCGCGGGCCACGCGCCATTCCTGGGTGGAGTTCAGGTAGGCGGCGCGCACGCCCAGTTCGGTCAGGGCGTCGACCTGGTCCTGCATCAGGGCGATGAGCGGCGACACCACGATGCCGGTGCCTTCGCGCACCAGCGAGGGCACCTGGTAGCAGAGCGATTTGCCGCCGCCGGTGGGCATGAGCACCAGCGCGTCGCCGCCGCCGATCACCTGATCGACAATGGCTTGCTGGTCGCCGCGGAAGGATTCGTAACCGAAAACGCGCTGCAATACGCTGAGGGCGCGCGCGTCAGACATGGGGGTAGGCCGGAAGCATCATGGCAGGGATTTTAAGCCCCAAATCCCGCGGCCCGTCGCGCCAGGGAGATTTCCGTCCGCTACCAGTTCAGCCAGGTGCCGCGCATGAAGGTGTCGACCGGCATGCTGAGGTTGGCGCGCCACTCGTAGTCGCCCGACAGGATGTCGCGGTCGGCGCCGACGGCCAGCTGGACCTTGGGCGCCACGAACATGCTGTGCGACAGCCCGACGCGCTGTTCGGCCTGGGTCGAGCCTTCGCGCAGGCCCGAATAGGTGCCGCTGAAGGTGCCCCAGCCCGAAATGGGGACGCCCGCCGACAGCGTGTTGCGGGTCTGGCCCGTGGCGGCCGCGCCGTCGGCATACATGGACAGGTCGCCGAAACCCGCGCCCACCTGTTCGGCCGTATAGCCCAGGTGGACCAGGTTGGCCACCTCCACGTTGTAGCCGAAGCGGTAGCGCCAGGCGTTGACCGCGTCGAACGAGCTTTGCGTGGCCCCGGCCTGGAAGGTGCCGTATTCGCCGGCGGCGTAGGTGGTGCCCATGCCGCGGGTGGTGAGCGAAGGCGCACTCTGCATCTGGCCTTCCAGGGTGAGGGCCGGCGTGAGGCCGTAGCGCACGCTGCCGCTGCCTGCCGAGGCCCCGTAGTCGACGGCGCCCGAGCGCGCCGCCGGGTCCATGTTGTTGAGCAGGCCCACGGACGAGGAATAGCCGAAGGCGCCTTCGGCGATGGTGGGGCCCGTCCCGGCCCAGTTCGAGATCTGCAGCCCGCCCACGGGGGCGCCGCTGCCCCAGGCCGGGGCGGCGGCGGTGACGTTGCCGACCGCGATGGAGGGGCCGGCCGTGTTGCGGTAGACCCAGTTGCGGCTGCCGCCATAGCGCAGGCCGTCCTGGCCGCTGACCGAGGCGAACCAGGGCCGGGACGGGCGCGCCACACCCGAGATCACGACCACGGGAATGTCGCCTTCCTCCAGCGCGAAGGAGTAGTCGGGCGCGGCCTCCTCGGGGGCGGTGAGGGCGCGGCAGTCGACCGCCGGCGGCCGGACGTCGCCCGACAGCTCGGCCCCGGTGCCGGGAATGCTCAGTTCCGGCGTCTGGCCGTCGCCGCCGCCGTGCACGCGGGTGTCGATGGCGGGTTCCAGGGTCTGCAGGTCGCAGGGGGAGGGGTCCAGCGGCACCGCGCGCGCGCCGATGGCGGGCGCGGGACGCACGGGGATGGTCTGGACCGGCGCCAGCGCGCCGATGCCGCGCACCCAGCCGGCCGGCGTGCCGGACGCGGGCAGCAGGGCGTCCGCCGCGCTGCCGGCCGCGGCCGGCAGCGGGCCCAGCGCGGCTGCGGCCAGGATTGCGCGCAGCAGCCAGTTTCGCCGGAAGAATGCAGGGGCGGGCATAGAAACCAGTGTAGAAAGGGAGCGCCGCGGATGCTGTGAACGTTCATGGGCTGTCCGCGGCTGGGCAGGATTTATTTTATCGCCTCGATCGGCTTCCGATAAAAGCGCCGGAAACGGCGTTCTACATCGTGCAACAGGTATATTTCAGTTGATTTCCTGCCTCTTGCGGCCCGACGCGCCGCGCCCCACTATGGCATCCATGGACAATCCCCACACCAAGCTGCTGGTCGTCGACGACGATCCGGCCCTGCGGCAGCTGCTTGCCGACTACCTGAACCGGCACGGCTACGACACGCTGCTGGCGCCCGACGCCACCGACCTGTCGGCCCGCATCACCCGTTACGCGCCCGACCTGCTGGTGCTCGACCGCATGCTGCCCGGCGGCGACGGCGCCGACGCCTGTCGCCGCCTGCGCGAACAGGGCGAGGACATCCCCGTCATCCTGCTGACCGCCCGCGACGAGGCGGTGGACCGCATCATCGGCCTGGAGGCCGGCGCCGACGATTACGTCGGCAAGCCTTTCGATCCGCGCGAACTGCTGGCCCGCATCGAGGCCGTGCTGCGCCGCAAGCGCGGCCCGTCCGCCCTGACCAAGGACGCGCCGGTCTCGTTCGGCCCGTTCCTGTTCGATCCGTCCACGCGCCAGCTCTCGCGCGACGGCACCGTGGTCAAGCTGACGGGCGGCGAGATCAACCTGCTCGAAGCGCTGGTGCGCAATGCCGGCAAGCCCTTGTCGCGCGAACGCCTGCTGGCCCTGGCGCGCGACGACGACGCCGGCGAACGCAACGACCGCGCCATCGACATCGCCATCCTGCGCCTGCGCCGCGTGATCGAGGACGATCCCAAGCAGCCGCGCTGGATCCAGACGGTCTGGGGCATCGGCTACCGGTTTTCGCCCTAGAGCCCCGTCCCGATGCGCTTTTCTCCCGGTTTCCTGATGCCGCGCTCGCTACGGGCGAGGCTGATCCTGCTGATCCTGGGCGCGGTGCTGCTGACGCAGGCGGCCACGCTGGTGACGGTGTCCTACTTCCGCCACAAGTTCATGGAAGAGGTGGCGATCGGCTACATCGTCACCACCATCCGCACGCTGCGGGCCGCCGTGTCGCAGGTGCCGGCCGACGAACGCGCCGATTTCGTGCGCACGGCCTCGCAGAACCAGTGGCGCCTGTGGTCGCGCGTGCTGCCGGCCGAAGCCAAGCTGCAGCGTTTCAACGGCCGCCGCGCCAAGCCGCCGCCCAAGCCCGCGCCCACGCCGCCCTCGCCGCCGTCGGCCGATCCGCAGCTGCACGGCCCGCCGGCGCCGCCGCCGCCCGAAGTGCGCGACGACGACCGCGAAGAACGCCGCGCGGAGCAGGAGTTCAGGCGGCGCCACAAGCCCGAGCCGGACGACATCCGCCAGGACCTGCGCGGGCTGGTGCAGCAGCTCAACGAGCGGCTCAACGACGGCACGCGCGTGGCCCTGTCGCGCGGGCCCACGCCGGAAATCTTCATTTCGCTGGCCCCCAATTCCAACACCGAGGACGTGCCGCGCCTGCGCGAGTGGCTGGTGATCCCGCTGGACCGGCTCGACCCGCCCGTGACCACGCCCTTCATCGCCGCCTGGCTGGGCGGGCTGGGCCTGCTGCTGCTCCTGGCCGTGGGTTTTTCCTGGCACATCACGCGCCCGATCACGCGGCTGGCCGACGCCGCCGACCGGCTGGCCGCGGGGCAGCCGCAGCGCGTCGACCCCTCGGGGCCGCACGAGACGCGGGTGCTGGGCGAGCGCTTCAACGCCATGCTGGACGCGCTGGCCGAATCCGATTCGGTGCGCCGCACGCTGCTGTCCGGCCTGCCGCACGACCTCAAGGGGCCGCTGTCGCGGATGTGGCTGCGCATCGAGCTGGCCGACGATTCCAAGCTCAAGGAAGGCCTGCGCGCCGACCTGCAGGACATGCAGCACATGGTCGACCAGTTCATCGGCTTCGTGCGCGGAACCGACCCGGCCGCCTACCGCTACGCCTCGATGGTGCTGGGCGACTGGCTGATCGAGCGCGTGGGCGCCTGGCAGGGGGCGGGCACCGACATCCGCCTGCGCAACGGCGCCGACGACGACGCGGCGCTGGTGGTGCAGGCCGACGCGGTGGCGCTGGGCCGGCTGCTGGACAACCTGATCGGCAACGCCCTGAACCACGGCGCGCCGCCGGTCGACGTGACGCTGAGCCGCGAAGGGCGCTACGCGGTGCTGGACGTGGCCGACCACGGGGCCGGCATCGCGCCGGAGCGCCGCCGCGAGGCGCTGCGCCCGTTCAGCCGGCTCGACGACGCGCGCACGCGCACCGGCAGCGTCGGGCTGGGCCTGGCCCTGGCCGAGGCCATCGCGCGCGCCCACGGCGGCTCGCTGGAGCTGCGCGCGGCCGATTCCGGCGGCCTGTGCGTGCGGGTGCGGCTGCCCCTGTCGGAAACCGCCTAGGGTTACGGTACGATGCATCCTGCTTCGTCCTTTGCCGTTTCCGCACCATGGCCATCCAGTCCGATTCGCTTTCCTCCCGCCCCGACGCCCCCCGTATCGTGGCGCCGCAGCCGGTATCTCCCAACGAGGAGTCGATCGAACGCGCGCTGCGGCCCAAGGCCCTGGACGAGTACGTGGGGCAGCAGCGCGCCCGCGAACAGCTCGAAATCTTCATCGCCGCCGCCAGAAAGCGCGGCGAGGCGCTGGACCACGTGCTGCTGTTCGGCCCGCCGGGCCTGGGCAAGACCACGCTGGCCCACATCATCGCCCATGAAATGGGCGTGCAGCTGCGCCAGACCTCCGGCCCGGTGCTGGAGCGCCCGGGAGACCTGGCCGCGCTGCTGACCAATCTCGAAAAGAACGACGTCCTCTTCATCGACGAGATCCACCGCCTGTCGCCCGTGGTCGAGGAAATCCTCTATCCGGCGCTGGAGGACTTCCAGATCGACATCCTGATCGGCGAAGGGCCGGCCGCGCGCAGCGTCAAGCTGGACCTGCAGCCCTTCACGCTGGTGGGCGCGACCACGCGCGCCGGCATGCTGACCAATCCGCTGCGCGACCGCTTCGGCATCGTCTCGCGGCTGGAGTTCTACGACGCCGCCGACCTGGGCCGCATCGTCACGCGCAGCGCCGGCCTGCTCAACGCCGGCATCACGCCGGAAGGCGCGGCCGAGGTGGCGCGCCGCGCCCGCGGCACGCCGCGCATCGCCAACCGGCTGCTGCGCCGCGTGCGCGACTACGCCGAGGTCAAGGCCGGCGGCATCATCGACGCGGACGTGGCCGGCCGCGCGCTGGCCATGCTGGAAGTCGACCCGCAGGGGCTGGACCTGATGGACCGCAAGCTGCTCGAAGCCATCGTCCACAAGTTCGACGGCGGCCCCGTGGGCGTGGACAGCCTGGCCGCGGCCATCGGCGAAGAGCGCGACACCATCGAGGACGTGATCGAACCCTACCTGATCCAGCACGGCTACCTGCAGCGCACGCCGCGCGGACGCACGGCCACGCTGACGACCTGGCGCCACCTGGGGCTGACCCCGCCGGCCGGCAGCGCCAGCGGATCGGGCGACCTGTTCGGCAAATAGGCCCGCCCGCGCCCGAGGGGCGGCGGCGGGTTTATCATCCTGGGGTTCCGTTTCCCTTCAAGGACCGATTCCCCATGCAGCCCGAATTGCCCTCTTACGACGACGTCGCGCGCGCCAGCGAGCGCCTGGCCGGCAACGCGCACCGCACGCCGGTGCTGACCTCGGCCACCGCCGACGCGATCAGCGGCGCCTCGCTGTTCTTCAAGTGCGAGAACTTCCAGCGCATGGGCGCCTTCAAGTTCCGCGGCGGCTACAACGCGATCGCGCGCCTGACGCCCGAACAGCGGGCCGCGGGCGTGGTCACGTTCTCGTCGGGCAACCATGCCCAGGCCATCGCGCTGGCCTCCAGGCTGCAGGGCGTGCAGGCCACCATCATCATGCCGCTGGACGCGCCGGCGGCCAAGCGCGCCGCCACCGAGGGCTACGGCGGCAAGATCGTCACCTATGACCGCTACACCGAGGACCGCGAGGCCATCGCGCGCCGCATCCAGGCCGAGACCGGCGCCACGCTGATCCCGCCCTACGACCACGCCGACGTCATCGCCGGCCAGGGCACCGCGGCCAAGGAGCTGTTCGAGGACGTGGGCGAGCTGGACTATCTGTTCGTCTGCCTGGGCGGCGGCGGGCTGCTGGCCGGCTCGGCCTTGTCCGCCTACGCGCTGAGCCCGCGCTGCCTGGTCTACGGGGTCGAGCCCGAGGCCGGCAACGACGGCCAGCAGTCCCTGCGCAAGGGTGAAGTCGTCCGCATTCCGGCGCCCAAGACCCTGGCCGACGGCGCCGCCACCACGCACCTGGGCAATCTGACCTTCCCGCTGATCCAGAAGCACGTGCGCGACATCGTCACGGTGACCGACGAGCAGCTGGTCGCCACCATGAAATTCTTCGCGGAACGCATGAAGATGGTGGTCGAGCCCACCGGCTGCCTGGGCGCGTCCGCGGTGATGCAGAACGTGGTGCCGGTGCGCGGCGCCCGGGTCGGGGTGATCATCAGCGGCGGCAACGTCGATCTCCCGGCCTACGCCAGACTGCTGGCGGGCTGACGCACGCCGGCGGCGGCCGGCGCGGCCGGCCGCCGATGCGCGCTTGCGGTTGTCGCCCGTGCAGGGCAGAATCGGGGCTGAATCCTGACGAACAGGGGCTGCGCATGCGTATTCTTGTCATTGGCGGCACCGGTTTCATCGGTCGCCACCTGATCGCGCGGCTCAGCGCGCAGCCGCAACAAATCATCGTGCCCACCCGCCGTTTCAGCCGTGGGCGCGATCTGCAGATCTTCCCCACCGTCACCCTGCTCGAACGCGACGTCCACGACGACGCCACGCTGGACGCGCTGGCGCGCGGCTGCGACGCGGTCGTCAACCTGGTGGGCATCCTGCACGGCAATTCAGGCCGGCCCTACGGTTCGGACTTCGCGCGGGCGCACGTGCTGCTGCCGCAGCGCATCGCGCAGGCCTGCCGCCGCCAGGGCGTGCCGCGCCTGCTGCACGTCAGCGCGCTGGGCGCCGACCCGCAGGGCGACAGCATGTACCAGCGCTCCAAGGGCGATGGCGAGGCCGCCATCAAGCAGGAATTCGCCGGCTGGCGCGAAGGCGGCTGGACCATCTTCCGTCCCTCCGTCGTGTTCGGTCCCGACGACCAGTTCACCAATATGTTCGCCCGGCTGGCGCGCTGGCTGCCGGTGCTGCCGCTGGCCGGCGCCCACGTGCGCATGCAGCCGGTGTACGTGGGCGACGTGGTGGCCGCGCTGATGGCGGCGCTGCGCGACCCCGGCGCCCGCGGCAAGACCTATGAACTGGGCGGCCCGCAGGTCTATACGCTGGGCGAGATCGCGCGCCTGT
Source organism: Achromobacter sp. HZ01 (assembly GCF_003267925.1). Lineage (NCBI taxonomy): Bacteria > Pseudomonadati > Pseudomonadota > Betaproteobacteria > Burkholderiales > Alcaligenaceae > Achromobacter > Achromobacter sp. HZ01. Next base: position 228,144 of record NZ_LWKV01000003.1, read on the forward strand.
GCGCCGCCTGGAGCGGCCATCCGCGGCCGGTGCTCAACATGCCGATGGGCGTGGGCCGCATGCAGGCCATGCTGTTCGAATGCCTGCCCGGCACGCCGCTGATGTCGCGCGACAACCTGGACTCCCTGCGCCGCGACAACGTTTGCGGCGGGCCGATAGCGCCCGAGCTGCACGTGGTGCCGACCGGCCTGGAAGCCGTCGCGCCGCGGTATCTGTGACGGGCGGCGCAAACCGCGGTCTTTCGCGGCGGGCCCCGCTCAGCGCACCAATGCCTTGAGCGCCTGCTTGATCCCGTCGGACACGCCCACGCCTTCTGGCAGGGTCTTCAGCGCCGACAGCGATTCCTTCTCGGAGTAGCCCAGCGCCAGCAGCGCGTTCAGGATGTCCGACTGGCTGTCGGGCGCGGCGTGCGGGGTCGCGCCGATGTCGGCGCCGAGCTTGCCGCGCATTTCCAGCAGCAGGCGTTCGGCGGTTTTCTTGCCGATGCCGGGCACGCGGGTCAGGCGTCCGGATTCCTGCAGGGTGATGGCCTGGGCCAGGTCGGCCACCGACAGCCCCGACAGGACCGCCAGCGCGGTGCGCGCGCCGATGCCGCTGACCTTGATGAGTTCGCGGAACGCGCTGCGTTCGCCGGCGGTGGCGAAGCCGTACAGGATGTGGGCGTCCTCGCGCACGGTCAGGTGGGTGTAGAGCGTGACGCGCGCGCCGTCGTCCGGCAGGGCGTACAGCGTGCTCATGGGCACGTCGATGTCATAGCCCAGACCGCCCACGTCCACGCAGATGGTGGGCGGAAGTTTTTCGATCAGGGTTCCGGTGATGCGTCCGATCATGGTGATGGCAGGCCTGGCAAGAGTGGAACCGCGCGCGATGCGCGGCGAATGCGGGGATTCTATACGCTGGGCGCTAGGGCCTGTTCACACTAAAAGGAGCCACGCACAGGCCCTAGCCCAGCAGGCGGCCGTTGCGGATGCGGGTCTTGCCGCCCATGTGCAGGGCGCCGCCCAGGCGGTCGAGCTTGTCCTGGAGGGGGCCGACGTGGGCGTGGCAGATCGCGCAGGCCAGCGCGTCGGCCGAGTCGGGCGAGGGCGCGCCGTCCAGCGCCAGCAGGTGCTGCACCATCATCTGCACCTGCTCCTTGGCGGCGCGGCCGGTGCCGACCACGGCTTTCTTGATCTGCAGCGCGGTGTATTCGTGCACCGCCAGCGAGCTGTCGGCCAGCGCGCACAGGGCCGCGCCGCGCGCCTGGCCCAGCAGCAGGGTGGAGGCCGGGTTGGTGTTGAGGAAGATGATTTCCAGCGCGGCCACGTCGGGCCGCGTGTCGCGCGCGACCTCGCGCAGATTGTCCAGGATGACCTTGAGACGTTCGGGCAGGGACAGCGCCGGCGGGACCACGATGGTCCCGCTGGCGACGTAGCGCAGCCGCGGGCCGTCGGCATCGATCACACCGAAGCCGGTGCGGCGCAGGCCGGGATCGATGCCGAGGACGCGCATCAGTGGCGGAAGTGGCGGGTGCCGGTCAGCACCATGGCGATGCCGTGCTCGTCGGCCGCCGCGATCACTTCGTCGTCGCGCACGCTGCCGCCGGGCTGGATCACGCAGGTCGCGCCCGCCGCCACCACCACGTCCAGGCCGTCGCGGAACGGGAAGAAGGCGTCCGAGGCCACGGCCGAGCCCTTCAGGGTCAGGCCGGCGTTTTCCGCCTTGATCGAGGCGATGCGGGCCGAGTCGATGCGGCTCATCTGGCCGGCGCCCACGCCCAGCGTCATGCCGCCGCCCACGAACACGATGGCGTTGGACTTGACGTACTTGGCGACCTTCCAGGCGAAGGCCAGGTCGTTCATTTCCTGCTCGGTGGGCTGGCGCTTGGTGACCACCTTGAGCGCGTCGCGCGGCACGTTGTAGGCGTCCGGGCTCTGCACCAGCCAGCCGCCGCCCACGCGCTTGACGTCGAAGGCGTTCTGGCCCGTGCCCATCGGCACTTCCAGCACGCGCACGTTCTTCTTGGCCGCCAGGATGGCCAGCGCGGCGCCGTCATAGGCCGGCGCCAGCAGCACTTCCAGGAACTGCGAGCTGACGGCTTCGGCGGTGGCCGCGTCGACCGGGCGGTTGAAGGCGATGATGCCGCCGAAGGCCGAGGTCGGGTCGGTCTTGAAGGCCTGCTGGTACGCGCCCAGCGTGTCGGCCGCGACCGCCACGCCGCAGGGGTTGGCGTGCTTGACGATGACGCAGGCCGGGGCCTCGAAGCTGCGCGAGCATTCCCAGGCGGCGTCGGCGTCGGCGATGTTGTTGTACGAGAGTTCCTTGCCCTGGAGCTGGCGGTAGTTGCCCAGCAGGCCGGCCGGACGCTGCGCGTCGACGTAGAAGGCGGCGGTCTGGTGGGGGTTCTCGCCGTAGCGCAGCGCCTGCTCCTGCTTGACCTGCAGCGTCAGCGTGCCCGGCCATTCATTGCGCGCCGGCACGGCGTCCTGCTTGGGTTCGGCGTCGGCCAGGCTGCTGAGGTAGGCGGCGATGGCGCCGTCGTAGGCGGCGGTGTGGGCGTAGACCTTGGCGGCCAGCGCCAGGCGCAGGCCGTAGGAGGTGGCGCCGCCCTGGTCCATTTCGGCCAGCACGCGCGAGTAGTCGACCGGGTCGATCACCACCGTCACGCCGCCGGCTTCGGTGCCGTGGTTCTTGGCCGCCGCGCGCAGCATGGCCGGGCCGCCGATGTCGATGTTCTCGACCGCGTCGGCGAAGGTGCAGTCCGGCTTGGCCACGGTTTCGCGGAACGGATACAGGTTGACCACCAGCATGTCGATGCGATCGATGCCCGCCGCCTTGATGGTGTCCATGTGCTCGGCGCTGTCGCGGCGCGCCAGCAGGCCGCCGTGGATCTTGGGATGCAGCGTCTTGACGCGGCCGTCCAGGATCTCGGGCGAGCCGGTGTGGGCGGCCACTTCGGTGACGGTCAGGCCGGAGTCGGCCAGCAGCTTGGCGGTGCCGCCGGTCGACAGCAGGCGCACGCCGCGCGCGGCCAGCGCGCGGGCAAATTCAACGATGCCGGTCTTGTCGGACACCGAAAGCAGGGCGGTTTCGATTTTCATGGTGAGGGACGGGAGTGGGGCGGGACGCCTTTCTCGTTCTGGTCAGATGGGAAATCTTGAAGGAGCGGGCGGCGCGCCGCGGCGCCTCTCCCGCGCGGGAAAGCTATACCTGGATATTGTGCGCCAGCAGCTTCTTGCGCAGCGTGTTGCGGGTGATGCCCAGCATTTCGGATGCGCGCGACTGGTTGCCGCCCGAGCGCTCCAGCGCCACTTCGAGCACCGGGCGTTCGACGCAACGCATCACCATGTCCCACATGTCGTGGGGCTCGGATTCGCCCAAGTCTTCGAAATAGCGCTCCAGGCTGGCGCGCACGCATTCTTCCAGGACATCTTTCTTGCTCATTTGAGTACAGATATTTTTATGTTGGTGGTGTTGAGGCGGTTATGCCGCCAGCAGGGCTTCTGCGATCGGCGCCGGATGAGGCCCGCCGTCGCGCGAGATGAGGTCGAACCAGTCCGACACCGCCCGCCACTGGTCTCGGGTATTGTCGATCAGATTCATGCGGGCGCAGAACGAATCCGCTCCCGGCAGGCCGTCCAGATACCAGCCGATGTGCTTGCGCGCCGTGCGTACGCCGGTGTGCTCGCCATAGAACCGGTAGTGGTCGTCGAGATGTTCGAGCAACAGCTCGCGCATTTCCCCGTATGAGGGAGGGGCCAGTGTTTCGCCCGTGCGCAGGTAGTGGTCGATTTCGCGGAAAATCCACGGACGGCCCTGGGCCGCCCGGCCGATCATGACCGCATCGGCGCCAGTGTAATCCAGGACGCGCCTGGCTTTTTCAGGAGTATCGATATCCCCGTTGGCGACCACGGGGATGTCCAGTTCCGCCTTGACGGCCCGGATGGTGTCATATTCCGCCTCGCCCGTATAGAGGTCGGCGCGCGTGCGGCCGTGCAGGGTGAGGGCGGCGATGCCGGCCTCCTGCGCCATTTTCGCGATGCGCAAGGCGTTGCGGTTCTCCCGGTCCCAGCCGGTGCGGGTCTTGAGCGTGACCGGCACGCCCAGCGGCGCGCAGGCTGACACCACGGCATCGAGAATGCGGGCCACCAGGTCTTCGTGGCGCAGCAGCGCCGACCCGGAGGCGACGTTGCAGACCTTCTTGACCGGGCAGCCCATGTTGATGTCGATGATCCGGGCCCCTTTATTCGCGTTGAACACCGCCGCCTCCGCCATCATGGCGGGATCGGCGCCGGCGATCTGCACCGAGACCGGGGCGATTTCGCCGTCGTGGTTCAGGCGGCGCGAGGTCTTGACGCTATCCCACAGCTTCGGGTTGCTGGCGGCCATTTCCGAGACGGCGTAGCCGGCCCCCAGCTTCTTGCAGAGCTGGCGGAAAGGACGGTCCGTCACGCCCGCCATGGGCGCGACCAGAACGTTGTTGGGAAGGGACCATTGGCCTATGCGCATGCTCACATTTTAACCGGCTCGATCGCGCCCTCATTTTTCCGGCCGGCAAACGGCTGGTAACGATGGACGACCAAAGCAAACCGAGCCGCCCCGACGGGGGACGGGTTGAGAGGACTCAGGCGCGGAACCCCTGCAGCAGATGCTGGGCCAGCGGCGCGCGCAGCGGCGAGGCCAGGTCCAGCGCCAGCAGGGCCAGGCCGCAGGCGTGCTCGACCGGCGCCAGGCCGGTGGCGAAGACCCGCGGCATCAGGTCGGTCAGGCCGGCGGTGAGGGCGCGGTCCACGTGGCGGGCGCGGGCGAACTCGGTCAGGGCCGCGGCCGGGCTGCCCTGGGGATGGGCCAGCCAGCCGCCCAGCGTCTGGGCCAGGCGGGCGGCGTCGCGCAGCCCCAGGTTCAGGCCCTGGCCGGCGACCGGGTGCAGGGTCTGGGCGGCGTTGCCGATGGCCGCCACGCGGCCGTGGACCTGCGCGCGGCGCGCGCTCAGCGCCAGCGGGAAGACGTGGCGCGGCGCCTGGCTCGACAGGCGGCCGAGGCGGTCGCCGAAGGCCGCGGACAGGGCTTGCGAAAACGCGGCGTTGTCCAGCGCAGCGAGTTCGGCGGCGCGTTCCGGCGCGCAGCACCAGACCACCGAATAGGCGTCCGGCGTCTGCGGATGGGGCAGCAGGGCCAGCGGACCCTCCGCGGTGAAGCGTTCCCAGGCCCAGCCGCGGCGCGGCAGCGTGGCCTGCGCGCTGGTCAGCACGGCGTGCTGGCCGTAGTCGCGGCGCAGGTCGGAAGCGCCCGCGCCGTCGGATTGCACGGCGACCTGGCACAGCAGTTCGGTCTCGCCCTGCCGGATGCGCACGCCGTCGCCGTCCTGGCGGTCGATCCGGGCGGGCGGCCCGGACAGCACGGTCACGCCGCTGTCGGCCACGCGCTCGTCCAGTTTCGCGTACAGCCCGGCGTAAGCGACCACGCTGCCCAGCTGGGGCACGCCGAAATCGGTGTTCTGGATCAGGGTGCGGCCCAGCCGCCCGCGCTGCGACACATGGATGTTGCGGATGTCGGCCGAGCGCTCGGGCCAGGCCTGCAGCGATTCCAGCAGCACGCGGCTGCCGTGGTTCATGGCCAGCACCCGCGGGTCCGCGGCCGGCGCAGCGGCCGCCGCGGCCGGGGCGGGCGCGTTGCCCGCGAGCAGGGCGATGCGGGCCGGGTCCGGCGCCACGCGCGCCAACATCAGGGCCAGCACCCGGCCCACCGGGCCGGCGCCGAGTATCGCAATGTCGAAGGCGGATGAGGTCATCCGCGGATTTTAACCGTCCACTACAATCGCACGCAGAGCCGGCGCGCCCAGGCGCCGGCGTTCCCCTTACCGGTTGATCGACATGACGCAGGCCCAGGCGCAATCCTCCCCGTTGTCTACAGCATCCGCCCGCCGTCCCCGCGGCAAGGTCGCCGTGGGCCTGCTGGCCTGTTTCTTCGGCTGGATGGGCGCGCACTGGTGGTATCTGGGCCGGCGCCACGCCTGGGTGGTGACCGCGCTGGCGCTGGTCAGCGGCTTTTGCGCGCTGCGTTTCTATCCGGTCTGGTACGACAACCCCGCCTTCTTCCTGCTGTTCATTCCGATGATCGACGGGTTCATCGAAAGCGCGGTGTTCTCGCTGATGCCGGACGAGAAATTCGACCGCCTCTACAACCCCGGCCTGGGCCGGCCCAGCAACACGGCCTGGGGGCCGGTGCTGGTGGCCCTGCTGGCCTGCCTGGTCGGCGCGATCGCGTCGATGGGCGCGATCGCGATGGTGGTGGTCTATACCTGGGTGGCGATGGGCTGGCTGGACGGCTACGTGTTCTAGCGCCCGCTATTCCCGCATCAGCGCCTCGATCTCGCCGGCCTGCACCGGCACGCCCCGCGTGATGATCTCGCAGCCCTCGTCGGTGACCAGCGCGTCGTCCTCGGTGCGGATGCCGATGTTCCAGTAGGCCTCGGGCACGTCGCCGGCCGGCCGCACGTAGATGCCGGGTTCTATGGTCAGCATCATCCCGGCCTCCAGCCTGCGCCATGGACGCTCGGCGCCCTGGGCGGGGCCGGGCTGGCGGTAGTCGCCCACGTCGTGCACGTCCAGGCCCAGCCAGTGGCCGGTGCGGTGCATGTAGAACCGGCTGTAGTCGCCGGATTCCAGCACGCCGTCGAGCGAGCCTTTCAGCAGTTTCAGGTCCAGCATGCCCTGCGCCAGCACGCGCAGCGCCGCCTGGTGGGCGTCGTTGAAGCCGCGCCCGGGCGCGGTGGCCTGGGCGGCGGCCTCCTGGGCCGCCACCGTCAGGTCGTACAGCGCGCGCTGCGGGCCGCTGTAGTGGCCGTTGACCGGAAACGTGCGGGTGATGTCGCTGGCGTAGCTGTCCACCTCGCAGCCGGCGTCGATCAGGACCAGGTCGCCGTCGCGCAGCACGGCCTCGCCGGCCGGATAGTGCAGCACGCAGGCGTTGGCGCCGGCGGCCACGATGCTGTTGTAGGCCACCGACTGCGCGCCGTGGCGGCGGAATTCGTAGAGCAGTTCGGCTTCGAGTTCGTACTCGTGCATGCCGGGGCGGCACACGCGCATGGCGCGCGCGTGGGCGCCGGCCGAGATCTTGGCCGCGCGGCGCATCGCCGCGATCTCCGAGGCGTCCTTGACCAGCCGCATCTCGGCCAGCACCGGCCGGATGTCCTGCTGGCGCGCGGGCGGCGCGTGGCCGCCGCGGCCGGCCTCGCGCGCCGCCGCCAGCCAGCGGTGCAGCCGCCCGTCGGTGCGCTTGTCGCCCGCCAGCGGGGCGTACAGGGTGGGATGGTCGAGCAGCAGCGTGGGCATCAGCTCGTCCAGCGCGTCGACGGGATGGGCGTCGTCGAAGCCGAAATGCGCCGCGGCGGCCTCGGGGCCGAAGCGCTTGCCTTCCCAGATTTCGTGTTCGGCGTTGCGTGGCCGGCAGAACAGCAGGGCGCGGTCGGACGCGCCGGCGATCAGGACCAGCCACGCGTCCGGCTCGGTGAAGCCGGTGAGGTAGAAGAAATCGCTGTCGTGCCGGTACGGATATTCGGCGTCGCGGTTGCGCACGGCCTCGGGCGCGGTCGCCAGGACGGCGATACCGCCTCCCGCGGCGCGCATCTGTTCCATCAGGCGCTGGCGGCGGGCGGCGAAGGGGGCGATATCGTCGGGAGGCAGGCTCATGGCGGGCGGGGGCGCAAGCCCCGGCAAGGGTTGGGGATGGCGTTTACTTTACCTGCCATACCGCAAACACGACACCCCGCGCGGTCATGCCGAAATGACTGGACGGATCGGCACGGGCTGCTACAATCGCCGCTCTGTCATTGGGGAGTAGCCATCCTTTGCCCCCTCAAAGGAGCTAGCGTCAACAGACTTGGTGGTTCAGCGCTGCGGAGCAGCCGCTAGAACTCCATGGCGTTAGCGGTTTCCATGCTCGGCGGCGCGCCCGCCGCATGGATCAGCCAGGCGAGACCTTTGGCCGCATTGCGTTCACCCCTGGCCGGGCGAGCCGCGATGTCGTGCCAATGGTTTCTGCTCGTCCGGCTGCGTCTATATGTTCCTCACCCTGTTCCTGTTCTTCCTGTCTGCGGCAGTGATCTACTTCGCCTGCGAATTCTTCGTCAACGGCGTCGAGTGGGTCGGCCACCGCTTCCAGCTCGGCGCCACCGCCACGGGCACCGTGCTCGCGGCGTTCGGCACGGCCTTGCCCGAGAGCGCGGTCACCTTCATGGCCGTGGTCTTCGGCGACACCCCCGAGCAAAAGGACATCGGCGTCGGCGCCGCCATGGGCGGGCCGCTGGTGCTGGCCACGCTGGCCTATGCCGTGGTCGGCCTGGCGCTGTGGCGCGCGCGCCGCGGCCGCGTGAGCCAGGCTGACTGTATCAATGCGGACCAGCGCAGGCTGGCCCGCGACCAGGCCTGGTTCATGGGGATCTTCGTGTTCAAGGTCGGCCTGGGCCTGCTGGCGTTCGCGTGGAAGCCGTGGCTGGGCATCCTGTTCCTGGCCACCTACGCCCTCTACGTCAAGCGCGAACTCAGCAACGACGAGGAAAGCCTGGACAGCGAAGACCTGGAGCCGCTCAAGCTGCGCCCGCGCGACGAGGACCCGTCGCTGTCCTGGGCGATCGTGCAGACGGTGCTGGCGCTGGTGGTGATCGCGGGCGCCTCGCACGTGTTCGTGAACCAGATCGAGGCGCTGGGCGTGGCGATGGGCGCCTCGCCCCACGTCGCGGCCCTGCTGTTGGCGCCGGTGGCGACCGAACTGCCCGAAATCATGAATGCGCTCATCTGGGTGCGGCAGGGCAAGGAGCGCCTGGCGCTGGCCAACATCTCGGGCGCCATGATGATCCAGGCCACCATACCCAGCGCGCTGGGCATCTTCATGACGCCCTGGCTGCTGGATGCGCCGCTGCTGGTGGCCGGCCTGTTCACCATGCTGTCGATCGGCCTGCTGTGGCTGCGCTTCCAGCGCGCGGCCATGAGCGTGCCGGCGCTGTCGGCGGTGGGCGGCCTGTACCTGGCCTTCGCGGCCTACCTGGGCTGGCATTTCTACGCCTGATGGCGGGCGGCGCGCAAACCGTCCGCGCCGCCCCTTTTTCAAGCCGTGAATGGCCGCTGGCCCAGGGTCTCCATGACATAGTCCACGAAGCAGGTGATGCGCGCCGCCAGCGCGGTATTGCGGTAGTAGACCGCGTTGATGGATTGGCGCACGTCCAGTGTCTCGGCGGCAAACAACTGCACCAGCTTGCCGCTCTTGCGGTCTTCGCGCGTCATGAAGTCCGACAGGCAGACGATGCCCAGGCCTGCCAGGGCCATGTGGCGCAGGGTTTCGCCGCTGGAGGAGGCTATCGTCGGCTGGATGCGCAGGGTGTCGCCGGCCGGGCCGCGCAGCGGCCAGTCATTGAGCGATTCGGGCTGGGTGAAGCCCAGCAGCGAATGCCTGGCCAGCTGTTCCGTGCCGGTGGGCGTGCCGTGGCGCTTGAGGTAGGCCGGACTGGCCAGAACGCGCACCTGACTGCTGCCGACGGGGCGGGCGTGCAGCGTGGAGTCCTTGAGGACGCCGATGCGAAAGGCCACGTCGGTGCGTTTTTCGATCAGGTCGATGATGCCTTCGTTGGAGTTCATTTCCAGTTCCACCTGCGGATAGCGCTCGCGAAAACCGGCTATCAGCGGCACCAGCACATGCAGCATGAAAGGAGTGGCCGCATCGACGCGCAGCCGCCCGGCCGGGCGCATGCGGCGCGCGGCCATCTGTTCCTCGGCTTCGTCGACCGAGGCGATGATGGCGCGGGCGCTCTGCAAAAAGCTGGCGCCTTCCTCGGTCAGTTCCAGACGACGCGTGGTGCGGCGTAGCAGCGTGGTCTGAAGCTTTTCTTCCAGCCTGGCCAGCGTGCGGCTGGTGGCCGAGATCGTAAGGCCCAGCAGCTCCGAGGCGGCGGTGATGGAGCCCGTGTCCACGACCGCCACAAAAGCCTGCAACTCATCGAGGGTGGTCTTCATTATTGAATTTAATTCAAAAGAATTTGTTTGATATTGGGCTTAATCTGCAAATATAAACCGAGGACACTGCAAGCCATTGAAAAATATCACTGGATCGCAGCCATGCCTCTCGCCCTGCTTGCCCTCACCCTGGCGGCCTTTGCCATCGGGACCACCGAATTCGTCATCGTCGGATTGATTCCGACCATCGCCTCCGATCTGAGCGTTTCCCTGCCTTCGGCCGGTCTGCTGGTCAGCCTGTATGCGCTGGGCGTGGCCATCGGCGCGCCCGTTCTGACGGCGCTGACCGGCCGCGTGCCGCGCAAGCTGTTGCTGGTCGGCCTCATGGCCTTGTTCACCGCGGGGAATCTGGTGGCCTGGCTGGCGCCCGGCTACGAAACGCTGATCGTGGCCCGCCTGCTCACCGGCCTGGCCCACGGCGTGTTCTTCTCGGTGGGCACCATCGTCGCCACCAGCCTGGTGCCGCGCGAGAAGGGCGCCAGCGCGATCGCGACCATGTTCGGCGGCATGACCGTGGCATTTGTCACCGGGATTCCGCTGGGTACGTTCATCGGCCAGCATTTCGGCTGGCGCACTACCTTCCTGGTCGTCGCGGCCTTTGGCTTGGTGGCGATGATCGGCGCATGGGCCCTGGTGCCGCGCAATATCGCGCATGCCCAACCGGCGCCGCTCAGCCGCCAACTGCGCGTGCTGCTGCAGCCGCGCCTGCTGCTGGTCTATGCCATGACGGCCGTGGGCTACGGCGGTTCGCTGATCGCCTTCACCTTCCTGGCGCCGATTCTGGAAAACATCACTGGCTTCAGTCCCAACATGGTGAGCCTGGTGTTGCTGGCCTACGGCGTTTCGGTGGCCGTCGGCAATTTCTGGGGCGGCCGCCTGGCCGACCGCAAGGGTCCGGTGGTGGCGCTCAAGCTCATCTTTGCGCTGCTGGCCGCCGTGCTGCTGGTGTTGACCTTCACCGCGCCCAGCAAGCCGCTGATGCTGCTGACCGTGCTGGCCTGGGGAGCCGTGGCCTTCGGCAACGTGCCCGGCCTGCAGGTCTATGTGGTGCGCCTGGCGGAAGAAGTGGCGCCCGAGGCCACCGACGTGGCCACCGGCTTCAATATCTCCGCCTTCAATCTCGGCGTGGCCGGCGGTTCCTGGGCCGGCGCCCAGGTCGTCAGCCACCTGGGCCTGGCCCATACCCCCTGGGTTGCAGCGCTGGTGACGCTGGGCGCCCTGGGCCTGACCGTGCTGTCGGGGCGGCTGGACCGCCGCGCCGCCTCCCGGCAGCTGGCCAGCGCCTGAAAGTTCATGGCGGGCGCCGGCGCCGCGAGCCTGAGGCCAGTCGTTCGACTGGCTTTTTTTGCTCCAATATTTGACTTTATTTCAAAAGAATTTGTTCGATAAGGGGCTTAATTGGCAAATATGAAAAGCGCAAACTTCAGCCTATCGGGAAACCACCCCGCCTTTCACATCATCCCAGGAGTCCTTCCATGAGCAATATTCCTTCCTTCGGCGTCGGCACCTTCCGCCTGAACGGCCAAGTCGTGATCGACTCGGTCCGCAACGCCCTGGACGTGGGTTACCGCGCCGTCGATACGGCGCAGATCTACGGCAACGAGGCTGAAGTCGGCCAGGCCATCGCCGAAAGCGGCGTGCAGCGCACGGACCTCTTCGTGACCACCAAGATCTGGGTCGAGAACTACAGCAAGGCCAGGCTGGTCCCCAGCCTGCAGGACAGCCTCAAGAAGCTGCGCACCGACTATGTGGACCTGACCCTGATCCACTGGCCCGCGCCCGGCAATGGCGTGGAGTTGTCCGAGTACATGGAAGCCCTAGCCGATGCCAAGGCCCGGGGCCTGACCCGCCAGATCGGCATCTCCAACTTCAATATCGAGCTGACCCGCCAGGCCATCGCCGCCGTGGGCGAGGGCGAGATCGCGACCAACCAGATCGAGCTCAGCCCCTACCTGCAAGGCCGCAAGCTGACGGCTTTCCTGAAGGAGCAAGGCATCCAGGTCACCTCCTACATGACCCTGGCCTACGGCAAGGTGCTCAAAGACCCGGTGCTGGCCGGCATCGCCGCCAAGCACAACGCCACGGTGGCGCAGGTGGCGCTGGCCTGGGCGCTGCAACTGGGCTATGCCGTGATTCCGTCCTCGACCAAGCGCGAGAACCTGGCCAGCAACCTGCTGGCGCGCGACTTCAAGCTGGACGCCGAAGACATGGCCCTGATCGCCTCGCTGGAGCGCAACGGCCGCGAAGTCAGCCCCGAGGGCCTGGCGCCGGTGTGGGACTAAGGAGCGCTTGAAATGGCGACTCTGGCTCGACGAGACCTTTCATGAGATCGCCGAGCACGTGCTGCCTGTTTTTCATCGTTCAGCGGCCAAGGTGACTGCGCCGGCCGAGGAGATTTGCAATGCCTGATATCCAAGATCCCCTGTTCAAACCGTTTTCGATGGGCGGCATCGACCTGCCCAACCGCATCGTCATGCCGCCGATGACGCGTTCGCGCGCCAGCCAGCCCGGCGACGTGCCCAACGCCCTGATGGCCGAGTACTACGCCCAGCGCGCCAGCGCCGGCCTCATCGTCAGCGAAGGCACCTGGATCTCGCCGCTGGGCAAGGGCTATGCCTGGACGCCCGGCATCCATACGCCGGAGCAGATAGCAGGCTGGCGCCTGGTGACCGAAGCCGTGCACGCCGCCGGCGGCCGCATCTTTGCTCAGCTCTGGCACGTGGGCCGCTTGAGCCACAGCAGCCTGTTGAATGGCCAGTCGCCCGTGTCTTCCTCGGCCATCCAGGCCCAGGGCGTGAATGTGTTCGTGGCCGAGGCCGACGGCAAGCCCGGCTTCGCCCAGGCGTCCATGCCGCGCGCGCTCAGCGTCGACGAGATCCACGCCATCGTGGCCGACTACCGCCAGGCCGCGCGCAACGCCATGGAAGCCGGTTTCGACGGCGTGGAGCTGCATGCGGCCAACGGCTACCTGGTCAACCAGTTCATCGACTCCAACGCCAACGACCGCACCGACGAGTATGGCGGCGCGCTGGAAAACCGCCTGCGCTTCCTGGGCGAAGTGACCCAGGCGCTGATCGAGGGCACGGGCGGCGCCGGCCGCGTCGGCATTCGCCTGGCGCCGCTGACCACGCTCAATGGCTGTGTGGACGCCGACCCTGAGACCACTTACCTGGGAGCGGCCCGGCTGCTGGCCGGCATGGGCGTGGGCTATATCCACATTGCCGAGGCCGACTGGGAAGACGCACCGCTCATGCCGGTGGACTTCAAGCAGCGCCTGCGTCAGGCCTTCCCCGGCGCCATGATCTATGCCGGCGGCTACACGGCCGAGCGCGCCCGCCAGGCCCTGGAGCAGGGCTGGGCCGACCTGATCGGCTTTGGCCGGCCTTTTGTCGCCAACCCCGACCTGCCCGAGCGCCTGCGCACCGGCGCGCCGCTGAACATGCATGACCGCGAAACACTGTTCGGCGGCGGCGAGTGCGGCCTGACCGACTACCCCGCACTGGAAACCGAAGCGGCCTGAGCGTATTGCCAAGAACCTGGTGTCGGCCCACGCGCCTCTGCCTCTCTGATCGAAGCCATGAGCACCACTACCCCCTCCCGTCCGTTGTTCGCCGGACGCAGCTTTCGTGTCGACTACGACGGTCTGTCGGCGCACAACATCTATTCGGAAGACGGCAAGACGATCCGCTACGCCATCGTCTCGGGCGCCTACGCCGGCGCCAGCGGCGAGGCGCAATGCCAGTGGCAGGAGGTCAGCGATGGCGTTTACGCGATCTCCTGGCAGGAAGCGGATGGCGCCACCGTCGTGCATATCGACGATTTCATCCGCGGCCGTTCGCAGGCCTGCTTTACCGCCGCCGATCTGAGCTTTTACCGCATGCAGGGGCCGCTGACCGAGCTCCGCTGAAAAAGGAAGCAAGCATGGATGCCGGGCATTTTTTCTGTGGATAACCCTTGTCCATAAGTGGAAACCCGGCTAAAATCTTGGGCGTTATCCATCCCAGGAGCAATCTTCGTGAATACCGATTCCGGCGAAAGTTGTCGATCTTGCATCGACGCCGCTGTCTGACAGGTCCACGCAGAACTCCGTCTGCCGCAGCCTGTTGAACAGGTTGCGGTCTTCCCGGTCGCATCAGGCTTACCGGGAACCTCCCCAACGTATACACCGGCGTACCAACCGCCAGAACCGCCGCTAGCCGCAGCGCCCGCGTACGCGCACGCCTGTTTCGTGCCGTGCTTCCAGCGCCGCGCAGGCCTGCGCGCGTATTCGCGATCACGCTCCCCGTTCCTGCAATGGAGGTCGTTATGCGTTTCTTCGACTTGTTCCTGCGCCGCGCCGGCGTGGACCGTGCCGCCGCCCTGAGCCGCCGCCGCGGCACTTCGCGCCTGACCGTCATTTGTCCGCGCGGCGAACTGGGCGCCCTGCGCAAGCAGATCTATCTGGACTTCAGCGCCGCCGGCCTGGCCGTCTCGCAAGTCCAGATCGAACCGGGCCACGACCCCGATACGGCATCGGCCTGCATCACGGTCAATTGCCCCCCCGAGCTGCGCGGCGAGCTGATGTCGCAGGCCCGCCGCCTGAGCGCCAACCCCGCCGTGCGCCGCGTGCATTTCGGCGCGCAGGCCGCGATGGCCTGAGCCGTCCGGCCCAAACCAGGAGAGATCCATGCCCAGTGCCTTAGACCCTGAATCTCGATTGCGCCGTGCAGTGCGCGGCACCGGCATGCCTGTCTGACCCGTCTTCTCGCTGCGAGCCGACGATCGGACAGCCGTTCCGGTCCGTACGGAGCCCGCAGCCCAGGATCCCCGGCCTGGCCCACGCCACGTGAGCCGCTGGCGCCGCCCCGGATTCCTTCGCCAGCCTTTCTTCCGTTTTCCGCACCCGGCGCATCTACGACGCGATCCGGACACCGGCAACATCGCCCCGGCGTCTGCGCACGCCCGTAAGCGGAACGACGACCTGCCCCCCGCAGGCCGTGGCACGCGGCCGGCCGCGCGCAGCCGCGGGCGGAAGCGTCAGTGTCTCCGACAACACCAGAAAAACCGGAGCACTCCAATGTTCAAGTTCCTCCATTCCTTCTTTTCGTCGGCGGCCGGGCTGCGCCATGTCGCGCGCCATTTCCGCCGCACGCCCATGCCGTTGCGGGCCGGCGACGCCGCCGCGTCGGTCGAAGCCGGCCGCCGCGCCAACCGCCAGATGCTGGCGCTGGCGCGGCTGGACGACGACGCCCTGTTCGCCCGCTACGGCAGCAGCCGGGCGGGGCTGAGCGAAGACCAGGCCCGCGCCGCGCGCGAGCGCCACGGCGCCAACGAGGTCGACCACGAAAAGCCGCTGTCCTGGCATGCCCATCTGTGGCTGTCCTACCGCAATCCGTTCAACCTGCTGCTGACGGCGCTGGCCGTGCTGTCGTGGCTGACCGACGTGCGCATGGCCGCGCCGGCCGAACAATCGTGGACCGCGGCCCTCATCATCGGCTCCATGGTGCTGATCTCCACCGTGCTGCGCTTCGTGCAGGAGCGGCGCTCCAACCGCGCGGCCGAGGCGCTCAAGGCCATGGTGCAGAACACCGCCACGGTGCTGCGCAGCGATGCCGGCCCGGCGCCGCGCCAGTTCGGCGGCGCGCAGGCCGGCGGGCCGCGCCAGGCGGAAGTGCCCCTGGCCGACCTGGCGCCGGGCGACGTGGTGCTGCTGTCGGCCGGTGACATGATTCCGGCCGACTGCCGCATCCTGGCGGCCAAGGACCTGTTCGTGGCCCAGGCGGCGCTGACGGGCGAATCCCTGCCGGTCGAGAAGCACGCATGCCAGCGCACCCCGGCCGCCGCCGCGCTGGAGCTGGAAAACATGGCGTTCATGGGCACCAACGTGGTCAGCGGCTCCGGCATGGCCCTGGTGGTGGCCACCGGCGCGCGCACCTATTTCGGCCAGCTCGCCGGACGTGTGACGCAGGCCAGCCGCGAGCCCACCCAGTTCCAGCAAGGCATCAACCGGGTGAGCTGGGTGCTGATCCGCTTCATGCTGGTGATGGCGCCCATCGTCATGCTGATCAACGGCTTCACCAAGGGCGACTGGCTGGAGGCGCTGCTGTTCGCGCTGGCCATCGCCGTGGGGCTGACCCCCGAAATGCTGCCCATGATCGTCACGGCCACGCTGGCCAAGGGCGCGCTGCGCATGTCGCGGCGCAAAGTGGTGGTCAAGCGCCTGGACGCCATTCAGAACCTGGGCGCGATGAACGTGCTGTGCACCGACAAGACCGGCACTCTGACCCAGGACCGCATCGTGCTGGAGCGGCACATCGACGTCTACGGCGCGAGCTGCGACGAGGTGCTGGCCTACGCCTATCTCAACAGCTACTACCAGACCGGGCTGAAGAACCTGCTGGACGTGGCCGTGCTGCAGCACGCCGAAGTCGAGCGCAGCCTGGAGCTGGCCGCGAAGTACCGCAAGGTCGACGAGATCCCCTTCGACTTCGCGCGCCGCCGCATGTCGGTCGTGGTCAACGAAACCGAGAACGGCCGCGACCACCACGAGCTGATCTGCAAGGGCGCGCTGGAGGAAGTGCTGGCCGCCTGCACCCGCCTGCGCGTGGGCGGCGAGACGCATCCGCTGACCGAGGCGCGCCGGCAGGACATCCGCCGCGTGACGGCGGCGCTGAACCGCGACGGCCTGCGCGTCATCGCCGTGGGCGTGAAGGAAATGCCGCCGGCCGGCCGCGCCTACGGCGTGGCCGACGAGTCCGACCTGGTGCTGGTGGGCTACATCGCGTTCCTGGACCCGCCCAAGGAGTCCACCGCGCCCGCGCTGGCGGCGCTGCGCGAGTCCGGCGTCGAAGTGAAGGTGCTGACCGGCGACGTGGAGCTGGTCACGCAGAAGGTCTGCCGGGAGGTCGATTTCGCGGTGCGCAAGGTCTACCTGGGCGCCGAGATCGAAGAGATGGACGAGCGCCAGCTGGCCGCCGCCGTGCGCGAGGCCAACGTGTTCGCCCGCCTGACGCCGGCGCACAAGGAAAGAATCGTGCGCAGCCTGCGGGCGCAGGGCTGCACCGTGGGCTTCATGGGCGACGGCATCAACGACGCGCCGGCGCTGCGCGCGGCCGACGTGGGGATCTCGGTGGACTCGGCGGTCGACATTTCGAAAGAGGCCGCCGACATCATCCTGCTGGAGAAAAGCCTGATGGTGCTGGAGGACGGCATCATCGAAGGCCGCAAGACCTTCTGCAACATGCTCAAGTACCTGAAGATGACGGCCAGCTCGAATTTCGGCAACGTGTTTTCGGTATTGGTGGCCAGCGCCTTCCTGCCGTTTTTGCCCATGCTGCCCATCCACCTGCTGCTGCAGAACCTGATCTACGACATCTCCCAGGCCGCGATCCCGTTCGACAACGTGGACGCGGAACTGCTGCGGCGGCCCCAGCAATGGGACCCCGACGGCCTGGGGCGGTTCATGGTGTTCTTCGGCCCGATCAGCTCCATTTTCGACATCGCCACCTACGCCCTCATGTGGTACGTGTTCCAGGCCAACGCCCCCGAGCACCAGACGCTGTTCCAGTCGGGCTGGTTCGTCGAAGGCCTGCTGTCGCAGACGCTGGTGGTGCACATGATCCGCACGCGCAAGATTCCGTTCCTGCAAAGCCGTCCCGCCTGGCCGCTGGCGGCGATGACGCTGGCGGTCGTGGGCGTGGGGCTGCTGCTGCCGTTCTCGCCGCTGGCCGGGTATTTCCAGCTGCAGGCGCTGCCCTGGCGCTATTTCCCCTGGCTCGCCGGTATCCTGCTCAGCTACTGCGTCCTGACGCAGCTGCTGAAAACGATCTGGGTGCGCCGTCATGGCTGGCAATAGCCGCGGGCGTCCGTGGCCGTATCGGGAGACCGGCATGAAAAACTTCTGCATGGGCGCGCTGGCCCTGGCCGGCGCGGTTCTGGCGCCCTGGGCGCAGGCCGCGGACGCGGGGAGCGGCGTGCTCCTGTACGGGGTGGTCGACGCCGGCGTGGCCGTCACCAGCACCTCGGGCAAGGGCAGCCGCGCCGGCCTGCTCGACGGCGGGCTCACCGACTCCCTGTGGGGGCTGATGGGCGCCGAAGAGCTGGGCGGCGGCTGGCGGTCGCGCTTCCAGCTGGAAAGCGGCTTCGACCCGTCCTCGGGCCGGCGGGCCGACGGCGACGGCAAATTGTTCGACTACGCCGCCTGGGTCGGGCTGGCCAGCGACGACTATGGCGAGCTGCGGCTGGGCCGCCAGCACCCGGTGGGCCAGCTGTACGGCAGCGCGCTGGAAATCGCTTCCTGGAAGGAAATGGGCATGGGCGCCACCTTCAAGGCTTCGGACAACTACCAGCTCGACAATATGGTGAATTATCTTTCGCCGACGTGGAGCGGTTTCCAGGCCGGCCTCGGCTATTCCTTCGACGCCGATGGTCAGGATCGCTTCCGCACCGCGGCGAACAACCGGGCCGTCAGCGCCGGCCTGAAGTACGAGCAGGGGCCGCTGCTGGCGGTCGCCACCTGGGACCAGCTGCGGCTGGCCGACGGCCCCGAGGCCGGCGGCCGTCCGCAGGCCGTGCAGCTCGGCGCGGCTTACGACTTCGAGGTGCTGAGGCTGTCCGTGGCCTGGTCTCGCCAGCGCAACGGCTATGCCGGGCTGGACGGGGGCGGCCCGGACGGCCTGGGGCCGCCGGCGTTCGCGCGCGGCGGCACGGTCGACGCCTGGCTGATCGGCGCCAGCGTGCCGGCCGGGCCGGGCACGCTGCTGCTGCAATGGTCGCTGGCGCATCCGGACTGGCGCTGGGACGACGGCGCCCGGGCGCGCAACGCGCAGGTGGCCACGCTGGGCTATACCTACGGCCTGTCGCGGCGGACCACGCTTTATGCGTTTGCGGGCTATGCCTCGAACTACACCCTGGAAGAACAGTTCGATCCGGCCCATTCCCACACCATCCGGTGCGGCGCCGGCATCTCCCACCGTTTCTGAGCTCCGCAGCTACAATCGACGGGATGCGGCGCCTGGCGCCGGTCCTCGTCATCCCCGCAGTTTTCCGGACGGTTTGCATGGATAGTCTCGAATGGCTCGTACCCTGGGAGTTCTCTCCCACGCTGGTGGCTTCCTTTGCGGTCGCCATCGCGCTGTTCGTGCGCGGCCAGCGCGTCCATCGCGTGACCGGCGCGCGCAAGATCCTGTTCTGGGCGGGCCTGGTGCTGCTGTACCTGTCCATGCATACCCGGCTGGACTACTACGCCGAGCGCATGTTCTTCATCCACCGCATCCAGCACCTGGTGCTGCACCATCTGGGGCCGCTGCTGGTGATGGCGGCTTTCCCGGGGCAGGTCATGCGGGCGGGCCTGCCCATGGCCTGGCGGCTGCGGCTGCGGGACTTCCTGCGCACCGGCGCGGGCCGCGCCACGGTGGCGGTGCTGACCAACAAGATCTTCGTGCCGTCGCTGTTCGTGTTCCTGGTGCTGGTCTGGCTGATCCCGTCGGTGCAGTTCTATTCCATGCTGGACTGGCGCCTGTACCGCCTGATGAACTGGTCGGTGGTGATCAGCGGCTTCATGTACTGGAACCTGATCCTCGACCGCCGGCCCGCGCCGCCGGCGGCCATGACGCCCGGCGGCCGGGTCATTTCGCCGGTGCTGACGATGCTGCCGCAGATGGTGGCGGGCGCGGTCATCGCCTTCACGGAAAGCGATATCTACCCTTTGTTCGAGCTGTGCGGCCGCGCCATCGCGATGTCGGCCCAGACCGACCAGACCATCGGCGGGCTGACGATGTGGATTCCCGCCGCGCTGGTCGAGGTGATCGGCCTGATGGTGGCCCTGGGAACCTTGATGCGGCTGTCGGCCAAGGGGCGCCTGCGCAAGGCCGACCGCGACGCCCAGGCCCGCGCGCGGGCCAAGAGCCGCGCGCTGTCGGCCTAGCCGCCTAGCGCGGGTTCATTCCGGTTCGAGGCCGTGGTACTTCTTGCCCAGCGCCACGGTGGCCTGGAACATGCCGGCCTTGCTGCCGCAGTCGTAGCGCACGCCGTCGTAGCGGTGCGCGTACACGGCGCGTTCGCGCATCATCGAGGCGATGCCGTCGGTGAGCTGGATTTCGTTGCCGGCGCCCATCTTGGTGGAGCGCAGATGATCGAAGATGGCGGCTTCCAGCACGTAGCGGCCCACCACCGCCAGCGTGGACGGGGCGACTTCGGGATCGGGCTTTTCAACGATGTGCGTGACGCGCTCGGTGCGGCCGTCGGCGCGGGACTCGCCCTCGCGGGTGGCCACGATGCCGTACTTGCGGGTGTCGGCGCGGGGCACGTCCTGCACGCCCAGCACGCTGGCGTTCTGCGCCACGGCCACGTCCACCAGCTGCTTCAGGGCCGGCGTGTCGGAGTCGATCAGGTCGTCGGCCAGCAGCACGGCGAAGGGCTCGTCGCCCACGGCCGGGGCGGCCGACAGCACGGCGTGGCCCAGCCCGAGCGGGGCCGACTGGCGGATGTACAGACAGTTGACGTGCGCGGGTAGAATGCCGCGCACCATGGCCAGGAGCTCGTGCTTGCCCTTGCTTTCCAGGTCGGATTCAAGCTCGGGGGCGGAATCGAAGTGGTCTTCGATTGCGCGCTTGTTGCGTCCTGTCACGAAAATCAGGTCGGTGATGCCGGCGGCGACGGCCTCTTCGACGGCATATTGGATGAGCGGCTTGTCGACCACGGGCAGCATTTCCTTGGGCATCGCCTTGGTGGCGGGCAGGAAGCGCGTGCCCATGCCAGCGACGGGGAAAACGGCTTTACGGACAGGACGCATTGAGACCTCGTTGGGGAGTCGATGAAACATTTTAATCTCATCGCTATCATAGGCTTATGAACCGCAGGAAAATGCCATCCATTTGCTCGATTGCGAAACGAGGCGCAATTTTCGGCCTCTGTGCGGCGCTGGCCGTGCCGGGGTTGCCGGCAACCGCCTGGGCGCAGCCGATGGGGCTGCCCTCGATGGGCGCGGCCTCGGCGGCCGAACTCTCGCCCATGCTGGAGCGCAGCCTGGGCCAGGCCATCATGGCCCAGGGGCGGCGCGACCCCACCTATATCGACGACCCCGAACTCAGCCAGTACCTCACCACCATGGGGCGCAAGCTCGCGTCCTACGCGTCGGGCGCCGTGCCCGAGGTGGAAATGTTCGGCGTGCGCGACCCCGAGATCAACGCCTTCGCCATGCCCGGCGGGTACATCGGCGTCAATACCGGCCTGATCGTGTCCTCGGCCAGCGAATCCGAACTGGCGGCGGTGCTGGCGCACGAAATCGGCCACGTCGTGCAGCGCCACATCGCGCGCGGCATGACGCAGCAGAACCAGAACGGCATGGTGATGCTGGCCAGCCTGGCCGGGGCGCTGCTGGCCGCCCTGGCCGGCGGCGGCGGCAACCTGGCGGTGGGCGTGGCCGCGTTCGGCCAGGCCGCGGCCATCAACCGCCAGCTGGGCTTCTCGCGCGACGCCGAGCGCGAGGCCGACCGCGCCGGGGTCCAGATGCTGACCAAGGCCGGTTACGACGCCAGCGGCATGTCGCAGATGTTCGCGCGCCTGATGAACGCCTCGCGCCTGAACGAAGGCGCCGGCGGCGGCTCCTGGGCCAGCACCCACCCGCTGTCCATCGAGCGCATGTCGGACATCCAGAACCGCGTGCGCGGCATGCCGGCCTCGCGCCATATCGACAGCGACGATTTCTGGTA
This sequence comes from Achromobacter sp. HZ01, assembly GCF_003267925.1. Lineage (NCBI taxonomy): Bacteria > Pseudomonadati > Pseudomonadota > Betaproteobacteria > Burkholderiales > Alcaligenaceae > Achromobacter > Achromobacter sp. HZ01. The sequence goes on from NZ_LWKV01000003.1 coordinate 249,820, forward strand.
CTTGCGCGCCAAGATGCGGGTGGTGCAGGGGCGCGACGCCGTCAGCCTGCGTTCGGCCGCCCAGCAGCTCCAGGACGAGGCGCAGGCGCTGTCCGGCGTGCGCCGCTCGGCCGCCTACTACGGCCTGGCGCTGCAGGCCTTCCAGCGCAACAACCTGGCCGAAGCCGAACGCAACCTGGAACTGGCCGCCGCGGACGGACGCAACTCGCCCCAGCTGGCCAAGCTCGGCATCGACGTGGCGCTGGCGCGCAAGACCTACCCCAAGGCGCTGGAACTGGCCCAGGCCGCCACCAAGCGCTGGCCCGACCAGCGCGCGCTCGGCATCGCCTACGCCCAGGCGCTGCAAAGCGTGGGCCGCCACGCCGAGGCGCAGGACTACCTGCGGGCCAAGATCAAGGTCTGGGGCGACGACGAGCCCAGCCTCTACCAGATGCTGGCGCAAAGCGAGGAGCGCAACGGCAAGCCCGTGCAGGCGCGCCGCGACCTGGCGCGCTTCTATGTCATGACCGGCGCGTTCGCCGCCGCCGAATCGCAGCTGCAGCAGGCGCGCGGCATGTCCAACGATTTCTATGAGCAGTCGCAGATCGACGTGCAGATCAAGGAAGTCAAGGACAAGCTGGCCGAGGAACGCCAGCTGCTGGAGCGCTTCAAGTCGGGCTGAACCCTACAGCCCGGTTTCGAAAAAGCGCCCCAGCCGCTGCGGCAGCCAGTTCAGGTGGGCCGGGAAGCTGCCCGTGGGAAAGCCCGCGTGCCCGCCGTCCGTAGGTTGGTGCAGCAGGATGGAAGGCGAGCAGTCCTGCGGCGTGGGCAGCGAGGCGGCCGGGATGAAGGGGTCGTTGCGCGCATTGAGCACCAGCGTGGGCACGGCGATCTTTGGCAGCCAGGGCTTGCTGGAGGCGCGCGTCCAGTAATCGAGCGCGTTGCGAAAACCGTGCATGGGCGCCGTGTAGGTGTCGTCGAATTCGCGCAGGTCGTGCGCGTGCGCGATGCGCATGACGTCGACGGCGCCCGGAAAGCGGTGCGCCTTCTCCAGCACCTTGTGCTTGAGCGTCTTCAGGAAATGCGCGGTATAGACGCGGCGGTTGAAGACGCCCGTGGACAGGGTCTTGCCGCAGGCCACCAGGTCCAGCGGCGCCGAGACGCCCGCGCAGGCGTTCAGCCAGCGGGTTTCCTCGTGGTGCTCCCCCAGGTACTTCAGCAGCGCGTTGCCGCCCAGCGAGACGCCCACGGCATGCCAGCGCGCGTGCGGGATGCGCTGGCGCACGGTCTCCAGCATGAAGCCCACCTCGGCCGAATCGCCCGAGTAATAGGCCCGCGCCAGGCGGTTCGGCACGCCCGAGCAGCCGCGGAAGTGCGCGATCACAACGATCCAGCCGCGCGCGCGGAAATGGTGCGCGATGGACTGCGCGTAGCGGCTGCTGCTGCCGCCTTCCAGGCCGTGGAACAGGATCAGGGCGGGGGTGTCGGGGTTGTGCGGCAGGGATTGCCAGTCGGCTTCGGTCATCCACCTGGCCGCGGCGGTCTTGCCGTTGGCCACCGGACGCTGGCCGCTGACCGGCGCGCCGTCGGCGGCCTTGTGCGGAAACAGCCCCGGGCCGGTCCAGTCGAAATCGACGAAGTCGGTGTCGGGCGTATCGACCCGCTCGCGCACGAAGGCGATGCGGTGGTACTGCGCGAACAGGGCGGCATAGACCGTCTGGCTATCGCCTCCGGGCAGCCAGGAAGGAACGGGGCAGGGTGTTGTATCCAGGCGAGCAGCGGCCAACGAGAAATCCACCCCGGTCAATGCAGCATGTCGGGTACGTCGTGCAGGTCGAGCACCCCGGCTTCCGTGGGCGCCGGCGAAGCGTGGTGCATGACCATGCGCCACCCCGTGGGGCCCTTGTGGTAGATGTTGGTGGCGTAGCAATTGGCGAATTGCGTGCCTTCCCGGGTGCGCATCGCCACCTGTTCGACCAGCACGTGCACCGCGCACATCATGCTTTGCATGACCAGCGGTCGCAGCGGGCGGATGTGCAGGGGGCCGTTGGCCAGCACCTGCTGCCACGACTCCTGCACCGCCGAGTGCCCGACGATGCGCAGGCCTCCCGGATGGATGCAGACGACCTCTTCGTCGTCGGCCCAGATCTGCATCAGGCGAACGCTGTCCGCCTGTTCCAGGGCTTCGTAGAACGCGTGTTCTGCTTCTTCGGGCGTGGCGAACATGGTGACGGAAACGGGTATGCGTTGTAAGGCCGGCTCAGTGCCCGTGGCCGTGCAGCACGGTGCCGGGCTTCAGGCGGTACTGGGCGCCGCAATAGGCGCAGCTGGCCGAACCGGTGCGGGCCACGTCCAGGAAGACGCGCGGGTGCATGCTCCAGAGCGGCGCCTTGGGGCCGGGGCAGAAAACGGGCAGGTCTTCGGCGCCGACTTCGATGACTTCGTGGGAGTGGGGGACGGCGGCCGGGGCAGCAGCGGTCATGGATATTCCTGAATAAAAAAACCGGTAAACGGCAGGTTGTGGCGATGGCGCGGCCCGATCGCGGGCCGGGCCGCTGGGATCAGACTTTGCTCAGCCAGTGATGGTACTTCGGGTTGCGTCCATTCACCATGTCAAAAAACGCTTTCTGCAGCTGTTCGGTGATGGGGCCGCGCCGGCCGGAGCCGATCTGGCGGTTGTCCACCTCGCGGATGGGCGTGACTTCGGCGGCGGTGCCGGTGAAAAAGGCCTCGTCGGCAATGTAGACGTCGTCGCGGGTCAGGCGCTTGGTGACCACGCGCAGGCCGAAGTCGGCCGCCAGCGCGTGGATGGTGCTGCGGGTGATGCCGGTCAGGGCGGAGGCGATCTCGGGCTCGCAGAGCACGCCGTCCTTGACGATGAAAAGATTCTCGCCCGAACCCTCGGCCACGAAACCCTCGGTATCCAGCAGCAGGGCTTCGTCGTAGCCGTCCTGCAGGGCCTCGGTGTTGGCGAGGATGGAATTGGCGTAGGTGGTGGCCACCTTGGCGCGCGGCATGGTGACGTTCACGTGCTGGCGCGCATAGGACGACACCTTGACCCGGATGCCCTGCGACAGGGCTTCTTCGCCCAGGTAGGCGCCCCAGGGCCAGGCGGCGATGGCCACGTGCACGCGCGCGCCCTTGGGGGACACGCCCATTTTTTCCGGACCGTAGAACACCAGGGGGCGCAGATAGCCGGATTCGAGCTGGTTTTCGCGCACCACCGTCCGCTGGGCCTCATTGATCGTGTCGCGATCGAAAGGCATGGGGATCTGGTAGATGTGCGCCGAGTTGAACAGACGGTTGGTGTGGTCTTCGAGGCGGAAGATGGCGGTGCCGATCTCGGAGCGGTAGGCGCGCACGCCTTCGAATACCGACAGGCCGTAGTGCAGGGAATGGGTCAGGACGTGCGTGGTTGCGTCCCGCCACGGGACGAGTTTGCCGTCATACCAGATGAATCCGTCGCGGTCTGCCATCGACATGGTCTTCTCCCCGGGTCTGCTTCCCGTCTGCTCCTCTATAGAGGCGCATATTGTATCAAGCAGCGAGGGTACAATACGCGCCTATTCCGCGCCCTGGCGCGGCGCCGCCAGCGCATTGTGCCGCCGGCGGGCGAACGGGTTGTCGTGCGTTCCTTTCCTTAGAGTTTCCATGTCGTCCTGTCCGAATCGCCAGGGGGCTGCCGTTGTCCTCTGAATCTGCGCTTTCCGAAACCGAAGACCCGGCCGTGCACCGGCGGGAACGCGTCACCGCCTTCCGTGCCGGCGTCCACGCCATCGTGCCGGCCCTGATCGCCACGGCCACCTGGGGGCTGGTCACCGGCGTGGCGATGGTCAAATCGGGCCTGACCGAATCCATGGCGCTGGCCATGACGCTGCTGCTGTACGCGGGCTCGGCCCAGCTGACCTCGCTGCCGCTGATCGCCACCGGCGCGCCGCTGTGGCTGATCTTCGCCGCCGGCTGCGTGGTCAACCTGCGGTTCCTGATCTTCGGCGCGGCCCTGCAGCCTTATTTCCGCCATCTTTCCTGGCCCAAGCGGCTGGGCCTGGGCTATTTCACCACCGACATGGGCTTCGTGCTGTTCATGCCGCGCTATGGCGACGCCGCCGAGCGCGGCACGCGCGAGCAGCTCTGGTACTTCATCGGCGTCATCACGCCGGGCTGGTTCGTGTGGCAGGGGTCTTCCATCATCGGCATCTACCTGGGCACGATGGTGCCCGCCGCCTGGTCGCTGGACTTCGCGGCGGTGCTGGCGCTGCTGGCGATCACGGTGCCGCTGGCCAACTCGCGTCCCATGCTGGTCTCCATGCTGGCCGCCGGCGTGGTCGCCTGGGTCGGCCAGGCGCTGCCGCTGCGCCTGGGCCTGGCGGCCGCCGTCGTGGCCGGCGTGGTCGCCGGCATCTGGGCGGAACGCTTCTTCAAGGGCCGCGCATGACCCTCTGGCCTTCCGAGATCTACGTCTATTCCGCCATCCTGCTGCTGGCGCTGTGCAGCGTGCTGACCCGCGCCGGCTTCATGCTGTTCGGCGACTACATCCCGCTGCCCGAAGGCGTGCGGCGGGCGCTGCGCTACGCGCCCGCGGCCGCCCTGACCGCCATCATCGTGCCCGATCTGCTGCCCTGGAAGGCCGGGCTGGGCCCGGTGTTCGACTACAAACTGGTGGCCGGCGTGCTGGCGGTGCTGGTGTTCCTGCGCACCCGCAGCGCGGTGCTGGTCATCATCGTTGGCATGCTGGCCCTGTGGGGCCTGCGCTGGCTGGCGGGTTGACGGCCGTTCCGTTCCGGGCGTCCATCAGGTGGACGCTTCCGGCCTGCCTGCCGGACGCTTGCATCCGGCCGCGCAGGGGCTTTGTAACGGCTTTCGAAAGCCAGTTTGACAGCGGCGTAATCCGGCTGCGCTAAAATCAGCCGATACACAGCAATCCGGGCCTGGTACTGCCCTCATAGGTATCGAATCCAGAACGCGCCGCCTGGCCTGCAAGGGCAGGACTCACATGGCGCGTGTTCAGGCTGTCCCGATGCATATGCAGGGCAGTGCGTGCAGCACTCTCGTTTTGTTCTTTTTCATTGGTCCCGGTATCTGCCTAACCCTGATGACTGAATCCACTCAACCCGTAGCACCCGCCTCCGAAGCGCCCGCGCCGACGTTCGCCGACTTCGGGCTGCATCCCCTGCTGTTGCAGTCCATCGCCGAAACCGGCTACACGACTCCCACGCCCATCCAGGCCCAGGCCATCCCCGTAGTGGTGGAAGGGCGCGACGTCATGGGCGCGGCGCAGACCGGCACAGGCAAGACGGCGGCCTTCACGCTGCCCATCCTGCACCGCCTCATGCCGCTGGCCAACACCAGCGCATCGCCCGCGCGCCATCCGGTGCGCGCGCTGATCCTCACGCCCACGCGCGAACTCGCGGACCAGGTGTACGAAAGCGTCAAGCGCTACAGCAAGCAGACGCCGCTGCGCAGCGCGGTGGTGTTCGGCGGCGTGGACATCGGGCCGCAGAAAGAAGCCCTGCGCCGCGGCTGCGAAGTGCTGGTGGCCACGCCGGGCCGCCTGCTCGACCACGTCGAGCAGAAGAACGTGAATCTCAGCCAGGTCGGCATCCTGGTGCTGGACGAAGCCGACCGCATGCTGGACATGGGCTTTCTGCCCGACCTCGAACGCATCATCCGGCTGCTGCCCGCGCAGCGCCAGGGCCTACTGTTCTCCGCCACGTTCAGCAACGAGATCCGCAAGCTCGGCCGTTCCTACCTGAACCATCCGGTCGAAATCGAAGTCGCCGCGCGCAACGCCACCGCCGCGACGATCACGCAGATCGCCTACAAGATGCCCAGCGACGCCAAGCGCGCCGCCGTCGTGCATCTGGTGAAGTCGCGCGGACTGAAGCAGGTCATCGTGTTCTCGAACACCAAGATCGGCACCGCGCGCCTGGCGCGCGAACTGGAGCGCGACGGCGTCAAGGCCGAATCGATCCACGGCGACAAGACCCAGGCCGACCGCATGAAGGCGCTGGAAGCCTTCAAGGCCGGCGAGCTGGAAGTGCTGGTGGCCACCGACGTGGCCGCGCGCGGCCTGGACGTGGCCGGCGTGCCCTGCGTCATCAACTACGACCTGCCGTACAACGCCGAAGACTACGTGCACCGCATCGGCCGCACCGGCCGCGCCGGCGCCTCGGGCGAGGCCATCGCGCTGTTCACGCCCGACGAAGAACGCTTCCTGCTCGACATCGAAAAGCTGATCAAGCGCGAAGTGCCGCGCGGCACGCTCGACGTGCCGGCCGACCTGGTGGCGCGCAGCCACCGCCGCAGCGACGACCGCCGCGGCGGCTCGTCCTCGCGCGAAGGCCGCGGCGAACGCGGCCGTTCGGGCGATCGCCGCTCCAGCTACGCTGGCGCGCCGCGCCAGCCGGTGGACGATTTCTTCCTCAAGCCCTACGAGCCCTCGGCGCCGTCGGCGCCGGCCGAAGCGCCCGCCGCGCCCAAGAGCAACCCGTCGGCGCCCAAGCGGCAGCTCGCCGTGCTGCTGGGCGGCAGCCGCAAGCCCTGAGTCCTCCCATGAAAAAACCGCAAGCCCTCGATGCGAGGCCTTGCGGTTTTTTATGGACGGGCGCTTCAGGCGGCCAGCAGCCGCGGCAGGTCGGGCAGCGCCGTCTGCACCGTCGCGCTGTTTTCGTCCAGGCTTTCGAGCAGGCGCTCGAGGTGGCCGATGTGCGGCAGCATGGGTCCGTAGAACACCACACGCGGGCCGATCTGCACCAGCAGCGTGGGGAAGTTCTCCACGTCTTCCTCGCCCAGCAGCTCCGCGTGGTCTTCGATGTCTATCCATGCGAAGACGTGTTGCGGCATGGCCTGGGCCAGCGCCTGCAGCTTGGGCTTGTACTGTTCGCAGGTATCGCACCAGGCCGCGCAGAAACAGGCGACCAGCCAGGTGTCGGGCGACGAGGCCAGGCGCGCCCGCAGCGCGGCCTGATCGGTATCGGGTACGAGTAGAGACATGTGGGCAGATCGAGGCGTGTTTGACTATCATACCCGGGATGTCCACCGCCTCTTTGTCCACGCCATGACCGTTATGCGCACCGATTCCCCCACGCCCGAGCAGGACCGTCTTTCCAGCGCCGGCGCGGGCGCGGCCAACGTGGGCCAGGCGTTCAAGCGCGCGCTGGTGTCGCAATGCCACCCGACGATGCTGTTCGCGGTCCTGCTGCCTTTCCTGATCGCGCTGGTGGGCGCCTTCCTGCTGCTGTGGCTGTTCTGGACGCCGCTGACCGATTGGCTGCGCGCCGAGGTCTCGCACTGGGACGTGGTCAACCGGGTCGACGAATGGCTGGTCGCCGTCGGCCTGTTCTCGCTCAAGATCTATCTGATCCCGGTCATCGCCGCGGCCATCCTGCTGCCGGTCTCGGGCATCCTGGGGCTGGCCATCGCCGCCGTCTTCGTCATGCCGCTGGTGCTGCGCCACGTGGGCCAGCGCGAGTACGCGTCGGTCAGCCGGCAGGGCAAGTTTTCCACCGCGGTCAGCGTCTGGAACGCGGTGTGGGTGTCGGTCGCCTTCGCCGTGGGCTGGACGCTGACCTTGCCGCTGTGGCTGGTGCCGCCGATGGCGGTGGTGCTGTCCATCTTCTGGTGGGCCTTCGCGTTTTCGCGCATGATGCGCGTGGACGCCATCGTCGAACATGCCAGCCCGGCCGAGCGCAAGCTCATCCTGGAACGCAACAACGGCGGCTTCTGGACCATCGGGCTGATCTGCTCGCTGCTGAACCTGTTGCCGCCGGCGTGGATCATCCTGCCGGTGTTCTCGGCCCTGGTCTACGCGCACTACGGACTGGAGGCGCTCAAGCGCCTGCGCCAGGACCGCGTCATCGACGCCTGAGGCGTCATTCTTCTCACCACTCTGGAACCGTACATGGCCGCAGAACCCGCCGCCCGCCGCATCGGCCTCATCATCGTGGGGGATGAAATCCTCTCGGGCCGCCGTCAGGACAAGCATTTTTCCAAAGTCGTCGAGCTGCTGGGCGCGCGCGGCATGCAGCTGGGCTGGACCGAGATCCTGCCCGACGACCGCGACACGCTGACGGCGGCGTACCGCCGCAGCTTCGCCTCGGGCGACGTGGTGTTCTCCTGCGGCGGCATCGGCGGCACGCCGGACGACCACACCCGGCAGGCAGCGGCCGCCGCGCTGGACCTGCCGCTGGCGCTGCATCCCGAGGCCGAGCAGGCCATCGCCCAGCGCACCGCCGAGCTGGCCGCCAAAGGGCAGGGCACGGCCGACATGAGCGCGCCCGAGAACCAGCAGCGCCTGCAGATGGGCGTGTTCCCGCAGGGCTGCGAGATCGTGCCCAACCCCTACAACCGGATTCCGGGCTTCTTCATCCGCGACCATACCTTCGTGCCCGGCTTTCCCGTCATGGCCTGGCCGATGCTGGAATGGACGCTGGACACCCGTTATCGTGCGCTGCAGCATGTGCGCGTCCACGCCGAGCATTCCTTCCTGGTGTTCGGCATGCCGGAGTCGCGCATCACGCCGGCCATGGTCAGCGTGGAAACGCGCTGGCCGGGCGTGCGCGCCTTCAGCCTGCCCAGCGTCGGCGAGACCGGCGGCGCCCCGCATATCGAGCTGGGCGTGAAGGGCGAGCCCGAGGGCGCGGCCGAGGCCCTGGCCTTCCTGCGGGCCGAGGTCCTGCGCCTGGGCGGCAAGCTGGAAGCGCCGGCCGGCGTCTGACGGCCGGCAGGCGGATAAGGTGTGGCCCCGTTTTATTTACGAAAAATCCATTGCCAAACAGGCTGGTAAATTTCACAATACGGGATAGAAATGTTTGTTGCGTCGCCGCAAGCAGTTCGCCTGCGGCGCAGACCCACATCATCCCATGGCCCGTCTTTCGCCCTCCCGCAATCCCCTGGACGCCGAAACCGAAGGCGCTTCCGCCCATCCCATCGCCATCCAGGTGATCGAGCGCGCCATGCGCCTGCTCGACGCCCTGGCCGCGCAGCCGGACCCCGTGACGCTCAAGGAATTGTCCGCCACCACGGGCCTGCACGCGTCCACCGCGCACCGCATCCTCAACGATCTGGTGGTCGGCCGGTACGTCGAGCGGGTCGACAACGGCCTGTACCAGCTGGGCATGCGCCTGCTGGAGCTGGGCTCGCTGGTCAAGGGGCGCCTGAACGTGCGCGAGGCGGCCATCTCCGCCATGCGTTCGCTGCACAAGCTGACCGGGCAGACCATCAACCTGTCGGTGCAGCAGGGCGACGAGATCGTGTACATCGACCGCGCCTGGAGCGAGCGCTCGGGCATGCAGGTGGTGCGCGCCATCGGCGGACGCGCGCCGCTGCACCTGACCTCCACCGGCAAGCTGTTCCTGTCCACCGGCGATGCGCGCCTGGTGCGCGCCTACGCGCTGCGCACCGGGCTGGCCGGCCACACGCGCAACAGCATCACCGACCTGGACCGCCTGGAGCGCGAGCTGGCGCTGGTGCGCCGCCACGGCTATGCGCGCGACAACGAAGAGCTCGAACTGGGCGTGCGCTGCATCGCCGCGGGCATATTCGACGATACCGGCAAGCTGGTGGCCGGGCTGTCGATCTCGGCGCCGGCCGAACGCCTGCAGGACGAATGGATCAAGGCGCTGGTGGACACCGCCGCCAGCATCTCCGAGGCGCTGGGCTACGAGCCGTCGGTGTCCGCCAGCTTCAACGGGCTGGGCATGGCGGCCGAGGCGCTCAGGGGCTGACCGTCCCGCGCCCAAAAAGAAAAGCCCCGCGGGGCTTTTCTTTTTTGCATCCGCCTGAGCGGGCGAGGCGGCCTTATTGCGCTTCGACGCCGGCCTTCTTGAACAGCTCGGCCCATTGCGGGACCTGCTGCTTGACCTTGGCTTCCAGCGCCTGCGGGTTGGCTTCGGCCGTCAGGACCGTGGCGCCCAGCTGCTTCATGCGTTCCTGGAACTTGGGGTCGGCCAGGCCGGCCTGCAGGCTCTTGACCAGCTTGTCCACGACCGGCTTGGGCGTGCCCTTCGGCACCCACATGCCATGCCAGATGCCGACTTCGAAGCCCTTGTAGCCGGACTCGTCCATGGTCGGCAGCTTGGGCAGCGTGGGCACGCGCTTCAGGCTGGTGACGGCGTAGGCCTTGACCTTGCCGCTGTCGATCTGCTGCGTGGTGTTGGTGGTCTGGTCGCAGAGCAGGTCCACCTGCTTGCCCAGCAGGTCGTTCATGGCCGGCGCGGTGCCCTTGTACGGGATGGTCAGCAGCTGCACGCCCAGCGCTTCGACCAGCATGGTGCCGCACAGGTGGCTGGCGGCGCCGATACCGGCGTTGGCCAGCGAGACCTTGTCCTTGTTCTTTTTGACGTAGTCGGCCAGTTCCTGGATGTTGTTGGGCGGGAAGTCCGAGCGCGCGATGATGGTCATCGGCACGTCGACCACCAGGCCGATGGGCTCGAAGCTCTTGTAGGGGTCATACCCGGGGTTCTTGTACAGCGACGGCGCCGTCGAAAAACCGGCGTGCATCAGCAGGACGGAATAGCCGTCGGGCTGCGCGCGCGCCACCTGGGTGGTGCCGATCGTGCCGCCGGCGCCGCCCTTGTTTTCGACCACGACTGTCTGGCCCAGCGCGGTCCGCATGGCCTCGGCCAGCGAGCGCGCGACGTTGTCCGTCGGGCCGCCTGCGGCGAAAGGCACCACCATATTGACGGGGCGATCCGGGTATTCCGCCTGGGCTGCGCCGGCAGCGAGCATGGCGCTTGCGGCGAGCAGGGCCGACAGCGTGCGGGGAATGAGGGTCATGGAGTCTCCAGTTGCAGGGTTTTGCTTGCTGCGATTTAGTTATTGCCGGCTGACTTGTCGATTATGTTTTTTTCAGCGGCGTGAAAGCAGTGTAGAAAAGAATTGATACGCCGTCACGTCCGGTTTTTCCCCAAGCGGGGGGCTGTTTGTCTTGGATCAAACGCCGGTCCGCGGGGGCTCGCCGGGAAAGTGCAATCATTTATTGCACCGCACAAAAACTCCTTGACAAGTTTTTTTCCCAGCCTAGAATGGCAATTGTGCAGTGCATCAAACGAGCCGGCGGTAGCTTGTAGTACCAGTTTCCGCGCACGTTTACCCCTTCGTCGCAGACAACCAATCCTTATTTGCCGGATCGCCCCCCGGCTACCTCCCAAGGAGCATTCTATGAGCGCCATTCCGCAACAAGTCCTGGACCGTCAAAAGGCCAACATCAACACCCTCGTGGCCGCTCAATCGGCTGTGTTCGCCGGTTTCGAAAAGCTGGTCGAGCTGAACCTGAAGGTCGTCAAGGCCACCCTGGACGAAGTCGCCCAGAAGTCGCAGCAAGCCGCCGAACTGAAGGACCCGCAGGAAGCCGCCGCTTTCGCCTCGGGCCTGCTGCAGCCGGGCGCCGAAAAGGCCATGGCCTACACCAAGCACGTGTACGACATCGTCGCCGGCGTGCAAGGCAGCCTGGTCAAGCTGACCGAAGAACAGATCGCCGAAAGCCAGCAACAGCTGAGCGAAGTGGTCGACCAGTTCTCCAAGAACGCCCCGACCGGCTCCGAAAGCGCCGTCGCCCTGATCAAGTCCTCGCTGGCCACCGCGACCAGCGCCTACGATTCGATGAGCAAGGCCGCCAAGCAGGCCGCCGAAGTCGCCGAGTCGAACCTGAACGCCGCCGCCAACGCCACGTTCAAGGCCGCCACCGACGCTGCCGAGGCCGCCAACAAGGTCGCCAGCCGCAGCCGCCGCAGCGCCGCCTGAGCCTTTGGCGCGCGCACCGGCGCGCAAACCGCTAGTGCGCAAACCGCAGTAATGTAGTACTGTTGAGTGACAGAGCAGAGCTGGAATTAGGGCCACCCGATGGGTGGCCCCTTTTTTTTCCCGGTCAGCGGGCCACGGCCCGCACGCATTCGCCCACCAGGGCCGGGCCGCGGTAGATCAGGCCGGTATAGAGCTGCACCGCGTCGGCGCCGGCTTCCAGCTTCTCGCGGGCCTGGCGGCCCGACATCACCCCGCCCACCCCGATGATGGCCAGGCTGCTTCCCAATTGCTGCTTGAGCCGGCGGATGACCGCCAGCGACAGCTCGTGCACCGGCGCGCCCGACAGGCCGCCGGCTTCTTCGGCATGCGGCTGGCCGGCGACCGCGTCGCGCGAGAGCGTGGTGTTGGTGGCGATGACGCCGTCGATGCCGTGGCGCGGCAGGGCGTCGGCGATGGCGTCGATCTGTTCCTGCGTGAGGTCCGGGGCGATCTTCACCGCCATCGGCACGCGGCGCTGGTGCCGGTCTTCCAGCGCCTTGCGCTTGTCGGCCAGCTGCGCCAGCAGCGCCGACAGTTCGTCGCCGCCCTGCAGCGCGCGCAGGTTCTTGGTGTTGGGCGACGAGATATTGACCGTCACGTAGTCCGCGTGCGGATACACGCCTTCCAGGCCGATCAGGTAGTCGTCGGCCGCGCGTTCTATCGGGGTGTCGGCATTCTTGCCGATGTTCAGGCCCAGGATGCCGCCCTGGGTGCGCCAGGTGCTGCGCTGCACGTTGGCCAGGAAGGCCGGCAGGCCCTGGTTGTTGAAGCCCAGCCGGTTGATGAGCGCGTTGGCGCGCGGCAGCCGGAACATGCGCGGCTTGGGATTGCCGGGCTGGGCGCGCGGCGTGACCGTGCCCACTTCGATGAAGCCGAATCCCAGATTCCCGAGCGCGTCGATATAGGCGCCGTTCTTGTCCAGCCCCGCGGCCAGCCCGATCGGGTTGGCCAGCTGCATCCCCATCAGCGTGCACGGCGCCTTGGGCTGCGCGTGCAGCAGCTTGCGCGTGGCGCCGCAGTCATAGGCGCGCTGCAGGCCCGACAAAGTGACTTCGTGGGCGGTTTCCGCGTCCATGGCGAACAGCGCCGGGCGGGCCAGGGGATAGGCGTGGAAGAGAATAGACATGGGGCGGAATTGTAGAGCGAATTCGGCCGGCCCTGCGCCCGCCGCCGGGATCAGGCGGCCGGCGGTTCGGGCTGGTCGCGCCAGGCGCCGTCGACCAGGAACTGCGCGGGATGGAAATTCGACTTGTAGGACATCTTGCGGCTGGCGGCGATCCAGTAGCCCAGGTAGAGCCAGGGCAGGTTCAGGATGCGGCATTGCTCGACCTGCCACAGGATGCTGTAGGTGCCGAGGCTGCCGGGGTGGTCCGGGTCGTAGAACGTGTAGACCGAGGACAGGCCGTCGTCCAGCACGTCGATGATGGACACCATGACCAGCTCGCCCTCGGGGCTGCGGAATTCCACCAGCCGGGTATTGACGCGGCTGGTGAGCAGGAATTGCGCATACTGGGTGCGGCTGTCCTCGTCCATGCCGCCGCCGGGATGGCGGCCTTGCTGGTAGCGCGTATAGAGCCGGTAGTGCTCGGGCGACCAGGCCAGTTCGGCGACGAAGGACTGCAGGTCCTGGTGCGCGCGCCAGGCGCGGCGCTGGCTGCGGTTGGGCGCGAAGCCGGCCGCGTCCACCCGCACCGGAATGCAGGCCTGACAGTTGTCGCAATGGGGGCGGTAGGTGAACAGCCCGCTGCGGCGAAAGCCCTGTTCCACCAGCTGCGAGTACGTGCCCGCGTTGATCAGGTGACCGGGCGCGGCGACCTGCGAGCGGGCCTGGCGGCCAGGCAGATAGCTGCAGGGGTAGGGAGCGGTTGCGTAGAACTGCAGGGTCGAGAAGGGAAGTTCTTTAAGCTGGCTCATGGCGATCCCGGAAGACGGCGGCGAGTCCGCGACGGGACGGCTACATAGTAACGCCGTTCCCCGGTCCGCAGGCGCCGTCCGGATGCAGGCGTCCGGCGCTGTCGAGCGTGCCGCGCGTCCACGGCGGCCCGGGCTGCGCGGTGGCGCCGCGCACATGCTGCAGGAACGCGACGCGCGAGATCGGGCGCGCGCCCAGGCTCGCCAGGTGGCGGGTCTGCTGCTGGCAGTCGATGCGCTGCACGCCGTGCGCGGCCAGGTAGCGCACCAGGTAGGCCAGCGCCACCTTGGAGGCGTCGGGGCGGCGGGCGAACATGGATTCGCCGAAGAACATGCGGCCCAGGCTGATGCCATACAGGCCGCCGGCCAGTTCGCCATCGATCCAGGTTTCGATGCTGTGCACGTAGCCGGCCTCGTGCCAGGCGCGGTAGGCCTGCTGCATCGCGCCGGTGATCCAGGTGCCGGGCTGGCCGTCGCGCGGCGCGGCGCAGGCGGCCATGACCCGCTCGAACGCGGTGTCCACGCGCACCTGCACGCGGGCCTGGCCCGCGGCCTCCTCGCGCGCGAGCCTGCGCAGCAGCTTGCGCAGCGAGTGCGAGGGCGCGAAATCCCTGACCGCCAGCACCATGCGCGGATCGGGGCTCCACCACAGAATGGGCTCGCCTTCCGAATACCACGGGAAGATGCCGTTGGAGTAAGCCTGGATCAGCCGCGGGATGGACAGGTCAGCGCCCGCGGCCAGCAGGCCGTCGGGGTCCGTCAGCGCGAACTCGGCAGGCGGGAACGGCGTATCGACGGCGAGCCAGGGCAGTTTCAACGGTGCGATTCTAGGGTGTAGTGGTGAGGCGAGAACACGCCGGACTTGCGGTCCTCGAAATAGTGGCGCAGCGTGGTGGCCACGGTGCGGAACGCCAGGTCGTCCCAGGGGATTTCGGATTCTTCGTAGTAGCGCGCTTCCAGGCTCTCGGGGCCGGGGTCCAGGTCGGGCGACAGGGCCTGGGCCAGGTAGAACACGTGCACCTGGTCGATCTGCGGCAGGTCGATGACGGTGTAGAGCTCGCCCAGCTGGATGCGGGCGCCGGCTTCTTCCAGCGTTTCGCGCGCGGCGCCCTGCGCCGTGCTTTCGCCCAGTTCCATGAAGCCGGCGGGCAGCGTCCAGGTGTTGTAGCGCGGCTCGATCGCGCGCCGGCACAGCAGCACGCGGTTTTCCCAGACCGGCACGGTGCCGACCACGAGGCGGGGGTTCTGGTAGTGGATGGCCCCGCAGTGGTCGCAGATGTCGCGTTCGCGGTTGTCGCCCTCCGGCACCCGGCGATTGACGGGCGAGCCGCATTGGCTGCAGAAATGCGAACGGCGCGGCGCGGGGAAGTATTCGATGGGCGATTTGGCGGTCATGGGTAGGATTCTACCGGCTGCGGCGGGGACTGGCGCGCCGGCCCGGCGCGGGCGGGGGCGCCGCCCCGTAGCGCGCTTCCAGGTGTTCGACGAAGGACCGCACCTTGGGCGACAGAAAGCGCCGGTGCGGGTAGAGCGCGTACATGGAGATCGGGGTGTGCGCGTAGTCGGTCAGCAGCGCCACCAGCCGTCCGGCGCGCACGTCTTCGCCCACCAGGAAGTCGGGCTGCAGGATGATGCCGTGCCCGGCCAGCGCCGCGGTGCGCAGCACGTCGCCGTTATTGGCGCGCAGCGCGGCGTTCACGCGCACCAAGTGGGTCACGCCGTCCTTCTCGAAATGCCATTCGTTGCCGGTGCTGGCGTAGGCGTAGTGCAGGCAGCGATGCTGCCTGAGTTCTTCCGGGCTTTGCGGCGTGCCGTGGCGCGCCAGATAGGACGGGGCCGCGCACACCAGCAGCTGCTGCGGCGCCAGCGGACGCGCCACCAGCGAAGAGTCCAGCAGCGGGCCGATGCGCACCGCCACGTCGAAGCCGTCTTCCACCAGGTCGACAACGCGGTCGTTCAGGTCCAGGTCGATGACCACGTCGGGATAGCGCTGCAGGTATTCGGCGATGGCCGGGCCCAGGTGCAGGATGCCGAAAGACACCGGCGCGCTGACGCGCAGCCGGCCGCTGGGACGCTGGCCCTCGGCCTGCAGCGACTGCTCCAGGTCCGCCACTTCTGCCAGGATGGGGCGCACGCGCTCGTAGAACGCGCGGCCGGCGTCGGTCATGCTGAGCTTGCGGGTCGTGCGGTTCAGCAGCCGCACGCCGTAGCGCTGCTCCAGGTAGGCGATCTGGCGCGTGACGACGGAACGGGCCTGGCCCAGCTTGTCGGCCGCCGCCGCGAACGAGCCCAGTTCCACCACCTTGGCGTAGGTCTGCATGGCGGTATGCGTGTCCAAGATTGTTTCCTATCGAGGAACAATAATTTGCGATTCTCCATCTTTATCATTGTTTTTGGAATCGCAAGAATAGCGCTCCCGAATGATCGCTCCAGGAGAGTGCAATGGTTGATACCCGTACCGCGCCTTATGCCGCGCTGCTGCTGCGCTTGGCGCTAGGCGCCATGTTTCTGGCCCATGGCCTGACCAAGCTGCTGGTGTTCACGCTGCCCGGCACGGCCCAGTTCTTCGCCAAGATCGGCTTCGCCGGCTGGCTGGCCTATCCGGTGACCTTCTTCGAGATCGGCGCCGGCGTGCTGCTGATCCTGGGCGTGGTGCCGCGCTGGATCGCCGCCATCGCCGCGGTGCAGCTATTGGTGGCCTCGACCGTGCATTTCGGCAACGGCTGGAGCTCCGGCAATCCGGGCGGCGGCTGGGAATACCCGGTCTTCCTGACCGTGGCGGCCGCCGCGCTGGCGCTGCTGGGCGACGGCAAATTCGCGCTGTACGGCAGCCGCCGCGGCTGAGCGCCGCGCGCGGCCCATAGAATGGAACGGTCGTCCCCAAACACCGGAGTTGCCATGTCCTTGCCCCTGTCGTTTCTCAAGCGCGCCGCGGCCGCGTCGCTGCTGGCCGCCGCGCTGTCGCCATTGGCCGCCCATGCGTCGGCCGAACAGGAAGCCGCCAACAAGGCGGCGGTGCTGGCCTTCTACGAGAAGGGCCTGAACCAGAAGGATGCCGAGGCGGCGCTGAAGTATGTGGGCGACCGCTATGTGCAGCACAACCCGAACGCGGAAGACGGGCCGGACGGCTTTCGCAAGTTCATCGCCTTTCTGCGCGACAAGTATCCGCAGTCCCGGAGCGAGATCAAGCGCGCCTTCACCGACGGGGACTACGTGATCCTGCATGTGCACGCGGTGCGCGAACCCGGCACGCGCGGCAGCGCCATCATCGATATCTTCCGCCTGGAACAGGGCAAGATCGTCGAGCACTGGGATGCGGTCCAGCCCATCCCCGAGCGGTCCGCCAACGCCAACGGCATGTTCTGAGCCGGCGCTCAGGCCGCGGGCGGCCGGGGATCGGGATCGAACCCCAGCTCCCGCGCGACGTCGGCCTGCGCGACCGGCGCCAGCGGCGCGGCCGGATAGGCGCCGGGCCATGCGACCTGGATCGCGCCGCCGGGCGCCAGCTCGTCCAGCGCTTCCAGCAGCGGCGCGCCGTCGCCGGTGACCAGCTTTTCCAGCAGCGCCGGCAGGTCGCGGTCCAGCACGACGCCCGCGCCCAGCGGCGTCATGGCGTAAAGCCGGCCGGCATCGTCCAGCCGCCAGCCGGTCACCGCCTCGACCGCGGCGTCCGTGTGGGTGAGCAGGGCGCCGGCCTCATCGTCGAGCCGCAACACGTAGGGCGCGGCATCCAGGCGCAGGTACACGCGCTGCGGGCCGTTCTGGAAATACCAGCGGCCGGCCTCGTCATGTTCGTAATTGCGGTTGATGAACGCCAGGATCTGGCTGTTGGTAATGGATTCGCCCGGCCCGCCCTGCGCGGACAGGCCCTGCGGATGCAGCCGCCAGCGGCCCCTGGCGTCCAGCGACAGCCAGCCGTACACCGCCGGCACGTCGGGCCAGCGGGCGAGAGCGTCTTTTACTGATTGGTCCATATTCCCCGTGCCGCAATGGCGTGCGTCGCGCAGCCGATGGTCAGCAGGCAAGAATAGCGGAAAAGGGGGGAGACTGGAGAAGCTGCTGGAGGCGCAAGCCGGAATCGAACCGACGTACACGGATTTGCAATCCGCTGCATAACCACTCTGCCATTGCGCCAGCATTTCAAGAAAAAAGGAAGCTCGGTATAGGCCGTTGCTTCCTTTTTATAATTTGGAGCGGGAGACGAGTCTCGAACTCGCGACCTCAACCTTGGCAAGGTTGCGCTCTACCAACTGAGCTACTCCCGCATATGCATTGCATTCGATGCCCTGCATGTGTTTTTGGTGCGTTTTTCTTTTTCAAGAAAAAGGCCGTGTTCACCAAAGACAGCGATTATACACAGAATTTCGGACTTGTGCCAATAACGGGATTCAGTGCGTTTCCGCCGCGGGCGCAGCTTCAGCCTCGGCCTGCGGCGCGGCGTCGGCGGCCGCATCGGGCTTCGGCGCGGGCGCGGCCTTGGCGCGCGGCTTGCCGGCGGGGCGGCGGCTGGCCTGGCGGCGCGCGTAGGCGGCCTGCTGTGCGGTCACCTTGCCCACGGGCTGGCCTTGCAGGTCGATGCGCGGCGCGTCTTCGGTCAGGCAGGCCCAGTAGCGGCTGCCCTTGCACCATTCGGCGATGGCCAGCTTGAGCTGTTCCTGCGTCATGGACAGCGCTTCGAGGTGTTGGGCGGCATCGGCCAGGATGCCCTCCTTGAGCGGCACCTTGGGCGCGGGATTCTTGGGGAAGGCCAGCGGGAACTGCTTCTGCAGGCGCCAGATCGCCTCGATCGTGGGATCGACCGGCTCGCGCTTCCTGGCCTCCTGCTTGCGGGCGGGATTGCGTTGCTGCTTGGCGGCATCGCGCTTTTTCGACTGGCCTGCGGCTTTCGGTTGGGCTGGCGCCGCTTGCTGGGCTTGCGCCCGGAGCTGCTCTCGCAGGTCGGCAAGTTTTTCAAAACCCATTGTTCTTTCCAACACCTCTGACTTGTGCAACCAGAAGGTTACCCCATGTCCGTGACCGGGGCACTGCGAGTGGTTGCGGATGGGCCGGGCGATAAAAAAAGGGCCCGAGGGCCCTTTTCACCGGGATTTCCCAAAAACCGCGCATGCGTTTTCGGAAATCGAAATCTGGAGCGGGAGACGAGTCTCGAACTCGCGACCTCAACCTTGGCAAGGTTGCGCTCTACCAACTGAGCTACTCCCGCATCGTTGCCTGGACCGTCTGCGATCACGGAGACCGGCGGCGGCTTGTGGCAAGCGAGGCGGAAGTATACCCAATTTTTCCGGAAACGCCAGCCGCGCAGGCGACGGCCCATTCAGCTTGATCCATATCAAGATTCTGCGCATGTGTTGATGGACAGGGCCGGGCGGCTGGTCCCATACTCTGCTTCGAATTAAGTGATACAGAAAAATGTAGATAACAAAAAATTCAGTATCACTTAATCGGGTCGCGACACTTCGCGATCGCACGACGCCCATCCGATCAAGGAGGAGAGGAAAGCCATGGAAAAGCAACGTTATGCCGCCACGCAGGAACTGCCGCCGCCGATAGAGCAGCCCAACGTCTATCCGCTGTCGTGGGTCTGCAAGACCCGCAAACTTCAGGAGGTCTGGGAAGCATCCCTGCGAGAGAACTGGGACCCGGAGAAATTGCCCTGGGACACCCTGGACCTGGAAAGCTACAGCTGGGAAGAACGCGAGGCGATTGCCTATTGGTGGACGCTGTTGTCGGTGTTCGACGCGTCGGCGCCGCCGGTATTCGCCGAGGCCCTGGTCAAGACCTACGAGGTCCATGAAGAGGACGTCGTGCGCAAATGTTTTTTCTCGGTCACGCGCGACGAACAGAACCACGAGATCATGTGCGGCCTGGCCATCACGCGGCTGCTGGAGCATCCCGACCCGCTCACCTACACGCCCAAGACCGAACTCGGCAAGCGGCTGCAGAAGAACGCGCAGTGGCTGTACTTCAACGGTTCGCGCTACTGGACGGGCTACAAGAAGGCGGTGCCGAAATACGATCTCGCGGTGCTGTTCAGTTCGTTCCTGATGGGCGAGATCGCGGCCGCCACGATCTTCAAGCAGATGTACGAAAACTCGCGCGAAGCCGTGTTCAAGGAAGGTTTCAAGAACATCGGCCGCGACGAGGGCCGCCACATGGCCATCTGTATGGCCGTGATGGAGCGCGACTATCCCGGGCTGAAGGACGACGTCAAGGCGGTGGTGACCAAGCAGATCCGCGCCGGCTATCTGTTCCTGTCGGCCGTGCTGTTCGAGCCGCCGATGGAGTTCTGGGACCTGCCGGCCGACTTCATCGCCAACCAGCGCGAGGCCGAGGAAGTGGCGCGCGAGGCCGGCTTCGGCATTCCCACCCATGAGGCCAAGCTGGAGAACTGGCGCAACGCCATGCTCAACCTGAAAGGCGTGCTGGACCGCTACAACATTCCGTTCCCCGCCATCCCCGAAGTCGGCATCACCGGCCAGGAAGTGTCGGACGTGGACCTGGAAGACATCATCCCGGTGTTCTGACCTCATGACATGACTACCATCACCATACAACCCTCCGGCCGGACGGTGGAGTGCGTGCCCGGCGACACCGTGCTGACGGCGCTGGAGCGGGCGGGCTACGCCTTGCCCAACAACTGCCGCGCCGGCGCCTGCGGCGAATGCAAGGTCAAGGTGCTCGCCGGCGCGTTCGATCAGGGCACCGTGCTGGACATGGCCTTGACCCCGCAGGAGCGCGCCCAGGGCTACGGCCTCATGTGCATGGCCAAGCCGCTGGACGACGCGCTGGAGATCGAATGGGGCACGGCCGACGCGCGGCCCAAGCTGTTTCCGCCGCGCGAAAACCAGCCGTTCGTGGTCACCGACAAACGGCCGCTGGCCCCGCGCGTCATGGAGCTGCGCCTGCGGCCGCTGGGCAAGCCCATGCGCTACTGGCCCGGCCAGTACGTGATGCTGGGCGACCCCGGCGCGGGCGTCGCGCCGCGCGCGTACTCGATCTCCAACGCCCCGCGGCCCGACGGCGAACTGGTGCTGCAGATCGCGCGCCAGGACGGCGGCGCCACCAGCGTGTGGGCGCACGATACGCTGATGCCGGGCGACAACATCAAGCTGGCCGGTCCCTACGGCACTTTCATCGGCGATCCCGCCGTGGACGCGCCGATACTGTGCCTGGCCGCCGGCACCGGGCTGGCGCCCATCCTGGCGCTGACCGAAGCGGCCATGCGCCGCGGCTTTCGCCAGCGCGTCATGCTGGTGGTGTCGGCGCGCACCCATGCCGACGTATACGGGCTGGGCATGCTGGCGTGGTGGCGCGCCCGTCACCGCAAGTTCGATTACCGCATCGCGCTGACCCGCGAGCAGCGCGACGGCTGCCTCGCGGGCCACGTCCAGGACGTGCTGGCGGAGGTGGCGGCGGACCTGTCGCGGCACACGGTGTTCGCCGCCGGCAGTCCCGGCTTCGTCGCCTCGGCCGTGGCCGCGGCCACGCGCCTGGGCGCGCAACCGGACGCGATCCACACCGAAGGTTTCCACGCCCAGCAGCGGCCCACGGTGGCCGACGACGCCCATTTGCTGTCGGGCGCCGCGGCCTGACGGGGCGCTATCGGCGCGGCGCCGGCCTGAAAGCCGGCGCGGCCAGCAGCAGAAAGCCGCCCGCGATCGCCAGGTTCTTCAGGAAGCTGTTCAGCTGGCCGGAGAACTGCGCCGGTTCCGCGGCCCAGAACGGATGGCCGATGAAGGCCGTGAGCACCGTGAACGCGCCCATCGCCAGCGCCACGTCGCGCAGCCGCCAGCCCAGCGCCACGGCGACGGCCCCGCCGATTTCCACCAGGATCACCATGATCGCCAGAAGCTCGGGCGCCGGCAGGCCGAGCTTGGCGAAATAGCCCGCCGTGCCGCCGAAGGCGAGGGCCTTCCTGATGCCCGCGACCAGGAAAAGCAAGGCCAGCAGCAGGCGTGCGGCGAGTTGAAGGCGGTTTTGGTCCATGTCACTTTGCTCCTTGTGGTGATGTGATGGTTGCGTGGTGGACGTTCTGCGCGGCGAGCAGGTCGGCGTACAACTGCTGTGTCTGTGCGACGAAACCCTGCACGCCGAATTCGGCCACGCTCTTGGCGCGGGCCTCCTGGCTCATGGCGTCGAGCCGCGGCCGCTGCGCAAGAATGCGGGTCAGGCATTGCGCGATGTCCTGCGGCGAGGACGGCTTCACTAACCAGCCGTTCACGCCGTCGTCGATGTTCTCGGGCAGGCCCGCGTAGCGGCTCACCATGACCGGCTTGCCCATGGCCATCATTTCGCGGCAGGCGAACGAGATGGTCTCGATGCGGCTGGACAGCACGAAGCCCAGGTCGAACTCCGCCACGAAAGGCCGCACGTCGGTGAGTAGCCCCGCGTAGTACACCTGGCCCATCATGTCCAGTTCCTGGATGCGCGCGAGCTGCGCGGCGCTGGGCGGCTGGCCGGCGACCGCCACCAGCGCCTGTTCGCGCAGGTGCCGTGGCAGCAGCGCCACCGCCTCCACCATGTGCAGCCAGTTCTTGTAGTCCGCCGTGCCGGCGTTGCTGCCGATCACCAGGCGGCCCCGGATCGGAATGGGCCATACCGGGGAGTCCGAGGGCGGGCGCGGCCGGTAGTATTCCGTGTCCACGCCGTTCTTGATGGTGCTTATGGGGCAGCGCGCATAGGGCGAGGCGCGCAGCCTGCGCGCCGTGTCGTCGCATACCGCGATGACCTGGTCGGTGCCCAGGCCGGCGCGCAGCCGCGCGCCCAGCCCGGAAATTTCATGGTTGTCGTGCTTGGTGTAGACGATGCGGGGGCGCGGCCCGCGCATGCGCATGCGCGCCAGCATCACGCAGCGGTGGTCCAGCGGGCCGTTGACGTGCACGATGTGAAAGCGCTCCGCCTCCATGAGCGCCTTCAGCCGGGCGACCAGCGCGGGCGTGCGCCAGATGCGGCTGGAGTATTCCACCGCCACCTTGCGGCTCATGCCGGCCAGGCTGGAATCGCGGTAAAGCCGGCTCGACGCGGGCACGGCAAGCGTCAGGTTGTGCAGCCCGCCCAGCTGCCGGATGAGGGTGGACAGGTAAGTGGTGTGGCCGCCGCCGTCGCCTTTGTGGTAGTTGGTGTACAGAATCTTCATGGATCTCGGGCCCGCATTTCCCGCCGGATGTGCATGTTTCCGCACTCTATGCAAGGGCCGCTGACCCCAGCGTGACCCAGGCCTGACACGAACATGACGGCAGGCTGACCGGCCCGTTTCCTGACAATTGCGTCAGGTTCGAGTCATGCTGCTGACGGCGCCGGCGGTATAAATTCAGGAGGCGCCCCGTGACGGCGGCCGGCGCATCGAAAGCAAATCTCGAAGGAAACCCATGCGCCTGCTGGTAGTGGAAGACGAGCCCAAGACGGCTTCGTACATCAAGCGTGGGCTGACCGGCCTGGGCTACACCGTGGACGTCTCCGGCGACGGCGTCGACGGCCTGTTCCTGGCCCTGGAACACGAATACGACGGCATCGTCCTGGACGTCATGCTGCCAGGCCAGGATGGCTATGCCTTCCTGGAGCGCCTGCGCGCGCGCAAGCAGACGCCGGTGCTGATGCTGTCGGCCCGCGGCTCGGTGGACGAGCGCGTCAAGGGCCTGCGCAAGGGCGCCGACGACTACCTGCCCAAGCCGTTCTCGTTCACCGAGCTGGTGGCGCGCATCCAGGCGCTGCTGCGCCGCCGCGGCGGAAACGGCGTCGACATGACGCTGCTGCAGGTCGACGACCTGCAGGTCGACATGATGGCGCGCCGCGCCACCCGCGCCGGCCAGCGGCTGGATCTCACGGCCAAGGAGTTCGCGCTGCTCAGTCTGCTGGCGCGCCATCAGGGCGAAATCCTGTCCAAACTGATGATCGCCGAACAGGTCTGGGACATGAATTTCGACAGCGACGCCAACGTGGTCGAAGTGGCGATGCGGCGGTTGCGCGTCAAGGTCGACGCGCCCTACGAAAAGAAGCTGCTGCACACCGTCAGGGGCATGGGCTACCTGCTGGAAAGCCGCGACGAAACTGCGTCCGACGCCTCATGAGCCCCTCGATTTCGTCGCGCCTGGCGCTGATGTTCGCCTTGTCGGTGGCCTTGATCGTTTCCGTCTGCGCGGTGCTGCTGCAGGGCTCGCTCAAGATGTCGCTGCAACAGCAGATGGAAAACGAGCTGGAGCTGCGCCACGCCTTCCTGGACCCGCTGGTGATGTCGCGCGAGTCGCCCGCGATGTGGCCCAAGCTGGTCTCCCGGCTCGGCGCCATGACGCCGGACGACGGGCTGGACGCGCAGCACTGGATCATCAGCGACGATCCGCGCTACCGCTACGGCGGCCCGGCGCCCGAGGGCGTGGAGTGGAGCCGCGTGCCCGACGGCTTTTCGGTCCTGCCCGGCAACAAGGGCTGCTGTCCGCTGAACGTCCTCATCACCACCATCGGGCCGGCCGGCGACCGCCCCTCGGTGCGCCTGGTCGTCGCGCTGGATTCCACGCCGTACATGAAGACGCTGGGCGATTTCACCAGCGTGCTGATCGCCATCTCCATCGCCGGCGTGCTGCTGGTGGCCTTGCTGGGCTACGGCATCGCGCGGCTGGGGCTGGCGCCGGTGCGGTTGTTGAGCGGCCAGGCGCACGGGCTGGCGCCCGGCAACAACGGGCAGCGCCTGGACATCCGCCGCCTGCCGGCCGAGATCAAAGACCTGGCGGTGTCCTTCAATGGCGTGCTGGAGCGGCAGGAGGTGGCCTGGCGCCAGCTGGAGAGCTTCAACGCCGATGTGGCGCACGAACTGCGCACGCCGCTGACCAACCTGATCGGGCAGACGCAGCTCGGGCTGGCGGTGGGCAAGGACCGGCAGGAATTCAAGGAACTGCTGCAGTCCAACATGGAGGAGCTGGAGCGCATGACCTCCATCGTCAACGACATGCTGTTCCTGTCGCACGCGCAGGTCGGCAGGATGGCGATGGACCTGGGCGAAGTCTCGCTGCGCGAAGAAGCCGCCAAGACCGCGGAGTACGTCGAGCCGCTGTTCGTCGAGAAGGAACTGACGGTCCTTATGCAGGGCGACGCTCGCGCCTGCGTGGACCGCAGGCTGTTTCACCGGGCGCTGGCCAACCTGCTGGAGAACGCGGCCTGCTATGCCGATCCCGGCACCGAAATCGGCGTGACGATGCGCGAGCGGCAGGGCTACGCTTACGTCGAAGTCTCCAACCGCGGCGCGCCGATAGATCCCCAGATCCTGCCGCGCCTGTTCGAACGCTTCTTCCGCGCCGAGTCGGCGCGCAGCCAGAGCGGCAAGCACCACGGTCTGGGTCTGGCGATCGTCAAGGCGATTGCCTCGATCCACCGCGGCGACGTGTTCGTGCGCAGCGAGGGCGGAGTCAATACGTTTGGGTTTTCAATGGCGAGCGGGGAGGCGAGGGCGGGCGGGGAGTGAGGCTGGACCGCGCGTTCACAGGCCGAAATCTTCCCGAAGGCGGTCGATCCGGTGCATCCGTTCGTGGAGTGTCGTCACGATGCCGATATCGTTGTTGGAGAGCCGGCGCCAGTAGGCGAAGTGTTGCTCGTAGCGAAAAAAATAACCGTCTATGCCGAATTCGGCCGGTACGGGACCCGATGGCGTCTTGCGGGTTTCGATTCCGTCGAAAGCCTTGAACAGGCCGGTAATATAGCGGTCGGCCTGCTGAGTGCCCCAACGGTTCCGCGTATATCGATAGATCTCGTCGAGCCGGTAGGCCGCGGCCTCTTGGACTCGTATCCTTGTCTGCGCCACGCTGTCAGGCCCGGTTGCGCGCGATCACCTCGGCCGCTGACAGCGGCAGGTACGAAGATTCGGGAGCGGCGTAAGCAAGGGCCAGTTCCGCTTTCAAGCGGTCGGATGCCTCCTGTTCCACGCGCTCCTTGTCTCGTCGGATCAGATCGCGCACGTATTCGCTGACGTTCTCATAAGCGCCATGCTCGCCGACGTTGGCGGCGACGAAATCGCTAAGCGGGCCGCTAAGGCGGACCGTCATGGTCGTAGTGGTCTTGGGCATGATTGATTCCCATGAGGGATTTGTATTCAATATTATTAAATTTGAATACAACAACAAATCCTGGGACGACGCTTTGCCGGGCGGGGCGGAAAAGCAAAAAGGCCCAAACCGAAGTCTGGGCCTTTTCTGGAATCTGGAGCGGGAGACGAGTCTCGAACTCGCGACCTCAACCTTGGCAAGGTTGCGCTCTACCAACTGAGCTACTCCCGCGTGGGTTTCGTGCCATCACACTCTGCAATGCCGAAACCGGTTTCTTATTCACTCCGATCAACTTGGTTATCGATCGGAAGGCGCGCATTCTACATGATTTTTTTGAGCTTGTCATTTGATCTGTGCCGTCCAGTCTTGTTCACTGCACGGGGTGCGGATAAGACAAGGCAGGCAAAAGCCAGATCAAACACTCAATCAAGTAATATGAGCGAAGACAGAAACTATAGCATACACAGTCGTGCCCATGTCAAATTCCTTCGCTGACGCCGTCGCGCCGATTTCCATGTCTCCGGTCAGCCAGGATCTCACCCGGCTCAATACGCTGGGCCTGGCGTCGCGGGCCGAGGCCTTCGTCACGCTGGACGATCCGGCCCAGCTGCCGGCGCTGTCGCGCCTGGCGCGGCAGGCGTCGTCGCTGCTGGTGCTGGGCGGCGGCAGCAACCTGGTGCTGCCCGAGCGGGTGTCGGGGCTGGTGGCGCGGGTCGGGTTCAAGGGCGTGCGTCTGCTGCAGGCGGGGCCGGATGCCTGGCTGGTCGAGGCGGCGGGCGGTGAAAACTGGCATGGCTTCGTGCAGACCTGCATCGAACAGGGCTGGGACGGGCTGGAGAATCTGGCGCTGATACCCGGCACCGTGGGGGCGGCGCCGGTGCAGAACATCGGCGCCTACGGCGTCGAGCTGCAGGAGCGTTTCCACGGGCTGACCGCGTGGGACGTGCGCGAGGCGCGCTACGTCGACATGGACGCGGCGGCTTGCCGGTTTTCGTACCGCGACAGCGTGTTCAAGCATGACGAGCCGGGGCGCTGGATCATCGTGAGCGTGCGTTTCGCCTTGCCGCGGCCCTGGCGTCCGGTGCTGAACTACCCCGACCTGCAGCGCCATGCGCGGCTGGCGGCGCAGGCGCCGACGGCGCGCGCGATTTTCGACGCGGTGTGCGAAATCCGCCGCGCCAAGCTGCCCGATCCGGCGGTCACCGGCAACGCCGGCAGCTTTTTCAAGAATCCCATCGTGCCGGCCGACGTGCGCGACGCGCTGGCCGAACGCCACGCGGGCCTGGTGTCCTACGCGCAGCCGGACGGCCGCTACAAGCTGGCTGCGGGCTGGCTGATCGACCAATGCGGGTGGAAGGGGCGGGCGCTGGGCGCCGCCGGCGTGCACGACCGCCAGGCCCTGGTGCTGGTCAACCGGGGAGGCGCCGGCGCGGCCGACATCATGGCCCTGGCGCGCGCGATCCAGGAGTCGGTGTTCGGGCGCTACGGCGTGCGGCTGGAGCCCGAGCCGGTCGTCGTGTGATCCGGCTGGTTCCGGGCAGAAAAAAAGGACCTTTGCAGGTCCTTTTTTTTGTCGGGGCGCGGACTCAGAGGCCGAGCACCGATTGCATGTCGTACAGGCCGTTGTGCTTGTCTTCGAGGAAGCGCGCCGCGCGCAGCGCGCCCTGGGCGTAGGTGGCGCGGCTGGAAGAACGGTGCGTGATCTCGATGCGTTCGCCGACGCCGCAGAAGGACACGGTGTGATCGCCCACGATGTCGCCGCCGCGCAGCACGGAAAAGCCGATGGTGCCGGGCTTGCGCACGCCGGTGTCGCCGTGGCGGCTCCAGGTGGCGACGTCGGGCAGCGCGACGTCCCAGGCCGAGGCGATGGTCTCGCCCATCTTGAGGGCGGTGCCGGAGGGCGCGTCGACCTTGTTGCGGTGGTGGGCTTCGAAGACTTCGACGTCGTAGCCGGCGTTCAGGATGCGGGCGGCCATGTCGAGCAGCTTGAGCGTGGCGTTGACGCCGACGCTCATGTTGGGCGCGAACACGATGCCGGTCTTCTGCGCGGCGACTTCGATCGCGGCGCGGCCATTGTCGTCGAAGCCGGTGGTGCCGATGACGGCCTTGACGCCGTGCTTGACGCAGGCCTGCAGGTGTTCGAGCGTGCCTTCCGGACGGGTGAAGTCGATCAGGCAGTCGGCCTGGGCCAGCGCGTCGAGGTCGTCGGTGATGGCCACGCCCGTCTGCTTGCCCAGCGTGGCGCCGGCGTCCTGGCCCAGCGCGGTCGAGCCGGCGCGGTCGAGCGCGACCGTGAGCTCCAGGTCGGGGGCGTTCAGGACGGCGTCGATCAGCATCTGGCCCATACGGCCGCTGGCGCCGGCAATTGCAATACGCATGGCGGGGTCCTTGGAATTAGTTGAGCGGCTGGGGCGCGTTGCCCGGCTGGCCGGGGTATTGGTTCAGCGGGCTGACGGGCGCATCGGCCTCGCGCCGGCTCTCGGCTTCGTCCTGTTTCTGGCGGGCCTCGTCCTCGCTCAGGCGCTTTTCCGCCTTCTCGTCGGCGGCGGCGTCGGGCGTGTTGATCTGGTAGGGCTGCAGGTCGGGCTGCTTGTCGCCTTCCCAGCGGACCAGGCGGTCGTTTTCGAACCAGACGGTGAACTTGCGCTCCTGGGCGTCGCCGTAGCCGGGCTTGAAGTAGTAGGGGTAGTCCCAGCGATTGGCGTGCAGCACGCTGGTCAGCGTCGGGCTGCCCAGCGCGAAGCGCACCTGTTCCCGCGTCATGCCCGGCTGCAGCAGGGCGACCTGTTCCTGGGTGATCCAGTTTCCTTGCTGGACGGGGGCCTTGTAGGGGAAGCCCCACTTGTCGCCCGAGCATCCGGCCAGGGCGACGGCCAGGGCGGCGACGGCCAGGCCGGTCTTCAGCGAACGGGAGGGAATTCGTGCAATCATGGACACTACGCGCCCCTATTATTTGGAAGCAGACAAAACCGTTATCATAAAGGTTTCATAAGGATAGTTCCGCGTGGCGGCATGAATTCGGTGAGCCGG
The DNA here is from genome assembly GCF_003267925.1 of Achromobacter sp. HZ01. Classification (NCBI taxonomy): domain Bacteria; kingdom Pseudomonadati; phylum Pseudomonadota; class Betaproteobacteria; order Burkholderiales; family Alcaligenaceae; genus Achromobacter; species Achromobacter sp. HZ01. Next base: position 278,550 of record NZ_LWKV01000003.1, read on the forward strand.
CTCGCGGTGAACCCATCCTTGCCCATGCCAACGCGGACGGAGAGCGATTACACCATGAGCGACCAAAGCGAATTGAAGAACATGGGTTTGAAGGCGACTTTCCCGCGCCTGAAAATTCTTGATATTTTCCGCAAATCAGACCAACGGCACCTCAGCGCCGAAGACGTCTATCGCGCCCTGATCGGCGAAAACGTCGAAATCGGCCTGGCCACCGTGTACCGCGTGCTGACGCAGTTCGAGCAGGCCGGCATTCTTGCCCGCAGCCAGTTCGACAGCGGCAAGGCAGTGTTCGAACTCAACGACGGCGATCACCACGATCACCTGATCTGCACGAATTGCGGCAAGGTGGTGGAGTTCTCGGATCCGGAAATCGAAAAGCGCCAGCAGAAGATTGCCAAGGACAACGCCTTTGCCCTGGAAAGCCACGCCATGGTGCTTTACGGCATCTGCGGCAGCTGCCTGAAAGGACGCTGATCCGATCCTCCGGCCCGTGGCTGCGCTCGCGGCGGGCCAGTGAGTTCCAAAACCCCTTCAAATTGAAGGGGTTTTTTTATTGCAGGCGGTATTGCCGATGGGTCAGGCCGGCGCCTGCCCGAAGCCCTGGAGCATCTCGCGCGCATGTTCGCGCGTGGTGGCGGTGAGCTTGATGCCGCCCAGCATCCGGGCGATTTCCTCGACGCGGGCCGACGGGTCCAGCTCTTCGATGCTGGAGCGCGTGGTGCCGCGCGATTCGGCCTTGCTGACCAGGAACTGGTTGTTGGCGCAGGCCGCGACTTGCGGCAGGTGGGTCACGCATAGCACCTGGTGGCGTTCGCCGAGTTCGCGCAGCAGCTTGCCCACGACTTCGGCGACCGCGCCGCCCACGCCGCTGTCGACTTCGTCGAAGATCAGCGTGGGCACGCGCGCGGCGCGGCTGGCGATGACCGACAGCGCCAGCGAGATGCGCGACAGTTCGCCGCCTGAGGCCACCTTGGCCAGGGCGCGCGGGGTGGTGCCGGCATGGCCGGCCACCAGGAATTCGACCTGCTCGTTGCCGTGGGCGGAGGGCGCGGCGGGCGCCAGCGTGGGCTCGAACCGGCCGCCCTGCATGGCCAGCGTCTGCATGGCCTGGGTGACCAGCTTGCCGAGATCGCGGGCGGTCTTGCGGCGGGCCGTGGTGAGCTTGGCGGCGGCGGCGTCGTACTGGGCCTGGGCGGCCTGCGCTTGCGCCCGCAGCGCCTCGACGTCGCCGGCGGCCTGCAGGGCCGCGAGCTGGGCGTGCAGGCTTTCGCGCAGTTCGCACAGGGCGTCGGGCTCGGTGCGGAACTTGCGGGCGGTCTCGAACACCAGGCCCAGGCGGCTTTCCACGGCGCTAAGGCGTTGCGGATCGAGATCGACGCGGCTGACGTAGTTGTTCAGGTCGGAGACGGCCTCGCTGATCGCGATGCGCGCGGATTCGAGTTCGTCGTACACCCCTTGCAGCCCCGGGTCGTGGCGCAGCATCTGCTGGATGCGCTGGTTGGCCTGGGTGACCCGGTGGTGCGCCGAATCGCCTTCGCCGTCCAGGGCTTCGAGAATCTGGCTGGCGCCGTCGAGCAGCGATTGCGCGTGCGACAGGCGCGTGTGCTCGGTCTGCAGCGCGTCCCATTCGTCCGGGCCGAGGGCCAGCTGGTCGAGTTCGTCCACCTGCCATTGCAGGCGGTCGCGTTCGGTCGCCAGGCTGGCGGCGTCTTTTTCGGCGGATTCCAGCTGGCGCGCCAGCGCGCGCCATTGCTTCCAGGCCTGCGACACGGCCTGGCGCAGCTCGCCATGGCCGCCGTGGGCGTCGAGCAGGTCGCGCTGCGCGTCGGCGCGCATCAGGCTCTGGTGCGCGTGCTGGCCGTGGATGTCGACCAGGCTGTCGCCCAGTTCGCGCAACTGCGCGACGGTGGCGGGCGTGCCGTTGATGTAGGCGCGGCTGCGCCCCTGGGCGTCGATCACGCGGCGCAAGGCGAGTTCGTCGTCGGCGTCGATCTCGCGTTCTTCGAGCCAGGCGTGCAGCGTCTTGGGCGTGTCGAAGACGGCGGTGATGTCGGCGCGCGCCGCGCCTTCGCGCAGCATGCTGGCGTCGCCGCGCTCGCCCAGCGCCAGCGCCAGCGCGTCCACCAGGATGGACTTGCCTGCGCCGGTCTCGCCGGAGAAGACGGTGAAGCCGGGGCCGAAATGGATCTCGGTCTGTTCGACGATGACGAAGTCGCGGATATGCAGGGTGCGCAGCATGTCGGGGCGCTTACTACTCTACGTTGTCGGTGGCCTGGGGCATCAGGTTCCAGTGCAGCTTGCGGCGCAGCGTGGAGAAGAAGCTGTAGCCTTCCGGATGCACGAAGCGGATGACGTAAGGGGCGCGCTGCACGACGATGCGGTCGCCCGGCTGCAGGTCGGACCAGGTCTGCATGTCGAAATGCACGCTGGCGCCGACCTCCACGCGGCCCATGGCCGTGAGCGTCATGTTGAGCACGCCCGTGTCGGGAATCACGATGGGGCGGTTCGACAGCGTCTGCGGGGCCACGGGCACCAGCACCATGGCGTTCATGCCGGGGTGCAGGATGGGGCCGTTGGCCGACAGCGCGTAGGCGGTCGAGCCGGTAGGGGTGGCGATGATGAGGCCGTCGGCGCGCTGCGTGTACATGAAGGCGCCGTCGAGTTCGACCCGGACCTCGATCATGCCGCCGCGCCCGGCGCGGTTCAGGACCACGTCGTTCAGGGCGGTGGCGGAATACATCTGCTGGTCGCCGCGCCACACGCTGCCTTGCAGCAGCGTGCGTTCCTCGATCTGGAAGCTGCCTTCGAGCACGCGCGCCAGCGCGCCGTGCGCGTCCTGCAGCGCGATGTCGGTGATGAAGCCCAGGCGGCCGTGGTTGATGCCGATCAGCGGCACGCCGTAGGGCGCCAGGTGGCGGCCCGCGCCCAGCACGGTGCCGTCGCCGCCCATGACGACGGCCAGCGAGGCGGTCTGGCCGATTTCCTCGAGCGTGGCCACGGGGTATTCGGTCAGGCCGGTATTGCGCGCCGTGTCGGCGTCGATGAGCACATGCCGGCCGGCCTGCGCCAGCGCGTGGGCGAGGGCTCTCAGCGGTGTGTCCAGGCCGGTGTCCTGGTATCTGCCGATCAGGGCGACGGTAGGAAAGTGCATGGCTGCTTGCGTATCCAGAAAGGGCGGGCGCGGGCCGAAATCCGCCCGGAATGTGCTATTAAGCCGATTATATGGGGCCGCATATTGGCTTGCGGGACAAAAATCGCCTCAATCGGAAAAGTTTCCCTAAAATACCTGTTATGGATGACCGTGCACGCGCCCTACTGAAGGCGTTGATCGAACGCTATATCGCCGATGGGCAGCCAGTCGGCTCGCGGACGCTATCGAAAGTATTCGATCTGTCTCCGGCCACGATCCGCAACGTCATGGCGGACCTCGAAGAACTGGGCCTGATCCACAGCCCGCATACCTCCGCCGGCCGCGTGCCCACGCCGCGGGGCTATCGCATGTTCGTCGATTCGCTGCTGGCGGTGCAGTCCTACCAGCTCGAGCCCCACAACATGGGCGAGATGCTGGCGGCGGCCGAACCCACCCGCGCCGTCAACGCCGCGGCGGCGCTGCTGTCGAACCTCACCCAGTTCGCCGGGGTGGTGCTCACGCCCAAGCGCGCGCAGGTGTTCCGCCAGATCGAATTCATTCGCCTGTCCGACAAGCGCGTGCTGCTCATCATCGTCACGCCCGACGGCGACGTCCAGAACCGCATCCTGTTCGTCCAGCGCGATTACTCCGAGACGGAATTGCTGGAAGCCGGCAATTTCTTCAACATGCATTTCGCCGGCAAGTCCTTCAACGTGGTGCGCCAGACCCTGTCGACCGAGCTGGCCCAGCTGCGCGAAGACATTTCGCGCCTGATGCAGGCCGCCGTCGAGGCCAGCGCCGAGGCGGCCGAGGACGGCGACGCCATGGTGATCTCCGGCGAGCGCAAGCTGCTCGACGTGACCGACATCGCCTCCGACATGGACCGGCTGCGCAAGATGTTCTCGCTGTTCGAGAAAAAAACCGACCTGCTGCAGCTGCTGGACGTCTCCAGCCGCGCGCAGGGCGTGCAGATCTACATCGGCGGCGATTCGCAGCTGGTGCCCATGGAGGAAGTGTCCGTCATCACCGCGCCCTACGGGGTCGACGGCAAGGTGGTGGGCACGCTGGGCGTGATCGGCCCGACCCGCATGGCGTACGAGCGCGTCATTCCCATCGTGGACATCACGGCGCGCCTGTTGTCCAACGCCCTCAGCCACAACCAGTAGGCCCATTCAAAACGACATCCTCCTTGCGGAGGAAGGGGAGTGTTTGTGTTTCTTCGCCTGTTCAAATACTTGTGGCCTGAACGGTATCTGCCCGAGCCCGAGCAGGACGACCCCTTCGACGAAGATCCGCCGCCGCGCGGGGCCGGGCGGGTCGGCGTGCTGCTGGTAAACCTGGGCACGCCCGATACGCCGGGCAGGAAGGACATCCGCAAGTACCTGGGCGAATTCCTGTCCGATCCGCGCGTGATCGAGATTCCCCGCTACCTCTGGAAGCCGATACTGCACGGGCTGGTGCTGACCATGCGGCCCAAGAAGCTGGAGCCGCGCTACGCCGGCGTCTGGCTGCAGGAAGGTTCGCCGCTGATGGTGTACAGCCGGCGCCAGGCCGACGGCGTGCGCGCCGCCCTGCGGGCCGCGGGCGTCGACGCCGTGGTCGAGCTGGGCATGCGCTACGGCAATCCTTCCATCCCGGACGCCATCGCGCGCCTGCGTGCCCAGGGCTGCGAGCGCATCCTGACCGTTCCGCTCTATCCGCAATACGCGGCCAGCACCACGGCCACGGCGGTGGACGCGGTCACCCGGCATGCCGGCCGGCTGCGCGACCAGCCGGAGCTGCGCTTCATCAAGCGCTTCCACGAAGAGCCGGCCTACCTGGACGCGCTGGCCGGCCATATCGAACGCTATTGGCAGGAGCACGGCAAGCCCCAGAAGCTGGTCATGAGCTTTCACGGCCTGCCGCGCTATTCGATCGAGCTGGGCGACCCTTACTACCGCGACTGCATGGAAACCGCGCGCCTGCTGTGCCAGCGATTGTCGCTGCCGCGCGCCCAGATCGAGGTGACTTTCCAGAGCCGTTTCGGCTCGGCCCGCTGGCTCGAACCCTATACGGAACCGACCCTCAAGGCGCTGGCCGCCTCGGGTACGACGGAGGTCGATGTGGTGTGTCCGGGTTTTGTGGCAGACTGTCTGGAAACCCTGGAAGAGATCAGCCTGGAATGCCGCGACGCCTTCATGGCGGCGGGCGGCAAGCGCTTCCGCTACATTTCCGCGCTCAACGACGATCCGGCCTGGATCGCGGGGCTGGCCGGCCTGGTGGAACGGCACTTGCAGGGATGGCCCACGCAGTCCACCGACTTGAAGGAGAAGGCGCATGCACCATGATCCCAAGACTGGCAAGACGGTAAAAAAGGGGACGGTTAGCACTCCGGTAGACGAGGATCAGGTCGAGCACGAACTCGACGAGGCGCTTGCGGAGACCTTTCCGGCCAGCGATCCCATTGCGGTCAACCCCGAGCCCGACGATGAAGAGGAGCGCATGGACCGCGCGCTCAAGGAGAGTTTCCCGGCCAGCGATCCCGCCGCGCCGGCGCAGCCTCCCAAGAAATAGCGGGGAGGCGTCGGGGAATATTTCGCTTTCCCGGGCTTGAAATAGGGGTATTGGCCCCCATTCATGTCTGCGAAAGCCATTCTTTTTGGAGGATTCCCCATGACGGCACCCCACGAGCCTGCGGACCAGGCGCCCGAGATCGGCCAGAACGCCGACGCGGCTCCCGCCGGACAGGACGCCGCGCAGGCCGAGCTGAACGAGTTGCGCGCCCAGCTGGACGCCGCCCAGGCTACCGTCAATGAACAGCGCGACCAGGTGCTGCGCGCGCACGCCGAAGTCGAGAACATGCGCCGCCGCGCCCAGGAAGACGTGTCCAAGGCGCGCAAGTTCGGCATCGAGTCGTTCGCCGAAAGCCTGGTCCCGGTGAAAGACAGCCTGGAAGCCGCCCTGGCCCAGCCCGACCAGACGGTCGAGGCGCTGCGCGAAGGCGTGGAAGTCACCCTCAAGCAGCTGTCGGCCGCCTTCGAGCGCAACCTGCTCAAGGAAATCGCGCCGGCGCAGGGCGACAAGTTCGACCCGCACCTGCACCAGGCCATTTCATCCATTCCCAACGAGCAGCCCGCCAATACCGTGGTGCAGCTGCTGCAGAAAGGCTATTCCATCGCCGACCGGACGCTGCGCCCGGCGCTGGTGGTGGTGTCGGCCGGCCAGGGCTGAGGCATCCCATGAACGATCCCCGCTTCGACCCCGCCCAGGTATTCCAGGTGTTCGGCATGCGTCATGTCGACTCCGATGGATTCGACCGGGCGGTGATCGAGGCGCCGGGAACGGATTTGCGCTGCGTGTTCCTGTGGGGCCAGGATTGCTACAACTGCAACCTGTTCAAGCAGGCCGCGCTGCTGCACCGGGAGACCCTGCTGGGGCTGGGCCTGACGTGGTTCGAGGCCGACGTCTACGCCGACGAACCCCTGGGCCGGCGCTTTTCCATGCATGGCGTCCCCACTTTTGTGCTGTATCGCGCCGGCAAGCGGCTGGGGCGTATCACCGGCTGGCCCGGGCTGCCCCAGTTCACCGAGGCGATCCGGCGCCAGCAGGAAACGGCCGCGGAAAATTCTGGCCCGGCGTCTTGAAAAACCTTACGGGCAGCCCCAGTTATGTGGGGACAAGACGTTTCCCCCTATTTACACAGATTCAATCAAGGTAACCCACCATGAGCAAGATTATCGGCATTGACCTGGGCACGACCAACAGCTGCGTGGCTGTCATGGACGGCGGGCAGGTCAAAATCATCGAAAACGCGGAAGGCGCGCGCACCACCCCCTCCATCGTCGCCTACATGGACGACGGCGAAACGCTGGTCGGCGCCCCGGCCAAGCGCCAGGCGGTGACCAACCCCAAGAACACCCTGTACGCGGTGAAGCGCCTGATCGGCCGCAAGTTCGAAGAAAAGGCGGTGCAGAAGGACATCAACCTGATGCCCTACGCCATCGTCAAGGCCGACAACGGCGACGCCTGGGTGGAAGTGCGCGGCAAGAAGATGGCGCCTCCCCAAGTGTCGGCCGACGTGCTGCGCAAGATGAAGAAGACCGCCGAGGACTACCTGGGCGAAGAAGTGACCGAGGCCGTCATCACCGTGCCCGCGTACTTCAATGACAGCCAGCGCCAGGCCACCAAGGACGCCGGCCGCATCGCCGGCCTGGACGTCAAGCGCATCATCAACGAACCCACCGCTGCCGCGCTGGCGTTCGGCCTGGACAAGACCGAAAAGGGCGACCGCAAGATCGCCGTCTATGACCTGGGCGGCGGCACGTTCGACGTGTCCATCATCGAAATCGCCGACGTCGATGGCGAGAAGCAGTTCGAAGTGCTGTCGACCAACGGCGACACCTTCCTGGGCGGCGAAGACTTCGACCAGCGCATCATCGACTACATCATCGGCGAGTTCAAGAAGGAACAGGGCGTCGACCTGTCCAAGGACGTGCTGGCCCTGCAGCGCCTGAAGGAAGCCGCCGAAAAGGCCAAGATCGAGCTGTCCTCGGCCCAGCAGACCGAAATCAACCTGCCGTACATCACGGCCGACGCCTCGGGTCCGAAGCACCTGAACCTGAAGATCACGCGCGCCAAGCTGGAAGCGCTGGTCGAAGAACTGATCGAACGCACGATCGAGCCCTGCCGCGTGGCCATCAAGGACGCCGGCGTGAAGGTTTCCGACATCGACGACGTGATCCTGGTCGGCGGCATGACCCGCATGCCCAAGGTCCAGGAAAAGGTGAAGGAATTCTTCGGCAAGGATCCGCGCAAGGACGTGAACCCCGATGAAGCCGTCGCCGCCGGCGCCGCGATCCAGGGTTCCGTGCTGTCGGGCGACCGCAAGGACGTGCTGCTGCTGGACGTCACCCCCCTGTCCCTGGGCATCGAAACCCTGGGCGGCGTGATGACCAAGATGATCCAGAAGAACACGACGATCCCGACCCGGTTCTCGCAGACCTTCTCGACCGCCGACGACAACCAGCCGGCCGTGACGATCAAGGTGTTCCAGGGCGAGCGTGAAATCGCCGCGGGCAACAAGGCCCTGGGCGAGTTCAACCTCGAAGGAATCCCGCCGTCGCCTCGCGGCATGCCGCAGATCGAAGTCACGTTCGACATCGACGCCAACGGCATCCTGCACGTGTCGGCCAAGGACAAGGGCACCGGCAAGGAAAACAAGATCACCATCAAGGCCAACTCGGGTCTGTCGGAAGACGAGATCCAGCGCATGGTCAAGGATGCCGAGGCCAACGCCGAGGAAGATCACCGCGTCGCCGAACTGGCCCAGGCGCGCAACCAGGCCGACGCGCTGGTGCACGCCACCCGCAAGTCGCTGACCGAGTATGGCGATAAGCTCGAAGCCTCCGAAAAGGAAGGCATCGAAGCCGCCATCAAGGAACTGGAAGACACGCTGAAGGACGGCGACAAGGCCGCCATCGACGCCAAGGTGGAAGCCCTGTCCACGGCCTCGCAGAAGCTGGGCGAGAAGATGTACGCCGACATGCAGGCGCAGCAGGCTGCCGGCCAGCAACAGGCCGCTGACAACGCGAAGCCGGTGGACGACAACGTGGTCGACGCCGACTTCAAGGAAGTCAAGCGCGACCAATAATGGCCAGGCGCTGACCTGCCTCTGCCGCCCGGTAGCCGGAGAAATCCGGCTACCGGGCGCACTCATTCTGTAGCACTGAAAAGAAGGCTCGATTCGAGCCCACGGATCATGGCAAAACGTGACTATTACGACGTTCTGGGCGTGGCGAAGAACGCCTCGGACGACGAACTCAAGAAGGCCTATCGAAAGCTGGCCATGAAATACCATCCGGACCGCAATCCGGACAGCAAAGAAGCCGAAGAGAAGTTCAAGGAAGCCAAGGAAGCCTACGAGGTCCTGGGCGATGAACAAAAACGCGCCGCCTACGACCGCTACGGCCACGCGGGGGTGGACCCCAACGCCGCCGGCATGGGCGGGGGCATGGGCGGCGGTTTCGCCGACGCCTTCGGCGATATTTTCGGCGAGATCTTCGGCGGCGGCGGCGGCCGTCGCGGCGGCGGTCCGCAGGTCTATCGCGGCGCCGACCTCAAGTACGCGCTGGAGATCACGCTGGAGCAGGCCGCGGCCGGCTTCGACACCGAGATCCGCGTGCCCAGCTGGGAAAACTGCGACACCTGCCACGGCTCGGGCGCCAAGCCCGGCACCTCGCCCAAGACCTGCCGCACCTGCGGCGGCTCGGGCGCCGTGCGCATGCAGCAGGGCTTTTTCAGCGTCCAGCAGACCTGCCCGACCTGCCACGGCAACGGCAAGGAGATCACCGATCCCTGCCAGGCCTGCGACGGCGTCGGCCGCATCCGCCGCAACAAGACCCTGCAGGTCAAGATTCCGGCCGGCATCGACGACGGCATGCGCATCCGCTCCAGCGGCAATGGCGAACCCGGCATCAACGGCGGGCCTCCGGGCGACCTGTATGTGGAAATCCACATCAAGCAGCACAAGATCTTCCAGCGCGACGGCGACGACCTGCACTGCGAACTGACCATCCCGTTCACCACCGCGGCCCTGGGCGGAGAGCTCCAGGTCCCGACGCTGGGCGGCAAGGCCGAGATCTCCATCCCCGAAGGCACCCAGTCCGGCAAGACCTTCCGCCTGCGCGGCAAGGGCATCCGCGGCGTGCGCGGCAGCTACCCGGGCGACCTGTACTGCCATGTCGTGGTGGAAACGCCGGTGCGCCTGAGCGACGACCAGAAGAACATCCTGCGCCAGTTCGAGGCCTCGCTCAACGACGGCGGCGACCGCCATTCGCCGCAGAGCAAGTCCTGGACGGACCGCGTCAAGGAATTCTTCAGCTGAGGCCGCGCCCGAGGCGCCAGGAACGCAAAAAGCCGCGACAGCCGTCGCGGCTTTTTCTTTGCGCGCAAGAAAAAACCGCGGCTTGCGCCGCGGTTCGTACTGCTACTGCTACTGCTACTGCTACTTCAACTTCGACTTCGACTTCAACTTCTATTGCTGCTACTTCTACTGCTACTTCAAGCGCCGCTGTCGCCGAAAAATACCGGCCTCAAGCCATGATGCCGCCTGAGGCCGGTCGGGCCACAGCAAGCAGCTCACCGGGCGATCGGCGGGTATTCCAGCTCGCCGAACGTGTATTGGCCGTTGGCCTTGGCCTGGGCCAGCTCGGCCTGGACCTCGGCGCGCGTGAGGCCGGCGGCAGCGGGCTTCGCGGCGGGCGGGTATTCCAGTTCACCGAACGTGTACTGGCCGTTGAACTTGGCTTCCTGCAGCTCGGCCCGGACCTGATCCGAACTCAGGCTGGCGGCCTGCGGCCGGGCGGGCGGATAATCCAGTTCACCGAAGGTGTATTGGCCGTTGGCCTTGGCTTCCTGCAGTTCGGTCGCCACTTGGGCGCGGGTCTTGGCCTGCTCGATGCCGGCTGCCTGGGCGCCGACGCCGGCCAGGGCCAGGGAAAGCAGGAGAGTGGTGGCTAGGGTTTTCATGGTTGACCTCCAATTCGTTTTGGGTGGGGACCGAATCCGGCGGCCTTCCGTCGTGGTTCGTTGTCTGTTCCCGATGACTGAATTCTGCGCGTTATCCCACCTGGGATAAACCCTGATTAGCTGAAAACATCTTTTCAAATTCATGGCTAATCGGATTTTATTTATCGATTGCCCCCATGGGTGGCATGGTGGCCATGAATTCAGACGGCTCCAGCGCGGGCCGGCAATAAAAAACCCGCCGGCGGGCGGCGGGTTGGAAGCCGGGAGGCGGGGACGGATCAGGGGGCGGCGTTCTTCTTGAAGTCGCCGGCCACCGCCGTGCTGAAGCCGTCGGCGCGCAGGTACTTGCGCAGGGCGGCGTTGACCGCCTCGGGCGTGAGCGCGGAGATCTTCTGGTCCATTTCGGCCGACCAGGCGAACGTGCGGCCGCGCTGCAGGTAGTCCAGCCAGGTGCTGGCCAGGATGTCGTCCTGGGCGCGGGCCAGGTTGCGGTAGTTCAGCAGCGCGTGCTTGCCGTCGGCGATTTCCTTGTCGGTGAAGCCGTCTTTCAGGACCCGGGCCAGTTCTTCGCCGATCGCCTTTTCCAGGCGTTCGCGGTTCTGCGGCGCGTAGATGGCGTACATGGTCCAGCTGGCGGTGGGTTCGAACGACGAGACCGACAGCGAGCTGCGCACGTTGTAGGACAGGCCTTCGGTCTCGCGCACCCGGTTCCACAGGCGCGAGGTTTCCGAGGCGCCGAACAGGTAGTTGGCCAGGTACAGCGCGGCGTAGTCCGGGTCCGTGTCCTGCAGCTTCAGCGGCATGCGCGAGATGTAGAAGGCGTTGGCCTTGTCGGGCGTGGCGATCTCGAACTGCTTGGCGGCGATGTCGCGGTACGGATTGGGCACGCGGGTGTAGGCGGGCGCCTTCTTCCAGCCGGCCAGGCCGGTCTTGAGCGCCTTCTCGACGGCCGCGGGCTCGAAGTCGCCGACGGCCGCGTATTCGATGTCGCCGGCGCCGTAGAAGCGCGAATGGAACTTGACCAGGGCGTCGCGGGACAGGCCCTGCGCGCTGGCCAGCGCTTCATCGAAGGTCGGCACGTAGCGTACGTCGTCGACGGGCCAGGGGTTGTCCTGGCGCGCCAGGGCGCGTCCGGCCAGGGCCGAGGGCTCGGTCATGGCGTTGCGGATCGAGGTTTCGAGCTGGCGCTGGTATTCCTCGAGCTGCTCTTGGGGGAAATTGGCGTTGCGCACGATGTCCAGCGCGAGTTCGGTGAGCGCGGGCAGGTTCTCGCCCTTGGTCGACATGGCGACCTTGAGCGTGGTGCCGCTGCCGCTGAAGCCCAGCTCGGCCTGCAGCGCGTCCAGGCGGTCCTGGATGTCCTGGCGCGACAGCCTGGGCGTGCCGCGCATCAGCAGATCGGCCGTGGCGTCGGCGTTCACGCGCTGACCGCGCAGATCCTTTTCGTTGCCGAACTGGATCAGCATCTGCGCCTGCACCCGGCTGCCGCGCGTGGCCTTGGGCAGCAGCGCCAGCTGCACCGGGCCGTTGGGCAGATCGAGCTTGCGGCGCTGGGTCAGCTTGTCGATGTTCTCGGGCGAGGGATCGAAGGCCGAGGCGGCCTTGAAGTCCGGGTCGCCCTTGTAGTCCTTGAACACGGCCGTCAGGTCCACGCGCTGCGCCTGCGGGGCGCGCACGGGTTTTTCCGTGGGGATGTAGCGGCCTTCGATGCGGTTGCTCTGGACCAGGTAGGCGGTGGCGGCCTGCTGCACTTCGGTCAGCGTGGCCTTGCGGGCGCGGTCGCGCTGCAGGAAAAAGAGGCGCCAGTCGCCGGCGGCGATGGCTTCGGACAGCGCCACCCCGACCTGTTCGGGATCGCTGTACGTCTGCTCCCAGGCGGTCAGCCACTTGCTGCGGGCGCGGTCCAGCTCCTGCTGGGTGAAAGGCTTCTTGGCCAGCGATTCCAGCGTGCCGGTCAGCGCCTTCATCGCGGCGTCCATGTCCTTGCCCGGGGTCAGTTGGGCGGCGAACATCGCCAGGCCCGGGTCCAGGTTCTCCATGGTGAAGCCGAACACGCCCGAGGCCAGCTTGGTCGGGACCAGGGCGTGGTACAGGCGGCCCGAAGGCGTGTCGGCCAGGATGGTGGCGGCCAGGTCCAGCGGCACGTAGTCGGGGCTGCCGGCGGCGGGGATGTGGTACATGGCGGCCACCAGCGGCGTGCCGCCGGCGCGGCGCAGCGTCACCGCGCGTTCGCCGTCCTGCGCGGGCTCGACGGTGTATTCGGGCGGCAGCTTGCGATCGGGCTTGGGCAGCTTGCCCAGCGTGGCCTCGATGTCGGCCAGCGTGGTCTGCGGATCGAACTTGCCGGCCACGATCAGCACCGCGTTATCGGGCTGGTAGTACTCGTGGTAGAACGCGCGCAGCTGGCCGATGTCGACGTTTTCGACGTCGGAGCGCGCGCCGATAGTGGTCTTGCCGTAGCTGTGCCACTGGAACGCCGCCGACTGCATCTTCTGCATCAGGATGCGGAAAGGGCTGTTCTCGCCGCTTTCCATCTCGTTGCGGACCACGGTCATTTCCGAATCCAGGTCTTCCTTGGCGATCAGGGAATTGACCATGGCGTCGGCCTGCCAGCCCAGGTACCACTTGAGCGTGTCGGGGTTGGCGGCGAAGCTGGCGAAGTAATTGGTGCGGTCGCTGGAGGTCGAGCCGTTGGCCTGCAGGCCGCGGCGCGAGAACTCGCCCATCGCGTTGCGCGTGGTCGAGGTGCCTTTGAACAGCATGTGCTCCAGCAGGTGGGCCATGCCCGTCTGCCCATAGTTCTCGTTGCGCGAGCCCACCAGATAAGTCATGTTGACGGTGGTGGAGGGCTTGGATTCATCGGGTACCAGCAGCACCCGCAGGCCGTTGGCCAGGCGGTACTCGGTGATGCCTTCGATCGAGGCGGCCTCCGAGACGCCGGCCGGCAGGCTGGCGGCCCCGGCCTGAAAGGCCAGGAAGGAGGTGAACAGCAGCGCGCCCAGCGGACGCGGCAGCTTCGACAGGGAAAGGCGCATGGCAGATAATTCCTTAGGCATGGCAGAATCCGTTGGAGTGTATACGCTGGCATTGGTTCAGGCGCGCCCGGCCAGGGGCGCCCGGCCAGGGGCGCCGCTGGCCCCCAAGACTCAAGGAAACCCCGCATGTCCCTGTCCATCGACGTCGAAACGCCGCGCCTGCTGCTGCGGCAGTGGCTTGCGGCCGACCGCGAACCTTTCGCGGCGCTGAACGCGGACCCCGAGGTCACCCGATACCTGCTGCCGCTGGCCAGGCCCGAGAGCGACGCGCTGGCCGACCGCCTGGCCGCCGGCATCGACGAGCACGGCTGGGGTTTCTGGGCGGTCGAGGCGCCGGGCGTCGCGCCCTTCATCGGCTTCGTGGGCATCAAGCCGCTGGCTCCCGCGCTGCCGTTCGCGCCCGGCGTGGAGATCGGCTGGCGCCTGGCGCGGCCATACTGGGGCAGGGGCTACGCCTGCGAGGCGGCGCAGGCCGCGCTGAAGGTGGGGTTCGAGCAGGTGGGGCTGGACGAGATCGTGGCGTTCACGGCCACCGGCAACCTGCGCTCGCGCGCCGTGATGGAGCGCCTTGCGATGCGCGCGGACGCGGCGCCCTTCGATCATCCCGCCGTGCCGCCGGGCCATCCGCTGCGCGAGCACGTGCTCTACCGCATCGCCCGCCGGGACTGGCGCGCGCGGGAAAATGGTGACACGGACCCCGGCGACGCCCCGGTGGCGGCCGCCTGATTTGAGGCGTCCGGGCTTGCGGGTGTAAGATTTTCAGCACGTAGTAGCTGTCCGCCGACGGGATGCGCGATAGCCGCCTACAGGCTTCCCGTCCAACGCCAGGCGCCGCCCCTTGCGCGCGGCGCCGGCGCTTGTCGTTCGCGCCTTCGCTGCCGGCATTCTGCCGGCGCATCTTTCGGAGGAACGACCCATGCTGACCGAGATCGTCACGCGTGCGCTGTCCCAATTGACCGGAACCCCGCTGAGCGGCGACGGAATCAAAGGGCAGTTTCAGTACGCCTATGCCAGCGATGACGGCCAATTCGTGGCCATACTGACCCACGACATGACCACCTACGTGGTGGACTTGAACACGCAACGATATTTTGCCGAGTGCGGCGGTTCGCCCAGGGGGTTTGCCGGGCACGTACTCGAGATGGAAGGCACCGCGGCGCGCAGCCACCCCTGGCCCGCGGCCAACGACCTGTTCGACCTGGACATGGACGCCGACGAGCTGTCGTGGCGCAAGTGCCCGGGCCTGCGGCGCACGCCGCCGGCCGACCGATCAGTGGAGAGCCGCGCCGCCTGAGAGTGGCCAGAAGCGGCAACAAAGTTCATTGAACCGGCGCTTGCGCCGGTTTTTTTGTCGCCGGCGTGCGCAGTATGGGGGCATCTCCTATCGGTGCGGCCGGCTCGCTAAAATCAGCGCCATGACTACGCCCGCCCCAACCCGCGCGCCCGAAGGCGCCATCCTGGTCGATTGCACGCACGAGCGCCATGCCGACCAGATCCTCGCCATTTTCAACGAGGCCATCGCCACCTCCACTGCGCTGTACGACTACAAGCCGCGGCCGCGCGAGGCGATGGCGGGCTGGTTCCAGGCCAAGCGGCAGGGCGGCTTTCCGGTGGTGGGCTACGAAAACGCCGAAGGCGAGTTGATGGCGTTCGCCAGCTATGGCACGTTCCGCGCCTGGCCGGCCTACAAGTATTCGGTCGAGCATTCCGTGTACGTCGACAACCGCTTTCGCGGCCGCGGCCTGGGCATTGCGCTGATGCGCGAACTCATCGAACGCGCGCGCGCCCAGCAGGTGCACGTGCTGGTCGGCGGCATCGACGCGGCCAACCAGGGCAGCATCGCGCTGCACGAGAAGCTCGGCTTCACGCACGCAGGCACCATCCGCGAGGCCGGCTTCAAGTTCGGCCGCTGGCTGGACCTGGCGTTTTATCAGCTGGTGCTGGAGACGCCGGAACAGCCGGTGGATGGGTGAGGGCGCGGCCTACTTCGACAGCACGCGCATGGCCTGTTCCAGGCCGGCGACGGTGACCGGGTACATGCGGTCCTGCATGATGTCGCGCAGCAGCGCGATGGACTGGCGGTACTGCCAGGACGCGGTGGACTCGGGATTGAGCCAGACCGATTTGGGCCAGGCTTCCAGCAGGCGGCGCAGCCATTCGGCGCCGGGTTCCTTGTTGTAGTGCTCGACCGAGCCGCCCGGCTGCAGGATTTCGTACGGGCTCATGGTGGCGTCGCCGACGATGATCAGGCGCCAGTCGGGGTTGTACTTGCGCAGCACGTCCCAGGTGTCGAAGCGTTCGCTCTGGCGCCGGCGGTTGCTTTGCCACAGGCTTTCGTACGGACAGTTGTGGAAGTAATAGACCTCGAGGTGGCGGAACTCGCTGCGGGCCGCCGAGAACAGTTCCTCGACGCGCGCGATGTGGTCGTCCATGCTGCCGCCCACGTCCAGCAGCATCAGCACCTTGACCGTGTTGTGGCGCTCCGGGACCATGCGCAGGTCCAGGTGGCCGGCGTTGCGCGCGGTGCTGGCGATGGTGTCGTCCAGGTCCAGCTCCATGTCGGCGCCCTGGCGCGCGAAGCGCCGCAGGCGGCGCAGCGCGACCTTGAAGTTGCGCGTGCCCAGCTCGACCTGGTCGTCGTAGTCCTTGAACTGGCGCATGTCCCAGACCTTGACCGCGGTGCGGTTGCCGGCCGACGCGCCGCCCACGCGGATGCCTTCCGGGTGGTAGCCGCCGTTGCCGAAGGGCGAGGTGCCGCCGGTGCCGATCCACTTGCTGCCGCCGGCATGGCGTTCCTTCTGCTCTTCCATGCGCTCCTTGAAAAGCTCCATCAGCTTGTCCCAGCCGTGCTTTTCGATGGCGGCCTTTTCTTCCGGCGTCAGGCTTTTCTCGAACTGCTTGATGAGCCAGTCCAGCGGGATTTCCTTGCCCGCCGGCAGGGCGGCCGCGATGCCGCGGTAGTAGGCGCCGAAAGCCTGGTCGTAGCGGTCGTAGAGCGCTTCGTCCTTGACCAGCGCGGCGCGCGCCAGGAAGTAGAAATCGTCCAGCGTCGGCGCCATGAGGTTGTGGCGCAGGGCGTCCACCAGGGTCAGGTATTCCTTGACCGAGACGGGCAGCTTGTGCGCCCTGAGGTGGTAGAAGAAGTCGATCAGCATGTGCGAACCGCCACGGATGGTGCGCCGGATCAGCGGCGCTGGCCGCCGCGCGTCATGGCCGCCAGGCGCTCCAGCAGATGCACGTCCTGCTCGTTCTTGAGCAGGGCGCCGGCCATCAGCGGCACCGCCGTGGCGGTGTGCGCGTCGATCTCGGCGGCGCTGGCGCCTTCGGCCAGCAGCAGGCGCAGCCAGTCCAGCAGTTCGGAGGTGGAGGGCTTTTTCTTCAGGCCCGGCGCCTCGCGCAGCGCGAAGAAGGTGTCCAGCGCCGCGCGCAGCACGTCCTGCTTGAGGTCGGGATAGTGCACGGCGACGATGTCGCGCATCGTCTCGCGGTCGGGGAAGCGGATGTAGTGGAAGAAGCAGCGCCGCAGGAACGCGTCGGGCAGGTCCTTCTCGTTGTTGGAGGTGATGATGACCAGCGGGCGGTGCCGCGCCGAGATGGTCTCGCGCGTTTCGTAGACATGGAATTCCATGCGGTCCAGCTCGCGCAGCAGGTCGTTGGGGAATTCGATGTCGGCCTTGTCGATCTCGTCGATGAGCAGCACCGCCGGCTCCGGCGACTGGAAGGCCTGCCACAGCGTGCCCTGTACGATGTAGTTGCGGATGTCGCGGACTTTCTCGTCGCCCAGCTGCGAGTCGCGCAGGCGCGAGACGGCGTCGTATTCGTACAGGCCCTGGTGCGCCTTGGTGGTGGACTTGATGTGCCATTGCAGCAGCGGCCGGCCCAGCGCGCGGGCGACCTCTTCGGCAAGCATGGTCTTGCCGGTGCCGGGTTCACCCTTGATGAGGAGCGGGCGCTGCAGGATCAGCGCGGCGTTGACGGCGAGTTTCAGGTCATCGGTGGCGACATAACTGTCGGTCCCGTCGAAGCGGTCAGGCGTGGCGGAAGTGGCGGGCTGAGCTGCGGACATGGTTCGATGGCATCCGGGTTTTGATGATGGTCAATACCATATTAAGGTATTAATCCTGAGCAAGTATCGTACAATCAGGCGGTTTTGCTTTGGGTTCGACCCGCAACATGTTTGCCGAGGGCCTTTCTTGCATGCAGGCCCTAGTCCTTAGCCATACGAAGAAGAGCCACTCCAATGAAGTTGCGAACCTCTCTGAAGTACAAGCTATCCCTGTTGGCCGCAGCGGCATCCTGTGCGATCGCCGGCCAGGCCGTCGCGGCGGAAGCCGCCGCCGTGGTCGGTAATGTACAGAACGCCCGCGACAAGGTCTCGATGTGCATCGGTTGCCACGGAATCGAAGGCTACAAGGCGACGTTTCCCGAGCTCTACCACGTTCCGATGATTGCCGGCCAGAACGCCAAATACATCGAAACCGCCCTCAACGAGTATAAGAAAGGCGCGCGCAGCCATCCCACGATGGACGCCATCGCCGGCAGCTTGTCGGACCAGGACATCGCCGACCTGGCCGCGTATTACTCGAATCTCAAATAAGGGGCACACATGAATCGCACCATGCTTGCCCTCGCGGGCGCGACCCTGGCCGTGGCGGGCGCCGCGGCCCAGGCCCAGGACCTGGCGGCCGGCAAGGCCGTGTTCGACAAATTCAATTGCGCGTCCTGCCACGGCGCCGACGCCAAGACGGCCGTGGACCCGGCGTACCCGACCCTGGCCGGGCAGCACGCGGACTACCTGGCCCATGCCCTGAAGGCCTACAAGCGCGGCGCCTCCGGCAGCGCGGCCACGGCCAACGTGCGCAAGAACCCGATCATGGGCGCCTTCGCCACGCAGCTGTCCGACCAGGACATCACCAACGTCGCGGCCTGGCTGTCCACGCTGCCCAGCGACCTGGGCGTGCGCAAATAACGGCCCGAAGCAAAGGTCCGAAAAAAAGGCGGCACCCAGAAAAAACCCCGGCACGATGACCGGGGTTTTTTTCAGCGTCCCGCGCGCTGGCGGATCAGGTCGATGTAGGTGTCGCTGTCCAGCGGCGTGCCCAGCCGCTGGGCTTCCCAGACCACCTGGCCCAGGCATTCCATGATCTCGTGCGCCGCCTGGTGCGCGTCGCTGCGCGCCACCAGCTGCTGGTAGGCGTTGCGGATGCCCGGCGGATGGTCGATGGACAGCTGCTCGGCGATGGCCAGGTGCATGGACAGGTGCAGAAACGGGTTGGTGCGCCCCTTCTCCACGGAGTATTCCGCGGTCATGGCGTCGGGGCTTTCCAGGTCGCCGTGGTATTCCGGATGTTCGATGATCCAGTCCAGCGCGATGGCCTCGAGCGGGGTCAGCACCTCGGCCGCGCGGTGCTTGCGCCAGGTTTCGATGAAGAATTCGCGGACTTGGTCGCGGGAGGGATTGAACATCTGGAAGGGACGGAAAGCGGGCTGAGGATGCATTATTTTACCGCCCGGCGCGGCCCGCCGGGCCGGCCGGCCCCGTTGCGATATAGAATGGGTTGCTATCCGCCATCCGGTGTGCGGTTCCCCAGGACGGGTTTCCCCGGGAGCCGGACGCTTCCCGATGCCGGCGCGTGCAGAAAAATCACCCGGAGCAAATGGAGCATTCATGTCCTACCAACATATCAAGGTTCCCGCCGGCGGCCAGAAGATCACGGTCAACGCCGATTTCTCGCTGAATGTGCCCGAGCAGCCCATCGTTCCCTACATCGAGGGCGATGGCACGGGCGCCGATATCACCCCCGTGATGATCAAGGTCGTCGACGCGGCGGTGCAGAAGGCCTATGGCGGCAAGCGCAAGATCCACTGGATGGAAGTCTATGCCGGCGAAAAGGCCACCAAGGTCTACGGCCCGGACGTGTGGCTGCCCGATGAAACCCTGGATGTCGTCAAAGACTATGTGGTGTCCATCAAGGGCCCGCTGACCACCCCGGTCGGCGGCGGCATCCGCTCGCTCAACGTGGCGCTGCGCCAACAGCTGGACCTGTATGTCTGCCTGCGCCCGGTGCGCTATTTCAAGGGCGTGCCCTCGCCGGTGCGCGAGCCCGAAAAGACCGACATGGTGATCTTCCGCGAGAACTCCGAAGACATCTACGCCGGCATCGAATACATGGCCGAAGGCGAGCAGGCCAAGGAACTGATCCAGTTCCTGCAGACCAAGCTCGGCGTGAAGAAGATCCGTTTCCCGAACACCTCGTCCATCGGCATCAAGCCGGTCTCGCGCGAAGGCACCGAGCGCCTGGTGCGCAAGGCCCTGCAGTACGCCATCGACAACGACCGCAGCTCGGTCACGCTGGTGCACAAGGGCAATATCATGAAATTCACCGAGGGCGGGTTCCGCGACTGGGGCTATGCCCTGGCGCAGAAGGAATTCGGCGCGCAGCTCATCGACGGCGGCCCGTGGTGCAAGTTCAAGAACCCCAAGACGGGCCGCGAAATCACCGTCAAGGATTCGATCGCCGACGCCTTCCTGCAGCAGATCCTGCTGCGTCCGGCCGAATACGACGTGATCGCCACGCTCAACCTCAACGGCGACTACATCTCCGACGCGCTGGCCGCGCAGGTGGGCGGCATCGGCATCGCCCCGGGCGCCAACCTGTCCGATTCGGTGGCCATGTTCGAAGCCACCCACGGCACCGCGCCGAAGTACGCGGGCAAGGACTACGTGAACCCCGGTTCCGAAATCCTGTCGGCCGAAATGATGCTGCGCCACATGGGCTGGACCGAAGCCGCCGACCTGATCATCTCCAGCATGGAGAAATCCATCCTGTCCAAGAAGGTCACGTATGACTTCGCCCGCCTGCTCGAAGGCGCGACCCAGGTGTCGTGCTCGGGCTTCGGTCAGGTCATGATCGAAAACATGTAACCCTCGATAGGCCACTTGCGAGCAAGTCCTGGACGAAATCCGCCCGCCGTCATGGCGGGCGGTTTTGTCTGCATGCTCGGCAGGGCGCAGATGTTCCGCTACGTTTTTCCAGGTTGATTGTTGTGCCCCGACTGTACGTTTCCTTGGCCACCTGGCTGGTGTTGCTGATTCCCGCGCTGGCGTTGACCAGTCCCGTGGGCGGGCCGGCCATTATTTATCTCACCGGCCTGATCGCGCTGGCGGCGCTCGCCGCCAATGCGATCAAGCGCTATGAACCGATGGATTTCCAGGCCCTGTGGCCGATCGCCCTGGCGCTGCTGCTGCCGCTGGCCTGTATGTTCATCACCTCCGCTGTGCGGGGCGTGTGGAGCGGCTCCGAACTCGAGAAACTGCTGCGCTTCGCGCTGGCGGTGCCGGTCCTGTGGCTGTTGCTGAGAGCGCCCCAGCAATGGCTCAGGCAGATCCAGTGGAGCCTGCTCATCGGCGCGCTCGCCGGCTCGGTCATGCTGATCGTCACCATGACCTGGTGGGAGCGCGCCACCGTGGCGGAGATCGGCGGGCGCTACAACGCCGTGGCCTTCGCCAACCTGACGCTGCTGTTCGGCATGATGTCGCTGCTGTCCATAGGCTGGGGCGCGATCACGCGCTGGCCGCGCGCCGAAGCCGCCGTCAAGGTGCTGGTGGCCGTGCTGAGCGTGTGGGGCACCTGGGTGTCCGAGACGCGCAGCAGCTGGATGCTGCTGCCCATCCTGGCCGTGGTGTTCCTGCTGGGCCTGCGCGGCTGGCGGCGGCGCCACAAGGTGTACTGCGCGCTGGGGCTGGCCGTGGCGCTGGCGGTCTCCGCGGTCGGCATCTGGAACTTCAGCAGCCGCATGCACGAGATCCAGAGCGACCTGCATGGTTTCACCACGTCGAGCAACCGCGACACCTCGTTCGGCATCCGCCTGCAGTTGTGGGAAGCCTCGCTGCTGATGTTCGAGAAAAGCCCGGTGGTGGGGCTGGGGCCGAACCAGTTCCGCAGCGAACTGCTGGCGCTGGAGAAGCAGGGCGTGGTGACGCGCGAGGTCGTCGACGGCTTCGGCGAGCCGCATAACGACATGCTCGCGGCCCTGGCGGGCTACGGGCTGCTGGGCCTGGCGAGCATCCTCACCCTCTACCTGCTGCCGGCGGCGGTGTTCCTGCGCAGAATGGCCAGCGACGACCGCGTGATACGCGTCGGCGCCCAGATGGGCCTGTTGTTCTGCCTGGGCTATTGCGCCTACAGCCTGACCGAAATGATGTTCCGCAACATGCGCAGCGTGCCTACCTATGCGCTGATCATGGTGGCGCTGATCGCGCTGACCACGCCGCGTCCGGCCGCGCCGCGCCAGCCCTGAGCCGGGCCCCGGTTCAGGCCGTCTGCAGCCGGCCGGGGCTTGCGTGCAGCGCGCCCATCGCCCGTTGCAGGCGTGCGCCCAGTTCGCGGCTGGCGCTGGTCATGGGCAGGCGCAATTCGTCGGCGATCAGCCCCTGCATGGCGAGCGCGCGCTTGATCGGCGCCGGATTCGGTTCGGCGTACAGCAGCCGGGTCAGGCCGCGCAGCGGCTCGAACAGTTCGCGCGCGGCCTCGGCATCGCCGTCGCGGGCCAGCTGTGCGATTGCGACGTAGCGCTCGGGATACAGATGCGCGGCGGCCGGGATGGCGCCGCGGCCGCCGGCCAGGAAGTGGTCCAGCAGCGCGGGTTCCGTGCCGCACAGCGCCGGCAACGCGCCGCGCGCATTCAGCGCCGCCAGCACCGATGGGTTGCATTCCTTGACCGCGCTGAAGCCGGGCAGGGACGCCAGCGCCTCCATGGTCTCCACCGTCATCGCGACGCCGGCGCGCTTGGGGATGTTGTACAGGATGATGGGCTGCCGCGTGGCCCAGGCGATCTGCCGGTAATGCCACAGGATGCCGGCCTGGGACGGACCCAGGTAGTAGGGCGGCGGCACCAGATAGCCGGCGGGCCGGTACTTGTCCAGGCGGCGGATCGCGGCGGCCACCCCGCGCGTGTCCACGCCGCCCGCGCCGAACACCAGCGGCAGCGCGTGCGGGTCGCTGGAGATCGCCTCGATCATCTCGATCTTCTCCGGCAGGCTCAACAGGCTGCCTTCGCCCGTGGAGCCGAACAGCACCAGGCCCGCCATGCCGGCGTTACGGTAGTAGCGCGCCAGCGCCTGCGCGGCGTCCAGGTCCACGCGGCCGGCGCGCATCGGCGTGACCATGGGCAGCCAGATGCCCTCGAAGGCGGTCTTGGTCGGCATGTCCATGGCTCAACGCGCCGTGTACGCGGGGGCGGCGAGCACCGGGCCGAATTCCGCGCGCGGCAATCCGGACATGACCGCATGCATCAGCGCGTCCAGCTGGCCGCGGCCGCATTGCAGCTGCAGCGCGCAGCGCGCGCCGGCGCCATCGACCGACAGCACATGGACGCCGATGCGCTCGCCCAGCGCGCGGTGCAGGGCCAGGCGCAGATTGAGGGCGTCGAGCGTGTCTATCGTGACGGTCAGCGCGACCCGGTCGTTGCGCGGGGCGGGCAAGGGGCGGCGGCGCGGTTGCAGTCTGGGGATCATGGCGGGGGCGGGATGGACGCGCCGCTGGCGGCGCTTCGGTATCCGGTTGGTTGATGACGGTTTCACTATAGGCAGCGCGCCATAAAAGCTGCCGATAAATGCGAACGGGACGCGTAAAAAACGCGTCAATGCCCGCGGCGGATCAGAACGCCTTGGTCACGGACAGCAGGCCCGCGGCGCGGCCCATGTCGCGCCCGCGCGTGTTGGTGTAGACGGCGCGGTCGGCGTCGGTGTCCAGATAGGCCAGCGACACCGACAGGCCCTGGCCGAAGTCTTTCGTCAGCCCCAGCTTCCAGTCGGTGTACGAGCCGTCGTCCACGTTGCGCACCAGTTGGCGGCCGACGTGGGCATTGAGCGTCACGCCCCAGATGCCGGTATCGATATTGCCGGACAGGTCGAAGTACTGGCTGTACTTGCTGTCGGCGAATCCGAACAGGTTGGTCATGGCGATGGAGTACTTGAACGTGAGCGGACCATAGCCGATGCCGGCGTACAGCTCGGTGGTGTCGGGGCTGGTGTAGTGCGACGGGTAATCGCCGGGGTAGTAGTACTGCAGGACGCCCAGGTCGACGGGCACGTCCTGCGCCAGATTGGCTTTGTAGCCTCCGTAGAAATCCATTTCCACGGGCGCGGAGACGCGGCTGTCGGCGTCGTTGAGCCAGCTGATGCTGGAGTTCCAGTTGCCGAGGTAGAAGCCGCTGGCGTGGACCACATCGAATCCGCCCTGGATGGCGGGCTTGTTGTTGGACTGCATCAGACCGCGATAACGGTACTGGCTGGCCAGCGTGACGTTCGCGGTCAGCGTAAAAGCGGGCGCGGCGGGCGGCGCTTCGGCGGCGCACGCATGGCCGGCGTGCGCGGCGGCAAGGGTCAGCAGCGCGGCCGCGGCGAGTGAGTGGCGGGGCATCGGAATCTCCTGTTGTTGGATGGGACCGCAACAATAGGATCAACCGCATAAAGGCCGAGACAACACTTGCCGGCCGCGCGTAAACGCGGCGTCAACGCCAGGCGCGCGTTTCAGCCCGCGAAGCGGTAGCCCACGCCGATCTCGGTCAGCAGATAGACGGGCTGGGCGGGATCGGCCTCCAGCTTCTGGCGCAGGTGGCCCATGTAGATCCGCAGGTAGTGGTTGCTTTCGACGTGCGAAGGCCCCCATACCTCGCGCAGCAGTTCGCGGTGCGTCATGACCTTGCCGCGATGCGCCAGCAGCGCCGCCAGCAGCCGGTACTCCATCGCGGTCAGGTGCACGTGGCGTCCGCCGCGCTCGACCACGCGGCGGGCGAAATCCACGCGCACGTCGCCGAACGCGATCTCCGCCGCATTGCCCGCGCCGCCGCGGGCGTGGCGCCGCAGCAGCACGCGCAGGCGCGCCAGCAGTTCGCTGACGCCGAACGGTTTGGTCAGGTAGTCGTCCGCGCCGGCGTCCAGCGCGGCGACCTTGTCGGCCTCGGCGCTGCGCGCCGACAGCACCAGCACCGGCACCTCGGTCCAGCCGCGCAGTTCGCGGATCAGGGTCATGCCGTCCTCGTCCGGCAGGCCCAGGTCCAGCACCACCGCGTCGGGCTGGCGGGTGCCGGCCTCGATCAGGCCGCGCCTGACGGTGTCGGCCTCATGCACGACGCAGCCCTCGGTTTCCAGGGCCTGGCGCACGAAGCGCCGGATATGGGCGTCATCCTCGATGAGCAGGAGGGTCGGCTGGTAATCGAACATGCGGGGCGGCGCTCAGGCGGTTTCGGGTTGGATCGGGGGCGGCGTGCCCAGCGGGAGCGTGAAGACGAACTGCGCGCCGGCCTGCTGGCCCGGCGCGTGCTCGACCCAGATTCTGCCACGGTGGGCGGCGACGATGGCCTCGCAGACGGCCAGGCCCAGGCCCACGCCGGGCGTGGCGGACTCGCGTTCGCCGCGCGTGAATTTCTCGAAGATGCGGCGTTCGGCGCCCGGCGGCACGCCGGGGCCGTTGTCGCAGACGGCCACGCGCAGCTCGCCGTCGCGGGCCGCCGCCGACAGGCGCAGCGTGCTGCCGGGCGGCGTGTACTTGGCCGCGTTCTCCAGCAGGTTGCACAACACCCGCTCGATCAGCACGCCGTCGCATTCCACCAGCGGCAGCTGCGACAGGCTGTCGACGACGACCCGGTGCGCGGCCAGCGGCTCGCGCATGGCGGCCAGCGCCGCGCCCACCAGTTCCTCGATGGACTGCCATTCCAGCCGCAGCGGCGTGTCGCGGTTCTGCAGCCGCGCCATGTCCAGCAGGTTGGCGACCAGCGCGTGCATGCGCTGGGCCTGGTCGCGCATGGCGCGGATGGTGTCGTGCACGTCGGGCGGCAGCGCCGCCTGCTGGCGCATCAGCGTGTCGGTCATGCCGACCAGGCTGGTCAGCGGGGTGCGCAGGTCGTGCGACACCGCGGCCAGCAGCGAGTTGCGCAGCTTCTCGGATTCCATGCTGACCAGCGCCTGCTGCGCGACCTCCACGTAATGCAGGCGTTCGAGAGCGATGGCGATCAGGGTGGCGTAGGCTTCGATCTGGCGGCGCGAATCGGGGTCGGAAAACAGGCTGCGCCGCGCCGCCGCCAGCGCCAGCACGCCGCGGATGCGCATGGGCGCTTTCAGCGGCAGGTACAGCAGCGCGCCGTGCGCCAGCGTGGCGGTGCCCGCGCCGGCCGGCTGGCCGTGGTCGTAGACCCATAGGGCCACGGCGGATTCCGGCGGCGGCATGTCGGGCTCGGGCGGCGAGGCCAGTTGCAGGCGCTCGTCCATGCCCAGGATGTACAGCGCGCAGCGCGAGCCGAAGGTGGCGTGCACGAACGCGCCGGCCAGCGCGACGATCTGTTCGGGCAGCAGCGCCGACGAGAGTTCGCGCGCGAATTCGTAAAGGCTGCGGGCGTCGGCTTCGCGCTTGACCGAGGCCTGCGCCTGCAGGCGCAGCCCGGCCGTCAGCTGCCCGATCAGCAGGCCCACCGACAGCAGCACGCCGAAGGTCAGCAGGTACTGCACGTCCGACACGGCGAAGGACGCCAGCGGCTGCACGAAAAAGAAATCGAACAGCCCCACGCTGACCACCGAGGCCAGCGCCGCCGGCCCGCGGCCGTGGCGCAGCGCCACGGCCACCACCGCCAGCAGGAACAGCATGACGATGTTGGTCTGGTGCAGGGTGGGAAAGGCCAGCGCAGACAGCGCGGTGGCGCCGGCGCAATAGCACAGCGCCCAGGCGTAGCCGGCCAACGGGCGCGCGCCGCGCTCGTCGCCACGCCCCTTCGGCGCCAGCGCGTCGCGCACGGAGGCGGCGCTGGCGGGCAGGGGCGGGGCGCCCAGGCGGATCACATCGATCTCGGGGCAGCCGGCCGCCAGCATGTCGGCGAAGCTGTGGCGGCGCCAGAGCCAGCCCGGCGCGAGGGCGCTGGTCAGCGCGGCCGACAGCGACAGGCGCAGGCGCTGCAGGCCGGCGGCGCGGGTGCGGCCGATGACGGCCTTGGTGATGTTGTGGCGGCGCACGTAGCGCACCACCGCGTCGACCATGTCGTCGCCGGCCAGCGTTTCGCTGCGCGCGCCCAGCGAATCCGCCAGGGCCAGGCTGCGCTGCATGCGTTCGCGTTCGGCCTGCGGCGGCGGGGCCGCGCGCGGCGTGTCGATGGTGACCACGTGCAGGTCGCAGTCCAGCTGCCGGCTCAGCTGGTGGGCGCTGCGGATCACGTACTCGGCGTCGATGTCCGGGCCGATGCAGGCGACCACGGCCTCGCGCGTGCGCCATACGGATTCGATGGCGCGGTCGCGCCGGTAGGCCTGGACGTCGTCGTCCACGTGGTCGGCCGTGCGGCGCAGCGCCAGCTCGCGCAGCGCGATCAGGTTGCCCTTGCGGAAGAAGTTGCGGGTGGCGTGGCGCGCCTGCTCGGGCACGTAGACCTTGCCTTCTTTCAGGCGGCGCAGCAGCTCGTCGGCCGACAGGTCGACCAGGATCACTTCGTCGGCCGAATCGAAGACCGCGTCCGGCACGGTCTCCCAGACCCGCACCCCGGTGATGCTGCCGACCGCCATGTTCTGGCTGTCCAGGTGCTGCACGTTCAGCGTGGTCCAGACGTCGATGCCGGCCGTCAGCAGTTCTTCGATGTCCTGCCAGCGCTTGGCGTGGCGCGAGCCGGGCGCGTTCGAATGCGCCAGCTCGTCCACCAGCACCAGGTCCGGGCGCCGCGCCAGCGCGCCGTCCAGGTCGAATTCCTTCAGCAGGTGGCCGCGGTACGGCGCCTCCTTGAGCGGGAGGACGGGCAGGCCTTCGAGCAGCGCCGCGGTTTCGCGCCGGCCGTGGGTTTCGACCACGCCGGCCAGCACGTGCGCGCCCTGCGCGGCCTGGGCGCGGGCCGCCACCAGCATGGCGTAGGTCTTGCCCACGCCGGCCGAAGACCCGAAGTAGATGCGCAGCCGGCCGCGCGCCGCCTGGCGCGCGGCATCGTCCAGCGTCTTCAAGAGCGCGTCGGGGTCCGGACGCGCTCCGGCGGTATCAGCCATGAAAATAGTGTGGGGTGACGGCTGGCAATACTATACGCCGCGCCATCAGCGCGCCGGCGCCAGCCGGTCCAGCGCCAGGTTCAGCGTCAGCACATTGACCGCGGGCTCGCCCAGCACGCCCAGCCAGGGCTTTTCGGTATGCGCCTGGATCAGCGCGTCGACCTGCGCGCGCGGCAGATGGCGCGCGCGCGCCACGCGCGCGGCCTGGTAGGCCGCCGCGGCCGGGCTGATGTGCGGGTCCAGTCCGCTGCCGGACGCGGTGACCAGGTCCACCGGCACGGGCACGGGGTTGTCGGGATCGGCCGCCTTCAAGGCGGCGATGCGCGCCTGGATGGCCTCGGCCAGCGCCGGATTGCGCGGCCCCAGGTTCGAGCCGCCGGAGTTGGCGCCGTTGTATGGCGCGGGCCCGGTGGCCGACGGCCGGCCCCAGAAGTAGCCGGGCGCGCTGAACGATTGGCCGATCAGTTCGGAGCCGACGAAGCGGCCGTCCTGCTCGATGAGCGAGCCGGCCGCTTCGCGCGGAAACACGGCGGCGGCGATGCCGGTGGTCAGGAACGGATAGGCCAGGCCGGTCACCAGCGACAGCGCGGCGAAGACGACCAGCGCCGGGCGCAGGATGCCGGCTTGGCGCGGCAGGGTAGCGGAGGATTTCATGATTGGTTCCTTGGAATAAGCCCGGGCCTAGGCCCAGCCCAGCGCGGCCAGCACCATGTCGATCAGCTTGATGCCGGCGAACGGCACCAGCAGGCCGCCCAGGCCGTAGATCAGCAGGTTGCGGCGCAGCAGCGTCGCCGCGCCCAGCGGGCGGTAGCGCACGCCCTTGAGCGCCAGCGGAATCAGCGCCACGATGATCAGCGCATTGAAGATCACGGCCGACAGGATGGCCGAGGCCGGCGTGGCCAGGCCCATCACGTTCAGCACCTGCAGCTGCGGATACACGGCGGCGAAGGCGGCGGGAATGATGGCGAAGTACTTGGCCACGTCGTTGGCCACGCTGAAGGTGGTGAGCGCGCCGCGGGTCATCAGCATCTGCTTGCCGATCTCCACGATCTCGATCAGCTTGGTGGGGTTGGAGTCCAGGTCCACCATGTTGCCGGCCTCCTTGGCCGCCTGGGTGCCCGAATTCATCGCCACCGCCACGTCGGCCTGCGCCAGCGCGGGCGCGTCGTTGGTGCCGTCGCCCGTCATCGCCACCAGCCGGCCTTCGGCCTGGTAGGTGCGGATCAGCTTGAGCTTGGCCTCGGGCGTGGCCTCGGCCAGGAAGTCGTCGACGCCGGCCTCGGCGGCGATGGAAGCCGCCGTGAGCTTGTTGTCGCCGGTGATCATGACGGTCTTGATCCCCATGCGGCGCAGCGCCGCGAAGCGCGACTGGATGCCGGGCTTGACGATGTCCTTCAGTTCGACCACGCCGAGCGCGCGGCCGCCGTCGCTGACCATCAGCGGCGTGCTGCCGCGGCGCGCGACGTCCTCGGCCAGCTGGCGCGCCTGCGCCGGCACCGCCGAGTCCTGCGCCGCCAGCCAGGACTGGACCGCGTCGACCGCGCCCTTGCGGATGCTGCGGCCGCCGGCGTCCACGCCGCTCATGCGCGACTGGGCGCTGAAGGGCACGAACTGCGCGTTCGGCATGGGCGCGGCCGGCGCGCGCAGGAGCTTGTCGGCCAGGGCCACGATGCTGCGGCCCTCGGGCGTTTCGTCGGCCAGCGAGGCCAGGCGCGCGGCGTCGGCCAGTTCGCGTTCGGACACGCCGGGCGCGGGCAGGAAGGCCGAGGCCTGGCGGTTGCCGAAGGTGATGGTGCCGGTCTTGTCCAGCAGCAGCACGTCCACGTCTCCGGCGGCCTCGACCGCGCGGCCCGAAGTGGCGATGACGTTGGCGCCCATCATGCGGCTCATGCCGGCCACGCCGATGGCCGACAGCAGCCCGCCGATGGTGGTGGGGATCAGGCAGACCAGCAGCGCCACCAGCACGGTCACGGTGACCGCGGCGCCCGCGCCGGCGGCGTCGACCGCGTAGATCGAGAACGGCAGCAGGGTCGCCACCACCAGCAGGAACACCACCGTCAGGCCGACCAGCAGGATGGTGAGCGCCAGTTCGTTGGGCGTCTTCTGGCGCTTGGCGCCTTCGACCATGCCTATCATGCGGTCCAGGAAGCTCTCGCCCGGGTCGGCCTCGATGCGCACGAAGATCCAGTCAGACAGCACCCGCGTGCCGCCGGTGACCGAGGAGAAGTCGCCGCCGGACTCGCGGATCACCGGCGCGGATTCGCCGGTGATGGCGCTTTCGTCCACCGAGGCGACGCCGGCCAGCACCTGGCCGTCGCCGGGTATGGTCTCGCCGGCTTCGACCAGCACCACGTCGCCGCGGCGCAGCAGGCCGGATGGCTGGCTGACCGCCAGGCCGCGCCATTCGGCCGGCTGCGCGTGGCGCGCGTCGGCCTCGCGCCAGCCCTTGAGCAGGCGGGCGTTCACGGTGGTGCGCAGGCCGCGCAAGGCGGCGGCCTGCTGCTTGCCGCGGCCTTCGGCCAGGGCCTCGGCGAAATTGGCGAACAGCACGGTGAACCACAGCCACGCGGCGATCGCCAGGATGAAGCCGGCGGGCGCGTCGGCCATGCCGCGCAGGGCCATGACCCACAGCACGGTCGTCAGGATGCTGCCCGCGTAGACCACGAACATCACGGGGTTCTTCAACTGCGCCGTCGGCGACAGCTTGCGCAGGCTTTCCAGCAGGGCGGGGGCGACCAGCGCGCCCGACCACAGTCCGAAGCCGCGTTCCTGCGGGGCGGCGGCAGGGACGTGGGCGGCGCCGCCCGCGGCGCCGAAGGCGGAGGTTTCAATCTTGGCCATTTTCATATTCCAGTTATGCGGCGCTACCGCATCAAGTGTTCGGCGACCGGCCCCAAGGCCAGCGCGGGCACGTAGGTCAGCGCGCCCACCATCAGCACCGCGCCGATCAGCAGGGTCACGAACAGCGGACCGGTCGTGGGCATGCTGGCCGGACCGGCGGGCAGGCGGCGCTTGGCGGCCAGCGAGCCGGCCAGCGCCAGCACCGCGACGATGATGGCGAAGCGGCCGAACCACATGGCCGCGCCGAGCAGGACGTTGTAGAAGGGCGTGTTGGCCGACAGGCCGGCGAAGGCGCTGCCGTTGTTGTTCGCCGCCGAGCTGAGGGCATAGAGGATTTCCGAAAAACCGTGGATGCCCGGGTTCAGCACGCCGGCCTGGCCGGCGGCGACGGACACGGCCAGCGCCGTGCCGCCCAGCACCAGCAGCGGCGTGGCCAAGATGACGATGGACACCATCTTCATGTCGTGGGCCTCGATCTTCTTGCCCAGGTATTCGGGACTGCGGCCTATCATCAGCCCGGCGATGAACACGGCCAGGATGGCGCAGGCCAGCATGCCGTACAGGCCCGAACCCACGCCGCCGAAGACCACCTCGCCCAGCTGCATCAGCAGCATCGGCGTGAGCCCGCCCATCGCGGTGAACGAATCGTGCATGCCGTTGACCGCGCCGCAGGAGGCCGCCGTGGTGACGGTGGCAAACAGCGAGGTCGCGGCGATGCCGAAGCGGGTTTCCTTGCCTTCCATGTTGCCGCCGGACACCGAGGCGCCGGCCTGCGCGGCCATGGGATTGGGCTGCTGCTCGAAGTAGCCGGCCGACAGCGCGAACGCGCCGAACAGCAGCGTCATGGCCGCCAGGATCGCGATGCCCTGGCGCCGGCTGCCCACCATCTCGCCGAACGAGAAGCACAGCGCCGCCGGGATCGCCAGAATGGCCAGCATCTCCAGGAAGTTCGCCAGCGCCGTGGGGTTTTCGTACGGATGCGAGGAGTTGGCGTTGAAGAAGCCGCCGCCGTTGGTGCCCAGCAGCTTGATCGATTCCTGCGAGGCCACCGGGCCCATGGCCAGCGTCTGGGTCTGGCCGGCCAGGGTCTGGACTTCCTGGTAGGCGCTGAAGTTCTGGATCACGCCCTGGCTGACCAGCGCCAGCGCCAGCACCAGCGACAGCGGCAGCAGCACGTACAGCGTGCAACGCACCATGTCGGCCCAGAAATTGCCCACCGTAGTGGAGCAATGGCGCGCCAGGCCGCGCACCAAAGCGAACAGCACGGCGATGCCGGTCGCGGCCGAGACGAAGTTCTGCACCGTCAGCGCCAGCATCTGGGTCAGGTAGCTCATGGTGGACTCGCCGCCGTAGCCCTGCCAGTTGGTGTTGGTGACGAAGCTGATGGCGGTGTTCAGCGCCGAGTCCGGCGCCACCGCGCCCAGGCCGGCGGGGTTCAGGGGCAGCACGCCCTGCAGGCGCTGCAGGGCGTAGACCGCCGCGATTCCCACGATGTTGAAGGCCAGCACGGCCAGGGCGTAGCGCTGCCAGCCCATTTCGGCCTGGGGGTCTATGCCGGCCAGCCGGTAAATGCCGCGTTCCAGCGGGCGGCCCCAGGCCGTCAGCCGGGACTGCGGGTTTTCCATGGCCGCGCGGATATACCGCCCCAGAAACGGCGCGACGGCCAGCAGGACCGCCAGGTAGGCGGCGAGCAATCCGATGAATTCGGCGGACATCAGAATTTCTCCGGTTTGAACAGCGCCACCAGCAGGTAGACGAACAACAGGGCGGCGGTCACGCCGCTCAGCCAATAAAGCGCGTTCATGCCCGTGCTCCCGAAGACAGGGCCAGGCAGAAGCGCAGCAGGGCGTAGGTCAGCCCCGCCAGCACGGCGAAAATGGCGATATAGAAGGCATCCACGTTTTTCTCCCGAAAGCGGACGGCCCGCGCGCCGGCAGGCGCGGCCAGGGCCGATCAGGACACCGGCAGGTTACGCAGCGGGGGGTAAAAACGGGGTATAGGTTTGGCGGGGCGGGATAAATGAAACGTAAAAACGAAAAATCCCAATATTTAGGATGTTTCGATCGAAATGCACTTATATGGTGCAGCGAATATGTAAATGAATGCTCCTTCTTAGGGCATTCCCCTAGTGTGACAATCCCGCTACTGGTGCAGAATCTCATCCCATGCAGGTGAGGAGACAAAGCCCTGCATGGGCAAATACCGGCGGCACCGGTACATAAAAAAAGTAAGCAGTACCCAGAAAAAAAGCAAAACGCACAACGGCTGGCACCTGGTAGTGCCAGCCGTTGTCGCATAAAAAGCCGGCATTGCTTCCGCAGGGGGCTTTTCAAGCGCCGCGTTTTCGCGACATTCAGGCGGAGCCCCGCTCACCCTAGTTATGCCGGAATCGCGTCATTCACACCCTGATCCCGCACCGACTCCCTATTGGCGCCGCAACCTGCGGCTGATTCTGCTGCTGCTCGCCATCTGGGCGGCGCTGACTTTCGTTCCCTCGTATTTCGCCCGCAGCCTGAGCTTCGGCTTTCTGGACTGGCCCTTCGCGTTCTGGATGGCCGCCTACGGCGCGCCGCTGGCCTATCTGGTCATCATCGCCGTCTACGCCCGGACCATGAATCGCGCCGATGAACGCGCCGACGAGGCCGGGGAGGAGCGCTGATGCCGTTTTTCAGCGGCGACACGCCCCAGCAGTTCCGCCTGCGCCTGCGGCGCATCTACGTGCTGTACACCGCCGGCTTCGCGCTGATGATCCTGCTGATGGCGCTGGCCGAGATCCTGGGCATGCCGCGCAACTGGATCGGCTACGTGTTCCTGCTGGTGACGGTCAGCCTGTACGCTGGCATCGGCATCGTCTGCCGCACCTCCGACCAGGTGGAGTACTACGTGGCCGGGCGCCGCGTGCCCGCCATCTACAACGGCATGGCCACCGCGGCCGACTGGATGTCGGTGGCTTCCTTCATCGGCGTGGCCGGCACGCTGTACCTGACCGGCTACGGCGGGCTGGCCTACATCATGGGGTGGACCGGCGGCTACGTGCTGGTGGCGATGCTGCTGGCTCCCTATCTGCGGCGCTTCGGCCAGTACACGATTCCCGACTTCATGGGCGCGCGCTACGGCGGCAACATGCCGCGCATGGCCGGCGTGGCCTGCGCGATCCTGTGCTCCTTCACCTATCTGGTGGCGCAGATCTACGGCGTGGGCATCATCACCACGCGCATGACCGGCATATCGTTCGAGCTGGGCATTTTCGTGGCGCTGGGCGGGATGCTGGTGTGCTCCTTCCTGGGCGGCATGCGCGCGGTGACCTGGACGCAGGTGGGCCAGTACATCATCCTGGTCATCGCCTACCTGGTGCCGGTGATATGGCTGTCGGTCAAGCACACCCACATGCCGGTGCCGCAGCTGTCGGCCGGCGCGGTGCTGCAGCAGGTCACCGAGAAAGAGGTGTACCTGCAGAACGACCCCTCGGAGATCGAAGTGCGGCGCCTGTGGCAGCAGCATGCCGACGACATGGCGCGGCGCGTGGCGGCCCTGCCGGAATCCTGGACCCTGGAAAAGGACAAGCTGCGCAGCCGGCTGGCCCAGCTGAACGCGAGCGAGGCGCCGATGGTCGAGATCCGTTCGGCCGAGCGCGAACTGGCCAGCTACCCGGCCAGCGTGGAAGAGGCGCGCACGGTGTGGTCGCAGGCGTGCGCCACGTTCGAGGCGCGCGCCGCGCCGCCCACCCCGCATGCCGAGCCTTTTCCGGCCAAGGACGCCGAAGAGCGGCGCAATATGCGCGTGAATTTCCTGGCGCTGGTGCTGTGCCTGATGCTGGGCACCGCCGGCATGCCGCATATCCTGATGCGCTCGTACACCACGCCCTCCATCATCGAGGCGCGCCGTTCGGTGTGCTGGTCGCTGCTGTTCATCCTGCTGCTGTATTTCATGGCGCCGGCGCTGGCGCTGCTGGTGAAGTACGAGGTCTATACCCAGGTGGTGGGCTCCAGCTTCCTCAGCCTGCCCAACTGGGTGCACGCCTGGAGCGCGGTCGACAGCAACCTGCTGGACGTCACCGACCTCAACCGCGACGGTATCGTGCAGCTGAGCGAGATCAGCATGGGGGCGGACGTGGTGGTGCTGGCCATGCCGGAGATCGGCGGGCTGCCCTATGTGATCTCGGGCCTGGTGGCGGCGGGCGGGCTGGCCGCCGCGCTGTCCACGGCCGACGGGCTGCTGCTGACCCTGTCCAACTCGCTGTCGCACGACATGTGGTATCGGATGGTGTCGCCGCGCATGTCGGCCGCGCGCCGGGTGATGGTGTCCAAGATCCTGCTGCTGCTGGTGGCATTCGGCGCGGCCTGGGTGGCGGCGCGCAAGCCGGCGGACATTCTCTTCATGGTGTCGGCGGCGTTCTCGTTCGCCGCCTCCTCGTTCTTCCCGGCCCTGGTGATGGGCGTGTTCTGGCGGCGCGCCAACAAATGGGGAGCGACGTTCGGCATGGCGGCGGGCCTGGCCGCGACTTTCGCCTATATGACGCACACGCATCCGTGGCTGCGCGAATGGGTGCTGGGCGTGTCGCGCACGCAGCC
The DNA here is from genome assembly GCF_003267925.1 of Achromobacter sp. HZ01. Classification (NCBI taxonomy): domain Bacteria; kingdom Pseudomonadati; phylum Pseudomonadota; class Betaproteobacteria; order Burkholderiales; family Alcaligenaceae; genus Achromobacter; species Achromobacter sp. HZ01. The sequence goes on from NZ_LWKV01000003.1 coordinate 313,647, forward strand.
GGTGGACCTGTGGTGGGGCATCCAGCCGATCGCCGCCGGCGTCTTCGGCGCGCCGGTGGCGTTCCTGACGATCATCGTGGTGTCCCTGCTGACGCCGGCGCCGGACAGGGCCACGCTGGCGCTGGTGGACTACCTGCGCAGCCCGGGCGCGGCCCGGCCGCAGAGCGAGAATCCCTAGCAGGCGCCGGGGTCGGGATTGCGCGGGTCGGCGCAGGCCGCCCACGCCCGTTGCGGCATGGCGGGCAGCAGCGCGTAGATCTGGCCCGGCGCCCACAGCCAGTGCACCAGGCCGGGCGACTGCCGGATTGCATCCCAGATGCGCCGGCCCTGGGCGGATGACAGCGTGAAGCGGCCGTCGCCGCCGCTGGTGCCGCTGGCGAGCACGGCGGCGGGATCGCTGGCGGCCGCGTACAGGCTGGCGTCGTCCGCGTCGCGCGTCTGCACGATGGACCAGGCGTAGCCATACGAATCCAGTGCGGGCGGCGTCCAGTCGGGGCCCGGCACGATGAGCGCGGGATTGGCGGTTTCCATGGCCCGGTACGGCAGGGCGCCGTCCTGCCGCAGATAGCGCCGGGCGGGCCGGCCCTGCTCGTCGTATACCACCACTTCCTGCGGCTGGTCGCGGCCTTCCGGATAAAGCAGGGTGCGCAGCAGACGGCCCGCCGCGTCGTGCACATAGCGGGCCTGGGGCCGCGGAGCACCGTTGCACGAGCCCTTGCCCAGTTCGGCCAGCCAGCCGTGCTCGTCGTAGCGCAGGCAGTGGCGTTCGGACTGGCTGCGGCTGCCGTCCCAGGCGCGCCAGCGCTGTTCGTAGCCGCTCAGGCGGCTGGTTTCGTCGTAGTAATAGCGGATTTCCTGGTCGGGCGCAGGCAGGCTGGCGGCGGGCGAGGCGAGCGCTTCTTCCACGGTGCGCGGGCTGTACAGGGCGATGCCGCACAGATGCCTGGCGCCGTCGGCGCCGCGTTCGTAGCGCAGCAGCGTGGTCGCGATGCGCGCGCCGGGTTCGGCGGCATAGACCGACCAGTCCACCCGTTCGGCCCAGATGTAGGGGACGGCGCGCGCGCCGGTTTCCACGCCCGCCGGGGGCTGCCAGGTCTCGATCCGCGAGCCGTCCAGGCCGAGCAGTGTATTGGTTTCGTCGAGCCGGACGTCGGCCGTCAGCGTCTCTTTATGGCCGGACGCGGCCAGCGGCGTGCACAGGGCATGGGCCAGCCCCGGGGCCAGCAGCAGCCCCGTCAAGGCGGCCAGGGCGGTTCGGTCAGAGCGCGGCATTGTGCAGATGGACGATGAGGCCCCAGAGTTCGCTGCTGACGCCGCCCAGGCGCAGCGTCCCGTCGCGCGATTCCATCAGCAGGAAGGGATAGGCCTTGCGTTCCAGCGTGCCGGCCGGCGGCAGCCGGTAAGGGGTGAAATTCTCGGGCGATTTCAGGTAAGTGTTGGCCATGTCGCCCGCGTCCACGTGCATGTACCAGACCGTCAGCTCGGGGCCTTTCAGGGCGGGGTCGATTTCGGGATAGACGCCGCCCTGGCCGGCGGGGATGGCGTTTTGCAGCACGCCCATGAAGACCCGGCGCGGGCCGTAGCGGGCAACGTACGTGCCGTCGTCGCCGCGCTGCGTGAAAGTGCCCCGGATGAACGCCGCCGCGCGCGACCCCGGCACCACGGTGCGTGCGAACAGCGCGTCCAACTGCGCGTCGCTGAGCGGCCGGCGGGCGGCCGACAGCCGCTCGATATCCTGCGTGAAAGCCTGGAACCAGGCCCGGTAGCGCTTCAATTCAGCCGCCCGGTTGAACTCCTGCGCCAGAGCCGCGCGCGAAAGCAGGCCGCCCAGCCAGCCCAGGCAGAATCCGGCCGCCAGCAGCCGGCGCCGGGCCGTGTGCGCGGGGGCGTTCAATGCGCGACGGATTTGGAGAACACGTTCATCACCACCACGCCGGCGATGATGAGCCCGATGCCGATCAGGGCCGGCGCGTCCAGGTGCTGCTTGAACAGCACCGCGCCGGCGATGGAGATCAGCACGATGCCCACGCCGGACCAGATGGCGTAGGCGATGCCCACCGGGATCACGCGCAGCGTGAGCGACAGGAAATAGAACGAGATCAGGTAGCCGACCACGGTGACGATGGAGGGCGTCAGCCGGGTCAGTCCGTCGGACGCCTTGAGCGCGCTGGTCGCGAAGATTTCCGCGATGATGGCCACGGCCAGGTACAGCCACTTCATTTGCGGGCTCCTTCGGATTGGCGCAGCAGCACCAGCAGCGCGCCGGCGCCGCCTTCGCGTTCGGGCGCTTCGGAAAACGCCATGACTTCGGCCTTCTGCACCAGCCAGGTGCGCGCCTTGTCCTTGAGCACCGGCTCCAGCCCCTGCGAGCCGTAGCCCTTGCCGTGCACCACGCGCACGCAGCGGATGCCGTGTTCCAGGCATTCGTCTAGGAACGAGAGCAGGGCGTGGCGGGCCTGTTCCACGCGCAGGCCGTGCAGGTCCAGTTCGGCGCCCGCGCGCCATTGGCCGCGGCGCAGGTTGCGCGCGGTGTCGGGGGCGGCGTCGCCGCGCACGAAGGCGGTGCCGCCTTCGGACAGCAGGTGGGTGATTTCGCCGCCGTCGGAGACCCCGGCGTCGGCGCGCGCGGGCGTCTCGCCCAGCGCGTTGGCGCGGCGCAATGCCGGGGCGGGCTGCGCCGGCGGCTTGTGCGCCACGCGCGCGGATTGCGACGGCTTGAGCGGCGTGACCGACTTGAGCGTGCGCCGGAACGCGGCCAGGTCGTCCTCGGGCGCGGCTTCGGCCTTGGCCGGCGCCGCGCGCGGCGGGGCCAGGGCGGCGCGCTCGCGTTCTTCCTGGAGGTCTTTCTTCAGGCGCTTGAGGTCGGCCAGGCCGACCTTACTGCCCCGCATTCTCCAGCCACCGCTGTGCGTCCAGGGCCGCCATGCAGCCGGTGCCGGCGCTGGTGATGGCCTGGCGGTAGACGTGGTCCTGCACGTCGCCGGCGGCGAACACGCCCGGCACCGAGGTCATCGTGGCCATGCCGGACAGGCCGCTCTTGGTGACGATGTAGCCGTCCTTCATTTCGAGCTGGCCCTGGAAGATCTCGGTATTGGGCTGGTGGCCGATGGCGATGAACGCGCCGGTGGCCGCCATGTCCTCGGTGGCGCCGGTCTCGACGTGGCGCACGCGCACGCCGGTGACGCCGCCGTCGTCGCCCAGCACTTCTTCCAGCGTATGGAACAGCTTCAGTTCCATATTGCCGTTCTCGACCTTGCTCATGAGCTTGTCGACCAGGATGGGCTCGGCGCGGAACTTGTCGCGGCGGTGGATCAGGGTGACCTTGCGGCAGATGTTGGACAGGTACAGCGCCTCTTCGACGGCGGTGTTGCCGCCGCCCACCACGACCACGTCCTGGTTGCGGTAGAAAAAGCCGTCGCAGGTGGCGCAGCCCGACACGCCGCGGCCCATGAAGGCCTGCTCGGAAGGCAGGCCCAGGTACTTGGCCGACGCGCCGGTGGCGATGATGAGGGCGTCGCAGGTGTAGACCTTGCCGGTGTCGCCCGTCAGGGTGAAGGGACGCTTGGAGAGATCGACCTTGGCGATGTGGTCGAACAGCATCTCGGTGTTGAAGCGCTCGGCGTGCTTCTGGAAGCGCTGCATCAGGTCCGGACCCTGCACGCCGTCGGCGTCCGCCGGCCAGTTGTCCACATCCGTGGTGGTCATGAGCTGGCCGCCTTGGGCCAGGCCTGTAACAAGTACCGGGTTCAGGTTGGCGCGTGCCGCATAGACGGCCGCCGTGTAACCGGCGGGGCCGGAACCGAGTATCAAAACTTTAGCGTGCGTGGCAGTGGACATGGGCGGGATCTTTAGCAGGTATCTTTAGGTTGACGCCCAATTATAATGAGCCGCATGCCGCGTATCTCGACTGCTTCTCCGCGCGCTTCGCGCAATACCCGTAACGGGCCTTCGCCCCTGCAGACGCGTCTGTCCGCGTTGCTGCGCGAAGCCCGATGGATTCTGTTCGCCGCCCTGGCGGCCTGGCTCACCCTGGTGCTCGCCACCTGGAGTCCGTCCGATCCTGGCTGGTCGCATTCCGTCCCCGCCGGCGCCATCCACAACCGTGGCGGCACGCTGGGCGCCTATCTGGCCGACATCCTGCTTTATCTGTTCGGTTTTTCCGCCTGGTGGTGGGTGGTGTTGCTGCTGCACCGCGTGCGCGCGGGCTACCGCCGCCTGGCCAGCCATCTCAAGGTAACGAACGGTAAGCAGCCGGAAGTGCTGCCCCGCGTCCACTGGGAAGAGGGCATCGGATTCTTCCTGCTGCTGGTCGGCTCGCTGGGCATGGAGGCCCTGCGCCTGGCCAGCCACGGCACGCGCCTGCCGGGGGCGTCCGAAAACGCCAGCGGCGCCGGCGGCGTCATCGGCCAGACCCTGGCCGACCTGATCGGCCGCAGCATCGGCTTCACCGGCAGCACGCTGGCCTTCCTGGTCATGCTGGCGATCGGCCTGAGCCTGTTCTTCTCGTTCTCGTGGCTGTCGGTCGCCGAGCGCGTGGGTTCCTGGCTGGAAGGCCTGCTGCGCCGCGTGCGCGATTCCTACACCGCGCGCCAGGACCGCAAGGTCGGCGAGGTCGCCAAGGCCGTGCGCACCGAGCAGGTGGTGGCCAAGCAGGAAAAACTGGTCCACGAGCAGCCGGTGCGCATCGAGCCCGCCATCACCGTGGTGCCCAAGTCCGAACGGGTCGAAAAGGAAAAGCAGCAGTCGCTGTTCTTCGCCCCGTCGGGCGGCGCCGAGGGCGACCTGCCGGCCATCAGCCTGCTGGACCCGCCGCTGGCCAACCAGGAAACCGTGTCGGCCGAAACCATCGAATTCACCTCGCGCCTGATCGAAAAGAAGCTGGCCGACTTCGGCGTGTCCGTCACGGTGGTGGCGGCGCAGGCCGGCCCGGTCATCACGCGCTACGAAATCGAACCGGCCACCGGCGTCAAGGGCAGCCAGATCGTCAACCTGGCCAAGGACCTGGCGCGCGCGCTGAGCCTGGTCAGCATCCGCGTGGTGGAAACCATCCCCGGCAAGAACCTGATGGGCCTGGAACTGCCGAACCCGCGCCGCCAGATGGTGCGCCTGTCCGAGATCCTGGGGTCGCAGACCTACCACGCCAGCCATTCCGTCGTGACGATGGCGCTGGGCAAGGACATCGCCGGCAACCCGGTGGTGGCCGACCTGGCCAAGATGCCGCACCTGCTGGTGGCGGGCACCACCGGTTCGGGCAAGTCGGTGGGGATCAACGCCATGATCCTGTCGCTGCTGTACAAGGCCGACGCCTCCCACACCCGGCTGATCCTGATCGACCCGAAGATGCTCGAAATGAGCGTCTACGAAGGCATCCCGCACCTGCTGGCGCCGGTGGTCACCGACATGCGCCAGGCGTCGAACGCGCTGAACTGGTGCGTGGGCGAGATGGAAAAGCGCTACCGCCTGATGAGCAAGATGGGCGTGCGCAACCTGGCCGGCTACAACACCAAGATCCGCGAAGCCATCAAGCGCGAGGAACCGATCCCGAATCCGTTCTCGCTGACCCCGGACGCGCCCGAGCCGCTGTCGCCGCTGCCCACCATCGTGGTGGTCATCGACGAGCTGGCCGACCTGATGATGGTCGTGGGCAAGAAAATCGAAGAGCTGATCGCGCGCCTGGCGCAAAAGGCGCGCGCGGCCGGTATCCACCTGATCCTGGCCACCCAGCGCCCCAGCGTGGACGTCATCACCGGCCTGATCAAGGCCAACATTCCCACGCGCATCGCCTTCCAGGTCTCGTCCAAGATCGACTCGCGCACCATTCTCGACCAGATGGGCGCCGAAACCCTGCTGGGCCAGGGCGACATGCTTTACATGCCGCCGGGCACCGGCCTGCCGGTGCGGGTGCACGGCGCCTTCGTGAACGACGATGAAGTCCACCGCGTGGTCGAAAGCCTGAAGTCGCAGGGCGAGCCCAACTACATCGAAGGCCTGCTCGAAGGCGGCCTGGACGGCGACGGCGAAGGCGCCAGCAGCGTCACCGGCATCGGCGGCGACGCCGAATCCGATCCGATGTACGACCAGGCCTGCGAAGTGGTGCTCAAGCACCGCCGCGCCTCGATCTCGCTGGTGCAGCGCCACCTGCGGATTGGTTACAACCGTGCGGCGCGGTTACTGGAGCAGATGGAGCAATCGGGTATGGTGTCGGCGATGCAATCCAACGGCAATCGCGAGATCCTGGTTCCCGCGGCGGCCGCCCGTGAGGAAGCCTGATGAAGACGTTACGCCGACTGGCCGCCGTGGCGGCCCTGACCCTGGCGCCCGCCGTGGCGCTGGCCGCCAGCGCGCAGGAACAGCTGCGCGCCTTCGTGGCCACGGTCTCGTCCGCCACCGGTTCGTTCTCGCAATACACCGTGAACAACCAGGGCCGCACGCAGCCGGCCCAGACCGGCGTGTTCTCGTTCCAGCGCCCCGGCAAGTTCAAGTGGGCCGTGCAAAAGCCCTATGAGCAGCTGGTGGTGTCCGACGGCCGCAAGGTATCGCAGTTCGATCCCGACCTGGCGCAGGTGACCGAGCGCAAGGTCGACGCCGCCATCGGCACCTCGCCGGCGGCCATCCTGTTCGGCTCGGGCTCGCTCGAACAGTCTTTCGACGTCTCGGCGCTGCCGTCCAGGGACGGCGTCGACTGGCTGCGCGCCAAGCCGCGCACCGCGGACGCGGGGTTCTCGCGCGTGGACATCGGCATGAAGAACAACCTGCCGGTGCGTGTCGAACTGCTGGATTCCTTCGGCCAGACCACGCGCGTGGACCTGTCCAACATTTCCGCCAATCCCCAGCTTTCCGCCAAGGAATTCGAATTCGTCGCCCCGAAGGGCGTCGATGTCGTGAAGATGTGAGCGGCGCGGGGCACGCGGCGCCCCACGACCCACGACCTTTCGTCAGCCGGCGCGCTTGTACGCCACGCAATCCACCTCGACCTTGGCGTCGACCACCAGCGACGACTGCACGCAGGCGCGGGCCGGCGGATGGTCGCCGAAGTACTCCCTGAACACCTTGTTGAACGAGGCGAAGTCGCGCGCGTCGTCCAGCCACACGCCGCAGCGCACCACGTGCTCGCGCCCGTAGCCCGCTTCGTGCAGGATGCCCAGCACCTGTTCGATGGCCTTGCGGCTCTGGGCGACGATGCCGCCTTCGATGACTTCGCCGTGCTCCATCGGGACCTGGCCGGACACGTACAGCCAGCCGTCGGCCTCGACCGCGCGGGCGAACGGCATGTGCGAGCCGCCCTGGCCGGTGCCGCCGGCGACTCCGTAGCGCTTGATGCCGTTGTCGTCGGCGGTGGAAGCGTTGCTCATGGCTTTCTCCTTGGAATGATGATGCGCGGTTAAACGAAATTCCTGCGCAGGTCGCCGTTGCGCGGCAGCCAGCGGCCGGCGCGCTCGCCGGTGGGCTGGCCGTGGCGGTACGACAGCGCGCCGTTGACCCACACCGCCTCGATGCCGGCGGCGGTCTGCACCGGAGCGTCGAAGGTGGCGCGGTCGATGACCGTGGCCGGATCGAACAGCACCAGATCGGCATGATAGCCCTCGCGCAGCAGGCCGCGTTCGGCCAGGCCGAAGCGCGCCGCCGACAGGCCGGTCATCTTGTGCACCGCCTCGGCCAGCGGAAACAGGCCCACGTCGCGGCTGTAGTGGCCCAGCACGCGCGGAAACGCGCCCCACAGCCGCGGGTGCGGCATGGGATCGTTGGGCAGGCCGTCCGAGCCCACCATGGTGAGCCGGTGCGACAGCACGCGGCGCACGTCGTCCTCGTGCATGTTGTGGTAGACGGCGCCGGCCGGCTGCAGCCGCGCGGCCGCCTCCAGCAGGCTCACGCCCCAGTCGGCGGCGATGGCGGCCAGCTTGCGGCGGGCCTGCTCGGGATGCGGCACGGACCAGGTGATGTCGATGTCGAACTCGTCGGTGACCTGCTTCAGATCCAGCGTGGACGAGCTGGCCGAATAGGGATAGCAGTCGCAGCCCACGTGCTGCAGCCGTCCGGCGTTCTCCAGCGAGGACAGCACTTCGCGCGTGCGGCCCCAGTTGCCGGCGCCGGCGCATTTCAGGTGCGACACCACCACCGGCACGCGCGCATGGCGCGCGATGTCGTAGGCCTCCTGCATGGCTTCCAGGATGGCGGCGAATTCCGAGCGCAGGTGGGTGGTGTAGAGCGCGCCGAATTCGTCCAGCGCCTCGGCCAGCAGCTTGACTTCGTCGGTGTCGGCCTCGAAGGCGGAAGCGTAGGCCAGGCCGGTGCTCAGGCCGATGGCGCCGTGGGCCAGCGCGTCGCGCAATTGCGCGCGCATCGCCAGGATTTCGGCATGCGTGGCGGGCCGGTCGAGCCGGTCCATGTGGTTGCTGCGCAGGGCGGTATGGCCCACCAGCGCCGCCACGTTGACGGCAGGGCCGGCGGCCTCGATGGCGCGGGTGTAGTCGGCGAAGCTGGGGTAGCTGAAGTCTTCGCGCCCGCCCAGCAGGTTCATCGGGTCCGGCGGTTCGCCGCGCAGGGTCACGGGCGAGGCGCTGATGCCGCAGTTGCCCACCACCACGGTGGTCACGCCCTGCGACAGCTTGGGCAGCATGCCGGGCGTGCGGATGACGTTGGTGTCGTCGTGCGTGTGCACGTCGATGAAGCCGGGCGCCAGCGCCAGGCCGGCGCCGTCGATGCGCTGGCGCGCCTGCGCGCCGGGCAAGTCGCCGATGGCGGCGATGCGTCCGCCGTCCAGGGCCACGCTGGCCCGGTAGGCGGCGCCGCCGGTGCCGTCCAGGACCTGCACATTGCCGATGAGGGTGTCGTACATCTCGTGTTTCCGTTCAATCGCCCAGCGGCAGGCGGTTGGGGCCGCCCCGGTGTTCGTCCAGCACCAGCTTGATGCGGCGCAGGCGTTCGCGGTTTTCTTCCTGGTTCAGCATGGCCAGCTCGGTCGAGAGCAGGTCGATGGCCAGCATCATGGCGTAGCGCGAGGCCGAGGGCTTGTAGATGAAATCGGTTTCGTCGGTGCGGATCGGCAGCACCACGTCGGCCAGCGCGGCCAGCTCGGAGGTGGCGTCCGTGATGGCCACCAGGCGCGCGCGGTATTGCTTGACGATGCGGGCCGCGCCCACGATTTCCGGCGTCAGGCCGGAAGCCGACAGCACCAGCACCGCGTCGCGCTCGTCCAGCGTGGCCGCCACCATGCGCAGCAGCACGGCGTCGCTGTAGACCGCGATGGAATAGCCCAGCCGCACCAGGCGCGACTGCACTTCCTGCGCCAGCATGGCCGAGGCGCCGCCCATGCCGAATACGTAGATCATGCGCGCGCCGTCCAGCCTGGCGGCGGCGGCCTCGAACAGCGGCTCGGTGAAGACCGGCAGATGGGCGCGCAGCGTGCTTTCGATGTCGCCGTAGATGCGCGCGTAGAACGTGCTTTCCTCGGCCGGCGCGCTCGGGTCCAGGAAGCGGCTGCCGACCGTGCTGGCCTGGGCCAGCTTCATCTTCAGGTCGCGCGTATCGTCGCAGCCGACGGTGCGGGCGAAGCGCGAGATGGTGGCGATGCTGACGCCGGCCTTGGCCGCCAACTGGTCGACGGTGGCGCTGGCGCTCCAGATGATGTCGTCCAGGATGGCGTCGGCCACCTTGCGCTCGGTCACGCTCAGTGCGTCGCGCCGGCTGCGTATCTGGAAGACGATGTCGCGGATGATGTTCATGGAGATTCCTGGTTTACCGGGCCAGCTCGGGATCGTCGAGGCGCGAACAGGCCGCGTAATGGCCGGGGCCCACGTTGACCGCCTGGACGGCGGTCGTCGCGCAGGCCTCGATCGCGTGCGGGCAGCGCGTGCGGAACACGCAGCCGGAGGGCGGATCGACCGGGCTGGGAATGTCGCCCTTGAGCAGGATACGCGAACGCGGGGCGCGCGGATCGGGCACGGGCGCGGCCGACAGCAGCGCGCGGGTGTAGGGATGGCGGGGGCTGGCGTAGACCTCGCGGGTCGGGCCGCGCTCCATCACGCGGCCCAGGTACATCACCACGACCTCGTCGCACAGGTAGTCCACCACCGCCAGGTCATGGGCCACGAACAGCATGGTCAGGCCCAGGTCGCGCTGCAGATCCTGCAGCAGGTTCAGCACCTGCGCCTGCACCGACACGTCCAGGGCCGAGACCGGCTCGTCGGCCACGATGAAGTCCGGCTCCACCGCCAGCGCGCGGGCGATGCCGATGCGCTGGCGCTGGCCGCCGGAGAACTCGTGCGGATAGCGGCGGGCGTGGTCGGCGTTCAGCCCCACGCGCTCCAGCAGTTCGCCGATGCGGGCGGCGCGGCGGTGCTGCGCCAGCTTGTGGGTGTCCAGCGCCTCGCCCAGGATCTCGGCCACGGTCATGCGCGGATTGAGGCTGGCGTACGGGTCCTGGAACACGATCTGCATGCGGCGGCGCCACGGCAGCATCTGTTTTTCGGAAAGCGTGGTGATGTCCTCGCCGTCGAACAGGATGCGGCCGGCGGTGGGGGCGAACAGGCGCAGCAGCGCGCGGCCCGTGGTGGTCTTGCCCGAGCCGGATTCGCCGACCAGGCCGACGATGGTGTTGCGCGGCACGTCGAAGCTGACGCCGTCGACCGCGCGCACCACGGGCGCGTGGCGCGCCTGCGACGTGGGGAAATGGACCTTCAGGTCCTGGATCTGCACCAGCGGCGCTTCGGTGCGTACGGGAGCCGGTCGGTTCGTCATATCGGGTTCACCTTGATGCAGCGCGCGCGGTGGTCGTTCTGCACCGGCACGAGTTCGGGCACGGCCGCCAGACAGTCGTCGGCGGCCAGCGGGCAGCGCGGCGCGAACGTGCAGCCCGGCGGCAGCGACAGCACGCTGGGCACGTTGCCGGGAATGGCGCGCAGGCGCTCGCCCGAGGCCAGCAGCGCGGCGGTGGGAATGCAGGACAGCAGACCGCGGGTGTAGGGGTGGCTGGGCTTTTCGAACAGGTCGTAGACGTCCGCGTCCTCGACCACGCGGCCCGCGTACATCACGGCCACGCGATGCGCGATCTCGGCCACCACGCCCAGGTTGTGCGTGATGAACAGGATGCTCATGTTCATCTCGGCCTGCAGCCGGCGCAGAAGGTCCAGGATCTGCGCCTGCACGGTCACGTCCAGCGCGGTGGTGGGCTCGTCGGCGATCAGCACCGCCGGATTGCAGGCCAGGGCCAGCGCGATCATCACGCGCTGGCGCATGCCGCCCGACATCTGGTGCGGATACTCCTTGACGCGCCGGTCGGCGGCCGGGATTTCGACGCGCTCCAGCATTTCGCGGGCGCGCTTGAGCGCCGCGGCGTACGAGCCGCCTTCATGCTGCAGCACGGCTTCGGCGATCTGGTCGCCCACAGTGTACAGCGGATTCAGGCTGGTCATGGGCTCCTGGAAGATCATCGCGATCTCCGCGCCGCGGATGCGGCGCAGCGTCGCCGCCGAAGCGCGGGCCAGATCGTGCTGCGCGCCCTGGCGGTCGCGAAACAGGATGCGCCCGCCTTCGATGCGGCCGGCCGGCTTGGGCAACAGGCCCATGATGGAAAGACTGGTCACGGACTTGCCGGAGCCCGACTCGCCGACGATGGCCAGCGTCTCGCCGCGGGCCAGGTCGAAGGTCACGCCGTCGACCGACTTGGCGACGCCGTCGCGGCTGTGGAACCAGGTCTGCAGGCCTTCCACGGAAAGCACGATGTCTCGGGTGCTTGCGGTCATGATTACAGCTCCTTGCGCAGGCGCGGATCGAGGACGTCGCGCAGCCCGTCGCCCACCAGTTGCAGCGACAGCACGGACAGCACGATGGCGATGCCGGGGAAGATCATGATCCAGTCGGCCGAGCCCATGTACTGCTGGCCGGCGTTGATCATGGTGCCCCAGGTCGGAATGTCGGGCGATACGCCCACGCCGAGAAACGACAGCCCGGCTTCGGCCAGGATGGCGTAGGCGAAAATGAAAGTGCCCTGCACCAGCAGCGGCGAGACCAGGTTACGCAGCACGTGCACCGTGACGATGCGCCAGGTCGGCACGCCCAGCGCGCGCGCCGCTTCCACGAAAGGCAGCTCGCGGATCACCAGCGTCGAGGCGCGCACGATGCGGGCCAGGCGCGGCGTATAGACGATGCCCAGCGCGATCACCACGTTGATCAGCGAGGGGCCGAGCGCGGCCACCAGCGAGATCGCCAGCAGGATGTCGGGAAAGGCCATCATGGCGTCGATCAGCCGCGAGACGAACTTGTCGGCCGAACGGAAGAAACCGGCGGCCAGGCCCAGCGCGATGCCCAGGATGCTGGAGACGATCACCACGGAAAAGCCCACCATCAGCGACAGCCGGCCGCCGTAGATGACGCGGCTGAACACGTCGCGGCCGAAATCGTCGGTGCCGAACCAGTGCGCCGCGCCCGGCGCCTTCAGCCGGTTCATGATGGACAGCTTGAACGGATCGTAGGGGCTGACCCACGGCGCCAGCAGCGCCGCGGCCACCAGCACGGCGATGACGACCAGGCTCACCAGCACCGTCTTGCGCGCCACGAGCAGGCGCAGCACCTGCCAGCGGTCGGCGCCGGAATTCGGGGAAGTTGCGATAGCCATATCAGATCAGTAACGCACTCGAGGATCGACCAGCAGGTACAGCAGGTCGATGAAAAGATTGATCAGGACGTAGATGGCCGCGATGATCAGCAGCGCGCCCTGGATGACGGGGTAGTCGCGGCGCAGCACCGCCGACACCACCAGGCTGCCCACGCCGGGCAGGCCGAACACGGTCTCGGTCACGACCGCGCCGCTGATCAGCAAGGCGGTGGTCAGGCCCAGCACCGTCAGGATCGGGATCAGCGCGTTGCGCACGGCGTGCTTGAGGATCACCTTGCGCTCGGGCAGGCCCTTGGCGCGCGCGGTGCGCACGTAGTCGTCGCGCAGCACGTCCAGCATGCTGGCGCGGATGAAGCGGGTGATCAGCGCCGAGTTCACCAGGCCCAGCACCACCGCCGGCAGGATCAGGTGCGACATGCGCGTGGCGAGCGAGGCGTCCGGGCCGCCGTAGCCGGCCACCGGCAGCCAGCCCAGCTTCACCGAGAACAACTGCATCAGCAGCAGCCCCAGCCAGAAGCTGGGCACGCTGGAGGTGAACATCGAGAACGACAGCACCGACTGGTCCAGCGTGGTGCCGCGCTTGACCGCCGACAGTATCCCCACCGGCAGCGCGATGGCGCTGGCGATCAGCAGCGACAGCAGCGTCAGCAGCAGCGTGGGTTCGGCGCGGTCGGCCAGCGCCGCCAGCACCGGCTTGTTCATGAAGATGGACTGGCCCAGGTCGCCCTGGGCCAGCTTGCCCAGCCACGACAGGTACTGCACCGCCATGGGCTGGTCCAGCCCCAGCTGCGCGCGCAGCGCGGCGATGTCCTGCTGGCTGGCCTGCGGGCCCAGCATCACCGCGGCGGGATCGCCCGGCGTGATGCGGATGATCACGAACACGATGGTCGCGACGATGAACATCACGGCCACCAGCCCGACCAGCCGGTTCAAGAGATAGCGCAACACGATGAAAGCCCCGAAAAAATTGGAACGCCGAAGGACGTGGAGGGCGGCGCGAACCGCCATGCCCCCCGCGCCCTCAAACCATTACTTCGCCGCCTTCCACGCATTCCAGAAGTACGGCCACGGCACGGCCCGGGTCCCTTGCAGCGACGGCGAGCGCGCGGCCTGCGCATTGAAGTCGCCGACCTTGATGAAAGGCACCTCGTCATACACCGCCTGCTGCACGTCGGCCCAGCGCTTGACGCGTTCTTCCTGCGTGCGGGCCTGGTTGAAGGCATCCAGCACCTGGTTGCGGCGCGGCGTGTCCCACCAGCCCGGCGCGTCCTTGGACGGGAAGTCGATCAGCGCGGGCTCGGGCAGGAACGGGCTGTGGGTAATGAAGATGTCCCACAGCGCCGGGTCCTGGCGGCGCTGGGTCAGCGTGGCCCAGTCCACCACCTGCATGTCCACCGTGAAGCCGGCGGCCTTCAGGTATTCGGCGGCCACCAGCGCCATCTTGTAGTGGAACTCGTACTGCTGGCTGGTCAGGATGCGGATCTTGCGGTCCTGCACCTGCGCGCCGTCCACCAGCTTCTTGGCCGCGGCGGCGTCGCCCTTGTTGTAGACCTTGCCGCCCAGCGAGGTGGCCCACGGGAAGCCTTCGGGATACAGGTCGCCGTTGAGCTTGTAGAAATCCTTGTTGCCGAACGCGGCGTACAGCATGTCCTCTTCGTTCAGCGCGAGCTGCACCGCCTGGCGCACGGCCAGATTGGACATGATGCCCTGCTTGGTGTTGAGCACCAGCCGGGGCCAGCCGAAAGGCTTGAGCATGACCGGATCGGAACGGCCGTTCTTGAGCTTGGGCAGCGACTCCACCGGCAGGGCGTCGACATAGTCGAACTGGCCGGCCACCGCGCTTTCGACGCGGGTATTGGCGTTGCTGACCGGCACGAAGCGGATTTCGTCCAGGTATTGCTTGCGCGCGCCGCCGTAGCCGTCGGGCTCGCCATCGCGCTGCTTGTAGCCTTCGAAGCGGACCAGCTGGATGTACTGGTCGGGCACGCGCGCCTTCAGCTGATAGGGGCCGGTGCCGACGAACTCGGTCAGGGCGGGCGCGATCTTGCCCTTGGGCATGATGATGGCGGCGCTGTTGTTCATCGCCAGCAGCGCGGTCAGCGGCGCATAGGGCTGCTTGAGCGTGATGCGGACGGTGTTGGCGTCCGGCGCCTCGATGGCGCTGATGATCTTGGCGGCCATCTTGCCGCGCGTGGCGGTTTCGGTCCAGCGCTTGAGCGAGGCCGTCACGTCGGCCGAATCCATCCTGGAGCCGTCATGGAAAGTGATGCCCTGGCGCAGGGGAATGGTGTAGACCAGCCCGTCGGGCGACACCTCGGGCATCTTGTCGGCCAGCAGCGGCGTCAGGTTCCATTTGGCGTCGAAGGTGTACAGCGTTTCGAAGAAATGCTGCGTCAGGATGCCCACCAGGTCGGCCGTGCTGGTCATCGGGTCCAGCGTCGGCGGCTCGCCGACGGTGGCCACCGAAATCGTGCCTCCCTTGACCGGCGCGGCACTCAGGGCGGGGGACGACAATGCGGTCAAACCAATTGCGCCGGCCAGCAGCAGGCTATTGAGCCTGCCGCCTCGCGGGGAGGTGCGGAAGTTCATGATGCTCTCTCCAGAGGGTAGAAAACAGAATGTCGCGTGCGGATCGGGATTGCCCCGCGAGGGGCGCGGGAGGTCAGAAGAAAGTCGCGGCCACGTCGATGACGCCGTAGTGTTCGTCGACCAGCAGCACCTGGCGCCACTTGTCGAAAGTCAGGCAGGGGTGGGAGATGTCGAAGGCGATCATGTCGCCGACCTGGATGTCGTCGTCCGCGCCGATCTGCATGAAAGCGTGCTGGTCCATCATGGCGGTCAGCTTCCAGTGCGCGGGCGCGGCGTCCGGGGCCTGCGCGCCGGGGCGGTAGCGCAGGGCGGGCGTGGGCAGGCCGGCGTCGAAGGCGGCGTCGCGCTTGCCCAGCGCGACGATGGCGCGGCCCGGTTCGGGCAGCGATTGCACATAGGCCCAGACCTGCAGCGCCGGCTGCAGGCCGGGTTCCATGCCGCGGGCCACCGGATTGTTGGCGTTGATGCGCTCGGCCGCCGAGCGGTAGATGCCCACGTCGTGCGACAGGTAGCAGCCGGGGCGCAGCACGATTTCCAGCGGCGCGCCGATATCGACCTGCGAGAATTCCTCGGCCACCACGTCGAACCAGGCCGAGCCCGCGCCCGAGATCAGGGCGGGACCGTTCCTGCGCAGCCGGCCGGCGGCCGCCAGTTCGCCGAGCGCGCCGGTGGCGCGGCGCAGGAAGGCGCGGATGGCGCTTTCTTCCTGCAGCACGCCTTCGTAGACCTCGATGCCGGCCAGCGCCAGGCCGGGCCAGCGCGCGATCTCGTCGGCCACGGCCTGCAGCTGCGCCTCGTCGCGCACGCCGGTGCGCCCGCCGGCCGGGCCCAGCTCGATCAGCACCGGCAGCACCAGGCCCTGCTCGCCGAAATAGGCGCCCAGCTGGGCGGCGTTGGCGGGCGAGTCCACGATGCAGAAGTAGGTGAAGGACGGATCGCGCAGGAGCCGCGCGATGATGGCCATGTTGGCGCGGCCCACCAGCTGGTTGGCCATCAGCACGCGGCGGATGCCGTGGCGGTAGGCGGCCAGCGTCTGCGGCGCCGTGGCCAGCGTGATGCCCCAGGCGCCGCCGTCGATCTGGCGCTGGAACAGGGCCGGACTCATGGTGGTCTTGCCGTGCGGCGCCAGCTTGACCTTGTAGGCCTCCATGAAGCGCTGCATCCATTGCAGGTTGTGCCGCACCCGCGATTCGTACAGCACGGCCACCGGCAGGCTGACGTCCTCGCGCAGCAGATTCCATTGCAGCCCGGCCACGCCGGCGGCGTCACAGGATTCGGGGAAGGCGCCCAGGCCTTTGCCGTTCGGGTCCAGCGGGGCGGGGGAGGAGGAGGGCGTCATGGCGGCTTCCTGGAAAATATTTACCGTCAAATCGGATTTTTTTCATTATCCTGAAAGAAATTTACAAGCGGCAGCTAGGAGTTTCCCGTAGTGCGCGGCGGCGCGACAATGGAACGAACGCTCGGTCTCAGGAAAAGGAAACGTCATGCTGAAAGTCGCTTTGGGCCAGTTCGCCGTCAGCCGCGTCTGGGAAGAAAACGCGCAGGTCTGCATCGACCTGATGGAACGCGCCCGCGCCGGCGGGGCCGGGCTGCTGGTGCTGCCCGAGGGCGTGCTGGCGCGCGACATCACCGATCCGCAGATCGTCCTGAAGGCCGCGCAGCCGCTGGACGGCCCCTTCATCGGCAAGCTGCTGGAGGCCAGCCGCGGATCGCCGCTGGCGACCATGATGTGCGTGCACGTCCCGACCGGAGAAGGGCGGGTCTGGAATACGCTGGTCACCCTGCAGGACGGCCGCATCCTGTCGCAGTACCGCAAGCTGCATCTGTACGACGCCTTCACCATGAAGGAATCCACCAACGTCACCGCCGGCGATGAGATCCCGCCCCTGCTCGACATAGGCGGGCTGCGCGTCGGCCTGATGACCTGCTACGACGTGCGCTTTCCCGAATTGGCGCGCCGCCTGGCGCTGGACGGCGCCGACCTGCTGGTCCTGCCGGCCGCCTGGGTGCGCGGCCCCTTGAAGGAAAAGCACTGGGAAGTGCTGGTCACGGCGCGCGCGCTGGAGAACACCTGCTACGTGGCCGCCACCGGCGAATGCGGCGAGCGCAACATCGGCTGCAGCATGGTGGTGGACCCGCTGGGCGTGGTGACGGCGCGCGCGGGCGAGGCGCCGGCGCTGGTGTACGCCGACATCGATCCCGAGCGCCTGGCGCACGCGCGCAAGGTGCTGCCGGCGCTGGCCAACCGCCGCTTCGCGCCGCCGCAGTTGGCCTAGGGCGCGGCATGGTGTAATGCTGGATTGATTATTCGCTTTCTCCCCCCATCTGCTGCCAATGAGCAATGATCTCTTTGCGGCCGATCCCGCGCATCGGCCCTATGTGCCCCTGGCCGAACGGCTGCGCCCGCGCACCCTGTCCGACGTGGTGGGGCAGTCGCACCTGCTGGGTCCGGACAAGCCGCTGCGCGTGGCTTTCGAATCCGGCCGCCCGCACTCCATGATCTTCTGGGGGCCGCCCGGCGTGGGCAAGACCACGCTGGCGCGCCTCATGGCCGACGGTTTCGACGCGCAGTTCATCGCCATCTCGGCGGTGCTGGGCGGCGTCAAGGACATCCGCGACGCGGTCACGGTCGCGCAGGTGGCGCAGGGTCAGGGCCGCCGCACCATCCTGTTCGTCGACGAGGTGCACCGCTTCAACAAGTCGCAGCAGGACGCCTTCCTGCCCTATGTGGAAAGCGGGCTGTTCACCTTCATCGGCGCCACCACGGAAAATCCCTCGTTCGAGGTCAACTCGGCGCTGCTGTCGCGCGCCCGCGTCTACGTGCTGCAATCGCTGACGGCCGAAGAACTGCAACTGCTGGTCGACCGCGCCGAGCAGGCGCTGAACGACGGCCGCGAGCCCGGCGAGACCATCCGCATCGAGCCCGACGCGCGCGAACAGCTGGCGGCCTGGGCCGATGGCGACGCGCGCCGCCTGATCAGCGCGGTGGAAGTGGTGGCGGAATCCGCCCAGTCGGCCGGCCGCGACAGCGTGGACGCGGCCTGGCTGGAGATTTCGCTGTCGCAGAACCTGCGCCGCTTCGACAAGGGCGGCGACGCGTTCTACGACCAGATCAGCGCCCTGCACAAATCGGTGCGCGGCTCCAATCCGGACGCCGCGCTGTACTGGTTCTGCCGCATGATCGACGGCGGCGCCGATCCGAAATACCTGGCCCGCCGCCTGGTGCGCATGGCGGTCGAAGACATCGGCCTGGCCGATCCGCGCGCCACCGACCTGGCCGTCAACGGCGCCGACATCTACGAGCGGCTGGGCTCGCCGGAAGGCGAACTGGCGCTGGCGCAGGCGGTGGTCTACATGGCCTGCGCGGCCAAGTCCAACGCCGTCTACAACGCCTACAACCAGGCGCGCAAGTTCGCCGCCGAGCACGGCAGCGCGCCGGTGCCCATCCACCTGCGCAACGCGCCCACCAAGCTGATGAAGCAGCTGGGCCACGGCAAGGCCTACCGCTACGCGCACGACGAGCCCCACGGCTACGCCGCCGCCGAGCAATATTTCCCGGATGGACTGAATCCCTCCTTCTATCGGCCGACCGATCGCGGCCTGGAGGCTAAAATCCAGCAAAAGCTGGCATTCCTGCGTGAGCTGGACGCGCAGGAACGTGCCAGGAAACGCTAACGGGCCGCGCCCGTTGTCTCTCGCAACCTCACCGACCAAACCATGCTAGACCCGATACTGCTGCGCAAAGACCTGCAAACCGTCGTAGACCGCCTCAAGACCCGCGGCGTGTCCTTCGACACGGAACGGTTCAACGACCTGGAATCCCGCCGCAAGGCCGTCCAGACCGAAACCGAATCCCTGCAAGCCCGCCGCAACGCGCTGGCCAAGCAGATCGGCCAGCTCAAGGCCAAGGGCGAGGACGCCAGCGCCGTCATGGCCGAGTCGCAGGCCGTGCCGGTGCGCCTGAAGCAGCTGGAAGAAGAACTGGCCGCGCTGCAGCAGCCGCTCAACGATCTGCTGATGTCGGTGCCCAACCTGCCGCACGCCAGCGTGCCGCAAGGCGAGTCGGCCGACGACAACGTCGAGGTGCGGCGCTGGCTGCCCGGCCCGGCCGGCGCCGATGGCAATCCGCCGGCCCTGCCGTTCGAGGCGCGCGACCACGTCGCCGTGGGCGAGCCGCTGGGGCTGGATTTCGATACGGCCGCCAAGCTGTCGGGCGCCCGTTTTTCGTTCATGCGCGGCCCCATCGCGCGCCTGCACCGCGCGCTGGCGCAGTTCATGCTGGACCTGCAAACGGGCACGCACGGCTACACCGAGTGCTACACGCCGTACATCGTCAACGCCTCGACGCTTTACGGCACGGGCCAGCTGCCCAAGTTCAAGGACGACATGTTCGCCGTGTCCAAGGGCGGCGGCGACGACGATCCGAAACAGGATGAACAGGGCAAGCCCTATGTGCGCGAAGACCAGTACCTGATCTCCACTTCCGAAATCACGCTGACCAGCGTGGCGCGGGATACCATCCAGGCCGCGGCCGACCTGCCGCTCAAGCTCACCGCCCACACGCCGTGCTTCCGTTCCGAAGCCGGCAGCGGCGGGCGCGATACGCGCGGCATGATCCGCCAGCACCAGTTCGACAAGGTCGAAATGGTGCAGATAACGCATCCGGACCAATCGTACGAGGCGCTCGAAGAGATGGTCGGCCACGCCGAGCGCGTGCTGCAGCTGCTGGGCCTGCCGTACCGCGTGATGCTGCTGTGCACCGGCGACATGGGCTTCGGCGCGGCCAAGACCTACGACCTGGAAGTGTGGCTGCCGGCCCAGAACACCTGGCGCGAGATTTCTTCGGTCTCCAATTGCGAGACCTTCCAGGCCCGCCGCATGCAGGCGCGTTTCCGCAACGCCCAGGGCAAGCCGGAATACGTGCACACGCTCAACGGTTCCGGCCTGGCGGTGGGCCGCACGCTGGTGGCGGTGCTGGAAAACTGCCAGCAGGCCGACGGCAGCGTGCTGGTGCCCGAGGCCCTGCAGCCTTATATGGGCGGCCTGACGGTCTTGAAACCTTAGGTCCATCCACCGTTTGGAGGATAAAAAGGCGGAGTCTGCGGGCTCCGTTTTTTTTTTATTATGTGGACATATTCCTGTCGCCGCCGGACATTAACCTGGCGGCGCTGGTGGCTGATTTTGATGTGAACAGTTGTGTATTGCAATAAAAGGGCCGGATAGTTGAGGCACAATACGCAATGTGTTCGACACGCTTCATTCACTTAAATAAAAAGGAGTTGTCCATGACTTCAAGAATGATTGGAGATTTTCGTGTGAGATGCTCCGTGGCCCGTGAAGACGAACAGGGCTACCGCGTGCAGATATGGACTCGCCGCATCGGCGGCACTGCGCCGGAAAAATGCTGGACCGTCCCGGGGCAGGCGCCTTTCGCCAACCTGCAAGAGGCCGAGCAGCAGAGCCAGCAGTTGTTCCAGGGCATCAATGGCGTGCGTTTCAACGGTGAACCGGAGTTTGCTCATGCGTCCGCATAATGGCTGGTGGCGGGCGTCGAGTACGCCGCGCCGATGGATCGACCTCGTCCAGGAATCGCCCCGCTGGGCCGACGGCAAAACCGGCCAGGCGCCGCAGCAGCCGCCCGCGCTGGCGGCCAAACCCGCGCAGGCCCCGGCGGCCTGAAGGCAGTTCCCCGGGGGCACCGGACATGCCCCGAACGCCGCGGCTATTTCCGCGGCAAAAAAAGGCCACTCGCGAGAGTGGCCTTGGTATTTCCGGCGCTGGCGTCCGATCAGTCGCGGTCGTGTCCGCGGCCGCGATGGTGATGCTTGTAGCCGCCGTGGCGATAGTAACCGCCGCGGTCGTAGTAGCGGCCGCCGCGATAATAGACCGGCGCCGGATAGACTACCGGAGGCGCGACGTATACCGGCGCCGGACGGTAATAGACCGGGGGCGGCGGCGGCACGTACACCGGCTGGGGCGCCACGTAGACCGGCGCCGGGAAAACCACCCCGGGCACGCCGATGGAAATGCCCACGTCCACCCGGGCCAAGGCGGCGCTCGAGATCAGCAGACCCGCAGCACCGGCACCAGCGATAAGCCATTTTTTCATGTTGCACCTGCCTGCTGCATGACGCAGCAAAGTTGAGTATTCGTTGAGCCTATTTTCCGGCTTTTTCGCCGGCCATTGGTAAGCGAGCCGGCCTCAATCGCGACAATCCGCAACCGTCCCCCAACCCCCGTTCCCCGCCTTGCTGCCCTGCAGCAGCCGTCGCCCGCTATGGTGAAACGGATGATGAAATCGATTGAAATCGGCTGGAATGCGGTGTAGTGGGGTGCCACGGTTACAGGCGGTCACGATCGGCGGGCGATTTCGCGCGCGGGTGTTGCAGGAATGCGCCATTGCCGCGGCCGTCAGGCCTGCTGGCAGCGGAATTCGACCACCCAGACCCAGGGATTGGCGGCCCAGGCGTGGGCGCCGTAGCGTTCGCACCAGGTCAGGGCGAAGGCGGTCTGCAGCGGCACCCCGGGCAATAGCGACGAGGATTGGTAGAGCGCCGGGATGCCTTCGGCCCGGGCGTCGGCGTCGGACAGGTTTTGCAGCCGCTGGATGCGCACGCCCACGATCACGGCCGACGTGAACGGATTGCCGGCCTCGTCGGTCAGGAGAATGCTTTCGCCCGATTTTCCGTACGGACATCGGACCCAGCTGGAAGTTTTCCGCAGCTCGGCGGGATTATCCACGGACGGCCCCATGGCCACCCATCTTCCGGAATCCGACGCGTCGGCATACCAGACGGTAGTCGGTTTGGTAGGCTGCGGTTTCAAGATACGCCGGCTCTGTACTTTATCGCCGTTCAATACAGCCTGTTTAAGCGGTTCGCTGAATTGAAGAGATTGCCTTTTCATACACTCGCGGTTCCTCTCACGATCAAGGCATGCGCCACAGCGGCATTTGCCCAGCCGGCGCATGCGAGAGCGCGGTCCGAGCCTGGCATCTTGCAGTATGCCGCCTAGCGGTCATCATGTCAGGGGCTCGCAAGGGATGTGTGTCATTTTGAATACGTTGCGAGGAAGTTTGTATACTCGAAGCATGAACACAGACCTGCACGATCTCAAGCCGGGTTACTACTGGTACACCATGGCGAACGACCCGCTGGCCATCATCCATATTCATGAGGATGGCGGCGCCACGCTGATGGGCACGGATTACCGTATCGGCGCCGAAGGCGTGGCCGATATGGTGCGCCAGGGCGAACGCTTTTTCTGGATCGAACCGCCTCAAGTCTGAGCCGCCGGCGCACCGTCCACCATGACCGACCTCTTATTGAAAAACGTCCGGGCCGGTCGCGATCCGGTGGATGTGCTGGTGCGCGGCGGGCGCATCCGGAAAATCGGCCCGGCGCTGGAAGCCGAGCCCGGCATGGCCTTGGAAGACGGCGGCGGCGCCTTGCTGCTGCCCGGCCTGATCGAAGGCCATACCCATCTGGACAAGACCACCTGGGGCTCGCCCTGGTACGTGAACCAGGTCGGGCCTGCGCTGACCGACCGCATCCACAACGAACGGCAATGGCGCGCCAGCACCGGCCATGACGCCGCCAGCCATGCGCGCGCGCTGGCGCTGGCGTTCCTGCGCGAAGGCGCGACCCGCATCCGCACCCACGTCGACGTCGATACCGATGCCGGGCTGCGCCACCTGGACGGCGTGCATGCCACGCGCCAGGAACTGGCCGACCGCGTCGAGATCCAGACCGTGGCTTTTCCCCAGTCGGGCCTGCTGGTGCGGCCCGGCACCGCCGAGCTGCTGGACCGGGCGCTGGCGAACGGGGCCGACGTGCTGGGCGGACTGGACCCTTCGGCCATCGACCGCGATCCCGCGCGTTCGCTGGACGTGCTGTTCGGCCTGGCCGACAAGCATGGCAAGCCCGTGGACATCCATCTGCACGAACCGGGCGAACTGGGCGCGTTCACGCTGGAACTGATCCTGGACCGCACCCAGGCGCTGGGCATGAACGGCAAGGTCGTCATCAGCCACGCATTCTGCCTGGGCGGGGTGGACGCGAAGCGCCTCGAGGGCCTGCTGGGCCGGCTCGCCGCGCTGGACGTGGCGCTGCTGACCACCGCGCCGCCTTCGCGTCCGGTGCCTTCGCTGCGCGCCTGCCGCGACGCCGGCGTGGCGCTTTTCGGCGGCAATGACGGCATCCGCGACACCTGGACCCCTTACGGCAGTCCCGACATGCTGGCGCGCGCCATGCTGATCGGGCTGCGCAACGACCTGCGCCGCGACGACGAGGTCGAATGGGCCTTCGATTGCGTGACCGCCGCCGCGGCCCGCGCCTGCGGCTTCGCCGATTACGGCCTGGCGCCGGGCGCGCGCGCCGACCTGGTGCTGGTCGACGCCAGCTGCGTGGCCGAAGCCGTGGCGCAGCGCGCGCCGCGCCGGCTGGTGGTGTCGCGCGGCGCAGTCGTGGCGCGCGACGGCCGCGACGCCTAGTCCCGGGCCAGCCCGAGCTGCGTTTCGGTCAGTTCCACGAAGGCCTGCATCAAGGCCGAACGCACGCCCGCGCGCGGCCAGATCGCGCCCACGGTGCGCACCGGGCAGGGCGCCGGCAGCGGCCAGCGCCTGACGTCGGCGGCCGGCGCGCCCGTGCTGGCCCAGTCCGGCAGCAGCGCGACGCCCAGCCCTTCCGACACCAGCCTCGCGATGGAATCGATGCCATCGAGCTCGAAGCGCACGTGCGGGCGCAGATTGCGCGCGCGCAGATAATCCTCGGCCATCTTGCCGCCCACCACGCTGCGGTCGTAGCGGATGTACGGCTCGCGCGCGAGCACGGCCAGCGGGTCGCGCACTTTCATGCCGGCCGGGGTCACCAGCACCAGCGGCTCGCGCCGCAGGTCACGCCACGCGCAGGTCTTGGGAATGGAAAACAGGGGGTGCACCAGCAGCGCGCCGTCCAGTTCGCCGGACAGCACCTTGCTGTAGAGCAGGGTGGTGGGGGCGGGTTCTATGTAGATCTCGATCTGCGGATGGCGCGCCACCCAGGTCCGCAGCACCGGCGGCATGATGCCGGTCAGCGCCGTGGGCGTGGCCCCCAGCCTGAGCGGGCCGGCGGGCAGTTCGGTGTCCGAGGCCGCCGAGCGCAGGTCGCGCACGTCGCGCAGGATGGCGCGGGCGCGTTCGAGGATGCGCAAGCCGGCCGGCGTGGGCTTGACGGTGCGGCCCGAGCGCGCGATGAGCGCGCTGCCCATGTCGGCCTCGAGCGCCCGCAGCCGCTGCTGCACGGTGGCCGGCGTCAGGCCCTGGTGGCGCGCGGCCTGGGCGATGGAACCGAGTTCCACGACGTGCACGTAGGTTTGCAGAAAACGCGAGTCCATGGCGGCGGCAGCCCTGTGGAAGATGGTTTTTCCATATTCTAAAGATGGGTGACGATAATTGTTGTTTTCTTTGGCCACGGCAAGAATACGTGCAGGGCGTCGCGCTGGCGGCGCCAGCCGAACCTCTCAGCCCCCCAAAGGAGCCTGTTGTGCCCATCATCGAATCCATAGACGTCTGCGCCGCCGCGGTGCCCCTGGACAAAGTCACCTCGTTTTCCAACCGTACCGTGTCGTCGCGGCACTATGGCCTGGTGAAGGTCCGCTCTTCCGACGGCGTCGAAGGCATAGGCTTCTGCTACGTGGGCAGCGCCGGCGGCGCCATTTTCGAGGCGGCGGTGCAGAGCCTGCTCGCGCCGGTGCTGCTGGGCAAGGATTCCCATGCCGTCGAGGGGCTGTGGCAGGCCATGTACCAGGAGGCGCTGCTGCAGGGGCGCCAGGGCACGGTGATGCGCGCGCTCAGCGCGCTGGACATCGCGCTGTGGGACCTCAACGCCAAGGCCGCCGGCCTGCCGCTGCACCGCTACCTGGGCGCGGTCGAGCTGGAGTCGGTGCCGGCATACGCCAGCGGCGGCTACTACCTCGACGGCAAGACGCCGCAGCACCTGGGCGAGGAAATGGCCAGCTACGTGGACAAGGGATTCCGCGCGGTCAAGATGAAGACCGGCCGCTTGTCGCCGGCCGAGGAAGAGGCGCGCCTGAAGGCCGCGCGCGAAGCCGTGGGGCCGGACGTCGAACTGATGATGGACTGCAACAACGCCTGGCAGGACGTGACCCAGGCCATGCAGTACATCCGCCGCTTCGAGCAATACGATCCCTACTTCATCGAGGAGCCGTTCGGCCCCGATGACATCGATAGCCACGCCAAGCTGGCGCGGCTGACGCGCCTGCCCATCGCCACCGCCGAAATCGGCTACGGCCGCTGGTATCACAAGGAGCTGCTGGACAAGGGCGCGGCGGGCATCCTCCAGACCGACGCCGCCGTGTGCGGCGGCATCACCGAATGGAAGCGCATCGCCGCCACCGCCGCCAGCTACGGCGTGGTGGTCTGCCCGCACTGGTTCCACGACGTACACGCGCCGCTGGTGGCCGCCACGCCGAACGCGCGCTACGTCGAATTCTTCTGGGACGACCAGGTGCTGAACTTCCGCAAGCTGGTCGACCGCCAATTGAGCCACAAGAACGGCCGCGTGATCCTGCACCAGGAACCCGGCCTGGGCTTCGGCTTCGATGAGCGCATGGTGGAGCGCTACGGCAAGTGGACCCGCGTCGGCCGCTGAGCGCCGCGGGCGGCGTCGCGACCCGCGGCGCCGCATGACTATCAGTCGCCGGCGGCAAGACCGGCGCGCGAGGAGACAGCAATGCAACGTAGGCAATTCATGAGCGGCGCCGCGGCGCTGGGCGCGGCGCTGATGCTGCCGGCGATGGCGCGGGCGCAGGACATGCCGTCGGGGCCGGTGAAAATCGTGGTGGGGTTTCCCGCCGGCGGCGGCACCGACGTGCTGGCGCGCCTGCTGGGCCAGAAGCTGGGCGTGCTGTGGAACCTGCCCGTCATCGTCGAAAACCGCGCGGGCGCGGCCGGCGTCATCGCCGCCGAGCAGGTGGCCCGCCAGCCCAATGACGGCAATACGCTGATGATGGCGCACGTCAACAGCCACGGCATCGCGCCCGGGCTGCAGCCCAAGCTGGCCTATTCGGTCGAGCGCGATTTCTCGCCCATCGCGCTGGTGGGCAAGACGCCCACCATCCTGATCGGCGGCGCCTCGCAGCCGGCCAGGACGCTGCCCGAACTGGTCGCGCTGTGCCGCGCCCAGCCGGGCAAGATCGTGTTCGGTTCGGCCGGCAGCGGCTCGGCCCAGCACCTGGCGCTGGAGATCTTCAAGGCGCGCGCCGGCATCGACGTGCTGCACGTGCCCTACAAGGGCTCCGCGCCGCTGATGAACGACCTGATGGGCGGCCACGTGCAGTACTGCTTCGAAGGCATGACCACCGCGACGCCGCTGCTGCAGTCCGGCAAGGTGATCGGCCTGGCGCAGACGCTGCAGCGCCGCTCCAAGAGCCATCCGGACGTGCCCACCGTGGCCGAGCAGGGCTATCCCGGATTCGAGGCCAGCATCTGGTTCGGCATGGTGGGTCCGGGCAATATGCCGGGCCCCATGGTCCAGCGCATGAACCAGGACATCGACCGCGTGCTGGCCATGCCCGACGTGCAGGAAAAGCTGGCGCAGATCGGCGCGGAAGAAGGCGGCGGCAGCGCGCAGCGCTTCGCCGATTTCATGCGGCAGGAACAGCAGAAATACGCCAGGACCATCAAGGACGCCAAGCTCGTCGCCGAGGGCTGAGCGGCCGCGGGCGGGCCGCTCAGCCCCCGGCGGGGGCCGCCCAGCCGGCCGAGGCCGAGATCGAGCGCGCCTTCTCGCCGAGCAGGCGCGCGGTCTCGGACTGCAGATCGTCGTCGATGGAACCGACCGGCCCCATCAGCGTGATGGCGGCCTTCATTTCGCCCAGCATGTCGAAAATGGGCGCCGACAGCGACGTGAAATGCGGCAGCAGCGCGTCGCGGCAGCGGCTCAGGCCGTGCTTGAGCACCTCGTCGCGGATGGCCTGCACGTCCTGCAGCGTGTACGAACTGCCCGCCGCGCCGCCGGCGCCCTCGGGCACCGACGAGGCCATTTCCTGCTCCAGCAGCTCGCGCGTGCTGGCTTGCGGCAGATGCGCCAGGAAGTTGCGGCCCAGCGCCGACGACAGCAGCGGCAGCACGCTGCCCACGCGCAATTCCAGCAGCGGCCGGCTGCGGCTGCCCTCGACCCGGTAGACGATGGTCGGACCCTTGTTGCCCCAGACTCCCAGGAACACCGTCTGGCCGGTGATCGCGGCCACCTCGGCCATGACCGGCCGGGCCGTGGTGAAGACGTCGAACTGCTCCAGCGCCGCCAGTCCCAGCCGCAAGGCATAAGGGCCCAGGCCGTAATGGCCGGTGTCCGCGTGCTGCTGCACCACGCCCACCTTCTGGAAGCTCACCAGGTAGTAATGGACGTTGGGCACCGTCAGTTCACAGGCCTGCGCGATTTCCTTCAACGGGATCGGGCGGCCGGCCTTGCGGATCAGGTCCAGGATGCGGAACCCCACTTCGATCGACTGGATGCCTCTGCGCGCGGCGGCTGGCGCTTTTTCTGCGTTTTCATCGACCTTGCCGGCGGGCCTAGCCATGACTGCCTCCTCTGTTTCTGGCGGGAGTGTAGCAGCGGCGCCGGGGGCCTTCCGGGGCCGCGTGCCGGGTTTTCCCCAGCTTTTTCAGCCCCGGCTTTAGATTTGATAATAGTTAATGACTACAGCAGTATCAATCTAAGTGATCGGGAAAGCAGGCATGGACGCAAATATTGCAATGCAGCATCCGGGTGGCGCGCAGACGCTCAGCCGCAAAGAGGAACGCCAGGTCGTGGTGGCATCGACCCTCGGCACCTTGTTCGAGTGGTACGACTTTTTCATCTATGGAACCCTGGCCGTCTTCATGAGCCAGGTGCTGTTTCCGCAGGACAATCCGACCGTGGCGCTGCTGGCGGCGCTGGGCGCGCTGGCGGTGGGCTTCATCATCCGGCCGCTGGGCGCGGTGCTGTTCGGCTATCTCGGCGACAGGCTCGGGCGCAAGTACACCTTCCTGATCACGGTGGTGATGATGGGCGGGGCGACCGTGCTGATCGGTTGCCTGCCCACCTATGAATCGGCGGGCCACCTGTCGTGGATACTGCTGCTGACCCTGCGCGTGGTGCAGGGCCTGGCCGTGGGCGGCGAATACGGCGGCGCGGTGATCTATGTGGCCGAGCATTGCGAGCCGCGGCGCCGCGGCCTGTTGACCGGCTGGATCCAGATCACCTCGTCGGCCGGGCTGATCCTGTCGCTGGTCGTGATCCTGTGCACCCAGGCCGCGATGAGCGCCGAGGACTTCCGCCAATGGGGCTGGCGCCTGCCGTTCATCCTGTCGATCGTGATGCTGGCGATTTCCATCTATGTGCGCGCCAGGCTGCACGAGTCGCCCGTGTTCACGCGCATGAAGCAGCAGAACCGCCTGTCGAAGAATCCGGTCAAGGAGACCTTCGGCCAATGGTCCAGCCTGCGCCTGGTGCTGCTGGCGCTGGTCGGCGTCACCGCCGGCCAGGGCGCGACCTATTTCACCGGCCAGTTCTACGTCATGATCTTCCTGCAGCAGGCGGTGCAGCTGGACCAGACCAGCGTGTACACGCTGATCCTGATCGGCTTCATCATCGGCGCGCCGACCTTCGTGCTGTTCGGCTGGCTGTCCGACCGCATCGGCCGCAAGTGGATCATGATGGCCGGCCTGTTCATCGCCGCTATCGGCTACCACGCCATGTTCGACGTGCTGCTCAAGGCCGGCAATCCCGCCCTGGCGCAGGCCATGCAGACCACGCCGGTGCGCGTGCATGCCGATGTCGGCGGCGGCGCCTGCGACTTCGGATTGCAGGCGGCGATGGTGGGCAGCCATGCCGACCACAAGAAAGTCTGTGTGCAGGCCAAGAAATTCCTGGTCGCCAAGGGCATCAACTTCGAGTATGCCGAGCCGCTGCCGGGCCAGGAGATCGCCATGAGCGTGGGCGGCCAGACCGTCAACGGCTTCGACCGGGCGGGCTACGCCGCCGCGCTGGCCGCCGCCGGCTACCCCGAGCGCGCCGATCCGGCGCGAGTCGACAACACCGTCATCGTGCTGATCCTGGTGCTGATGACCGCCGTGGTCGCCATGGTCTATGGCCCGGTCGCGGCCTACCTGGTGGAGCTGTTTCCGGCCCGCATCCGCTATACGGCGCTATCCTTCCCGTACCACATCGGCGCCGGCATCTTCGGCGGCATCGTGCCCTTTACCGCGACCTACCTGGCCCAGGCCAGCGGCAATATCTTCGGCGGCCTGATGTACCCGGTCGCCGTGACGGCGGTGGTCGGCGTCATCGGCAGCCTGTTGCTGCCCAACACCCGCGCCACGGCCATCGACGAAGACCCGACGCACTGAGAGAGAGGAGAGACATGTCCGTGCAACCCAGATTCAAGGCCGCCGTCATTCAGGCGGCGTCCATCCCCACCGACAGCCTCGCCTGCGCCCGCAAGGCGGCGGCGCTGATCCGCCAGGCGGCCGAGCAGGGCGCGCGGGTGCAGGTGTTCCCCGAAGCGTTCCTGGGCGGCTATCCCAAGGGCAACTCCTTCGGCGCGCCGATAGGCATGCGCAAGCCCGAAGGCCGCGACGCCTACGCCAGCTACCACCGCCAGGCCGTGCGCCTGGACGGCGAAGAAGTCGCGCTGATCGCGCAGGCCGCGGCCGATACCGACAGCTTCGTGGTCATGGGCTGCATCGAAGCCGACGGCGGCACGCTGTACTGCACCGTGCTGTACTTCAACGGCCAGCAGGGCCTGGCGGGCAAGCACCGCAAACTCATGCCCACGGCCGGCGAGCGCCTGGTGTGGGGGTTCGGCGACGGCTCGACCCTGCCGGTGTTCGACACGCCCTACGGCAAGATCGGCGCGGTCATCTGCTGGGAAAACTACATGCCCATGCTGCGCATGTACATGTACGGCCAGGGCGTGGCGCTGTATTGCGCGCCCACCGCCGACGACCGCGACTCCTGGATTCCCAGCATGCGCCACATCGCGCTGGAAGGGCGCTGCTACGTGCTGACCTCGTGCCAGCACCTGCGCCGCGACGCCTATCCCGACGACTTCGAATGCGCGCTGGGCGACAAGCCGGACACGGTGCTGATGCGCGGCGGCAGCGCCATCATCGACCCGCTGGGCGAAGTGCTGGCCGGGCCGGACTACTCGGGCGAGACGATTCTGTACGCGGACATCGACCCCAACCAGATCCTGCGCGGCAAGTTCGATTTCGACGTCGCCGGCCACTACGCGCGGCCCGACGTCTTCCAGCTGCAGGTCGACACCCGCGCCAAGCGTCCGGTGTCGGCGCTGGACGACGGCCGGCAGGAGGCCTGACCCATGCATTTCGATTTCAGCGCCTTGCCGGCGCAGACGGTCTACAACGTGCTGACCTCGACCGTCACCCCGCGTCCGATCGCGTGGCTCACCACCATCTCCGGCAAGGGCGTGGTGAACGCGGCGCCCTTCAGCTTTTTCAACGTCATGGGGCACCAGCCGCCCACGGTGGCCATCGGGCTGATGCGGCATGCCAACGGCGAGTTCAAGGACTCCGGCGCCAACATCATCGAGAACTGCGAGTTCGTCGTGAACCTGGTGCCCGAGTCCCTGGTCCGGCAGATGAACCAGACCTGCGCCGACTATCCGCCCGAGGTGGACGAACTGGCGGCGGCCGGGCTGACCGCCAGGCCGGCCATCCACGTGCGTCCGCCCCTGATCGAAGGCAGCCCGGTGTCGTTGGAATGCGTCAGCCAGGCCACGGTCGTGACCGGCCCGCGCCAGATCGTGGTGATCGGCCGCGTGCTGGGGGCGCACGTCGACGACGCGTACGTGCGCGACGCCGCCCGCGGCCACGTGGATACGCCGGCCCTGGGGCTGATCGCGCGCATGCACGGGGGCGGCTGGTATGCTCGCTCCTCGGACCTGTTCCAACTGGCCCGGCCCACGGCGCCGGTCTGAGGAAACGCGGGTCTTCAACCCAGGATTTCGGCGCAAGGAGGCCCGGCCCCGATGGCATGTGTTGCAAGTAGCGTTCGTTGCGCCCTGCTTGGCGCGGCACTGATGGCGGCGGCGCTGCCGGGCCATGCGGCAGACGTGGCGGGCTCCAGGGACCACCCGCTGGTGGGGCGTTTCTCGGGCGCGCAGATCAACGCCTACAAACAGCTGGATTACGACGAAGCGCTGGCGCCCGACCGGGCCATCCCCAAGGAGTCCGAGGCCAAGGCCCTGGCGCTCGAAGGCAAGGTCACGCGCATCGGCTATCGCATCGACGGCGGCAAGTCGGCGCTCGAGGTCTACCGCAATTACCAGGACACCTTGCAGGCGGGCGGCTTCAAGACCGTCTTCGAGTGCAAGGGCGACGAGCAGTGCGGCGGGGATTTCCAGTCCTACGTCTTCAACAGCGGCAAAGTCAGCCCGCTCGGCCACGGCGACGCCGTCTTTGGCGGCAAGTACTACGCCATGCTTGCCAGGAAGCAGGCGCCGTCGGGCGACGTCTATGCGTTCCTGGACGTGATGCAGGACGAAGCCAACAAACGCACGCCGGTGTTCCTGCAGGTGGTCGAACTCAAGGCCATGCAGACGGGCCAGGTCGAATTGCCCGACGCGACGGCCATGCAGAAAGCGCTGACCGAGTCCGGCAGGGTCGCCGTCTATGGCGTGTATTTCGATACCGACAAGGCCGAGGTCAAGGCCGATTCCAAGGCCGCGCTGGACGAAATGGGCAAACTGCTGCAGGCCAATCCCGCGCTCAAGGTCTACATCGTCGGCCATACCGACAACCAGGGCAGCCTGGCGCGCAACATGGACCTGTCGCAAAAGCGCGCGGACGCCGTGGCCAAGGCATTGGCCGAGTCCTATCGCATTCCCGCCGGCCGGCTGTCGGCCAAGGGCGTGGCATCGCTCGCGCCCGTGGCGTCCAACGACGCCGAAGAAGGCCGCGCCAGGAACCGGCGCGTGGAGCTGGTGAAGCAATAGGGAGAGGTGCCCGGGTCACCGACAGAAAAAAGGCCAATCCCGAGGGATTGGCCTTTTTGAATACTGGCGGAGAGGGTGGGATTCGAACCCACGGTACGGGGATACCGTACGCCTGATTTCGAGTCAGGTACATTCGACCACTCTGCCACCTCTCCTTTTCGCTATTGATGTTCCGATGACGGCGAAAGCCGGATCTTGCGATCCGCTTTTAGCGAAAGATCCCTGGTCGGAAGAATCTTCGTCGTCGAACTAGCGAAGCCCGCAATTCTACAGGATTTTTTTCGTTTGTGTAAAGGGGGCTGAAAAAAGCCCGCCACGGGGGTTTTAACTAACTACCGGCGCCGCCGTTCTTTGCCCAGAATCCCGGCAACGCCGGCGCATCGCGCCGGTCTTTCCGCTCCCTTGCGCCCATGGATCTGATCCTCATCCTCCTGCTTGCGGCCGTGCTGTGCGTGCCCATCACCCAGCAGCTGGGGCTGGGCGCCATTCCGGGTTACCTGATCGCCGGCATCCTGGTGGGGCCGTCCTGCCTGAAGCTGGTGACCAACGTGGACACCATGATCGGGGTGTCGCAGTGGGGCGTGGTGATGATGTTGTTCATCATCGGGCTGGAACTGTCGCCCAGGCGGCTGTGGGCCATGCGCAACGAGGTGTTCGTCCTGGGCTCGCTGCAGATGCTGGTCTGCGGGCTGCTGCTGGGCGTGGTGTTCGGCGCGGCGCTGCGGCACCTGGCCGGGATGAGCTGGCAGGCGGCGGTGCTTTGCGGCCTGTCGCTGGCGCTGTCGTCCACGGCGGTGGCCCTGCGCCTGCTGGAGGAACGCGGCCTGACGCGGATGCCGCTGGGGCGGTCGGCGCTGGGGGTGCTGCTGTTCCAGGACATGGCGGCGATACCGATGCTGGTGGCGGCCGGCCTGATGGGATCGGACGGAAGCTCGGCGCCGTCGTTCAAGGAGGCGTTGATCGCCGTGGCCGTGGTCGCCGCGGCTCACCACTTGCGTCTGCTGGGCTGGGCCGCGCGCGCGCAGTTGAACGAGCTGTTCACCGCCGCGGCGCTGCTGATGGTGGTGGGCGCCGCCCAGCTGTTCGACTATGCCGGGCTGTCGGCCGGCCTGGGCGGGTTCCTGGCGGGGGTGCTGATGGCCGAGTCGCGCTACCGCGACGAACTGGAAAAGGCCATCGACCCGTTCAAGGGCTTGCTGCTGGGCCTGTTTTTCGTGGCCATCGGCATGTCGGTGAACCTGAAAGTGGTGCAGCATCATTGGCTGTTCATCGTCGTCGGGGTCACCGCGCTGCTGCTGGTCAAGGGCGCGGTGCTGTACGGCTTCGCGCGCTTTCTGGGGCTGCCGCGCTACCACCGGCTGCTGTTCGCCGTGGCGCTGGCGCAGGGCGGCGAATTCAGCTTCGCCATCTTCAACGAAGCCTGGGACAACCATCTGGTGGACCTGGAACAGCGCGACGTGCTTTCCGTGGTGGTCGCCATCTCCATGGGCGTGGTGCCGGTGCTGATCAAGCTGCTCGAGCGCATCCCGGAAAACCGCGGCGGCATGGCCGAGCTGCCGGCCGTCCAGCCGCCCGCCGACGAGGCCGGCACGCCGCGCGATCCGCCTTCCGCGGCTTGACCCTGACGGTCTTGCGGGCATGGCATGATGGCCGGCATGCGGGGCAGCTACACTTGACGCCTGCTTCGCTTTCCGCCCCATGCGAGATCACAGGAGAACGTCCATGTTCAAAGGAAAAGTCGCCCTCGTCACCGGTTCCACCAGCGGTATCGGCCTGGGCATCGCCACGGCCTTCGCCGCGCAAGGCGCCGATATCGTCCTGAATGGTTTCGGCGACGCGGCCGAGATCGAAAAAGTCCGCGCCGGCCTGGCCGAAAAACATGGCGTGAAGGTGATCTACGACGGCGCCGACCTGTCCAAGGGTGAGGCCGTGCGCGGCCTGATCGAGAACGCCGTGCGCCAGCTGGGCCGCATCGACATCCTGGTCAACAACGCCGGCATCCAGCACACCGCGCCGATCGAGGAATTCCCGGTCGAGAAATGGGACGCCATCCTGGCGCTGAACCTGTCGGCCGTGTTCCACGGCACCGCCGCCGCGCTGCCGCACATGAAGAAGCAGGGCTTCGGCCGCATCATCAACATTGCTTCGGCGCACGGCCTGGTGGCCTCGGCCTACAAGTCGGCCTACGTGGCCGCCAAGCATGGCGTGGTGGGCTTCACCAAGGTCACGGCGCTGGAGACGGCCGGCCAGGGCATTACCGCCAACGCCATCTGCCCGGGCTGGGTCCGCACCCCGCTGGTGGAAAAGCAGATCACCGCACTGGCCGAAAAGAACGGCATCGACCAGGAAGCCGCCGCGCGCGAACTGCTGGGCGAAAAGCAGCCGTCGCTGCAATTCGTGACGCCGGAACAACTGGGCGGCACCGCCGTGTTCCTGGCCTCCGACGCCGCGGCCCAAATCACTGGAACGTCCGTCTCGGTCGATGGCGGCTGGACGGCGCGCTGAACAAAGGAAACCCGCAATGCTGTTTTTGCTTTCCCCCGCCAAGAAGCTGGACTACGACTCGCCGCTGCACATCGAGACGCATACCCAGCCGCTGTTCGTGGATCAGGCCGCCGGCCTGATCAAGGTGCTGAAGACCAAGTCGGCCGAGGACATCGCCGAGCTCATGAGCCTGAGTCCGGCGCTGTCGGAGCTGAACGTGCAGCGCTACGCCCACTGGAAGCGCAGCTTCACCCAGGCCAATTCGCGCCAGGCGGTGCTGGCCTTCAACGGCGACGTGTACGAAGGGCTGGAAGCCTCGACCCTCTCGGCCAAGCAGCTGGGCTGGGCGCAGGAGCACGTCGCCATCCTGAGCGGCCTGTATGGCGTGCTGCGTCCGCTGGACCTGATGCAGCCGTACCGGCTGGAAATGGGCACGCGCCTGCAGACGCCCAAGGGCAAGAACCTGTACGAATACTGGGGCAGCGCCATCGCCGACTACCTCAACGAACGCCAGGCCGGCCAGAAGGCGCCGGTGGTGGTCAACCTGGCGTCCGAGGAATACTTCAAGTCGGTCGACCTGAAGACCCTGAAGGCGCGCGTGGTGCAGTGCGTGTTCCAGGACTGGAAAAACGGCGCCTGGAAGGTCATCAGCTTCCATGCCAAGCGCGCGCGCGGCCTGATGGCGCGCTACGCCATCCTGCACAAGGTCTCCAAGCCGGAAGGCCTGCAGGGCTTCGACCTGGAAGGCTATGCGTATGACGCCTCCGCGTCGTCG
This sequence comes from Achromobacter sp. HZ01, assembly GCF_003267925.1. Lineage (NCBI taxonomy): Bacteria > Pseudomonadati > Pseudomonadota > Betaproteobacteria > Burkholderiales > Alcaligenaceae > Achromobacter > Achromobacter sp. HZ01. The sequence goes on from NZ_LWKV01000003.1 coordinate 349,106, forward strand.
GCGGACAAGCTGGTGTTCCGGCGCAAGGCGTAATACGGGGGGCGGCGCTCAGGCCGCCACCGCCATCTGCGGCGCGTGGGCGGGATCTTCCAGCGCCTGCAGTTCCTGGCGGATCATGTGGGCGGCCTTCAGTATCTGCTTGATGGGATAGACCAGCGCGGCCTGTTCGCCTTCGGTGTCGAACTGGGTGGGCAGGTCGGCGGGCGGCTGGGCGCGGCTCTGGTCCAGCAGCCCGGCCACGCCGTTCAAGGCCCGCTGCACGGCCTCGGGCGTGGCGGGCAGGGCGGCCAGGATGGGAATGGCCGCCGTGATCTGCGAGGCCAGCACGTGGTTCTGGATCAGCAGGTTGTTCAGCTCCGGCACGTTCACCTGGTGCGACTTGGGCTCGCTCATCATCCGGTAGAAGGCTTCGGCGAAATTGCTGAATGCGATGTGCACGTTCTTGCGTCCCAGCCGCCACGCCAGGTCGGCGTCGGTCACGGCGGGCGTGTCGCCGGCGGCCGCGCCCACGGGGGCGCCGTGGGCCTGCATCGCCTCGACGTAGCGCAGGCCCGCCAGCAGGTATTCGCGGTTGGCGCGCGTGGCCGCCGCGGCCAGCGGGCGCAGGTAGCGCGCTTCCCACCAGGGCAGGATATAGCTGCAGACCAGCGCCAGCGCGCAGCCCAGCAGCGTGTCCAGCGCGCGTTCGCCGATCACCGCCATGGACACCGTGCCCGGCGAGACGAAGTGGAACACCAGCACCACGAACAGCGTATTGAAGATGGCGCTGGCCATGTAGTTGAGCTGCACCAGGCTGTTGCCCATGATGCATGCGCCCAGCAGCACGGCGAACAGGATTTCGGGCTGGTCGGTCAGGTGGAACAGCAGCAGGGCGCCCAGGCAGCCTATCAGCGTGCCCATCAGCCGCCAGCCGTTGCGCTGGCGCGTGAGCGCGAAGCCCGGCTTCATGATGATGACGATGGTCAGCATGATCCAGTAGCTGTGCGACGAGAACGCCGGCGACAGCCAGCGGCTGGCCAGCGTCATGGCGATCGCGGCCGCCGCCGTGACCCGCAGCGCGTAGCGGAAGTGCGGCGAGTCCAGCCGCAGGTTGCTGGTCAGCAGCCCCAGGCGGAATTCCTGGCGCGAAATGAAGCGCGTGAGCGACTTGTTGATGCGCAGCACGTCGGTGGGCTTGGCGTCCGGCGAGGCGGCGGTGTGGTCGGCGAGCCGGTCGACGATGCGCGCCGAATTGCGCAGGCGGCGCAGCACCTGGATGATGAGCGCCAGCATCTCGGGCTCGCGCTCGCCCAGGCCCTGCTGCTTGAGCTGTTCGATCTCGTACTCGATGGCGCGCAACTCGGCCTTGGCGCTGCTGCGGTACTGCACCTTGCGTCCGCGCGACACGTCCAGCGCGATGCGGTTGAGCTCCAGCGACATCTTCACCAGCGCGTCGCGCATGAACATCAGGCAGTCGTTGCCGGCCAGCGCGCGGCGCAGCGCCGCGTAGTCGGTGTGCGTGGCCACCAGCGTGTCCAGGAGCAGCAGCATGTCGACGAACATGTTCCAGATCATCACGCGCTGGCGGTCGCCCAGGCCCTTGCCGCGGGGCAGGGCGCGCAGCACCATGTCGCGCGCGGCCTGGTGCTTGTCGGTCATGACGGACTGGCGCTGGATCAGGTCGCGGTAGGCCTCGTCCAGGTCCGACGTGGTGTCGTAGAAGGCGGCCCGGGCGGCGACGTAGTCGGCGGTGGCGAACAGCGCCACCGACATGGCCTGCTGCTCTTCGCGCAGCCAGAACAGGCGCGAAAAGCCCAGGCTGAACACCAGGTAGAACAGCGCGCCGCCCAGCGTGGCCGTGGCGTGCGCCAGCACCTCGTGCGGCTGCAGCGGCGTGTGCATGGTCAGCGTCATCAGCAGCAGGCCGGCGAAGCCGATCAGCCCGCCGCGCTTGCCGAACACGCTGAACATGGAATAGACGAAGCACTGTGCGATGACCGCCAGCCAGATCAGCACCGGATAGCTGGACGCCAGCCCCGTGATGACCACGGTCAGGGTGCCCAGCGCCGCGCCGCCCAGCATTTCGTTGGTGCGGTGGCGCTGCGGGCCGCCGGGCTGGTCGATGATGGCCAGGCACTGCGCGCCGAAGGTCGCCACCAGGCCCGTCGTGTAATTGCCGAACAGGCCGCCCACCACCAGCACGGGCAACAGCATCCCCACCCCCTGGCGCACCCCGCCGAAGAAGTAGTGGCTGTAGAGGAAGCGGCGGATGCTGGCAATGCGCAAATCCATGGGCGGGCTCGATTCTGGGCGACGGGATAAGTATAGAGAGACTGTGGATTTTTTCGGGGTCGGATGGTTACCGAAACTTCCACGCAACGCCGATTTGCCACCTTTGACGCAACGCGGTAAATTCCCCCACTTGCGCCGGCCCGCTATCCGAAGCCGGCGCGTTGAGGCGGATGGCCAGGGTCACCTCCCAGCCCTCCCGCAGCAGTTACACCTGCCGTTGGCCGCGCCACAAGCGTGTGTTGCCAAGGCTTCCATTTCGACCTCCAGCGTCCCCCAGGGGCGTTTGCACTGCGTTCTGTCGAGCGTGTGCCGGGTCGGCAGGGTGTCCGGGTGGCGTGGCTCCGTGAGCCGCTAAGCGCCGGATCATGTTGCCGCAGCCGGTATGGGTTCAGTTGCCGTCGTATCCGGGCGGGCAGCAGGCAGGGTTTGCAGGGCCGGTTTTGAAAGGAATGACAACATGGAACTGAATGGCGCCGATATCGTCGTGCGCTGCCTGGCCGAAGAAGGCGTGGAACACGTTTTCGGCTACCCCGGCGGCGCGGTGCTCTACATCTACGACGCGATTTTCAAGCAAGACAAATTCCAGCATATCCTGGTGCGCCACGAGCAGGCTGCCGTGCACGCCGCCGATGCCTATTCGCGCTCGTCGCAAAAGGTCGGCGTCTGCATCGTGACCAGCGGCCCCGGCGTGACCAATGCCGTCACCGGCATCGCCACCGCCTACATGGACTCCATCCCGATGGTCATCATCAGCGGGCAGGTGCCCACTGCGGCCATCGGCGAAGACGCCTTCCAGGAATGCGACACCGTCGGCATCACGCGCCCCTGCGTCAAGCACAATTTCCTGGTGCGCGACGTCAAGGACCTGGCCGAGACCATGCGCCGCGCGTTCTACATCGCGCGCACCGGCCGTCCCGGCCCGGTGCTGGTGGACATCCCCAAGGACATCACCGTCGCGCAGTGCAAGTACGCGCCGCCCAAGGGCGAAATCTCGATGCGCTCCTACGCGCCCGTCAACAAGGGCCACCAGGGGCAGATCAAGAAAGCCGTGCAGATGCTGCTGTCGGCCGAGCGCCCGATGATCTACACGGGCGGCGGCGTGATCCTGTCGGACGCCGCTCCCGAACTGAACAAGCTCGTCACGCAGCTGGGCGCGCCGTGCACCAGCACCCTGATGGGGCTGGGCGGCTATCCCGCCAGCAGCGGCCAGTTCGTGGGCATGCCCGGCATGCACGGCACCTACGAAGCCAATATGGCGATGCAGCACTGCGACGTGCTGCTGGCCATCGGCGCGCGCTTCGACGACCGCGTGATCGGCAATCCCAAGCACTTCGCGCAGAACGCCCGCAAGATCATCCACATCGACATCGACCCCTCGTCGATCTCCAAGCGCGTGCGCGTGGACGTGCCGATCGTGGGCAACGTGAAGGACGTGCTGGCCGATCTCAGCACCCAGTACGACATTGCCGCGGCCGAACACAAGCCCGCCTCCATCGCCAAATGGTGGGAGCAGGTCGAGGCCTGGCGCGGCAAGGAATGCCTGAAGTACGCCAACTCGGACGAGGTCATCAAGCCGCAGTTCGTGGTGGAAAAGCTCTGGGAAGTGACCGGCGGCGACGCCTTCGTCACCTCCGACGTGGGCCAGCACCAGATGTGGGCGGCCCAGTACTACAAGTTCGACAAGCCGCGCCGCTGGATCAATTCCGGCGGCCTGGGCACCATGGGCGTGGGCCTGCCCTATGCCATGGGCGTGCAGATGGCCAATCCGGGCAGCGACGTGGCCGTGATCACCGGCGAGGCGTCCATCCAGATGAACATCCAGGAGCTGTCGACCTGCCACCAGTACCGCCTGACGCCGAAGATCGTCTGCCTGAACAACCGCTTCCTGGGCATGGTCCGGCAGTGGCAGCAGATCGACTACGGTTCGCGCTATTCCGAGTCCTACATGGATTCGCTGCCCGATTTCGTCAAGGTGGCCGAGGCCTATGGCCACGTGGGCCTGCGCATCGAGCGCCCGGCCGACGTCGAGCCGGCGCTGCGCGAAGCGTTCAAGAAGCACAAGGACCGCCTGGTCTTCCTGGACTTCATCACCGACCGCACCGAAAACGTGTGGCCGATGGTCAAGGCCGGCCGCGGGCTGACCGAAATGCTGCTCGGCTCTGAAGACCTGTAAGGAGGCCACCCATGAAGCATGTGATTTCCGTCCTCCTCGAAAACGAACCCGGCGCGCTGTCGCGCGTGGTGGGCCTGTTTTCCGCGCGGGGCTACAACATCGAGACCCTGACCGTGGCGCCCACCGAGGACGCCACCCTGTCGCGCATGACCATCGTGACCACCGGGTCCGACGAGATCATCGAGCAGATCACCAAGCACCTGAACCGCCTGGTGGACGTGGTCAAGGTCGTCGACCTGACCGAGGGCGCGCACATCGAACGCGAGCTGATGCTGGTGAAAGTGCGGGCCGTCGGCAAGGAGCGCGAGGAAATGAAGCGCATGGCGGACATCTTCCGCGGCCGCATCATCGACGTGACCGACAAGTCCTACACCATCGAACTGACGGGGGTGCAGGAAAAAGTACAGGCCTTCCTGGAGGCCCTGGACCGCAGTGCCATCCTGGAAACCGTGCGCACCGGCGTGTCCGGCATCGGACGCGGCGAACGGATTCTGAAGCTTTGACCGCCGCACCCTACATCTGAACTGAAAAAATCCAAAATACTGGAATCTGGAGCACAACCATGAAAGTTTTCTACGACAAAGACTGCGATCTCTCCCTCATCAAAGGCAAGACCGTCGCCATCATCGGCTACGGTTCGCAAGGCCATGCGCACGCGCAGAACCTGCATGACTCGGGCGTGAAGGTCGTGGTCGGCCTGCGCAAGGGCGGCGCCTCGTGGAACAAGGCCGCCAACGCCGGCCTGGAAGTCAAGGAAGTCGCCGAAGCCGTCAAGTCGGCCGACATCGTCATGATGCTGCTGCCCGACGAGAACATCGCCGCCGTCTACAACAAGGAAGTGCACGCCAACATCAAGGCCGGCGCCGCGCTGGCCTTCGCCCACGGCTTTAACGTGCACTACGGCCAGGTCGTGCCGCGCGAAGACATCGACGTCATCATGATCGCGCCGAAGGCGCCGGGCCACACCGTGCGCAACACCTACAAGCAGGGCGGCGGCGTGCCGCACCTGGTGGCCGTGTACCAGGACAAGTCGGGCGCCGCGCGCGACGTGGCCCTGTCGTACGCCAGCGCCAACGGCGGCGGCCGCGCCGGCATCATCGAAACCAACTTCCGCGAAGAAACCGAAACCGACCTGTTCGGCGAACAGGCCGTGCTGTGCGGCGGCACCGTCGAACTGATCAAGGCCGGTTTCGACACGCTGGTGGAAGCCGGCTACGCGCCCGAAATGGCCTACTTCGAGTGCCTGCACGAGCTGAAGCTGATCGTCGACCTGATCTACGAAGGCGGCATCGCCAACATGAACTACTCGATCTCGAACAACGCCGAATTCGGCGAATACGAGACCGGCCCGAAGATCGTCACCGACGAGACCCGCAAGGCCATGCGCCAGTGCCTGACGGACATCCAGACCGGCGAATACGCCAAGAAGTTCATCCTGGAAAACGCCGCCGGCGCCCCGACGCTGACCTCGCGCCGCCGCATCAACGCGGAATCGCAGATCGAAGTGGTGGGCGGCAAGCTGCGCGCCATGATGCCCTGGATCGCCGCCAACAAGCTGGTGGACAAGTCCAAGAACTGATCCCTTTGCGGCGCGGGGCCCGTTCCCCGCGCAATCAGGGTCAAAACGGCATGCCCGCAGGGGCATGCCTTTTTTTTTCGGGTATTCGACTGGCTAATGCCGGGCACGTCGCTTGCGGCGGCCCGCAAGCGGGGCCAGATGGGTTAACCTTTGAAAGTCCGTTGTAAGTTATTGAGACCATGCCCAATTTTTCCATGCGCGATTCCGAGAATCGCCACCGAAGCATCTACCTGCTGCCCAACGCGTTCACCACCGCGGCGTTGTTCGCGGGGTTCTACGCCGTCGTGCAGGCCATGAACGATCGCTTCGAAGTCGCCGCCATCGCCATTTTCGTCGCCATGGTGCTGGACGGCATGGACGGCCGCGTGGCGCGGCTGACCAACACGCAGTCGGCCTTCGGCGAGCAATACGACTCGCTGTCCGACATGACCTCGTTCGGCGTGGCCCCGGCGCTGGTGATGTACGAATGGATCCTGAACGACCTGGGCCGCTGGGGCTGGCTGGCCGCCTTCGTCTACGTGTCGGGCGCGGCGCTGCGCCTGGCGCGCTTCAACACCAATATCGCCGTGGTCGACAAACGCTATTTCCAGGGCCTGCCCAGCCCGGCCGCGGCCGCGCTGGTGGCCGGCTTCGTCTGGCTGGCGGTGGACAACAAGCTGCCCATCCACGACAGCCTGATGGCCTGGGTGGCGTTCACGCTGACCATGTACGCCGGCATCACCATGGTGTCGAACGCGCCGTTCTTCAGCGGCAAGAGCTTCGCGCTGGGCCGCAGCGTGCCGTTCTGGGGCATCCTGCTGGTGGTGGCGGTCTTCGTGTTCGTCTCCAGTGATCCCCCGGTCGTGCTGTTCGGCCTGTTCGTGCTCTACGGCCTGTCGGGCTGGATCACCTGGGCCTGGCGCTGGAACCGGGCGCGCCGCCTGACGCAGGAACGCCGCAACCATACTTCCTGACCGCCGCCCGCCCGTAAAAACAAAACCCGCCGACGAACCGGCGGGTTTTGTTTTGGGCCGGGCCCGGCGCTACCACCACATGAAGCGGTCTTCGTCGTACATGGGGTCGGGGCCAGGGTGGAAATGCGTGACCTTGTTGCCGTCGCGGCCCATGTATACGTACATGAGCGAGTTCCACACACCGTTCTCTTTGTAGCGGTACGACCACACCACCTCGCGTTTTTCGCCCAGGCCGGTTTCCTCGATGCGGGCCGGCGGGCCGAATTCGCAGCGCACCCGGTCGGGGCTCCAGTCGCCCTGTTCCAGCACCTTGAAGTGCGCGTCCGTCAGCAGCGGCAGCACGCGGTCCACGCGGCCGTCGGCGCCCACGTTGGTGCCCCAGGCGTACTGGCCCATGGGCTGCTGCGTCCAGATGACGCGGCGCCCGCCGTTGGCCTGCGGACATTCGAAATTCGGGTTGCCGAACTGGGTCAGGACCTCGCCGTAAGGGGTGCCTGGCTGTATCTGGGCCATGTTGGCGCAGGCCGACAGGCCGGCCAGCGCGGCGGCGGCCAGCGCGCCGCGGGCGATCTTGTAGTATTTGGACATATTCATCTCCTGCGAAGCTCGGTTCGCGGCCGTCCAGCCGGGCCCGAAAGGGAGAGGCGGGCGGTGCATTGGGGTAATTCTAGCGAATCGGCTATAATCATCGAGCTTTATCAAGTGTATTGATTTGAGCAAGGTATTTAAGCAAGTACTTTGTGCCGGCCACAGCAACCGGAAAGTGCATCGAAAGTCGGGCGTCGAAGCTCGCCTGAGCACGTTTCAGGGCGCTGTTTGAGTCATCATTGGCAGCAGTGAGAAAGCGAATACAGCCAGGCTCGCACAAATTTTTTTCCAAACCACGTCAGGGCGCCTCGGCCCTGTCGCATGTCCGAAGAGGTCATTAATGTCTGTTGCTGACATCAAGAAATCCGATATCGTTGCGCAATTCCAACGCGCTCAAGGCGATACCGGCTCCCCCGAAGTCCAGGTGGCTCTGCTCACCGCCCGTATCAACGAGCTGACCGGTCACTTCAAAGAACACATGAAGGATCACCACTCGCGCCGCGGTCTGCTGCGCATGGTCAGCCGTCGCCGCAAGCTGCTCGACTACCTCAAGGGCCGCAATCCCGATTCGTACCGCGCACTGATCGAAAAACTCGGTCTGCGCAAGTGATCGACGGGGCTGGCTCCCCATGACGCAACCGTGGTCGGTGCGACGCATGTCGCGGCGGCCACGGTTTTTCATTTGTAAGGAATAATCGTCATGTTCAATAAAGTGACAAAATCGTTCCAGTACGGCCAGCACACGGTCGTCCTGGAAACCGGCGAGATCGCCCGCCAGGCTTCCGGCGCCGTGATGGTGTCGATCGAGGACACCGTCGTCCTGGCCACTGTCGTGGCTTCCAAGAAGGCCAAGCCGGGCCAGACGTTCTTCCCGCTGACCGTCGACTACATCGAAAAGACCTACGCCGCCGGCCGCATTCCCGGCGGCTTCTTCAAGCGCGAAGGCAAGCCGTCCGAGAAGGAAACGCTGACCTCGCGCCTGATCGACCGTCCCCTGCGTCCGCTGTTCCCCGAAGACTTCTACAACGAAGTCCAGGTGGTCATCCACACGCTGTCGGTCAACCCCGAAATCGATCCGGACATCGCCGCCATGATCGGCGCGTCGGCCGCGCTGGCCATTTCGGGCATCCCGTTCAACGGCCCGATCGGCGCCGCCCGCGTGGGCTACATCGATGGCCAGTACGCCATCAACCCGACCGCCTCGCAGCTGAAGTCGTCGCAGCTGGACCTGGTCGTCGCCGGCACCGAGAACGCCGTGCTGATGGTGGAATCGGAAGCCCGCGAGCTGTCCGAAGAAATCATGCTGGGCGGCGTGGTCTACGGCCACGAGCAGATGCAGGCCGTCATCAACGCCATCCACGAACTGGTCAAGGAAGCCGGCAAGCCCGATTGGGACTGGCAGCCGCCGGCCAAGGACGAGGCCCTGATCTCCGCCGTCACCGCCGCCGCCCAGGAAGGCCTGAGCGCCGCCTACCAGATCCGCGAAAAGCAGGCCCGCACCACGCAGCTGCGCGAAGTCTACGCCAGCGTGTCGGAGAAGCTGAACGCCGCCGCCGCCGAGAAGGGCGAGCCGGCCCCGGACGCCGTGACCGTCGACAACATCCTGTTCTCGCTGGAATCGGCCATCGTCCGCGGCCAGATCCTCAACGGCGAGCCGCGCATCGACGGCCGCGACACCCGCACCGTGCGTCCGATCAGCGTGCGCCTGGGCGTGCTGCCCCGCGCGCACGGCAGCGCGCTGTTCACCCGCGGCGAAACCCAGGCGCTGGTCGTCGCCACGCTGGGCACCAAGCAGGATGAGCAGATCATCGACGCGCTCATGGGCGAGTACCGCGACCGCTTCATGCTGCACTACAACATGCCTCCGTTCGCCACCGGCGAAACGGGCCGCATCGGCGTGCCCAAGCGCCGCGAAATCGGCCACGGCCGCCTGGCCAAGCGCGCGCTGATCCCGCTGCTGCCGGCGCCCGAGGACTTCCAGTACACCATCCGCATCGTGTCGGAAATCACCGAGTCCAACGGCTCCTCGTCGATGGCTTCGGTCTGCGGCGGCTCGCTGGCCATGATGGACGCCGGCGTGCCGGTCAAGGATCACGTGGCCGGCGTGGCCATGGGCCTGATCCTGGACGGCGGCAAGTTCGCCGTGCTGACCGACATCCTGGGCGACGAAGATCACCTGGGCGACATGGACTTCAAGGTCGCGGGCACCGAGAACGGCGTCACCGCGCTCCAGATGGACATCAAGATCCAGGGCATCACCAAGGAAATCATGCAGGTGGCGCTGGCCCAGGCCCGCGAAGGCCGCCTGCACATCCTGGGCAAGATGAAGGAAGCCCTGGACGGTTCGCGCGGCGAGCTGTCGGCTTTCGCCCCGCGCATGCTGACCATCAAGATCAACCCCGAGAAGATCCGCGACGTGATCGGCAAGGGCGGCGCCACCATCCGCGCGCTGACCGAAGAAACCGGCACGCAGATCGACATCTCCGACGACGGCACGATCGTGATCGCCAGCGTCGACGAAGCGCAGGCCAAGGAAGCCCAGCGCCGCATCGTCGAGCTGACCGCCGACGTCGAAGTGGGCCAGATCTACGAAGGCTCGGTGCTGCGCCTGCTGGACTTCGGCGCCATCGTGCAGGTGCTGCCGGGCCGCGACGGCCTGCTGCACATCTCGGAGATCGCCAACTACCGCATCGCCAACATCAACGATGTGCTGAAGGTCGGCCAGCAGGTCCGCGTCAAGGTCATCGAGGCCGACGACAAGGGCCGCCTGCGCCTGTCGATCAAGGCCATCGGCGGCATCGAGCAGCAGCAGGCCGCTGCCGCTCCGGAAGCCGCCCCGCAATCGGAACCGCAAGCCGAATAAGCCTGCGCGACCGGTAGCCAGGAACGGCGCCCCTCGGGGCGCCGTTTTTCATTCTGTAGCCGGCCGCGGCCGACGACGCGCCGATTTCCTGTAAAGTCTTGCGCGAAGAGCCGGACCGGGCCGATGCCGCCGGCGGCCGGTAGAGCGCACGGGGGGAAACGGATGGGCAAGGCATGACCGGATGGCTGAGATCCGCTGGCGCGGCGGGGCTGATCGCGGCGCTGCTGGCCGGCTGTATGAACCCCGCGCCCGGCCAGCGCGGGCCCAAGAGCGAGGACATGTCCGCCGACCAGTTCGGCCAGACCGACTTCAACCGCACCGTCACGCTGGAGGTGCGCGACAACCTCGCCAGCCTCTACGTGCTGCTGGACAAGCTGTATCGCCGCAACCCGCGCGAATGGCGCAAGACCGGGGCCCCGGACCAGGCCAAGGCGGTGGCGCTGGTCAAGCACGCGATCGAAGTCCGCATCCCGCCCCGCGACCTGCAGGGCCTGCGCGACATCCAGATCCTGGCGGTGTCGCTGGACCCCAACTACACCGGCGACCGCGTCGGCGCATTCATCTACGGCCTGGCCGACACCATCATCGCGGCCCATAATGGGAAAACCCGGTTGTACGCCATGGACGCGCTGGACGGGCAGCGGGTCTACAATGCCGCACGGAACGTCGAAGCGGCCGCCTGGCTGCTGGCGTCGCGCCGCGACAACCAGGGCGAACCGCTGCTGCTGGCCAACGAAATGTCCCAGAACGCCACGAACCTCAGCTTTGAGCGCGAATTCGGCGCCATCATCGGCCGGTTGGACCTGATCGCCAACCTGCTGGGCGAGAACGCGCGGCGCATCGGGATCAACTATGCGCAGGGGCTCTTGCTCTTCAATTTCCTTCCGGTGCGCTAAGGATTTCCCATCGTGATCGATATCGCTTCCATTCAGACCGCCCGCGAGAACCTGCGCGGCCAGGTGCTGAAGACCCCGTTTACCCTTTCCCGCACGCTGTCCGATATTTTCGGCGCCGAGATCTGGCTGAAATTCGAGAACCTGCAGTTCACGGCTTCCTTCAAGGAGCGCGGCGCGCTGAACCGCATGCTGACCCTGTCGGACGCCGAGCGCGCCGCCGGCGTGATCGCCGTGTCCGCCGGCAACCACGCCCAGGGCGTGGCCTACCACGCGCAGCGCATGGGCGTGCCGGCGGTGATCGTGATGCCGCGCTTCACGCCCACCGTGAAAATCGCCAACACGCGCCGCTTCGGCGCCGAGGTGGTGCTGGCGGGAGACACCTTCGACGACGCCAAGGCGCGCGGCTACGAGCTGGCCCGGGAGCGCGGGCTGACCATGATCCATCCGTACGACGACGAGGCCGTCATCTCGGGGCAGGGCACCGTGGCGCTGGAAATGCTGGAAGACCAGCCGCAGCTCGACATGCTGGTCATCGCCATCGGCGGCGGCGGCCTGATATCCGGGGTCGCCACCGCGGCCAAGGCGCTCAAGCCCGGCATCGAGATCGTCGGCGTGCAGACCGAACGCTTCCCGTCCATGTACGCCGCGGTCACCGGCGTCTCCATGCCGCAGGGGCAGTACACCATCGCCGAAGGCATCGCCGTCAAATCGCCCGGCGCGCTGACCCAGCCCATCGTCAGCAAACTGGTCGACCGCATCGAACTGGTGTCCGAAAGCGATATCGAACACGCCATCGTGGTGCTGCTGGAGATCGAAAAATCCGTGGTCGAAGGCGCCGGCGCGGCCGGCCTGGCCGCGCTGCTGCACGCGCAGGAAGCGGGCAGCGACCGCTACAAGGGCAAGCGCATCGGCCTGGTGCTGACCGGCGGCAACATCGACCCGCTGATGCTGGGCGAACTGATCGAGCGCGGCATGGTGCGCGCCGGACGCCTGGCGCGCATCCGCGTAGACCTGCGCGACCTGCCGGGCGCGCTGGCCCACGCCACCAAGCTCATCGCGGACGCCCAGGCCAACATCACCGAGGTCCACCACCAGCGCGCCTTCACCTCGCTGCCGGTGCGCAACGTCGAAGTCGACTTCGTGCTGCAGACCCGCGGCCCGGACCACATCCAGGAAGTGATCGACGTCCTGAACGCGGCGGGTTTCGCCGCCAGCAACCACGACCACTGAGCGCGGCCGCGCGGCGGCTCAGCCCGCCTCGCGCGCCAGCAGATTCCTCAGGCCATACAGCCGCTCGCGATGCAGGGTGGCCGCCAGCGGCTCGGGTTCGCGCCCCAGCGCGACGTAGTCGGCCGGCACCTGCGCCACCGCTTCGCGGATACGGTCGGCGCCGGTCTGCCACCATTGCACCAGCATGCGGTCCGGGTTGTAGACGTCCAGCCCCTGGCGCCGCAGTTCGGAACGGTTGAAATCCTTCAGGTTCCAGGTCAGCACCTGCACCACCGGCGGCTGCTGCAGGCCGCAGCGGGCGCGCCGCGCCAGCCCGGCCGCGATCACGTGGAAATCCTTGGGATCGCTGTAGCGCAGCGACGCCTCGTAGACCGCCGTGTCCAACTCCCGGGCGGCCGGGAAACGCGCATTCATCTCGTCCCACATCTCGCTCATGACCTCGGGCGGGATCTCCCAGATACGCGAGGCGTTGCGGCGCCATTCCTCGCCGATGCGGTCGGTCCAGACCGGCACGAACACCCCCGCCTCGGCCAGCCGCAGCAGCAGGCGGCGCAGAATGCCGGACATGAGAACGCAGGCGTCCAGGACGATGAAGGGCGGAGAGACGGCAGGGACGGTCAAGGTGCGGCCGGACAGGGTGGAAAGGCGAGGCGCAAGAATAATGGATTTTTCGATGGGGCTGCGCGGCGGGGCGGGCGGCGCGCTCAGCGGCTTGCCCCGGCGTCGCTGCGCGGCGCCGCAAGCAGCCCCCGCGACGGCATGAAAAACGCCGGAATCCGGCCTTGCGCGATGGCGGTCCTACCCAAGGCCGCCGAGCCGGGCATGCTGATGTGGCCGGGATCGAAATACACGGGCACGCCCTGGACCTCGGCGCGGCACACCGATCCGTTGCATAGCAGGTTGTGTATGTCGAAGGTTTCGACGTTGGGAAACTTCGAGGCCAGCGCAATCAGGTAGGCGTTGACGTCGCGCTCCGGGCCGTCGCGCTGGGTGCGTTTTTCGTCGCAGCGCATGGCCGGAATCGTCAGCGCCTTCTTGTCGCATTCGCGGTCGTATTGCAGGAACAGCGGGGCCGACAGGGCGATCACGACGTGCGGGACCCGCTTGCTCAATGTCGCGACCGTGGCGGCGATGTCCTGGCGCGAATTGCCCCGGTCGAAACCCACCCAGGCGCTGCCCAGGATCACCGTGTCGTATTTGCCGACCTCCGTCTCCATGGCCTCATTGAATTTGGCGCAGGTGTCGCGGATGGCGGGCATGGTGTATTGCGCGGATGTGCCGAACAGCGGCATGCAGCCGGAGATGGATATGTTCCTGAGCGCGACCCCGGCATATTTGCCGATTTCGTCGAAATAACCGACGTAGTGCGCCGCGTGCGAATCGCCCCAGAGCAGGGTTTTTACCGGCGCGCCTTTTTTTCCGATCACGCAGCGCGGGTCGCTCAGCGCATGCTCATCGAAGGAGCCGGTCTGGCAATTGTAGGAATACTCGCTGGCCGGCTTGGTGGCGCCGTCCAGCCGGGCCAGTTGCGCCTCATACCCGGCTGGCTTGAACAGCAGGCCGCTGGTGACGGAAACATACACGGCGATGCCGGCCAGCGCGGCGCTGACGGCGCCGAATTGCGCCGCAGCCCGGGCCCGAGACCTGGAGCGGCCGGCGCGCAAGGGCTTTTCCACACCGAAATACGAGATCAGCGTCATGATGGTCATGGCCGCCACGCAGTACAGATAGCCGGCCGGCGTCGGTTCGCCGTAGGCGTACCGATAGAACGCCATCACGGGCCAGTGCCACAGATAGAGCGAGTACGAAACCCGGCCCACAGCGACCATGGGGGCGAGCGACAACAGGCGGCCCGTGATGGTCCGATGCGTCGATCCGGCCAGGATCAGCATCGCCGCGCCCAGCGTGGGCGGAACCGCGGCGTATCCGGGAAATCCTCCCGTCTCGCTCAGGCGCGCCACGGACCAGGCGACCAGGGCAAGGCCGGCCACGGCCAGCAGTTCGGCGTACCCCCGCTTCAGCCCGGCCATGCGGGTGCTGCACCAGTAGGCCGCCGCGCCCATCATCAGCTCCCCGGCGCGCGCCGGCAGCATGTAATACGAAAAAGAGGGATCGGACGCCAGGTAGCGCTGGCCGACCAGGAAACTCACTGCGATCAGGATGAGGCCCAGCACGGGCCTCATGAAGTCGGGCAGCCACTTGTAGGCCGCCAGCAGCATCAGCGGCCAGAACAGATAGAACTGTTCCTCCACCGCCAGCGACCACAGATGCAGCAGCGGAACCGTTTCCGAGGAGGCGGCGAAATAGCTGGTGTCGAGGAACTTCCAGAAATAGATGTTGCCCGCGGAAATCACGCTGGCGGCGGCCGAAGCGCCCAGGTCGCGGGCGTCCTTCGGCAGCATGAAAACGGCGCCGACCAGAAGCGTGACGACGATGCAGAACAGCGACGCCGGCAGGATGCGGCGGGCGCGGGCCAGATAGAAATCGGCGAAGGAAAATGTGCCGGCGGCGATGTTGCGGCTGAGGATGCCGGTGATCAGAAAGCCGGAGATGACGAAAAAAACGTCGACGCCGACGAAACCGCCGGGCAGCCAGGTTTTATTCAGGTGGAAGACGACGACCGCCAATACTGCGATGGCCCGCAAGCCATCGATATCGGGCCTGTATCCGGCTTTGTGCTGGGGTAGTGACATATCCTCGGAATCCGCCGCGCAACATGTTGAGCCGTAGACGGAATTTTCCGCAGGCCGCCGAAAAATCCATTGATTCTAAAAGACAAATGCCGGCCGAAGCCCATATCGGCCATCGGTATTCATCCGTATGGCGCAGGCGCGATCCCGGGGTTATAGGGCCGTGGGAGAGGAAAAGCGCAGGGGAGAGGGGTGGTGCCCGAGACCGGAATCGAACCGGTACGGCCGCGAGGCCGAGGGATTTTCTTACCACTTCGGCTTTCGCCGCCAGCGCGGGCGCTGTTCGTGGTCTGGAGCACGCCTTCACCTTAGCCTTGCGGCCTTAGGTGCCCGCCGTCTGCTCTCTACACCTTCCCCGGCGATACGGCCTGGGCTTGGCTCGGCGTTGGCTCGGAACGGGTCCAGGGCATTCGCCGAGTTTGACGGGCTACACCTTTGGAGTTTCCTCCAAAGGGCTCAAATTGATTCAAGTCCCTTGTGTCTACCAATTTCACCACTCGGGCGTTGCCGGCCCGGTGAGGACCGGCAGCGGGCGTGACTATACCATCCCGCGCATGGGGATATTGGCGGCGGCGTCCATCACTCGGTGAAACGCACGGACGTGCGCGGCCGTTCGTCCACGGTCAGGGAAAACACGTCGGGACGCGCATAATGCCCCACCACGTCGAAATCGTAGCGGGCCCGCACCAGCTCTTCGGTGTCGACCTCCGCGGTCAGCAGCCCCGTTCCGCCGTGCATCGGCCCGGCCAGCACCTGGCCCAGCGGGCCGACGATGACCGAGCCGCCGTTGATCAGCGGCCGGGTGGCTTCCCAGCCCGGCACGTCCTGGCCGAGTTCGGCGGGCGAGGGCTGTACCTGGCAGGCGCTGACCACGAAGCAGCGGCCTTCGTGGGCGATGTGGCGCATCGAGCATTGCCAGATGTCGCGTTCGTCCACCGTGGGCGCGCACCAGATTTCGACGCCCTTGGCGTACATGGCGGTGCGCAGCAGCGGCATGTGGTTTTCCCAGCAGATGGCGCCGCCGATGCGGCCGGCGGCCGTGTCGACCACGGGCAGGGTGGAGCCGTCGCCCTGGCCCCAGATCAGGCGCTCGGTGCCCGTCGGCATGAGCTTGCGGTGCTTGGCGGCCAGGCCCGCGTCGGGCTCGAAGAAGAGCGCGGTGCAGTACAGCGTGCTGCCGCCGCGTTCGATCACGCCCACGACCAGGCTGGCGCCGGTGCGCTGCGACAGGGCGGCCAGCGCGTCGGTTTCCGGGCCGGGCACGTCGATGGCGTTCTCGTAATAGCGGGCATAGGCCTCGCGGCCTTCCGGCAGGCGGTAGCCCAGGCGGGTGCCGAAGATTTCGCCCTTGGGGTAGCCGCCCAGCAGCGCTTCGGGCATGACGACCAGCGCGGCGCCGCTGGCGGCGATGTCGGTTTCGAAGGCCAGGATGTGTTCCAGCGTGCGGGCCTTGCCTTCGGAGGAAGCGCCGATCTGCAGCGCGGCGACGGTTTTCGCGGTCATGGGGGTCTCGCGGGTGGATGGAGGGTCGGCACAGTGTCCGGCCCGCCCTAAAATCAATCAATCCCGCCCGGAGATAAATGATATGAACAGAATTGATATCGAATCGACGGACCTCAACCTGCTGAAGGTCTTCGAGGCGATCTACGACGAGGGCGGGGCCGGCCGCGCGGCCTTGCGCCTGGGCGTGACGCAGTCGGCGGTCAGCGCCGCGCTGGGGCGCCTGCGCACGCTGTATGCGGACCCGCTGTTCGTGCGCACCGGCCGGGGCCTGGCACCCAGCCTGCGGGCGCGCGAGCTGCGGCCGGTCATCGGCGAGGCGCTGGACAAGTGCCGCCAGAGCCTGGCGCTGGCGCGCCCAGAGGCGGCGGATTTCGCCGGGCGGTCGGTGACGCTGGGCCTGTCCGACGACTTCGAGATCGCGCTGGGGCGGCAGGCGATCGGCGCGCTGGCCGCCAGCGCGCCGGGCCTGCGCCTCATCTTCCGGCAGACCCACAGCCGGCTGGCCGCGGACATGCTGATGGCGCGCGAGGCCGATCTGGTCATTGCTTCGGGCGGCCTGGCTTCTCATGCCCTGCAGCGGGTGACGGTCGGGCAGGGCGGCTACGCCTGTCTGCTGGACCCGGCGAGCCTGACGCCGGGACAGGCGGCGCTGACCGTGGACGAGTTCATCCGCCGCCGGCACGTGCTGGTGTCCTCGGGCGGCTTCATCGGCGTGGTGGACGAGGTGCTGCACGGCCTGGGGCTGGCGCGGCGGGTGCAGGCGTCGACCACGCATTTCGCCGCGTTGGCCTTTCTATTGCGCGGCAGCGATTCCATTTCGACCCTGCCCGCGCATGCCGCGCGCGGACTGGCCGCGGCCACGGGGCTGCGCATGCTGCCCTGTCCGCTGGCCATGCCGGGCTACGCCATCGAAATGGGATGGCGGACTGACGCATTGCGCGACGCGGCGGTGGCGGCGGTGAGGCGCAGCGTGCTGGGCCTGCTGGAGGCGTTCGACTGGATGCCTTCGGGCACGGCTATCGGGGAAACCCCCGTGACCGCTGCGGCGGACAACGCGGGACACTTGCGCCCATGAAACCCGCCGCACCCCTCATCCCGCCGCCGCGCGACATCGACCTGGTGTCGCTGCGCCTGTTCCTGTCCGCCCTGCAGGAAGGCAGCCTGGCGCGCGCCGCCGCCCGCGAGAACATCGTGCCTTCGGCGGTCAGCAAGCGCATGTCGGAAATGGAAGAGGCGTTCGGCGTGCTGTTGCTGGAACGCGGCGTCAAGGGCGTGCAGCCCACGCCGGCCGGCGATGCGCTGGCTGCGCACGTGCGGCGCCTGCTGCAGGACATGGAGCGCATGCACCGCGAAATGGCGGGATTCGCGACCGGCGTGCGCGGGCGCGTCAGGCTGGCGGTCAGCGTGGCGGCGCTGTCCGGCGAGCTGCCGGAGCAGATCCAGTCGTTTCGCCGCGCGCATCCGCAGATCGACATCCTGCTGCAGGAGGACACCACGCAGGCCGCGTTTCGCGCCGTGCTGGAAGGGCAGGCCGACGTGGCGGCGGGCTCGGACTTCGGCCACGAGGGCCTGCAGGTCTATCCCTGCGGCCATTGCGAGCTGGCGGCGGTGGTGCCGGGGCAGCATCTGCTGGCCGAGCGCGAAACGCTGGACTATGCGCAGCTGCTGCCCTATGAGCAGATCGAGCTGAACCGCGACAACGGCATCAGCAGCGTATTCGAGCAGGCCGCCCGCGAGGCCGGCGTGACGCGGCGCATCAGCGCCCGCGTCAGCGCGCACGAGACCATCTGCACGCTGGTTGCCCGCGGCATGGGCGTGGCGGTGGTGCCGCTGTACCTGAAGGCGCGCCACGCGCACCTGGACATCCGTTTCATCCGCCTGACCGGTCCCTGGTCCAGCACGCCCTTGTGCATCGCCGTGCGCGACCCGGACGCGCTGGCGCCGGCGGCGCGCACGCTGCTGGCGCACCTGGGCGTGCTGCCCGCCGCCGGCGCATGACGCCTCACTGGGGCTAACCCGGACGTTCCGAAACGAGAATGCCCCGGTGCTGAAAGACCGCTACCCGCGACGCGCCCGCGGCGGCGATCATGGATGCATTGCGGCGGCGGCCGGCCCGGTTTCCGGAGCGGGCCGCGCCGGTTCATCCAACGCGGGCCAGAGGAAACATCGATGAGCGCAGCACCGGCTTCACCCTTCATGGACAACGACGAATTGCCCTTGCGCGGCATCAAGGTGCTGGAGCTGTCCCACATGATCATGGGGCCGGCGGCCGGCCTGGCGCTGGCCGACCTGGGCGCCGAAGTCATCAAGGTCGAGCCCATCGAAGGCGACCGCACGCGCCGCCTCAAGGGTTCGGGCAGCGGCTATTTCCCGGTGTTCAACCGCAACAAGCAAAGCCTGGCCATCGACCTGAAGGCGCCGCAGGGGCAGGCGGTGGTGCGCGAGCTGGCGCTGCAGGCCGACATGCTGGTGGAGAACTTCCGCGACGGCAGCCTGGCCCAGTACGGGCTGGACTACGAATCGCTGTCGGCCGCGAACCCGAAGCTGATCTACGTATCGCTCAAGGGCTTTCTGTCCGGCCCCTACAAACACCGCACCGCGCTCGACGAAGTGGTGCAGATGATGGGCGGGCTGGCCTATATCAACGGGGGCGCCGATACGCCGCAGCGCGTGGCGGCGTCGGTCAACGACATCCTAGGCGGAACGTTCGGCGTGGTGGGCGCACTGGCGGCCCTGCACGACCGCCATCTGACGGGGCGCGGCCGGCACGTGCGCTCGGGCCTGTTCGAGAACAACCTGCTGCTGGTGGCGCAGTTCATCGCCCAGTACCAGTTGACCGGATCGGCGCCCAGGCCCATGGGCGCCGAGCGGCGGCCGCCCTGGGGGGTATACGACATCTTCGATACGGCCGACGGCCGGGTGTTCGTGGCGGTGGTCGGCGATGCGCAATGGCGCAACTTCGCGCAGACCTTCCTGCCGCCGGAATGGGCCGCCGATCCGCGGCTGGCCACCGCCGTCGATCGCGAAGCCGCGCGGCCGTGGCTGGTGCCGGGCGTGGCCGAGATCCTGAAGACCTGGAAGACGGATGCGCTGTGCGCCGCGCTGGAGGCGGCCAACCTGTCCTACGGTCCGATCCGCCAGCCGCACGACCTGCTGCAGGACGCGCACCTCAACGCCGGCGGCGCGCTGCTGAAGACGCGGCTGCCGGACGGCGGCGAGATCGACGCGGCGGCCCTGCCGATCGAATTCGACGGCCGCAAGGCCGGCAAGCGCTGCGACCCGCCCCACCGGGGCGGCGACACGCAAGCCATCCTGCGGGGCCTGGGCTGGGATGCCGAGCGTATCGACGCCTTGCGCTCGGCCGGCGTCATCGCCTGAGGGGACGCAGGCGCCCGAACCCCGTCGAGGCGGCGACAGACCGCCAAGACTTCCATCGAAGAGGAGACACCCGAGATGATCCGCAAACTTCTGGCGGTGGCCGCCCTGGCCGCCGCGTGCACGGCGCACGCGCAGGACTACCCCAACAAGCCCATCCGCATCATCATTCCGTCCACGCCCGGCGGCGGCACCGACTATATCGGCCGCCTGATGAGCACCAAGCTGCATGAGCTCAACGGCTGGGCCGTCATCCCGGAAAACAAGCCGGGCGCGGGCACGGCGCTGGGCCTGGCCGAGGCGGCGCGCTCGCCCGCCCAGGGCTACGACCTGGTGATAGGCCAGTCCGACAACGTCACGCTGATACCGCTGCTGATGAAGGTGTCGTACGACCCGGTCAAGGACCTGGCACCGGTGGCGCTGGTGGCCACCACGCCCATGGTGCTGCTGGTGGCCGACGGCTCGCCGTACAAGACCCTGCCCGAAGTGATCGAGGCCGCCAAGAAAGAGCCCAACAAGATCTCGTACGGCACCTCCGGCACGGGCGGCGGCGTGCACATCGCCATGGAGATGCTGCAGCACGAGGCCGGCTTCAAGATGCAGCACGTGCCATACAAGGGTTCGGCGCCCGCGCTGGCGGATCTGATGGGCGGCCACCTGCAGTTCGCGGGCTCGTCGATCTCGTCGGCCGCGACGCTGATCAAGTCCGGCAAGGTGCGCGCGCTGGCCGTGACCTCGCCCAAGCGCAATCCCGCGCTGCCGGACGTGCCCACCGTCGCCGAGCTGGGCTACAAGGACTTCAGCGTGGTCACCTACTACGGCGTGCTGGCTCCGGCCAAGACGCCCAAGGCCGTGGTGTCCCGCCTGAACAGCGATTTCAACAAGCTGCTGGCGCGCAAGGACGTGCAGGAGGCGCTGGCCTCGCAGGGGCTGGAGACCGATCCGGTTTCCACCGAGCAGTTCGCCGCGCTGATCCAGTCGGACATCGGCAAGGCGCGCGAGACCATCAAGAGCGCGGGCATCGTGGTGCAGCAATAAGCCCGCTTCAGACCACAGGACGCCGCATATGAACCAGGAAGTCAGGCTTTGCGAAGTGGGCCCGCGCGACGGGCTGCAGATGGCCAGGGGCATGATGTCCGCCGCCGACAAGCTGCGCTGGATAAGGCAGTTGGCCGAGGCCGGGCTGCGCGAGATCGAGGTGGGCAGTTTCGTGTCGCCGCGGCTGGTGCCGCAGATGGCCGACACCGGCGCCATCCTGCCTGAAGCGCTCAAGGTGGAGGGGCTGACGGTCTGTGCGCTGGCCTGCAACCTCAAGGGAGCCATCGCCGCCTACGAGGCCGGCGCGCACGTGCTGTCGTTTCCCGTCTCGGTCAGCGACACGCACAGCCGCGCCAACGTGGGCAAGAGCACCGACGCGCAGCTGGAGGCGCTGGCGGCCATCGTCGACTGGGTCCGCGCCCAGGGCCGGCCCATGCGCATCGACGCGGCCGTGGCCACCGCCTTCGGTTGCTCGCTGGAGGGCGCGGTGCCGCTGCCGCGGGTGGCCCGGGTGGCGGCGGCCGCGGCCCGCGCCGGCGCCGACGAGATCGCCTTGGCCGACACGGTGGGCTACGCTCATCCCGCCCAGGTCCGCGACGCGGTGCGCGCCGCCCAGGACGCCGTGGGCGCGCGCCTGACCAAGCTGCACCTGCACGACACGATGGGGCTGGGGCTGGCCAATGCGCTGGCCGGCCTGAACGAAGGCATCCGCAGCTTCGACGCCTGCCTGGGCGGGCTGGGCGGCTGCCCGTTCGCGCCCGGCGCGTCAGGCAACATCGTCACCGAGGACCTGGTGTTCATGCTGGAAAGCATGGGCTATGGCACCGGCATCGACCTGCCGCGGCTATTGGCCGCGCGTCCCCTGCTGGCCGAGGCGCTGCCGCAGGAAAGCCTGCGCAGCGGCGTGGCCGCCGCCGGGATTCCCAAGACCTTCCGGGCGGCGGCCTGACAGGCCTCAGCGATACACCAGCACCGGCAGCGTGGAGTGCGCCAGCACCTTCTGCGTTTCGCTGCCCAGCAGCATGGCGGCCATGGCGCCGTGGCCGCGCGAGGACATGGCGATCAGGTCGCAGCCCTGGGTCATCGCCAGGTCGATGATGGCCTGGTAGGGGCTGTTGCTCTCGCGCATTTCGGTCGTGCAGGCCACGCCGGCGGCCTGCGCCTTGGCCGCGGCCTGCGACAGGTACGACTGGGCCAGGTCGCGCGCGTGGCGCTCGTACTCCGTGCGCACGCCCTGCAGCTGCACGGCTTCCATGGAAATGGTATGGAAGGGGCTGTAGACCGTCAGCACCGTGACTTGCGCGCCCAGCGCGCGGGCCATGCCCAGTCCTTGCTCCAGTCCGGAGAAGGACAGCGCGGAGCCGTCGATGGGGATGAGTATGTGCTTGTACATGACAACCTCCCTGGAGTGGGGGAGGGCGCGCCGGTCCGGGAGCCCTCCGCAGGAGCGTGAACAGCGACAGCTATCGTCATACTACGCCTTGCGGCGCATTCCGGCGAACCGGGCCGGCGCCGCGGATGCCGCGCGGGGACGAAAAAAAGCCCTTGCGCACGCAAGGGCTTGATTTCCTGTGTTGGCGGAAGCGGTGAGATTCGAACTCACGAACGGTTGCCCGTTGCCGGTTTTCAAGACCGGTGCAATCGACCACTCTGCCACGCTTCCGGGGGGCTTTGCCGCGCATTGTGCGGCACAGTATTGTGCGGCAAATCTTGCGGCGATTCGACCATCTGGCAAACAATCGGGCCGAGGCGGACGCGATCCGCAGCAAAGGGCGCAATAATAATCCATTTGATGCAAAGGAAGGAGGCACGCGATGCACGCCGTAGAAATCTCCCGCCCGGGCGGCCCCGAGGTCCTGGTCCCCGTGGAGCGTCCCACGCCGCAAGCCGGCGCGGGTGAAGTCCTGATCAAGGTCAGCGCGGCCGGGGTCAACCGCCCGGACGTGTTCCAGCGCAAGGGCAACTACGCGCCGCCCCCCGGCGCCTCCGACCTGCCCGGCCTGGAAGTGGCCGGCGAGATCGTCGGCGGCGACGTCGCCGGCAGCGGCCTGGCCGTGGGCGACCGCGTCTGCGCGCTGGTGGCCGGCGGCGGCTACGCGGAATACTGCGTCGCGCCCGCGGCGCAATGCCTGCCCATCCCCAAGGGCCTGTCCGATATCGAGGCCGCGGGCCTGCCGGAAACCTATTTCACGGTCTGGAGCAACGTGTTCGACCGCGGCCGGCTGTCCGAGGGCGAGAGCCTGCTGGTGCATGGCGGCGCCAGCGGCATCGGCACCACGGCGATCCAGCTTGCCCGCGCGCTGGGCCACAAGGTCTACGCCACGGTCGGCAGCGACGAGCGCGCCCGCGCCGTGGAAGCCCTGGGCGCCACGCTGGGGATCAACTACAAGACCCAGGACTTCGTCAAGGAAGTGCTGGAGGCCAATGGCGGGCGCGGCGTGGACGTGATCCTGGACATGGTGGCCGGCGACTACATCGCCCGCGACATGCAGTGCCTGGCCGACGATGGACGCATCGTCATCATCGCCCAGCTGGGCGGGGCCCGCGCCGAGGTGGACACGGCCCAGGTCATGCGCCGCCGCCTGACCATCACCGGTTCGACCCTGCGTCCGCGGCCGGTCGCCTTCAAGGGCGCCATCGCCCGCGCGCTGCGCGAACGCGCCTGGCCGCTGCTGGAAAAAGGGGACATTAAGCCCATCGTGCACGCGACCTTCCCGCTGGCCGAGGCCGCCCGGGCCCACGCCATGATGGAAAGCGGCGAAAACATCGGCAAAATCATTCTGACGATGTAAGAATCGCGGGGCCTCTCGGCGTAGCGCCCCGCAACAGGATACAATCACGGGTTTCGCCTGGAATTATTTCCAGGCAGGCCCGTGGGCGCTTTTCGCCGCCCGCATCCTCTCTAGACACTACGCCATGACTTCAGTCGAAAACCGCGCCCGCCTCGTGCTGGGCAACTGGAAGATGCACGGTAACCTGGCCGAGAACGCTGCGTTGCTGACCGAGCTGCGCGCCGCGGATGCTGCGAGCCACTGCGAAATCGGCGTCTGCGTGCCGTTTCCGTACCTGGCGCAAGCCGCATCGGCCCTGACCGGAAGCAGTGTGTCCTGGGGGGCGCAGGACGTCAGCGCGCACGAAAAGGGCGCCTATACCGGCGAGGTGTCCGGCCCCATGCTGAAGGAATTCGGCTGCCGCTGGGCGCTGGCCGGCCATTCCGAGCGCCGCGTGCTGCACGGTGAAACCGACGAAGCGGTGGCCGCCAAGGCCCAGGCCGCCCTGGCCGCCGGCCTGACGCCGGTGGTCTGCGTCGGCGAATCGCTGGCCGACCGCGACGCCGGCAATACCCTGGCCGTGATCGAGCGCCAGCTCAAGCCGGTGCTGGCCCTGGGTGCCGACGCCGTGTCGCGCATGGTGCTGGCCTATGAACCGGTCTGGGCCATCGGCACGGGCCGCAGCGCCAGCCCCGAGCAGGCCCAGGAAGTCCACGGCGCCATCCGCGCCTCGCTGCGCGCGCTGGGCGCGGAGCAGGTGCAAGTGTTGTACGGCGGCAGCGTCAAAGCTGCCAACGCCGGCAGTCTGTTCGCCATGACTGATATCGACGGGGCCCTGGTCGGCGGCGCGTCGCTCGTGGCCGAAGAATTTTTGCGTATCGCCGCCATCTAAGTTTCCGCTCCGGAGTCTGTAATGCCCATCACGTTCAAACTTCTGCTGGCCGTCCAAGTGATCTCGGCGCTGGCTATCATCGTCCTGGTCCTGCTGCAGCAGGGCAAAGGCGCCGACATGGGGTCCGCCTTCGGCAGCGGCTCGGCCGGCAGCCTGTTCGGCGCCACCGGCGCCGCGAACTTCCTGTCGCGCGCGACCAAGTGGGCCGCCGTCGTGTTCTTCGCGTCCACCGCCGGCCTGGCCTACTTCAGCCACCAGGGCTCGGCCGCTCCCGGCGTCGATTCGGGCGTGATGCAAAGCTACCCGGCCGACCGTTCGGTGCCCCAGGTGCCGGGTTCGTCGGCGCCGGCCTCGTCCGTGCCGGGCGCCGCCTCGGTGCCCGCCGCCCCGGCCAAGCCCGACGCCTCGGTGCCGTCGGTGCCGGCGGCTCCGGCCACCCCCGCGCCCGCCGCGCCGGCTCCGGCCGCCGGCGACAAGCCGGCCGAAACGCCGGCGAAGTAAGCCACAGCAGTCCACGGGGCCGGCGCAAGCCGGCCTTTTTCATGGGCGCGCCGGGCCTGCGATAATGCGCGTGGGCGGCGGCCGGCGTGGACGCGCGCGGGCCGCCGGCACAGGTATTTTCGGATCGGCCTCCATGGAAAAGCGTTTGATGCCATCGATGATGGCGCTGCAGTGTTTCGAGGCGGTGGCGCGGCACATGAGCTTCACGCGCGCCGCCGAGGAACTGCACATGACCCAGAGCGCGATCAGCAAACAGATCGCGCAACTCGAGGCGCTGCTGCGCAACCCGCTGTTCCTGCGGGTGCGGCGGCGCCTGCAGTTGACGCCGGCGGGCGCGCTGTACCAGTCCGAGGTCCGGGCCATCCTGAACCAGGTGGACATGTCCTCGCGCTACATCCTGACCTACGGCAGCGAGACGCAGGTCCTCACCATTGGCACCCAGCCGACCTTCGGCGCGCGCTGGCTGATCCCGCGCCTCAAGCGCTTCATGGCCGCGCATCCGGACATCCAGGTCAAGGTCCGCAGCGAGACCCGGCCGTTCGACCTGATGCAGGCCAAGATCGACATTTCGTTCTTCTTCGGCCACGGCACCTTGCCCGGCGCCCAGTGCCGCGAATTGTTCGAGGCCGAAGTGGTGCCGGTCTGCGCGCCCGGCTTCCTGCCGGGCGACCGGGTCGACAGCCTGGAAGCGCTGAGCACGCAGGAACTGATCCAGTGCGCCTCGCGGCCCGAGGCCTGGCACGACTATTTCTCGCACCAGCAGTTCCAGTCCGACCGCAGCTACCACGGGCCGCGCTTCGACACTTTCTACATGTGCGTGCGCGCCGCCGAAAGCGGCTGCGGCATCGCGCTGACCCCGCGCCTGCTGGCCGAGGAAGAGCTGCAGGCCGGCAAGCTGGTGATCCCGTGGGGCTACGTGCAGCCCAGCGACGGCGCGTATTTCGTCGCCTATTCCGAGCATTCGGCCGAGGTGCCGAAGATCAAGCAGTTCGTCGCCTGGGTCGAGCAGGAAGCCGCGCGCCGTCCATGAAAAAATGGACTGATTAAGCCGAATTTTTTCATTTGATTGCGGCGGCGCGGCATGATTTCATGCGGGCCTTGTCTACCGATGCGCCAAGCCCGCCATGAATCAGAATTTCGTCAGCCCCGACCAGATCCGCGCCTGGTTCTCCCGCGCCATGTCCGACATGTACAAGTCGGAAGTGCCCCTGTATGACACGCTGCTGGACCTGGTCGCCCAGGTCAACGCCAAGACCCTCGCCGAGCAGCCCGAACTGGCCGCACAGCTGGCGCGCACGGGCGAGATCGAGCGCCTGGACATCGAGCGCCATGGCGCCATCCGCGTGGGCACGGCCGAAGAGCTGTCCAATATGCGCCGCGTGTTCGCCGTGATGGGCATGCAGCCCGTGGGCTATTACGACCTGTCGCCGGCCGGCGTGCCGGTGCACTCCACCGCGTTTCGCGCCACCCACGAGCAGGCGCTGCAGGCCAGCCCGTTCCGCGTCTTCACCTCGCTGCTGCGCCTGGAATTGATCGACGACGCCGCGCTGCGCGAGAAGGCCGCACGCATCCTGGCGGCGCGCCGCATCTTCACCCCGCGGGCGCTGGAACTGGCCGCGCGCTTCGAAGCCGAGGGCGGCCTGGACGAGGCCTGCGCACGGGAATTCGTGGCCGAAGCCCTGCACACGTTCCGCTGGCACGGCGAAGCCACCGTCAGCCTGCAGGACTACCAGGAGCTGCATGGCCAGCACCGCCTGATCGCCGACGTGGTGGCCTTCAAGGGCCCGCACATCAACCACCTGACGCCGCGCACGCTGGACATCGACGAAGCCCAGGCCGAGATGCCGCGCCGCGGCGTGGCCGCCAAGGCCGTGATCGAAGGCCCGCCGCCGCGCAAGTGCCCGATCCTGCTGCGCCAGACCAGCTTCAAGGCGCTGGAGGAAGCCGTCAGCTTCATCGGCGCCGACGGCCGCGCCGCGCCCGGCAGCCATACGGCCCGCTTCGGCGAGATCGAACAGCGCGGCGTCGCGCTCACGCGCAAGGGCCGCGCGCTGTACGACCACCTGCTGGACCTGGCGCGCAGCCGCAATCCGGGCGCGACCAACGAAAGCAATGCCGCCGCCTACATGCAGAACCTGCAGGACTGCTTCGCCGCGTTTCCGGACGACTACTCGGAACTGCATGCCCAGGGCCTGGCGTATTTCCGCTACTACCTGACCGGCAAGACGGGCGCGCCGGCCAGCGCCGACGCGCAAGCGCTGATCGAGCAGGGGTACATCCGCTACGAGCCGCTGGTGTACGAAGACTTCCTGCCGGTCAGCGCCGCCGGCATCTTCCAGTCGAACCTAGGCGACAAGGGCCAGGCCGAATACGCGCAGAACGCCAGCCAGGCCGCTTTCGAGCAGGCGCTGGGCGCGCCGGTGCTGGACGAGCTGGCGCTCTACCAGGACACGCAGGACCGCTCGCTGGCGGCCTGTCTGCAGGCGCTGGGCGTACAGGCCGGCGAGCCGGCGGTAGCATGAGCCGGCTGGACCGCTGCCTGTCGGTGCGCGACTTCGAGCGCGAGGCGCGGCGCATCATGCCGCGCTGCGTCGAAGGCTACGTCTGCGGCGGCACCGAGGACGGCGCTTCGCTGGCCGAGTCGGTGCGCGCCCTGGGCGACGTCGGATTCCGGCCGCGGGGGCTGCGCGTGGTGGACCAGCGCAACAGCAAGGTCGAACTCTACGGGCAGACCTACGCCATGCCGGTGGGTTTCGCGCCCACCGGATTCTCCGCCATCGTCATGCACGAGTGCGACCTGGCGCTGGCGCAGGCCGCGCAGCACGCCGAGATTCCGTTCATCATCAGCGGCGCTTCCAGCGTGCCGCTGGAACGCCTGCAGCAGGCCACGGGCAAGCGCTGCTGGTACCAGGCCTATCTGCCGGGCAACACCGAACGCATCGGCAGGCTGTTGGGCCGCCTGCGCCAGGCCGAGATCCCGGTGCTGGTGGTCACCATCGACACCTGCGTAGGCGCGAACCGCGAGAACCTGCAGCGCCTGGCCTTCACCGTGCCTTTCAAGATGAGCGCCAGCGTGGTGCTCGACGGCCTGCGGCATCCGCGCTGGAGCCTGAACGTCTTCATGCGCACGCTGCTGGGCAGCGGCGTGCCGCGCTTCTCGAATCTTTACGAGGAGATCGGCCCGCCCATCACGCAGGACCCGCCCAACGGCTTTCGCGGCGAACGCGACAAGCTGTCGTGGGAGCACATCCGCTGGATTCGCGAGAACTGGCCGGGCAAGCTGGTGCTCAAGGGCGTGATGCATCCCGACGACGCGCGCCAGGCCTGCGCGGCCGGCGCCGACGGCGTCATCGTCTCCAACCACGGCGGCCGCCAGCTGGACGGCTGCATTTCGCCGCTGCAGGCGCTGCCCGAGATCGTGGCGGCGGTGCCGCCCGGATTTCCGGTCATGGTCGACGGCGGATTCCGCCGCGGCTCGGACGTGCTCAAGGCGGTGGCCCTGGGCGCGCGCATGGTGTTCACCGGCAGGCCGCAGCTTTTCGGGGCGGCGGTCGGCGGCCAGGCCGGCATCCGCAAGGTGGCCGCGATTTTCCGCAGCGAAATCTCGACCGACCTGGCGCTGCTGGGCTGCAGCAGCCTGGCCGACGTCACGCCGGATCTGATCGCGCCGATACGGCCGGCCAGCCCGGCATAGGCCGCCGCCAGCCCCCACAACGATAAAAACGGCCGCGCCCGCCCGGGGCGCGCCGATCCGCTTTCGACAGGAGGAAACATGAAGAAGATCCATACCAGACTGGCCGCCGCCGCGGCGGCGCTCGCCTGCTTCGCGTCGGCGCCGGCCCACGCCCAGGCCGATGCCTATCCGTCCAAGCCGGTGCGGCTGGTCGTGGGCTATGCCCCCGGCGGCACCACCGACATCAGCGCCCGCATGATCGCCGACGTGCTGGGCAAGGAGTTCGGCCAGACTTTCGTGGTCGAGAACAAGCCTGGCGCCAACAGCAACATCGGCGCCGAGTCGGTGGTGCGCGCGCCCGCCGACGGCTACACCTTGTTCGTGGGGTCCATCTCGACCGCCATCAACCAGTCCCTGTACTCCAAGATGTCGTTCGACGCGCTCAAGGACCTGGACGCCGTCGCGCTGCTGAATGTGGTGCCCAACATCCTGGCCGTCAACGCCGCCGTGCCCGTCAAGACCGTGCAGGAATACATCGATTACGCCAAAAAGCATCCCGGCAAGCTGACCTGCGCCTCGCCCGGCAACGGCTCGTCCGCGCACCTGGGCTGCGAGCTCTTCAAGATGAAGACCGGCATCGACATCCTGCACGTGCCGTATCGCGGCAGCGGCCCGGCGGTGGCCGACCTGCTGGGCGGACAGGTCGATTCCATCTTCGACAACCTGCCGCCGCTGCTGCCGCACGTGCGCGCCGGCAAGCTCACCGGCCTGGCCGTCACCACCGGCAGCCGCGTGCCGTTCGCGCCCGAAATCCCCACCATCGCCGAATCCGGCGTGGCCGGCTTCGACGTGGCGGCCTGGTTCGGCGTATTCGCGCCCGCCGGCACCCCGGCGGACATCGTGCAGAAGGTCAATACCGCCATCAACAAGGCCCTGGCATCCGACCCCGCGCTGGCGGCCAGCTACCAGAACAACGGCTTTCTGATGCCCCCGCCGCCCAACACGCCGCAGGCGTTCAAGGCCTTCATGGAAAGCGAAACCCGCAAATGGGACGAAGTCGTCAAGGCGACGAACCTGCAGATCAACTAGAATTGGTGCTGCTCGGCGGGAGCGGGCCGGACGACAAAGAACCGGCCGTTTCCCCCGAATCGCAATTTGCGTGGTAGAATGCTCGACTTTCCAGGAAGTTATGATTTTCTGGAAACCCCAGCCGACGTGGTGAAATTGGTAGACACGCTATCTTGAGGGGGTAGTGGCGAAAGCTGTGCGAGTTCGAGTCTCGCCGTCGGCACCAAGCATTTAGAATCCGTTGAACTCATATAATCAATAACGTTCAATTTCAACGGGTTGCAGGATAGGGCCTAGATCCGTTGACTGCAGAAAATCAAGTTTTCGCAGGCAACAGTCCCAGGCAATCCCCACGCATGCCAAGCATCCAGAAGATGGCGAAAGCTCATCGCACTTCGCCTTCCACGATGCGCGCCACACTGCCGCGACCGATCCTCCTCCTGACAGACGCCGGCGCAGGCCGCCCCTCGCCGCTCAGTTTCCGTCCACGCGCAACACCAGCGACCTGAGGCGGGAGCGGTCCTCCAACATGGCGTGCGCCCGGGCCGCATCGCGCAGCGGCAGTTCCTGGCTTTCCGGAATGTCCAGGGCGCCTTCCTGGCACGCGGCAAAGTAGCGCCGGGCAGCATCGCGCAGCAGCGCGGGCGTTCGCACGTGCTGGAAGACACTGGGCCGGGAAAGCGAATTGGATTTCGGAAAGAGCATCGATACTTCGAAGGCGGGCACGGCGCCCGACGCCTGGCCGTAGTTCGCGAGATGCCCGAAGGGCGCCAGGCATTCCATCGAGCCGAAGAACGTGTCCTTGCCCACCGCGTCGTACGCGACCTGGACGCCGGCGTTCCCGGTGATCTCGCGCACGCGCGCCACGAAGTCCTCGTCGCGGTAGCGCACCACCGAATGGCAGCCGGCCGCCAGCGCCAGCGGCACCTTCTCCGCGGAGCCCACCGTGCCGATCACATTGGCTCCCAGGTGCCGCGCCCACTGGCACAGCAGCGTCCCGACCCCGCCCGCCGCCGCATGCACCAGCACCCAATCGCCTTCCTGTACGGCATACACGCGCTGGACCAGCATCTGCGCGGTCAGGCCCTTGAGCAACGAAGACGCGGCCGTGATGTCGGACACGCCGTCCGGCAGCGGCACCAGGAGATCCGCGGCGATGGCGCGCCGTTCGGAATAGGCGCCATATTGCCGGGTGACATAGGCGACGCGGTCCCCCGGCTTGAAATCCCGTACGTCCCTTCCGGCCGCTACGACGACGCCGGCCGCCTCGATGCCCGGAATACCCGGCAGGGCCAGGGTCTTGTAAAGACCCGAGCGCACATACGCGTCGTGATAGTTCACGCCGACGGCGGTATGGCGCAGCAGCACTTCATGCGCCTGCGGCTCGGCGACTTCGATGGGTTCCCACTGCAGGACATCCGGGCCTCCGGTGGTGCGCATGACGATGGCTGAAGTCATGGATTTTCCTCTTGTTCGATGAAGGGGTTACAGGGTGCCGGGATAGGCGCCGCCGTCAATCAGCAGATTCTGCGCCGTAATGTAGGCGGCCTGCCGGCTGCAAAGAAAGGCGCAGGCGGCCCCGAACTCCTCCGCGTGTCCAAAGCGCCGCGCGGGAATGGCGTCCAGGCGCTTGGCGATGTAGGCCTCCAGTTCCATCGCCGCCTGAGCGGCGCCCGCGGCCAGATTGGACCTGAGCCGGTCCGTATCGAACGTGCCGGGCAACAGGTTGTTGATGGTGACGCCGCTGCCCGCGACCTGGCGCGCCAGCCCCGCCACAAAGCCGGTAAGGCCGCTGCGCGCCCCGTTGGACAGGCCCAGATAAGGGCTGGGGGCCTTTACCGCCGTGCTGGTGATATTGCAGATCCGCCCCCAGCCGCGCGACATCATGCCATCCAGCGTCTCGCGCATCAGCGCGATCGGGGTGAGCATGTTGGCGTCGAGCGCGCGGTGCCAGGCCGCGTCGTCCCAATCACGGAAATCGCCCGCGGGCGGGCCTCCCGCGTTCGTCACGAGTATGTCGAATTCCCCCCGTGCGCCGCCGGGCAGCCGGGCGGCGGCTGCAAGCGCGTCCGCGCGCCCTTCCGGGGTCGTGATGTCGGCGGCGACGGCCTCCACGCTTACCGGCCCCAACGATCTCAGATGCCCGGCCGCGGCCTGGAGCGGGGGCTCGTTGCGCGCCACGATCACCAGATGCACGCCGGCCCGCGCCAAGGCCTGGGCGCAGGCGTAGCCCAGTCCCTTGCTCGCGGCGCACACCAACGCTCTCTTTCCTGAAATACCGAGGTCCATCGTCTCCTCCATTTCCTTTGTGCGACAAGGCGGCACTTTGCATGCGACGCCGGTACGCGCATTATTTATCAAAATAAATTTTGCTGCTTGTGAAATTTTACTTTCATTATTATGATGAAAACCGAAAATTCACCCCTCTCCATCTACGCAACCATCCGAGAAGCAATGAGCGCAACGCATACAGCCCCCGTCCCGATGTCGCGGCCCCGCACCGGCGGCCAGATCCTGGTCGACCAGCTTCGCATCCACGGAATCGAACACGTCTTCTGCGTTCCGGGCGAAAGCTATCTTGCGGTGCTGGACGCATTGCACGATGCCGACATCAACGTGACGGTATGCCGCCAGGAAGGCGGCGCCATGATGATGGCCGAGGCGCATGGCAAGCTGACCGGCCGGCCCGCCGCCTGCTTCGTGACGCGGGGGCCGGGAGCCGCGAACGCGACGCCTGGAATCCATATCGCTTCGCACGATTCCACTCCCGTGCTGGTTTTCGTCGGCCAGATAGAACGCGGCGTGCGCGAGCGCGGTGCGCTCCAGGAGCTGGACTACCGCGCCGCATTCAGCCATTTCGCGAAGTGGGCCACCGAGATCGACGACGCCCGCCGCATACCAGAGATCGTGTCGCGTGCGGTCCACACGGCCATGTCGGGCCGGCCCGGGCCGGTTCTGGTCGCGCTGCCCGAGGACATGCTCGTCGACCGGGTCGAATGCGCGGATGCGCAGCCGGCCCAGGAAACGCAAGCCTATCCCGGCGCCGGGCAGGTGGCCGCCGCGCTGGCGCTCCTGGCCCAGGCCAGCCGGCCCCTGGTGGTGCTCGGCGGCACCCGCTGGACCGCCGAGGCGGTAAGCCGTTTCGCGCAGTGGGCGCGCGACTCGCGCCTGCCGGTGACCGTTTCGCTGCGCCGCCAGATGCTTTTTCCAACCAGCAACGAATCATTCGTCGGCGATCTCGGCTTCGGGCCCAATCCGGCCCTGGTCGAACAGGTCAAGCAGGCCGATCTCATTCTCCTGGTCGGCAGCCGGATGTCCGAGACGCCCAGCCAGGGCTATACCCTGCTCGACATTCCCGTTCCGAGGCAAAAGCTCATCCACGTCTTCCCCGATGCAGCCGAGCTTGGCCGCGTCTACGCGCCCACGCTCGGCATCTGCGCGACCCCCTCGGCATTTGTCGAGGCGCTGGCCGCCAAGCCGCTGCCGGCCTCGAAATCCCGCGCGGAATATGCCGCCAGGCTGCGCACCATCTACGAGACATGGCGCAGCACCGAGCCAGTGGCGACTCCGGGCGCGTTGCAGATGTCCAGGGTGATGGAGCATCTCAACAAGGTGCTGCCGCAGGACGCCATCGTATGCAACGGCGCCGGCAACTATGCCACCTGGATTCACCGCTTCTACCGCTTCGACGCATTCGGCACCCAGCTGGCGCCGACCTCCGGCTCGATGGGCTATGGCGTTCCGGCCGCAGTGGGCGCAAAACGCGTGTTCCCGCACAAGACCGTGGTCGCGTTCGCCGGGGACGGCTGTTTCCTGATGAACGGCCAGGAATTCGCGACGGCCGTGCAATACGGGCTGCCGATCATCGTCATCGTGGTGGACAACGGCATGTACGGGACGATACGCATGCACCAGGAACGAGAGTATCCCGGCCGCGTCAGCGCCACGGCGCTGCGCAACCCCGACTTCGCCGCCTATGCCCGCGCCTTCGGCGGGCACGGAGAGCGCGTCGAGAAAACGGAGGATTTCGCCCCCGCCTTCGAGCGCGCGCTGGCCTGCGGCCAGCCCGCCATCCTGCATTGCGTGATCGACCCGGAGGCCATCAGCCCCGCTTTCACGCTCTCGCAGGTGCGCGAATCCGCGCTGGCCGCCGGCCGCGGCCGCGTCTGAACCCAAGCACGGAGAACACCGCCATGGATACAGCAAAAGCGGCGCATCGCAACCTGATCGGAGGCGAATGGTGCGATGCGGCCGACGTCACGCAGAACGTCAACCCATCGGACACGCGGGAGATCGTCGGCCTGTACGCGCGCGGCGGCGCGGCCGACGCGCAACATGCCGTGGAGGCGGCGCGCGCCGCCTTCCCGGCATGGTCTGGCAGTTCCCCGCAACTGCGCCATGACATCCTCGCTCGCGCGGCCCATGAGCTGCAGTCGCGCAGGGAGGAGTTGGGGCGTTTGCTTTCCAGCGAGGAGGGCAAGACGCTGCCCGAGGGCATAGGCGAGGTGGCGCGCGCGGCGAGCGTGCTGTCCTTCATGGCGGGCGAGGCGCTGCGTATACGCGGTGACCGCCTGCCCGGCCTGCAGCCGGGTAGCGACACCGAAGTCACCCGGGAGCCCCTGGGCGTGGTGGGCGTGATCTCGCCTTGGAATTTCCCCATCGCCATCCCCGCCTGGAAGATCGCGCCGGCGCTGGCCTATGGCAATACCGTGGTGTTCAAGCCGGCGGATCTGGTGCCGGCCTCGGCCTGGGCGCTCGTGGACATCCTGCACCGCGCCGGCTTGCCGGATGGCGTGCTCAATCTGGTGATGGGCCCCGGAAGCCAGATCGGCAGCGTGTTGTGCTCGCATCCCGAGGTCGACGCGATCAGCTTTACCGGTTCGGTTCCCACGGGCCGCCGCATCGCGGCCGACTGCGTGGCCGGCCCGTCCATGAAACGCATGCAACTGGAGATGGGCGGCAAGAATCCGCTGGTCATCCTGGACGACGCGGACCTCGACGTCGCGGTGGAATGCGCCGTGCAGGGCGCGTTCTTCAGCACGGGCCAGCGCTGCACGGCATCGTCCCGCTTCATCGTGACAGAGGGCATCCACGACCGTTTCGTGCAGGGCGTCGCCAGGCGGCTGGAAACGCTCAGGATCGGCCATGCCTTGCGGGCCGACTCGCATATCGGTCCGGTCGTGGACCGCAAGCAGCTCGACGTCGACCTGTCGTACATCGACATCGGCCGCAAGGAAGGCGCCCGCCTGGTCTGGGGCGGGGAGCGCCTGGAACGGGACACGCCGGGCTTCTACCTGCAGCCCGCCCTGTTCAGCGAGGTCGACCCATCCATGCGGATCGCCCGCGAAGAGATCTTCGGTCCCGTCGCTTCCGTCACGCGGGCCCGCGATTTCGAGGAAGCGCTCCATCTCGCCAACGACACGGAATTCGGCCTCGCCGCCGGCATCTGCACCACCAGCCTGCGCCACGCGTCCCAATTCAAGCGGCAGGCCCAGGCCGGCATCGTCAAGGTCAACCAGGCGACCAGCGGTCTGGACTACCACTTGCCGTTCGGCGGACGCAAGGCTTCCTCTTACGGACCGCGCGAACAGGGCCAGTATGCGGTGGACTTCTATACCGTCATCAAGACGGCGTACACGTCCGCCTGAAGCCGGTCGCCGCGCGGTGAGCGGTTCCCCATCCACTGAAGGAGACAAGAAGATGAAGAAACTGATCGGCAGCCTTTTCCTGTTCTCGGCGGCCGCGATGGCGACCGTTGCGCATGCGGCGGATTATCCGCAGCGCGCCATCCGCATCATCGTCCCGTTCGCCGCGGGCGGCATCACCGACGTGATGGGGCGCACGATCGCCAACCATCTCGGCGCCGAGCTCGGGCAGCCCGTCATCGTGGAGAACCGGCCCGGGGCCAGCGGCATGATAGGGTGCGAAGCGGCCGCCAAGGCGGAGCCCGACGGCTATACCCTGCTGGTGGCGGGCATCGCCCCGCTGGGCACGAACCCCGTGATGTACCGGCAGATCCGGTACGACCCGGTCAAGAGCTACGAACACATCGGCCTGGTGGCCAAGCAGCCGCTGGTCATCGTCGTGGGCAAGGCGGTGCCGGCCGACAGCATCCAGGAGCTCGCGGCCTACCTCAAGGCGCGCCCTCAAGGCGACATGTTCTATGGCACGTCCGGCAGTTCGTACCAGCTGATCACCGAAGCCTTCAACGCGCAATTGGGCGTGAAGATGACCCATGTCCCCTTCAAGGGCACGAGCCCCGCGATCGAGGCGATGCTGGGCGGACAGATCGGCTTCATGATCGATCCCTATTCCACCATGGGCGCGCTGGTCAAGGCCGGCAAGGTCAAGGCGCTGGCGCTCACCGCCGACAAGCGTTCCGACGCCGCGCCGCAGTTGCCCACGGTGAGCGAGGAAGGCATACCGGGATTCGAGGCTTCGTCGTGGCAGGGCCTGCTCGCGCCGGCGGGAACGCCCAGGGAGATCGTCGAGAAGCTGAATACGGCCCTGGTGAAGATTCTCGCATCCGATGAGATCAAGCAGAACTTCGCCGCCTCCGGCGTGCAGCCCTCGCCATCTTCGCCGGAAGAGTTCCGCCGATTCATCATCGCCGAGAACGAGCGCTGGAAGCGTGTTGCCGCGGCCGCGGGCATCCAGCCTCAGGACTGACCGCGATGGCGCCGTCCGGCCGCCGTCAACGGCCGGACAGTTGCGCGATCTGCTGCAGAGCGGGCACCTGGAGCGGCATCAGGCGGGTGCAGGCCAGCAGTTCCCTGGCGACGAACGCGACGGTCTCGTCGTCGAAGCTTTCGGAATAGGCCGTGATCGCCAGGCAGCCAAGCGCGGTCTTGTCCCAGGAATAATAATTGGCCGCAATGGCGCTCAGGCCATCGTAGAACTCGTCGCGCACCAGCACGTAGCCGTTCTCCGCGGCCCGTTTGAGATCCGCGTCCAGCGCCGCCTTCGTCGTGAGGGTCTTGCTGGTCCGCGCCGCATAGGGAGGCTTGCCCAGCAGCGCCTCGCGCCTGGCCGGATCGGATGCGAGCAGCAAGGCCTTGCCCGGACCGGAGGCATGCATGGGGCCATGCAGCCAGGTCGAGTAATACGGATTGAGCGAAGTGCCCGCCTGCATCACATCGACCACGACCCGCTCGCCGCCGATATAGGCTACCAGCACGACCGACTGGTTCACCTTGTTCGCGAGGCCGCGCACCAGCGGATCGGCCTGGCGGCGCAGTTCTTCCAGCGGGTGCTTCAACCCCAGGGGACGCAGCGTGGAAGGCGAGGCCAGATAGTATTTGCCGTCGCCGATGCGCAGGACGCGCTTGGCGTCCTCCAGCGTTCTCAACAGGCGCAACGTGGTGCTTAGATCCAGTTTGACGTCGGAGGCCAGTTCCGCGAGCGTCATCGGGTGGCTTGCGGCGATCAGGGTGTCCAGCAGGGCCAGTCCGCGCAACAGGGTGCCGGCCAGCGGCCCGCTCCCCTTGGCGCTATCGGTCAGTGCGGCCGTCCCGGCGGCGGTGGAAGATGCAGGATTTTTACGTGGTCTCGGCATAGTCTGGTCTACAAGGCGGGGCACGCATAGGCTGGAGTCCAGCCGCTGACGCGCTCCGGCCAAGCTGCGGATCAGAGTTTAGCGTACTTGCGCAGCGCTTCCGTGAACGAAAGTCCCGCCCGGATTTCGTCGCTGGCCAGCCTGTCCTGGTGTTCGAGTTCGCTTGCGCGCTGCGCCACTTCCGCCGCCCGATCGCGCGGCACCACCACCAGGCCGCTGGAGTCCCCGATGATGATATCGCCCGGATGCACGGGCATGCCATCGATCTTCACCGTGGTATTGATCTCGATGACCTTGACCCGCGTCTTGCCCGACAGCGGCACGACGTGGCGCGAGAACACCGGGAACCCCAGTTCGATGATCTCGTCGGCATCGCGCACGCCGCCGTCCACCACCAGCCCCACGACGCCGTTCTGCACGGCCGCCACTGAAGCCACCCCGCCCCAGGTGGACACCTGCTGGCCGCCGTTGTCGATCACGACGACATCCAGGGGCCGGCACATGTCGACGACGGCGCCCAGCCCGAACTCGGAGGGCAGGTAGGCGTTCTTCGCGCCCGTGACTTCCTTGACGGTGAGCGCGGCGCCGACGAATCGCATTCCCGGCGCGACCGGCCCGAGGTTCAGGCCGATGCTGCCGATACCGAGGTCGTCGAGCACATTACCGATGGTGCTGGTGGCAAGGCCCTCGAACGCTTTGATCAGTTCAGGGGAGGTCTCGGGACGGGTTCCTTGATGGATAGGCACTTGCGTTCTTCTCCAAATTGAATGATGATGCATGCCAAAATTACAATAAAGAAATAAAACTTTCAATGGATGATTAATTAATTTCGTCTAGTGAATTACCTTTGTTTGTGTGGCCGAGTGGCAGAGCCAGGCGACGATGGCTCTGCATATCTGGACGGCAAAGGTCCAAATACAAGGAGACTGGATACATGCGTGAAACTCGACGTACCGTGCTCAAACAACTCTCAGCCGCGGCGCTGGTCGGCGCCTTCGCCCCGCGGGCCTTCGCCTCCGGCGACTGGCCAAGCCGGCCCGTCCGGGTCATCGTCCCTTTCACGCCCGGCGGGTCCACCGACATCGCGGCTCGGCTGGCGGCCGAAGGCATGGGCCGCGCGCTGGGGCAGACCTTCGTGGTGGAAAACCGCCCCGGCGCCGGCGGAAACCTGGGGCTCGAGGCCTTGGCGCGGTCGGACAACGATGGCTACACGATCGGTATTCTCACCACGGCTCACCCGATCAACAGCTGGCTGTACAAGAAGCCCGGCTATGACCTCGCAAGCAGTTTTTCGCCCATCGGCTTTCTGCAGGAAGGGCCCATCATGCTGGTGGTGCATCCCAGCCTGCAGGTCAACTCGCTGCCGGAATTCATCGCATACGCCAAAGCGCGTCCGGGCAAGCTCAACTTCGCCACCTCAGGCACCGGCAATTCCACCCACATGGCGGGCGAACTATTCTGCAACCGCGCGCAGATCCAGATGACGCACGTGCCCTACAAGGGCAGCGCGCCCGCGATCACGGACACCATCGCGGGAGTATGCGAGCTGAGCTTCGACACGATGATCTCCGCGCTTCCGCATGTAAAGGCGGGCAAGCTCAAGGCCATTGCGGTCACGACCGCCCAGCGTTCCCCGATGACGCCCGAGGTGCCCGCCATCGCCGAGACCATCCCCGGCTTCGACGTGTCGGCCTGGAACGGCATGGTGGCGCCGGCGGGCACGCCCAAGGAAGTCATCGGAAAGCTGCATCAGGCGATGGTGCAGGCGCTGGCCGCTCCCGCAGTGATCCAACGCTTCGCGGACATGGGCGTAGCGCCCCGCGCCATGCAGCCGGACGAGTTCCAGCGCTTCATCCTGCAGGAGCGGGATATGTGGGGCAAGACGGTCCAGGCCGCGAACATCACCATCGATTGAGAACGGATCCGTTGCGCCGCCTTTGATACAAAGGCGGCAAGCGTGGAACGAAAAGATAAAAACAGGAGACAAATATGAAAGCAAATCGGCGTTCCGCCATCAAGGCGGCATTGGCCCTGGCCATCGTCACGGCCGGCATGACGGGCGTGCCCGCGCATGCCAAGGACGAGGCGGCCGCCGCCTACCCCGCCAAGCAGGTGACCTTTCTGGTGCCCTACGCCGCCGGGGGACCCACGGACCTGATAGCGCGCCAGCTCGCCTTCGGCCTGAGCAAGCTGTGGAACCAGCCCGTGGTGGTCGAGAACCGCACGGGCGCCAGCGGCATCGTCGCCTTGACGGCCCTGGCGCGCGCGCCTTCGGATGGCTATACGCTGGGGATCATGGTGTCCCCGGTGACGGCCATCGCGCCGCTCACGCAGCCCAGCTTCCGCTACGACGTCACGCAGGACTTCACCGCGGTATCCGATCTGGTCGACTACGCCCTGGTTCTGCTCGCCGGGCCTCAGATCAAGGCGGCGAATCTCAAGGAACTGGTGGAATTCGCCAAGCAGAACCCGACGGCCGTCAGCTACGGTTCCTCGGGCCTGGGCGGCACCAACCATCTTGCGGGCGAACTGTTTTCCCGGTCCGCCAACGCGCCCATGCTGCACGTTCCCTACAAGGGGAATGCCCCGGCGCTCAATGACGTCATGGCGGGGCAGGTCAGTTTCGTGTTCGCCCAGACCGATGCGGCCATCGGGCTCGCCAAGAGCGACAAGGTGCGGGCGCTGGGCATCACTTCCAAGCAACGCAACGCCATGCTGCCCAACGTTCCCACGATGGAAGAAAGCGGCTTCAAGGGCGTGGACGTTGGAGGCTGGACGGGCGTGATGGGACCGGCGAAACTGCCTCCCGATGTGCTCAAGAAGCTGGAAGCGGGCATTGCCGAAGTCAAGAAGACCCCGGAATTCAAGGAAAGAATGGAGTCCCTCGGTTTTGTGATCACCGGCACCTCTTCCGCCGATTTCACCCAGCGCGTGCGTGCCGAACGGGATTTCTGGAAAGCCAAAGTCACCGAAGCGAACATCCAACTCCAATGAACTCAAAGAAACTCCTGTCGATAGGCGACTACGAGCGTGCGGCCAAGGCGGTCCTGCCGCATGCGGTGTTCGGCTACGTCAACGGCGGCACCGAAGACTGCCTGACGCTGCAAGCCAACCGCGAGGCGTTCCGTTCGGTCCAGTTCCGTCCGCGCGGCCTGGTCGGCGTCGCGCAGCGCACGCAGGCCGTGGAACTCTGGGGAAGGCAGTACCGGCATCCTTTCGGGATCGCGCCCATGGGCATGACCGCCATGTGCCGCCACCGCTGCGAATGGGACCTGGCCAAGGCCGCGTCAGAGGCGAAAATTCCGTTCGTGCTCAGCGGCCTTTCCACGCTGGCCATGGAAACCGTGCGCCAGGCCGATGCCGATTTCTGGTACCAGGGCTACATCCCCGGCGACAAGGACGTCATCGAACCGCTGCTGCAGCGCCTGCGGGCCAACGAGGTCGACGTGCTGGTCGTCACCATCGACACGCCCGTGGGCGCGAACCGCGAGAACAACCAGCGCAACGGCTTCACCATTCCGTTCAAGTTCAGCGGCGGCCTGCTCTGGGACGGGCTGCGCCATCCCCGCTGGTCCGCCAACGTGTTTCTCCGCACCTTGCTTTCGGACCGGCAGGTGCCGCGCTTCTGCAACGTGGTCGCCGATACGCGCGGCTACCGCATCACCGAAGAACCCAAGGGCGGCCTGCGCGGCGGCCGCGACCGGCTGGACTGGTCGCACTTGGCCTGGATGCGCGACATCTGGCCGGGCCGCATCGTCCTCAAGGGCGTCGCCCATCCCGGCGACGCGCAGTTGGCGGAACAAATGGGCCTGGACGGCGTCATCGTCTCCAACCACGGCGGACGCCAGCTCGACGGCGCGCAGGGCGCCCTGGACGCCTTGCCCGAGGTCGTCGCCGCGGTGGGCCCGAATTTCCCGGTGATGGTCGACGGCGGTTTTCGCCGCGGCGCCGACGTCCTCAAGGCCATCGCGCTGGGCGCGCGCATGGTGTTCCTGGGCCGCCCCTTTCTCTATGGCGCGTCCGTGGCCGGACAGGCCGGCGTGGCGCGCATCATCGACATTTTGGGAACCGAAATCGACCGCAACCTGGGGTTGCTCGGGTGCCGCGACCTGGCGGAGCTGGGAAGCGACTTCATCGTGTCGCGCCCTTGATCTTCGCGAGCAGATAGTTGCCCCAATGCGCTCCTTAAGGAATTCATCACGCAGCCGGCGGTTGAACGATTCGATCAGCCCATTATCCGTCGGCTTGCCTGGGCGTGTGTAATCGAGACCGTCGTTCGCCGCAGTAGGATATATCGCATGGCGACACCCGAAGAAATCATGAAACACCACGAATCGGACCCGGACGAAGACCCCTGGGTCCGAGGCCGGCCGGCACCGGCGCCGGTGGAAGTCGTGCCCTACGATCCCCGATGGCCGGCCCGCTACGAGGCGCTGGCCGCGGCGATACGCGAGGCGCTGGGGCCGGCGGCGCTGGACGTGGAGCATATGGGGTCCACGGCGGTGCCGGGGCTGGCGGCCAAGCCGGTGATCGACATCGACCTGACCGTGGCCGATCCGGCGCGGGAGGAAGACTACGTGGGGCCGCTGGAGGCGATCGGCTATGTGCTGGCGCTGCGCGAGCCGTCCTGGCATCAGCACCGCGCGCTGCGGCTGGAGGCGCCGGCGGCGAACCTGCATGTGTTCGGGCCCGATTGTCCGGAGAATATCCGGCACCGGATGTTCCGCGACTGGCTGCGCGCCAATCCGGCGGACCGCGACCTGTATGCGCGGGCCAAGCAGTCCGCGGCCGTGGGCGCGATGCAGGTGATGGCGTACAACAAGCGCAAGGAGGCGACGCTGCGCGAGATCTACGAGCGCATGTTCCGCGCGGCCGGCTTTCTATAAGGCGCTCAGGCGCCCGGCAGCATGTAGCGCGCGGATACGGCGAGGATGCGTTGGGCGGATTCGCGCAGCTGGCGGGCTTCGCGGTAGGCCTGCAGGGACACGACGGCGTCATAGCGGCGCGCGCTGCGGGGGCCGGCGAGCAGCGCCGGACGGCGGCTCAGGATCGGGGATATCAGGCGTTGCATATTGGAACCTTCGTGGAACCTTGGTACGGGCGTCTGGCCCGGGGTATGGCAGGCATCGTAGGCCGGCCGGCAAGGCGCGGCAACGAATTACCTTTCATATGGATATC
This sequence comes from Achromobacter sp. HZ01, assembly GCF_003267925.1. Lineage (NCBI taxonomy): Bacteria > Pseudomonadati > Pseudomonadota > Betaproteobacteria > Burkholderiales > Alcaligenaceae > Achromobacter > Achromobacter sp. HZ01. Next base: position 391,903 of record NZ_LWKV01000003.1, read on the forward strand.
CAGGGATATCCAGAGATATCCGGGCCTTTCCCCGGGGATGCCGGGGAGTTGCGCGCATTGCGGAGTCAGTATCGCCGGCTTATATGACAGTCTGATGCCGGCGGCGCACGCTAGCCCAATATGCGCGAGGAGGAGACGGCCGCGACCCAGACCCAGCGCTCGCCGCGCAGTTCGAAGTCGTAGGTCATGGCGTCCGAAGGCCTGTGCAGGAACGGCGCGAACCAGACGCGCACGCGGCCGGGCGACGGGGTCTGCCATAGCGAGACGCCGCTGATGGGACTGTTCGGCGTCAGGCCCAGCATGGAGATATAGGCCTCGTCGCGCGGGCTGTGGCTTTCGATCTCGATGGGCCATTCGCCCAGTTCCTTGCTGCCGGAGTAGAACGTCATGCCGGTGCCGAACGAGTCGGCCGCGTCCTCGCCGTAGCGGGCGATGGAGAGTTTGCTCATGCCGTCGTCGGAGCGGGCGCACAGGATGCGCTGGAACAGGTCGAGCAGGGCAGCCTCGTGCGCCACGCCGAGCTGGCCGCGCAGCTGCGCGGCGACGGGCGCCTGGCCGTCGATGCAGTGGCGCGTTTCCAGCAGCAGTCCGCGGTCGCTGCGGGAGATGGCGCTGCCGCTTTTGGCGCCGGAAAGCATGGCGCCGATGTCGCGCAGCACGGGTTGTGCGAGGGCGGGGTTGCCGGCCGCCAGGGCCGCGCAAAGAGTCAGTGTGGGGGTGATGCGCATTGCTGCTTGTCGTGATCGTCGTTGCGGTATCGGCGCCAGGTACGCGAGTCAGGCGGGTTTCAGCCGCGAGGGCACTTCGTCGGTGTCGCTGCAGACCGCCAGCACTTCGGCCGGCTTTTTGCTCAGCGACAGGTAGACGTGGCCGATGCTGCTGTCGAAATAGGCGGTTTCGTGCTTGGCGAGCACGACGCTGTCGCCGTTCTCGAACTGGATGCGGACCTTGCCCGACAGCACCACGGCGAATTCCTGGCCGGGATGCCGGATGTAGTCCTCGAACTCGACCACTTTGCGCGAGTCGATGAGGGCGACCATGGGCGTCATTTTCTTGCCCGGGTATTCGCCCATCAGCAGGCGGTAGTGGTAGTTCTCCGTGACATAGTCGCAGGCGTCGCCGAGCTTGTTCTTGACGTAGGTCGGCGCGACGGCGGCCTGGGAGGCGTCGCCCAGCATGAACAGCCGGGTCATGTCGACGTCCAGCGCGCGGGCCAGCGCGCCGAATTTCTCGTAGCTCAGGGCGATCTGCCCCAGCTCGGCCTTGGAAAGCGTGGACACCGCGATGCCGCTGGCGCGGGAGACTTCCTGCAAGGTCAGTTTTCTTGCCTTGCGCTCGGCCCGCAGGCGAGCGCCCATTTCTTCCTTGCCCACGATTTCGGGCGGAACGGTCTTGCCGGGTAGGGCCATGTAGCGGTCTGGCATCAAGGGTTGAGGGCTGGGGCTGGGGCCCGCAAGCCCCGCCGCGTTTGCCGGATTGTAAAGGTTGCGCCCGGTTCAGGCGGCCCGGTTCAGCACGCGCCCGGCGTGCAGGCCGGTAAAGGCCTGGTCCTGCCAGACCGGCGCGCCGTTGACGTAGACCGAATGGATGCCGGCTGCGCTCTCGGTGGGCCGCTCGAAGGTGGCGGAGTCGGCCACGGTGGCCGGGTCGAAGACCGTCAGGTCGGCGTAGTAGCCGGGCCGCACCTGGCCGCGTCCGGCCAGGCCGAAGCGGGCGGCGGTCAGGCCGGTCATCTTCCAGACGGCCGTCTCCAGCGGGAACAGGCCCAGGTCGCGCGAGTAGTGCCCCAGCACGCGCGGGAAGGTGCCCCACAGCCGCGGGTGCGGGCGCTCGTCGTGGGGCAGGCCGTCCGAGCCGATCATGGTGGGGCCGAAGGCCAGGATGCGCTGGACGTCGGGCTCGTCCATCATGAAGTAGATGGCGCCGGCCGGCTGCAGTTCGGGCACCACGTCGTACTTGGACTTGCCGCGTTCGGCGGCGATCTCGTCCAGGTCGCGCCCGCTCAGTTCGGGGCAGGGCTTGCACCAGGTGATGAGGGTGCGGCCGGCGAGCAGCACGCGGTCCTGCTTGAGCATGGTGGAGCCGGCCACGTAGGGGTAGGCGTCCAGCGAGACATCCTGGCCGGCCATGGCGGCCTCGATCAGGGCCAGGGTTTCGCGGGAGCGGCCGAAGTTGGGCTTGCCCATGACCTTGTGGTGCGAGATCACGACGGGCACGCCCAGTTCGCGGCCGATGCGGAAGGTTTCTTCCAGCGCCGCGACGATGTGCTCGCCTTCGTCGCGCATGTGGGTGGCGTAGACGCCGCCGCGCGCGGCCAGCGGCCGGCAGACTTCGATGATCTCTTCGGTGCTGGCGCAGGCGGCGGGCGGGTAGAACGCGCCGGTGGAGATGCCGATGGCGCCGCTGGCCAGGGCTTCGTCGGCCAGCGCCCGCATGGCCTCGATCTCGGCGGGCGTGGCCTCGCGCTGCAGCTCGGGCATGACGGCGGCGCGCAGCGTGGAGTGGCCCACCATGCAGGCGGCGTTGACGGCGGCGGGCGCGGCGCGCAGCGCGTCGAGGTAGTCGCGGAAGCGTTCGTAGCGATAGGAGCCGCCTTCGTCCAGCAGGTCCAGCGGCGCGGGCGGATTGGCGTGCGCCAGCGGCGCCAGGCTGATGCCGCAATTGCCGGTGACCACGGTGGTGACGCCCTGCGAAATCTTGGGCGTCATGTCGCGGCGCTTGAGCAGGTAGTTGTCGTCGTGCGTATGGGAGTCGATGAAACCGGGCGCCACCACCTTGCCGGCGACGTCGATGCGGCGTGCGGCGGTATGGCCGGCCAGGTCGCCGACGGCGGCGATGCGGTCGCCGCGCACGCCCACGTCGGCGCGGCGGCCGGGGGTGTTGGCGCCGTCGATGACGGTGCCGCCGGCAAGAATGTAATCGAACGGGGTGGCGTCGGGCTGGGACATGCGTATCTCCGTCTAGGCAAAGTGGCAGGCGACCTGCTGCCCGGGGGCGACGTGGCGCGGCAGCGGGGTTTCTTCGGCGCAGCGCGGCCGGGCCATGGGGCAGCGGCTGCGGAACGCGCAGCCCGAGGGCGGCGACAGGGGGCTGGGGATTTCGCCCCTGAGCACCTCGACCGGCGTGCGCTCGCCGCGGCGGGCGGACGGCACCGCGGCCAGCAGGGCGCGGGTATAGGGATGGGCCGGACGCCCGAAGATGGCGTCGCGCGGGCCGCTTTCGACGATGCGGCCCAGGTACATCACGGCCACCTGGTGGCTGATGTGGCGCACCACGCTCAGGTCGTGCGAAATGAACACGTAGGTCAGGCCGAGGTCGCGCTGCAGGTCCATCAGCAGGTTGATGACCTGGGCCTGGACCGAGACGTCCAGCGCCGACACCGGCTCGTCGCACACGATCAGCCCGGGGTCCAGCGCCAGCGCGCGCGCGATCACGATGCGCTGGCGCTGCCCGCCGGAGAATTCGTGCGGGTAGCGGTCGGCGGCGTCGGGGCGCAGGCTGACGCGGGCCAGCAGTTGCGCCACGCGCTCGCGGATCGCGGCGCGGCCGTGGCCGAAGTTGCGCAGCGGCTCGCCGATGATGTCGCGCACCCGCATGCGCGGATTCATGGACGAAAACGGGTCCTGGAAGATGAACTGCACCCGCTGGCGCATGGCGCGCAGCTGGCGGCCGTTCATCGCCGCCAGGTCCTGGCCTTCGAGCAGGATGCGGCCGGCGGTGGGTTCGGCCAGCCGGATCAGGCATTTGCCGGTGGTGGATTTGCCGCAGCCGGATTCGCCGACCAGGCTCAGCGTCTGGCCGCGCGGCACCGACAGCGACACGCCGTCGACGGCGCGCAGCACCTTGCCGCCGTCCACCGGGAAGTGCTTCTTGAGGTCGATGACTTCCAGCATGGGCGCGGCGGATGCGGACATGGCGGACGCGGCGGGCGCGAGGGGGATATCGTGCAGGTTCATGGCGGCTCTCACGCGGTCAGGGCGCCGGTCGCGGGCGCGGCGGCCAGTCCTTCGGCGCGCGCCCAGCACCAGACGCGGTGGCGGCTGCCGGCGTCCACGGCGGGCGGGGCGGCGTCGCGGCAGCGCGGCTGCGCCTCGGGGCAGCGCGCGGCGAAGGCGCAGCCGCGCGAGGCCGGCGTCATCACGGGCACGATGCCCGGCAGCTCGGCCAGCCGGGCGTCGTGGCCCTGGCCGTCGACGAAATCGGGCAGCGATCGGATCAGCGCCCGGGTATAGGGATGCTGCGGGCGGTCCAGCACGTCGTCCACGCCGCCTTCCTCGACCTTGCGGCCGGCGTACATGACGATGACGCGCTGGCACATCTGCGCCACGACGCCCAGGTCGTGCGTGATCAGCACGATGGCGGTCCCCAGGCGCGCCTGGATGTCGCGCAGCAGGTGCAGGATCTGCGCCTGGATGGTGACGTCCAGCGCGGTGGTGGGTTCGTCGGCGATCAGCACCTTGGGCTGGCAGGCCAGCGCCATCGCGATCATGGCGCGCTGGCGCATGCCGCCGGACAACTGATAGGGGTACTCGCGCACGCGGCGCGCGGGGTCGGCGATCTGCACCAGGTCCAGCAGTTGTTCGGCCTGGGCCAGGGCGTCGCGGCGCGACAGGCCCTGGTGCAGCATCAGCGATTCGCTGATCTGGCGGCCGATGGTGAACACCGGGTTCAGGGACGTCATCGGCTCCTGGAAGATCATCGAGATCCGGTTGCCGCGGATCGCGCGCATGGCTTTCTCGGGCAGGGTCAGCAGGTCCTGGCCGTCGAACTCGATGCGTCCGCCGGCATTGCGGCCGGGGGCGCGCAGCAGACGCATGATGGACAGCGAGGTCACGCTCTTGCCGCAGCCGGATTCGCCCACCAGGCCCAGGGTTTCGCCGGGCATCAGGTCGAACGACAGGCCGTCGACGGCGACCACCGTGGTCTCGTCGCCGTCGAAACAGGTGGTGAGGTCGCGCACGCTCAGGACGGGTCGGGTTTGCATGGACGCTCCTACAGCTTTTTGGCCAGGCGCGGATCGAGCATGTCGCGCAGTCCGTCGCCCACCAGGTTGACGGCCAGCACGGCCACGCCCAGGAACAGGCCGGGATACAGGATGATGTGGAAGGCCACGGCCACGAAGTTGCGACCCTCGGCCATGATGTTGCCCCAGCTCGGTATCTGCGGCGGGATGCCCACGCCCAGGAAGCTCAGCACGGCCTCCGTCAGGATGGCCGAGGCCGCGATGAAGGTGGCCTGCACCATCAGCGGCGCGAACAGGTTGGGCAGGACGTGGCGCAGCAGGATGGCCGGCACGCGCGTGCCGCAGGACACCGCGGCCTCGATGTAGGGCTGCTCGCGTATCGTCAGCACCAGCGCGCGCACCAGGCGCACGACGCGCGGCACTTCCGGGATCACGATGGCGACGATCACGGTGCCCAGGCCGCCCTTGAGCGTGGCCATCAGCGCGATCGCCAGCAGCACGCCGGGAATGGCCATCAGGCCGTCCATGATGCGCATGATGACGGCGTCCAGGCGGCGGAAATAGCCGGCCGCCATGCCCAGCGCGACGCCGCCCGCGGTGGCGACCGCCGCCACCACCAGGCCGACCACCAGGGACACGCGCGCGCCCCAGAGCGTGCGCGAGTAGACGTCGCGGCCCAGGGCGTCGGTGCCGAAGTAGTGTTCGGACGAGGGCGGCTTCATGCGCGCCATCGGATTGATGTCCTGCGGATCGACCGTGGCCAGCCACGGCGCGGCCAGCGCGATCGCGGCCAGGAGCAGCAGGATGGCGCCGCCGGCATACAGCATCGGGTGGCGGCGCAGCGATTTCAGCGCGCGGCGCAGGCGCGTACGCCTGGCGGGCAGCGGCAGGGTTGCGGTAGTCATGCGTTTCCCCGTCAGTAGCGGATACGCGGATCGAAGAGCCGGTAGCTCAGGTCGACCAGCAGGTTGATCAGCACGTAGATGCCCGAGGCCACCAGCAGCACGCCCTGGATGACCGGATAGTCGTGGCGCAGCACCGCGTCTATGGTCAGGCGGCCCAGGCCGGGAATGGCGAACACGGTCTCCGTGACCACCACGCCGCCGATCAGCAGCGCCACGCCCACGCCGATGGTGGTGACGATGGGGTTGGCGGCGTTCTTCAAGGCATGCCATACGATGGGGCCGGCCGACAGGCCCTTGGCCCGGGCGGTGCGGATGTAGTCCTCGGACAGCGCCTCCAGCATGGTGGCGCGCGTCATGCGCGTGAGCAGCGCCATATACACCAGGCCCAGCGACAGGCAGGGCAGCACCAGGTGGCGCAGGTAGGGCGCCAGGCCGGCCGACAGCGGCTTGTAGCCCTGCACCGGCAGCCAGCCCAGCTTGATGGAGAAACCGTAGACCAGGCTGTAGCCGATCAGGAACACCGGCACCGAGAACGCGCAGACCGCGCCCACCATGACCAGCCGGTCCAGCCAGCGTCCGGCGTTCCAGGCCGCCAGCACGCCCAGCGGTATCGCCGCGACCACGGCGAACAGCATGGTGAAGGCGGCGATGGACAGGGTGGGGCCCATGCGCTGGCCGATCAGTTCCGAGACCGGCATCCGCGTGGCGATGGAGGTGCCCAGGTCGCCGCTGGCGATGTGCGCGACCCAGATGCCGAACTGCTGCAGCAGCGGCTTGTCCAGGCCCAGGTTCTGGCGGATCTTCTCCACGTCGTCGGCGGTGGCGTTGTCGCCGGCGATGACGGCCGCCGGGTCGCCCGGCGACAGGTGGATCAGCAGGAACACCACGACCGCGACCACGGCCATGACGGGAATGACGGCCGCGACGCGGCGCAGTATGAATTTCACGCTGTTTTCCCCCCGGCTTGCGGCCGGGCGCAAGCCGCGCCCGGCGTCTGCCTTACGGTTTTTCGATGTTCCACATCACCGGGATGCCGGTCTTGAGCAGCTCGGTGTGTTGCAGCCCGCGAAACGCGGAGACCGGCTTGAATTCGCCCCACATGACGTACGGCACCGTCTGGTAGGCGCGCGCCTGCAGCTGCGCGGCGATCTGCTTGCGCTTGGCCGCGTCGGTTTCGCGGATCCATTGCGTGCGCAGCGCGTCCAGCTCCTTGTCGCAGGGCCAGCCCGGCAGGCTGTTGCCGCAGGCCGCGGACAGCCAGGGGTTGGTCACCGGCGTGCTGGCGTCGTAATAGCCGCCCCAGGTCAGGAAGATGTTCCAGCCGCCTTGCGCGGGCGGGTCTTTCTTCAGGCGGCGCGCGGCCAGCGAGGCCCAGTCCATGGATTGCAGGTCCACGTTGATGCCAGCCTTCTTCATGTTCTGCGCCAGGACCATGACGGCCGGCGCGCTGATGTGGTCGGTCGGATACAGCACCACGACCTTTTCGCCCTTGTAGCCGGCCTCCTGCAGCAGCTGTTTGGCGCGTTCCGGGTCGCGCTTGGCGTAGGGCGCGGCGCCGGCGTCGGTGGCCAGGGGCGAGCCGCAGACATAGAGCGTGGCGCAATAGTCGACCCGGTACTTCTCGGGGTAGCCCATGGCCGACAGCATTTCCTTCTGGCTGACCAGGTAGTAGAGGGCCTGGCGCGCCTGCGGCTTGTCGAAGGGCGGATGCAGCGAGTTGAGCACGACCATGCCCTGCGAGGACACCGAGGTGTTCAGCGTGATGTCCGGATTGCTTTCCAGCACCGGCAGGAAGTCCGGCGTGGTCTGTTCGATCATGTCGACCTCGCCGTTCATCAGCGCCGCCGTCGCGGTGTTGCCGTCGGGGATGTAGACCCATTCGACCCGGTCCACCTTGACCTGCTTGCCGCCGGCCAGGCCGTCGGCCGGCTCGGCGCGCGGCACGTAGGCGGGGTTCTTGACGTACACCACCTTGTTGCCCGGCACCCATTCGTCGCGCTTGAACAGGAACGGGCCGGAGCCGACCATTTCGGTGACCTGGGTGTTGGGGTCCGTCATCGCCAGGCGCTTGGGCATGATGAAGGGCGGCATGCCGGAAGGCTTGGACAGGGCGTCCAGCACCAGGCCGAAGGGCTGTTTCAAGGTCAGCGTGAAGCTGTTGTCGCCGGTGGCGGCAAGCTCGGCGCCGGCGGCCATCATGGCCTGGCCCAGCGTGTCCTTCTTGGCCCAGCGCTGGATCGAGGCCACGCAGTCCTCGGCCTTGACCGGCGTGCCGTCGTTGAACTTCAGGCCCGGGCGCAGCGTGAAGCGCCAGGACCTGCCGTCCTCCGACACGGTCCAGGTGTCCACCATCTGCGGCTGCACCTGGCCCTTGCCGTCCTGCGAGAACAGGGTGTCGAACACCATGTAGCCGTGGTTGCGCGTGATGTAGGCGGTATTGAACAGCGGGTCCAGCGTCTTGAGGTCCGCGTGCGGCACCAGGCGCAGGGTCTTGGTCTGCGCGGCCGCGCCGGCGGCGGCGCCGATGGCCAGCAGGGCGGCTGCGCCCAGCAAACTGATACGTCGGATCATTGTTTTCCCCTTGGTCTTGCGGCGCCCGTGGCGGGCGGCGGTGGATGGCGCTTCACGCCGTGAACGGCCATTTCGGCAGCTTGCGCTTGACGAACGGCAACGCGTTGTAGTCCTGCGTGATGGCGCCCGGCGTCTCCACGTAGATGACGTGGCGGCCCACCTTCGAGTACGAGGCGTAGAAGTGCTGCGACGATTTCACGATGATGAGTTTCATGGCCGCCAGGTCCACGCCGAACTGCGTGAACAGGTCGGTGCCCATGGCCTGGGTGCGATTGGTGGTCAGGGCCAGCGTCACGCCCTGGCTGCGCACGATGGCGGTGTCGCCCAGCAGGGCCGGCGTGCCGGCCAGGCCGGTCATGACGGCGTCGCGCTGCAGCGCCAGGATTTCGCAGTCCAGGTCCAGCGGCCGGCCCGAGACCGGCGCGACCTTGCCGCCGATGCGCAGCTTGATCTGCGCGCCCACGCCGGCCTCGAAGCAGAGCTGCACGGCCACCGGGTCCCAGAACGGACCCGTGGCCACGTCGCGGATGCCGCGCGCCAGCACGCGTTCCAGGATGAAGGTGGCGTCGCTGGGCGCGCCGCCGCCGGCGTTGTCTGCGGAGTCCGCCAGCACCACCGGGAAATCGTCCAGCGCCAGCGCCTGGTCCAGCGCGTCGTCGGCGCCCGGGTAGGGCGGCGCGAGCTGGTCGCGAAAACCGATGATCTCTGCGCCCAGCGCGCGCGCCAGCGCGTCGGCGCCGGCCTGGTCGCCGTCGGTGTAGACCAGCACCTTGGAGCCCATGTCGGGCGTGTCGCCCCACGGAAAGCCATGCGCGATGGACACCGACAGCACGCCGTCCTTGCCTTCCATGGCCAGCAGGCGGTCCACGAAGCCGCGCATCGGCTCGCGGCTGGTGTGCATGATGGAGATCATCTCGCAGTCGTACACGGCGCGCGTGGGGCGGATGCGGCCTTCGGCGCGCGCCACGCACAGGTCCACCAGGTCGTAGGCGCGCTCCAGGATGTCGGTGTGGGGATATTCCTTGAAACAGACCAGGAAGTCGGCGCTGTCCGTCATGGTCGCGGTCAGGTGGCAATGCGGGTCGAGCTCGGCGCCGATCACGGTATCGGGTCCCACGATCTCGCGCGCGCGGCGCAGCAGGTCGCCCTCGCAGTCGTCGTAGCCGTCGGCCACCATGGCGCCATGCAGGCCGAACAGCGCGATGTCGACCTTGCCGGCGCGGCGCAGGTCGTCCAGCAGTTCGTCGCGCAGGGTTTCGTAGGCATGGCGGGTGGTGATGCCGGCCGGCGTGGCGCCGGCCGTCATGCCTTCGATCAGGGTCCAGTCCTTGCCCTGCGCGCGCTGGCGCGCGGCCCACAGCGGGCCGGAGAACATCTGCATGCGGTCGGGATGCTGGCCGGCGGGGTAGTAGCCGCGCGCGCGATAGGCGGACAGCCCGGTGGGAATGGGAGAGAAGGTGTTGGTCTCGGTCGCGAGGGACCCGGAAAATATTCTCATGCTGCCGCTCCGCGTAAAGAGAGTTGGGGGTCGATGAACAATCAGCGCAGGCGCGCGGGACGCACGGCGGCGGCGTCCACCCCGTGCATGTGCAGATGGGCCGGCAGCGGCTGGCGCATGAGCAGCGCGGCGGCCAGCTCCGAGGTCGCCGCCGCGGTCTGGATGCCATAGCCGCCTTGCGCCGCCAGCCAGAAAAACGCCGGCGCCTCCGGGTCCCAGCCCACCACGAAGTCGCCGTCGCGCACGAAGGAGCGCAGCCCGGCCCAGGTGTGCCGGGGGCGGCGGATGGTGAGCGAGGTCGCGGACTCGATCCGGTAGATGCCGGTGGCCACGTCCAGTTCTTCGGGCACCACGTCGTGCGCCTCGACCGGATCGGCGTTGGCGGGCGAGCCCAGCAGCTGGCCGGCGTCGGGCTTGAAGTAATAGCTTTCGTCGACGCCGACCACCGCGGGCCAGCGCGAAAAATCCACGTCCTGCGGGCCGGAGAAGGTGAAGGCGGTGCGGCGGCACGGCTGCAGCCCGACCTGGCGCGCGCCGCACAGGGCGGCGGCCTGGTCGGCCCAGGCGCCGGCGGCGTTGACCACGGCGCGCGCGCGCACTTGGCGGCCGTCGGCCAGCGTCAGCGTCCAGGCGTCGTCGGCGTGGACCGCGGCCACCACTTCGGCGCGGTTGAGCAGCGCCGCGCCCTGGCGCGTCATGGCGCGCAGGAATCCCTGGTGCAGGGCGTGCACGTCGATGTCGCGGGCGTCCGGCTCCTCGATGGCGCCGCAAAGCTGTTCGGCGCGCAGGCAGGGCACGCGGGCGAGCGCCTGCCCGGCGTCGATCAGCCTCACGTTGGGCGACTGGCTGCGGAAGTCTTCATACACCTGGTGCAGCAGGCCTTCCTGTTCGGGCGTCGCCACGTACAGCACGCCGCGCGGATGCAGCAGCGGCGTGTCGCTGAAGCCCGGCGGCGGGTTTTCGTAGAAGGCGCGGCTGGCCCGCGTGAGCGCCTTGATCTGCGCGGTGCCGTAGGTTTCCATGAACATGGCCGCCGAGCGGCCGGTGGAGTGATAGCCCGGCTGGGGCTCGCGTTCCAACACGGCGACCGAGGCCGTGGCGCTGAGGCGGTAGGCGACCGAGGCGCCGGCGATGCCGGCGCCGATCACGGCGTAATCGTATAGGGGCTCTGCTGTCATTTTGTCGGAACCGAGAATTCTCTTATTTGATAATTCTCGAATACGATAGTTTTTTGGCGGCAGACGGGTAATAGGGGTAAGCCCTGATGGGCTCGGCAGGCTTCAGGCCGGCCTGTAATGCATGGGCGCATCCGCGATGCCGGAAGATTTGGCGCATGAGTGGAACGGTTTGTTCCGGCCGGAAACGCGGCCGCATCGGCGCTTTACGCCATCGCCGGCCGTAGAATTCCTCATGCACGTTTCTCTATCTACCAGTCGGAAGGTCATATCGTCATGAGCAATGCTTACCTCGAAGCGCTGAAGAAGCGCCGCACCCAATATTCGCTGGGCCGCAATCTGTCGATGCCCAAGGATGAACTGGCGACGCTGATCCAGGAAGCGATCAAGCACAGCCCGTCCTCGTTCAACTCGCAGAGCTCGCGCGCCGTGATCCTGTTCGGCGCGGAAAGCGAAAAACTGTGGGACATCGCCATCGAGGAAGTGCGCAAGGTCGCCCCGGCCGAAGGGTTCGACAAGACCGAGGCCAAGCTCAAGAGCTTCGCCGCCGGCGTGGGCACCGTGCTGTTCTTCGAGGACCAGGACGTGGTGCGCAGCCTGCAGGAGAAGTTCGCGCTGTACGCCGATAACTTCCCCGTCTGGTCCGAACAGGCCGGCGGCATGGCGCAGCTGTCGGTCTGGACCGCCCTGGCCAACGCCGGCGTGGGCGCCAGCCTGCAGCACTACAACCCGCTGATCGACGCCGCCGTGGCGAGCCAGTGGAATATCCCGGCCTACTGGAAGCTGCGCGCGCAGATGCCGTTCGGCTCCAATGAGAACGGCTTCGGCGAGAAGCCGTTCATGGACGACGCCGAACGCTTCCGCGTGATCGGCTGATCGCACCGGGCGCCCGCGGGCGCCCGACGTCGCGCCCGCCGGTCAGCGCTTGAGCACGACCGGCGGCGTCGGCGATTCGTCGACCACCAGCTGGAAGATGTCCGGCCGCGCATAGTGGCCCACCACGTCGAAATCGAACTTGCCGCGCGCAATGTCGTCCAGGTCCAGGTCGGCGGTCAGGATGCACTCTCCCTCATAGTCCGGTCCGGCCAGGACCTCGCCCAGCGGGCTGATGATGGCGCTGCCGCCGCGCATCAGCACGGTGTCGGGCGCGTTGCCCTGGATCGCGTCGTAGTCCTCCGGGAAGTCGGCGCGGGTCAGGTACTGGCAGGCGGTCAGCACGAAGCAGCGGCCTTCCAGCGCGATGTGGCGGGCGGTGGCCAGCCAAGAATCCTTGTCGTCGGCCGTGGGCATGCAGTAGAGCTGGATGCCCTTGCCGTACATCGCCATGCGCAGCAGCGGCATGTAGTTCTCCCAGCAGATCACCGAGCCCAGCTTGCCGAAGGGCGTGTCGAACACGGGCAGGGTGGAGCCGTCGCCGTAGCCCCAGACCAGCCGCTCCATCGCCGTGGGCATGAGCTTGCGGTGCTTGCCCAGCAGTTCGCCCTCGGGCGAGAAGAACAGCACCGTGCAGTACAGCGTGCCGCCGTCGCGCTCGATCACGCCGATGACCACGTACGAGCCGGCTTCGCGCGCGGCCTCGGCGATCTGTTCGGTCTCGGGGCCGGGCACGTCGATGGCGCTGTCGTAGTAGCGCAGGAACTCATCGCGTCCGCGCGGCAGGCGTCCGCCCACGCGCGCGCCGAAGTCGGCGCCCTTGGGATAGGCCGACAGCAGGGCCTCGGGGAACACCTGCAGGCGCGCGCCCTGCGCGGCAGCCTCCAGGATGAGCTTGACCACCTTCCTGGTGGTGGCGGCGCTGTCGAAGGGAACCGATGCGGTCTGGATCACCGCGGCTCGCAAATGCATAGGGACTCCTTAGTGGGTCTGTCTGGCGGCGTCTGCCGCGGAAATGGCGCCCCGTTCGATCGACAGGGTGCGATCGGCCATGGCGTCGAGCAACTTGGGGTTGGATTCGGTGATGATGATGGCCAGCTCGGGCTGCTGGCGGCGCAGCGTGCGCAGGCTGTCCGCATAGCGCAGCGCCAGCGCCGGGGCCAGGCCCTGGAACGGTTCGTCCAGCAGCACCAGCCGGTGGCCGGCCATCAGCGCGCGGCCCAGCGCCACCATCTTCTGCTGGCCGCCCGACAGCAGGCCGCCGGCGCGCGCGCTCAGCGCGGGCAGCTCGGGGGCCACGGCGTAGATCAGGTCGAGCCGCTGGCGCACCGCGCGCGCGGGCAGGCCGCAGGCCCAGGCCGGCACCATGATGTTCTCCAGCACCGAGAATTTGCCGATCAGGCGGCGTTCCTCGGGCGCGTAGCCGATGCCCAGGCCGGCGCGCCGGTGCGCGTCCATGGCGCGCAGGTCCTGTCCGTCGAAGCGCAGCGTGCCGCCGTCGGCGCGCAGCACGCCCATGATGGCGCGCAGCAGCGAGGTCTTGCCCGCGCCGTTGCGTCCGATCAGGGCCAGCGTTTCGCCGGCGGACAGATCCAGGCCGACTTCGCGAAGGACGGCGGCGCCTTCGATGCGGGCGGTGAGTCGGTCGATATGCAGCATCACATCGCTCCCACCACGTCGCGCAGCACGTCCTCGCGCTGGAGGATGTCGGCCGGCGTGCCGACCGCCGCCACCTGGCCGGCGTTCCAGAACACCACGCGGTCCATGTAGCGTTCGACCAGTTCCATGTCGTGCTCGACCAGCAGGGCGGTGATGCCCTGGTCGCGCAGCACGGGTATGAGCATGTCCATGATGGCGAATTTCTCCTGTGAACTGACGCCGCTGGTCGGCTCGTCCATCAGCAGCAGACGCGGCTTGAGCGCCAGCGCCACGGCGATGTCGATGAGCTTGCGCACGCCTTCGGGCAGCGAGCCGATCTCGCGCTTGCTGTGGCCTTGCAGGTGGAACAGGCGCAGCAGCGCCGCGGCTTCGTCGCGCGCCTCGGGGGTGGACAGCGGCGACAGCCGCCAGAAGCCGCGGCGCGCGGCGATGGCGAGCAGCAGGTTCTGTTCGACCGTCTGTTCGGTGAAGAGCTGCGGCAGCTGGAAGGCGCGCGCGATGCCCAGCCGGGCGATCCGGCGCGGCGGCAGCCGCGTCAGTTCCACGCCGTCGAACTGCACGCTGCCGGCCGAGGCCCGCACATAGCCCGTGCACAGGTTCAGGAAGGTGGTCTTGCCCGAGCCGTTGGGGCCGATGATGGAGGCCAGTTCGCCCGCGTGCAGCGTCAGGTCCACGCCGTTGGCGGCCTTGACCCCGCCGAATTCGATGTGCAGGCCGCGGGCCTGCAGGATGGGCGCGCTCATGCCGAGGCCTTCTTGGCGGCGCGGGCCGCGCCCGCTTTCCTGACCAGGCCGCACAGGCCTTGCGGCGCGAACAGCACGATGAGTATGAGCACCGCGCCCATGATGAGCTGCCAGGCGTTGGCGGCCGCGGCGCTGGCGTAGCTGCGCAGCAGTTCGAAGCCCACCGCGCCGGCCAGCGCGCCGGCCACGTGCCCCACGCCGCCCAGCACCGCGATGAACACGAATTCGGCGGACTTGGTCCAGTAGCCCAGTTCGGGCGTGACGTGGCCGGTGCCCAGCGCCGCCAGCGCGCCGCCCAGGCCGGCCAGCGCCGCCGAGGCGACGTAGGCGCGGTAGAGCACGGCGCGGCCCGACACCCCCAGGTATTCCAGGCGGGTCTCGTTGGTTTTCAGCGCCGACAGCGCCTGGCCCTGGGGCGAGGCCAGATAGCGCGAGGTGGCGAGCAGCGCCAGCGCCAGCAGCGCCACCGCGAGCGCATACGTGGCCGGGCCGTAGTCGTCGGCCGGCAGCGCCAGGCCGGCGTAGCGGTGCTGCGCGACGGTCAGGCCGTCGCTGCCGCCGGTCAGGTCATAGAGCTTGAGCAGCAGCGTGAAGCCCACCATCGAGAAAGCCAGGTTCAGCATGGCGAAGAAGATGTCGCGGTAGCGCACCAGGATGGCGCCCAGCGCCGCGCCCAGCAGCGCGCTGCACGCCACGGCGAAAGGCAGCGTGAGCAGCAGTTCCGGACCCAGCCAGCGCGATCCGAACGCCACCGCATAGGCGCCGGCGGCGAAGTACAGCGCGTGGCCGTAGGAGATCTGGCCGGCGCGCAGCAGCACCAGGATGCCCAGCGCCACCACCGCCTCGGCGACCGCCATGAACAGGATGGCGCGCAGTCCGGGCGCCATCGCGGGCGCGGCCAGCAGGATGGCCGCGGCCAGCAGCACGGGCGCCTTGTCGCGTAGAGAAAATTGCATGATTCAAACCCTCTTCACCTGCGCGCGGCCGAACAGCCCGTAGGGCCGGACCAGCAGGATTAGCGTCATCACCACGTAGGGGACGACCGATGCGATTTCGCTGTACAGGTGCACGCACAGCGCCTGGCCCAGCCCGATGATGAGCGCGGTCACCGCCGCGCCCTGGAAATGGCCCAGCCCGGCCGCGGCCACGATGGCGAAGGACAGCACGATGGTGTCGGCGCCGATGCCCGGCACCAGCGAAGTGGTGGGCGAGGCCAGCGCGCCGCCCAGCGCCGCCAGCATGGCGCCCAGCGTGAAGGTCAGCAGGTAAACGCGCCTGGCGTTCACGCCCAGCGTGCAGGCGACCTCGTAGTCCTCGATCACGGCGGTGATGAGCTTGCCCTGGCGCGTGTACGAAAAGAACCAGGTCAGGCCCGCCATCACCGCCACCGCCGCGGCCGGCAGCAGCACGAGCTGGTAGACGGTGTAGTAGATGCCGCCGATCTCCAGCATGCCCAGGCGCGCCAGCGGCGCGTCGGCGAAGATGGGCTCCACGCCGAACAGCAGCTTCTGCGCGTCCTCCAGCATCATGAAGATGCCGAAGGTGATGAGGATCTGCAGCGAGGGTTCCTTGCCGTAGACGCGCCGCAGCAGCACGCGCTCGATTACCGGGCCCAGGGCCAGCCCGACCACCAGCGCGGCCGCGAGCAGCGCGGGATAGGTCCAGGCGCCGCCGTCGGGGCCGGCCAGCCACAGGCCGAGCGCCGCGGCCGTATAGGCGCCCAGCGCGTAGAAGCTGCCATGGGCGATGTTGAGGATGCGCATGATGCCGAAGATCAGGCTCAGCCCCACCGCGACCATGAACGAGACCGACGCCTGCGCCAGCCCGTCCAGGAGCGCCAACAATAGGGTTTGCTGCATGGTCGCCGCCGTTATTCAGCCGGGATGGAGATCTGTTCGAGCAGCGACGGCTTGAGCGTGCGCAGCCAGTCGTCGGTCTTTTCGCCCACCGGCGGCGAGACCAGCTCGGGCGGAATCAGCGCCAGCCGCGACAGCGTCAGGAACGGCTGGCCCTCGGCCGGCTTGCTGACGCCGTAGAGCTGGCCTTCCATGGCCTGGTGGTCCGCGCGGATGGCCAGCTTGCCGGTGTAGTCGTCCAGCTGCAGGCCGTCCCAGCCTTGCAGCAGCGCGGTCTTGAGCGTGGCGGGCTGGCCGTCCCAGCGCTGTTCCAGCGCCTGGCGCACGGCCGACAGGGCCTGGGCCATGTGGTAGGCGGGGAAGCTGGGATAGGCGCGCGTCTTGGCGCGGAAGTCTTCCACGAACTTGCGGTGCTGCGCGTTGTCGCGCATGGCCGGGTTGAACGCCCAGCTGTCGCCGCGCATGCCCACGATCGCGTTGGCCGGGAAGGTCTTGCCCAATTGCTCCAGCGAGCTCTGCCCGTTGGGCGCCACCAGGCGGCTGGTGCGGAACAGCGCGCGCGAGGACGACTGCTTGACGAAGGTGTTCATGTCGCCGCCCCACAGCGTGGTGAAGACGACGTCGGGGCGCAGCGCCGACAGGCGCGAGATTTCGGTCGAATAGTCGGCCGTGCCCAGCTTGGGGAACAGCTCGGCCACGAACTTCACGTCCGGCCGCAGCGCCTGCACCGCCTCCTTGAACGCGGCCCAGTTGTCGCGGCCGAAGGCGTAATCCTGGTTGATGCCGGCGATGGTCTTGACCTGCGGCATGTCCTTGAGCAGGTAGAGCGCGGCGGCCACGTTGTTCGAGGGCGTGTAGTCGGCGGTGCGGTACACGTGGTCGTAGCGCTGTTCCTCGAACAGCCGCGCGGTGCCGCAGTCCCACAGCAGGGTCGGCATCTTGAGCTGCTCGGCCACCGGCGCCACCGCCAGGCAGGTCGAGCTGGACAGCCCGATCACCATGGCGTCGACCTGGTTCGATTCGACCAGGCGCTTGTACTCGATAACCGTGTTGTCCACGCCCTGGTTCTCGTCGAAGAACGTCAGCTTCACCTGCGCGCCCTTGATGCCGCCCTGGCGGTTGATGTCGGCGGCCACCAGTTCGGCGGCGTCGCGGGCCGGCACCCCGAACACCGCGCCGGCGCCGGACAGGAAGGTCGAGATGCCGATCCGGACGCTGCGGTCGGATTGGGCCTGGGCTGCGCTGGCGCACAGCAAAAGGGCGCTGACCGTGGCCAGTGCGGTTTTACGGGATAGGCGCATGAGTGACTCCCCTGGGTGTACGCGTCCGGACAAAGATGACGGAAATTTCCGACATCGATTTCTTTTGCTTCCCGTTTTACGGGAATCATGACGCCGAATCGTAAGTTTGTCGGGTATATGCGTCAATGTCGCATGTGCCGGTTTTATCTTGGGAAGTTTATTTAATTCATTGATTATTAATGATAAGTTAGTAAAACTAGGTGTTTTCCCTGTTTCCTTCTCCGGTGATTTGAGTGGCCAAAGGGATATAGTGTCGGAAAACTCCGACTTGAATTTTTTAAGTCGGATTATTCCGACAGATTGAATGGCAGAGCGCTTCGTTACACTGCGGCAGGTGGCTCTGGCCATTCACCAACAACGAGCGAACCGGCGCAATGGATGTAGAAGATCAACTCGCCCGCCTGGGCATCAGCGGCAATCTGTTCAAGGTCTATCGCGCCGCGATAGAGCTGGGGGAGGCGCCCGTGTCGGAGGTCGCCACGCGCGCGGGGCTGCCGCGCACCACGGTCTACGACGCCGTCACGCGTCTGCAGGAGCACGGGCTGATCGCGCTGGACGATCGCGGCAGCCGGCGCTTCGTCACCGCGCTCGATCCCAGCGTGCTGCTGGAGCAGGCGCAGGCGCGCCGGCAGATGCTGGAAAACATGATGCCGCAGCTGCGCTCGCTCTATAACCAGGCCAAGGGCAAGCCCAACATCCGCTTCTACGAAGGCGCCGAGGGCGTGCGCACGGTGCTGCGCGATTCGCTGTCGGCCGAGTCCAAGCAGCTGCGCGCGATCTTTTCCATGTCCGAGCTGGAGGACGCGCCCGGCCTGGACGAGATCGACGTCTATCGCGCCGAGCGGATCGCCCTGGGCATCCACATGAAGGTTGTGCGCTCGCGCAGCCGCGACACCGCCGACATCTGGCCGTCCAGCGTGGACGAGCTGCGCGAACTGCGCTTCGCGCCGGAACACATGACGCTCTCAATGACCGCGCTGATCTACGACCACCGCGTCGCGCTGGTGTCGTCGCGGCGCGAGAACTACGGGCTCATCATCGAAAGCGAGGAATTCGCCGCCTTGCAGCGCACGTTGTTCGACGCGATCTGGTCGCTGAGCCACCCGCCCGAAGCCGCAGGCTGAGGCGGGCGGGCCCGGTCAGTCCGTCTTCCAGCCCCACTTGCGGAAGATGGCCTTGCCTTCGGGCGCTTCGAGGAAATCGACGAAGGCCTGGGCCTGGGGATTGGCCTTGCCCTTGCGGGTCACGACCGCGCCGGCGTCGCGATAGATGCGGTACGGCTCTTCCACCTCGACCATGCTGGCCAGATCGGGATTCGACACCTGCCAGATGTTCCAGATCAGCCAGGCGTCGATGCTCTGGTCCTCGGTCCATTGCTTGCGGGCCTGGGCGCTGTTGCCCGCTTCCGGCAGGATCAGATTGGCGCGCAGCGCCCGCACGCTTTCGATGTCGCCCAGCCGGCCGGCCACGTCCTCCCACAGCCCGGTCTGCCCGGCGCCCGAGACCGCCATGACCTTGACGCCCGGCTTGAGCAGGTCCTTGAAGCCGCCGATGCCCTTGGGGTTGCCGGGACGCACCAGGATGGCGGCGGGACGCAGGTACAGCGGGCGGGCCTCGCGCAGGTCGAACACGCCGGGCAGCGCCGTGGCGAAGCCGCTCATCATGTTTTCCGCGCCGCTGTAGATCACGTCGGCGTCCTGTTTGGCCTGTTCGGCCCAGGCCGGCGTGGGGCCGGCGGTGACCGTCACGCGCAGGCCGTGCTGCTTGCCGAAGGCGGCGGCCGCTTCCTTCATGGCCGGGGCGGGGCCGCCCGGTCCGTACACATTGAGGTCCTGCGCCGCCCAGGCGGCGGGGCCCGCCAGGCAGGCCAGGGCGGCCACGCCGCAGGCGAACTTTCTGATCGACTTCATGGTTGTTTCCGCTGTATTCCGATGCGCGCCGGGGCCGGCGCGCCAGGTTGGTCTGAGGGCATGCCGTGGCGTGCGGGGCATGCTTTCGATGGACGCATGCGGGAAAGCGGATATTCCGCAAGACGGTCCGCCGGCGCGTCCGGCGGACAGCAAAATCCGGAAGATAGGGGTGGTCAGCGCGCCGTTAGCGGCTTTTTGGCAAGAAATGCAGGATTTTGCGGGTATCGTGTCTATATGTAAACGCGGCGGGCCGGCCGCGCGGGGGAAGCCGGAACGGCTTGCAAGATTTTGAAACGGCCTACCCGTCCTTCGGTCCGATTCGTCCATACCCCGGACGTAGAATGCCGCTTTTCACCCGTGCCATCCGGCTCAAAGGACCGAACCATGAAAAAAACCATTCTCCTTGCGTCCGTATGCGCCGCGCTGCTCCAAGCTTGCGCCCCGGCATCGTCCCCTCGCGAAGAATCCTCCATGCCTACCAACGCCGCCACCTCCGCCTCCAGCCAAGTGACCCTGCCCGCCTACTACTGGCGCCTGGCTTCCGCCGTCGACGCCTCGGGCAAGCCGGTAGCCGCGCTGCAGGAAGGCATCGGCCGTCCGCTGCGCCTGGAGTTCAGCGACGACAAGATGAGCGTGCGCGGCGGCTGCAACACCCAGTTCGGCGGCTACGCCTACAAGAACGGCGTGCTGCGCATCGACAACCTGGCCTCCACCATGAAGGCCTGCGAACCGGCCCTGATGAAGCTGGACGCCGAACTCGGCCTGCGCCTGAAGGGCGAGCTGCGCGCCACGCTGGGCGGCGACAGCGCCGAGCCCACCCTGGAGCTGGTGGCCAAGGACGGCAGCGTGCTGAAGTTCGTCGGCGAGCCCACGCCGGAAACGCGCTACGGCAGCGCCGGCGAAATCATGTTCCTGGAAGTCGCCCCGAAGAAAACGGCGTGCAGCCATCCGCTGATTCCCGGCTACCAGTGCCTGATGGTGCGCGAGCGCCGCTACAACGAGGCCGGCGTCGCGCAGCCCACGACCGACGAATGGCGCCCGCTGTACCAGTCGATCGAGGGTTATGAGCACCAGGACGGCATGCGCACCGTGCTGCGCGTCAAGCGCTACGACTGGAAGAACCCGCCGGCCGACGCGCCTTCCCAGGTGTACGTGCTGGACATGGTGGTGGAGCAGGGCGTCGCCCGCAAGAAGTAAGAAGCACAGTAAGAAGCACGTGAAAGCGCCGGACGAGGCGGCTACGCCTCGGCCCGGCAGAACGTGATCTGGAAGCTGCCCGGCAGCTCGAACGCCACGTGGTGCCGCACCTGCGGCTCGATCACCACCTGCTGGCCGCTGGTCAGCACCACCTCGGTATGCGGCGGGTCGTCCAGCGTATAGCGCAGCACGCCCGCATGCACCAGCAGCAATCCCCATGTGCCTTCCTTGACCGTATGCGCGGTGCGCAGCGCGGCGGGCAGGTTGTCGGGGGTGAATATCGGACTTTGTGAGTAGGGCCGCACGCCTTCCGGCAGCACGTCGGGCAGGCTGGGCAGGCTGTGCCGCGTCTGCCACACGCTCCAGAGCTTGGCGGCGATGCCTTCGGCCATGATGTCGGCCTGTTCCTGCAGCAGCGGATGCCCGAGGCTGGCGGTGACGCCGTGGAACAGCCCCAGCCAGCGCTGGAACAAGGGCCAGGACAAGTCCGGTATGCGCACGTGCGCCTGCACCGGCGCGCCCTTGAAGCGGCCCGTGCCCAGCAGCACCGACGACCAGAAATCGCACAGCATCTCCAGGTGGTGATCCCAGTCGGCCACGCGGGAGTTGAATATCGGCCCCAGTATTTCGTCCTGGCGCACCAAGGCATAGAAGCGGTGCACCATCTGCTGGATGTCGGATTCGGCGATGAAGTTCGGAGCGGATGCGGGGGCGGTCTGGGGCATGGCGGAACCAGGCAGGGTAGTGGGCGCGCAGCCATTGTCCGGCGCGGCCGGCCGGCCGCCGATGACAATCGTCATTGGGCCGCGCGGCCGGGCTGGACGCCATGCCGCCGGTTCGGCATTGATAATCGTCATTCTGGGTGTTTCGGCGTGAATGAGAAGATTTTTATGTAAATCATTCTCGTGTGATATCCAGGAATTCAATGACGGACTCTTTCGCGCGCCGCCACGCTTGCGCCAACCTTTCCGGCGCCCTGCTTTTGCCAGCCCGGACGGCCCCGGTGCGGATCTCGCCGGCCTGGTGCGCGGCCGGCGTGCTGTTGCTGGTGCTGGCGTGGCACCTGGCGGCGCGCCAGCTCGGCCCGCAAGTGCTGGCCACGCCCTGGCAGGCCTTGCGCGCCATCGGCCCATTGCTGCACAGCCCGCAGTTCTACGCCAATGCCGGCGTCTGCCTGATGCGCATCGGCGCAGGCGTGCTGGCCGGCGCATCCGTCGGCTTCGCGCTGGGCATGCTGGCCGGGCACAGCGGCCGGCTGCGCGGGCTGATCGAGCCGCTGCGCTGGCTGTTGACCGCCTTGCCGCCGGTGGTGGCGGTGGTGCTGGCCGCGCTGTGGTTCGGCCGCGGCTCGCCCATGGTGATCGTCATCACCGCGCTGATCATGGCGCCGGGCATGTACTCCCATACCGTCCAGGGCGTGCAGGCGGTGGATTGCAAGCTGGTCGAAATGACGCGCGTCTACCGCTATGGAATGTGGCGCAGCCTGCGCCACCTGTACCTGCCGGTGCTCCGGCCCGTGCTGTTGGCCGCGCTGATCGGCGCAGCCAGCACCGGCGCGCGGCTGGTGGTCATGGCCGAAGCGCTGGGCGCCGAGAGCGGGGTGGGCCACGCGCTGGCCAATGCCCGCGGCGCCTTCGCCAGCGCCGAGCTGATCGCCTGGGCGCTGTTGATCCTGGGGCTGGCGGCGGCGCTGGAATTCGCCTGCCTGCGGCCGCTGCGGCGCCGGCTGGAACCCTTGCTGGAGCAGCCCCGCCATGCTTGAAATGCAATCCGTTTCGCTGCGCTGCGGCGCCCGCCACGTGCTGCACGACGTGGACCTGCGCCTGCGGCCGGGCGAGCGGCTGGGCCTGATCGGCCCGCGCGGCGCGGGCAAGACCAGCCTGCTGCGCCTTGCCGCCGGCCTGGCGCGTCCCAGCGGCGGCGTGCTGCGCAATGGCTTCCGGCATCCGCTGCTGATGTTCAAGGAGCCGCGGCTGCTGCTCTGGCGCCACGCGCTGGAGAACGTGGCGCTGCCGTTGCGGGCGTCGGGATTGCCGGAGCCGGAGGCCCGCAGCGTGTCGGCGTACTGGCTGCGCCGCGTCGGCCTGGACGCGGCGATGGAGTCGCCGGCCGCCGAACTGCCCCGCGCCCTGGCGCAGCGCGCGGCCCTGGCGCGCGCGCTGGCCCTGGCTCCCGACCTGCTGATGCTGGACCGGCCCTTCAACGCAATGGAGCCGGCCGCGCGCCGCCAGCTCGCCGACTGCTGCCGGCAGGCCGTGGTCCGCAGCGGCGCGGCGCTGCTGTGCGTCAGCGACGACCCCGACGAACTGCTGGGCCTGGTCGATCGTTGCGCGCTGCTCCACCGGGGGCGGCTCAGGCCGGTCTCGCTGGTCTCGCCGTTTGGCGGCAGCATGCAGGCCGACGCGCAGCGCCTGCGCGAACTGCTGGCGGTGGCCGGGGCCGAACCCTGACTGGCTCGGGCCGCTTTGATTTAGCTCATCCATCGGTGGGGCGGCGGGGTGAGACAATCGTTTGCAGGAGCTCCCAGCCATGAATACCTATCCCTTGCTGCTCGTCCTGCATCTGCTGGCCGCTTTCGTGTTCGTCGGCACGGTGACCTTCGAGGTGCTGTTCCTGGAACCCGTGCACAAGCGCCTGCCCGCCGAGGTGCGCAAGGCATTGGGCAGCCAGCTCGGCCCGCGCGTGCGCTCGGTGGTTCCGTGGGCGGTGCTGGTGCTTTACCTGGCCGGCCTGGGCCTGGCCTGGCAGTACCGGGGCGCGCTCGTCAGCCCCGGCTCGTCGCCCTTCGGCATCCTGTTCAGCCTGAAGATCCTGCTGGCCTTGAGCGTGCTGGCGCATGTGGTGACGGCGCTGACGATGGCCCGGCGCAAGCGGCTCACGCCCGAGCGGCAGCGGCGCATACACCGCAGCGTGTTCTGCCACATGGTGGCCATCGTGATCCTGGCCAAACTGATGTTCTACGTGAACGGGTAGCGCCGGGTCAGCGCGACAGCCGCAGGCACTCCATGAAGTAGGCAGCATGTTCCGACGCCAGCGCCGCGTCGCGCCACACCATGCCGGTGATGCCGCGGCTGCGCATCGCCAGCGGCAGCACCCGGATCATGTTCTGCCTGGCGAAATGGCGCGCCAGCCGTTCCGAGATCGGCATCACCAGGTCCGAATCCGCCAATAGCGAGAGGTTGACGAGAACCGACGAGGACTCGACCTGCTGCCAGGGCGCGGGCTGCCCGGCCAGGGCCAGTTCATAGTCCATCCGCATGCGCATCGGGGTGGAGGGGCCGGGCACGATCCAGGGATGCGCCTGCACGTCGCGCCAGGTGACCGAGCGCTTGCCGGCCAGCGGGTGGCTGCCGCCCACGGCCAGGCAGATGGGCTCGTCGTAAAGCTCTTCGTAGTGCAGATTGCGCGGCAGCGAGTGCTGCTCCAGGCGTCCCACCAGCACGTCGTAGGAGCCTTCCTGCATCAGCGGAAGCAGGTGGTCCAGCGTGTTTTCCGCCAGGCGCAGCAGCACCTTGGGATAGCGTTCGCGGAAGCGCCGGATGCCGGGCGGCAGCAGCACCGGCGCGATATTGGGCGTGACGCCCACGGCCAGCGTGCCGGTGGCGCCGTGGGCCAGTTGCGCCATGGTGTCCTGGGCGCGGCCCAGCTTACCCAGGATTTCACGCGCGTGGGTGCGCAGTTCCAGTCCGTACAGCGTGGGTTCGATACCGCGCGCATGCCGCTCGAACAGCGGCAGGCCGATGTCTTCTTCCAGGCTGCGCAGCCATTTCGACAGCGCCGGCTGGGTGATGTTGAGTTCGGACGCAACCTGGCTCAGGTTACGGCTCTCGCACAGGCGCACCAGGATGGCCAGGTGGCGCAGGCGGATGCGGTGGGTCCAGTCCATGCGTGTCCGTCGTCTTTTCAGACATGAGTCTGTGGTTATGGCTCAGTAATATTAATTCATTATCAATTCATGTCTGCCCTGCACATAATGGCCGCACAACAGAGCCATGCCGGCATCGACCCGGCGGCGAGGAGACACGATGCAGCCGAATTTCCTGCTATTCATCACGGATCAGCAGCGCGCCGATCATCTGGGCAGCTATGGCAACGCCATAGTGCGCACGCCGGAACTGGACGCGCTGGCGGCGCAGGGGTGGTCCGCCGACCGCTTCTACGTGGCCTCGCCGATCTGCATGCCCAACCGCGCCACGCTGATGACAGGCCGCATGCCTTCAGTGCACGGCGTGCGCCACAACGGCATCCCGCTATCGCAGCGCGCCACCACCTTCGTCGAACGCCTGCGCGGCGCGGGCTACGCCACCGCGCTGGTCGGCAAGGCGCATTTACAGAACATGACGGGCAACGGCCCCGCCTGGCCGCCGGCCGGCGGCGACGGCACGCAGGGCGAAGCCTGGACCGCGGAACCCGGCGACTACGACCAGGAGTGGGGGCCGCTGTGGCGCACCGATCCGGCCCACGACCTGGATACGCCGTTCTACGGTTTCGGGCGCGTGGCGCTGGCGGTGGACCACGGCGACCAGGTCTGGGGCCATTACGAGCGCTGGCTGGCGCAAGAGCATCCCGAGGCGCGGCGCCTGTGGGGGCCCGAGCACGCCTTGCCCGCGTCGGAGTTCGAGCTGACCCGGCATCACCAGGCCTGGCGCACCCGCGTGCCGGAGGAGTGCTCCACCAACGCCTATATCGGCGACCAGACCATCGCCTTGCTGCGCGAGCATGCCGCGGGCGGCAAGCCGTTTTTCATCCAGTGTTCGTTTCCCGATCCGCACCATCCGTTCACGCCTCACGGCAAGTACTGGGACATGTACCGCCCCGAAGACGTGGAGCTGCCGGCGTCCTTCCATGCCTGCGCCGCGCCCGGCCACCGTCCGCCGCCGCACGTGGCGTGGCTGCATGAGCAGCGCGACCGCAACCAGGCGGTCAAGCACACGCCGGCGATCTTCGCCTGCACCGAGCGCGAGGCGCGCGAGGCCATTGCGCTGAACTACGGCTCCATCAGCCATATCGACGCCACCATCGGCCGGGTCATGCAGGCCTTGCGCCAGACCGGGCTGGACCGGAACACCGTGGTCATCTTCACCAGCGACCACGGCGATTACCTGGGCGATCACCAGTTGCTGCTCAAGGGGCCGGTCCATTACCAGAGCCTGATCCGCACGCCTTTCATCTGGCGCGACCCGCAGGCCGCGCCGGCCGCGCCGCGCAGCCAGGCGCTGTGCTCGACCGCCGACATCGCGGCCACGGTGCTGGCCCGCGCCGGCCTGCCCGCCTACAACGGGATGCAGGGCCAGTCGCTGCTGCCGCTGATGTCCGGCGCGGCGACGGCGGTGCGCGACGCTGCGCTGATCGAAGAAGAGGGCCAGCGCACCATGTTCGGCTTTGCGGGCCGCACCCGCATGCGCACGCTGCAGACGCCGCGCCACCGCCTCAGCGTGTACGCGGACGCGGACTGGGGCGAACTCTACGACCTGCAGGAAGACCCTCACGAACTGCGCAACCTGTGGAGCGATCCGGCCGCCGCCGCGCTGCGCGGCGAGCTGTTGATGACGCTTGCGCGCAGCATGATCCGCCACGCCGAAACCAGCCCGCACCCCACCGCCATCGCCTGACATCCAGGCAGGAGACAACCATGATCAAGCCCATGCTGCTGTTCTGTACCGCGATGTTGCTGGGAGGCGCCGCGGCCGCCGCGCCGTCGGACTACCCCACGCGCCCCATACGCCTGGTCGTCAATTTTCCGCCCGCCGGACCGCTGGACCTGGAGGCCCGGGCCATCGCGCAGCATGCCGGACAACTGCTGGGGCAGACCGTGGTGGTCGAGAACCGCTCGGGCGCGTCCGGCAACATCGGCGCCCAGTCCGTGGCCCAGGCCGCTGCCGACGGCTACACACTGCTGATGACCCTGGACACGCTGATGACGGTCAATCGCTTTATCTTCAAGGACCTGGAGCGCGACGTCACCGCCCGGCTGGAACCGGTGAGCCTGGCCGGCAGCTTCGGCATGGCCCTGGCGGTGCGGCCCGAACTGGGCGTCGCTTCCCTGGACGAGTTCCTCAGCTACGCCAGGTCGCATCCCATCAGCTACGCCTCCGCCGGCTACGGCAGCCCGGGCAACCTGGCCTTCGAAAAGCTGCGCCTGGCCGTCGGCATACCGGCCGCGCACGTGCCTTACCGCGGCAACGCCCCGGCCGTCAACGCGCTGCTGGGCGACCAGATACAGGCCGCCTTTCTCGCCACGCCCGGCATTCTGCCGCACGTCAAGGCGGGCAAGCTGCAGGCCCTGGCCGTGTCGGGCGGGCAACGCGACGCCGACCTGCCCGAGGTGCCGACGGTGGCGCAGTCCGGCGTGGCCGGCCTGAAGAACTACGACGTGGCCTTCGGTTTCCTGGTGATGGCGCCCAAGGGCACGCCCGAGCCGATCGTGCGGATCTGGGAAAAGACCCTGGCGCAGGTCTATGCCATGCCGGAATTCCAGCGCAGCATGGCGAGCCTGGGCATACGCCAGCCTTACGCCGGCCAGGCGCAGGCCCGCGAATGGGTGCGCAAGGAATCCGAGGGCTGGAAGGCCGTGATCGAGCAGGCCGGCATCAAGGCGCAATAAGTCCCGTCATGCGCCGGCCAGCGCCGGCGCCGGCGGATGGCCGGGCGCCGCCTGCGCGCGCAGGCGCGGCGCTTCGGCGGAAGGGCCGTCGTCCTGCAGGCGGAACACGCCCACGGCCTGCAGCAGATGCGCGGCCTGCGATTGCAGCGCCGTGGACGCGCTGGCGGCCTGGGCCACGCGGGCCGCGGTCTGGCGGGTCAGCTCGTCCATCTTGTCGACCGCCTGGTTGACCTCTTCGATGCCGGCGCTCTGGGCGCGGCCGGCCTCGCCGATCTCGGCGACGATGCCGGCGACGCGGTCGATGCTGGAGACGACCTCGCGGATCACGCCGGCGGCGGCGTCGGCCTGGCGGAACCCGTTGCTGGTTTTCTCCAGCGAGCCGTCGATCAGGCCGCGGATCTCGCGCGCCGCGCCGGCGCTGCGCTGGGCCAGCGCGCGGACTTCGCTGGCCACCACCGCGAAGCCGCGTCCGCTTTCGCCCGCGCGGGCCGCTTCCACCGCCGCGTTCAACGCCAGGATGTTGGTCTGGAACGCGATGCTGTCGATCAGGCCGGTGATCTCGGAGATCTTCTGCGATTCCTGCTGGATCTCGCCCATCACGGCGGCCACGCCGGCCACCGCGGCGCTGCCCTGTCCGCCGATCTGCCGCGCCTGCTCGCTGAGCTGGCCGGCCTGCTGGGCGCGCTGCGCGTTGTCATGGACGTTGGCGGCCAGCGCGTGCATGGAGGTTGCGGTGCGCGCCAGCGATTCGGCCTGGGTGCGCGCGCGTTCGTCCAGCTGCAGATTGTCCTGCATCATGTGGTGCGAGGCGGCCGACAGGGCCGACGCGGTGGAGCGCACTTCGCTCATGGTGCGATGCACGGCGTCCATGGTGGTCTTGAAGCTGCGGCCCAGGTCGCTGGCCATGCTCAGCCCGCCGAAGCGCAGGTCGAACATGCCGGGTTCGCGTCCGATGTGCGCGCTGAGCCGCGCCAGTTCTTCGGCGGCGACGGCGGCGCGCTCCATTTTCCAGGCCAGCCATCCCAGCGCCGCGGCCTGCACCACCACATAGGCCGCATGCAGCAGCACCATGCCCAGGCTGGGCTCGGTGAAACAGAGCGTGCCGTATCCCCATTGCTGCAGATAATTGAAGGACAGGTGATGCACGGCGATCACCAGCGCCGCGCACAGGATGGTGCGCCAGTCGCGATAGGCCAGCAGCAGCGACAGCAGCACGAAAATGCCGAAGTGCACTTCCGTCTGGCCGGATGCGAGGTGGATGTGCAGCGCGGCCAGCACCATCAGGCCACAGGCCACGGCCAGGCGGGTGGAGAGGCGGCCGGGACGCCAGAGGATCAGCAGCGTGGGTATGCCCGCCGCCAGCAGCCCCGCGGTGGTGGCTTCGCCCCAGCGGTTGTAGAGCGGCGCCATGCCGAGCCCTACGATGAACAGCAGCCACAGGAGCGGCAGCATGGCGCGGTCAGTCCGGCGATACGAGTCTTCCAGCAAGCGGCTTGCGGTGCTCATGGGGCGGTTCCTCGGGCTAGGTGGCGCGCGGTGTCGCGCAATCGCGATTCTGCTCGAAAAAACGCAATTTGTGAACAATTATGGCAAATTATGCAGCGATGCAACAAAGGCCCCGGCGGCGGCCGGCGCTATAGTCGAAATCCACACTCTTCCCACGGGAGCTCCCATGCAGACGCACGAAATCCATCGCGGCCGGCTGATCGACCACATCCAGCTGGTAGTGCGCGACCTGGCCGCCAGCAGGCGCTTCTATGAGGCGGTGTTCGACGTGCTGAAGGTGCCGCTGGGCGGCGCCGGCGAGGACTATTTCTGGGCCGACGAGCTGTTCGTGTCCACGGCCGACAGCAAGGCCGCGCTGGGGCAGTTGACGGGCCGCCACCATCTGGCGTTCCAGGCGCGGGACCAGGCCATGGTGGACGCCTTCTACCAGGCGGCGCTGGCGAACGGCGGCAAGGACAACGGCGCGCCGGGACCGCGCAACTATCACCCGGGCTATTACGGGGCCTTCGTGCTGGACCCGGACGGCAACAATATCGAAGCGGTATTCCACGGCGAGGCGCAGCGCAGCGCGCCGTCGGTCAAGGTGACGTTCTGACCGAAGGCGGCGCGCCGGCTGCGGACCGGGTTCACTGTGCGCGGACCGGGGGCGCGGCGGCGGGCTTCACCGTGTCCATGTATTGCCGGTAGCTGGCGCGGTATTGCGGGCTGTAGACGTCAGGCGTGCTGTCGCCGCTCCAGCTGTTTTCCAGTCCGGCCTGCTTCCAGGCGGCCAGGTCGCGCATGACGTCCTCGCGGGTGACGGTGGAATTGTCGTCGGGCGAGGCCGCGGCCGATTGCGCGCTTGCCGTACCGGACAGCAGCGCGGCGGCCGCCAGGGCGGCCGGGACGGCGACACGGAAGAATAGGGCGGTTTTCATGAGGTGCTCCTCGATGGCAAGAGTGAGCGCGGCGTTGGGACCGGTGTCCTCGGGGCTTGCGGGAAGGCAGTCTCGGCAAGGGCAGCCGCGCGACCGGTTATATGCATCCGGCTTCATGCTTTCGAGTCCATCGTAGGTCGCATACCGATGCGGCCGCATACCCAAAATGGAGTACGCGGCCGGGCGCGGCCTACAGCAGGGAGGCGAGCCGCACCAGTTCGGACTGGCGGCTGCATTCCATCTTGCTCAGCAGCGACGCCACCTGTTTGCGCACGGTCAGCACCGAGGCCTGGCGCAGCGTGGCGATCTCTTCGACGCTGTGGCCGGCGGCCAGTCCGGCCAGCACGGCGGCTTCGGCATGCGTGATGGCGAACACGGATACCAGCCGGTCGATGTCGGGCGGCGCGAAGGCGCTTTTGCGCCGCATGCGCACCAGCAGCATGTGCTCGCCGACCAGGTTGAGCGCTTCCGGCGCCACGCTGACGTCGATCCAGCACAGCTCGCCCCAGCCGGTGGACGAGGCCAGCGAATGCGTGCGTCCATCGCGCACGACGGCCGCGCGGCAGGCGTCGAGCTGCGCCTGCATCTTTCCATCGGCATGGCGCAGGCGCCCGCCGTTCACGTTCCAGCCGTGTCCGTCGTCCAGGTAGCGTGCGGCCAGCGGCGACATCCTGGCCACCAGGCCGTTGTTGGTCATGAGCAGGACCGCTTCGCCGACGTCGCCGAATGCGCTCTCGATGGAGCGCCAGCCGATGGCCAGCGCTTGCTCGCGTTGCGCCAGCAGGCCGCGCAGCATGCGGAAATAATGCGCGTAGGCGCCTTGCTGGACGCGTTCATAGGTCTTGTCGTCGATCGTCGAACGCTGGAAGCCGATGCCCGCGTGCATGGTGGCGTTCGATTCGACCACCAGCGACACGATCTGCGCCATGCGGTGCTTGACCATGAAGTCCGCGTAGTATTCGGTGCGATGCAGCTGTCCGCGCTGGTGGAGGTTGGCGGTGTCCAGCCACGTGCCGGCCGGCGACAGGCGCGCATCTTTTTCGAGCACGTCGTGGCGGTAGTAGTGCTGCTGGTAGTCCGCGGTGCAGTCCTCGGGACAGCCGTGCGAATACAGGTTCACCAGGTTGTTGCGCCTGTCGAACACCAGCAGCGCGCTGCTGTCGGCGCCCACCATGTCGCGCGCGGTAGTGAGTATGTCCTGCCAAGGCGGATCGGGATCGGTAAGGTGGCTGACGGCCTCGACGGCTCGCCGGACCGCAAGCATGTGTTCGGCCATTTGACGCCTCCGACTCTGGTTCAGGCAGGCATGGCAGCCGCTGCCGCTTTTGCAAATTATCCTCGCAAATGCGCGCTTCGGATGAGAATCATCGATCTGGTGCGGCCGTACCGGAGCGTTTCAATCAAGCGCGCCGCCGGGGCCCGGGCCGCCCGTCGCCGGCGCGCCCGCGGGACCGGCGGCCGGCGCCTGGACCGCCGCACGCCACAGGTCCAGGAAGTGTTTTTTCTTCAGCGGGTCCAGGTACACCAGCAGGCCCACGCCCAGGCCCACGGGGCGCACGCCGGCGGCGGCGATGACCGAGGCGTTCACCGGCCGCATGCCGGATTGCTCCTGCACCATCTGCTGGCCGCGCGGCGACAGCAGGTAGTCCAGGAATTGCGCGCCGAGATCGGGACGCGGCGCCTGGCGCGGGATGATGGCCGAGCGCGACAGCATCAGCGTGTAGTCCTGCGGGTACACGATGGCCAGCGGCGCGCCGCGCGCGATGCGGTGGCGCGTATAGGATTCCAGCAGGTTGTAGGCCAGCGTGGTCTGGCCGCGCTCGAGCTGGTCCAGCGCATGTTCGGTGGACGCGTGCATGGCGACGCGGTTGCGTCCGAACGCGGCCAGCAGCGCGCCGGCCATGCTGTCCAGGCGCGTGTCCTGCGTGGCGGCCAGATAGCCGATGCCGCTGCCCTGCACGTCATAGGTCGAGATGCTGCCGGCCAGCGGCTGGTCCGGCGCCTGCAGCAGCGACAGCAGTTCGCGCCGCGTGCGCGGCGCGCGCGCGGCCGGCAGCCTGTCGGTGTTGTAGACCATCACGATGGGATCGGTGCCGATGCTGAAGACCTCGTCGCGCCAGTTCGCCCAGCGCGGCAGCGCCTGCGTCTGCGGCGACACATGGGGCAACGCGTAGCCGTCGTTGACCAGCTTGGTCTGCAGGTCCATGGCGCTGCTGATGACGATGTCCGGGCCGGTGCGCGCGCCGGGCGCCTGCCACGCGCGCGCCACGGCCTGCGCGTACAGGTCCTGCGTGGAGATCTCGGTGTATTCCAGCCGCACGGAGGGATTGAGCCGGCTGAAATCCTCCAGCACGCCGCGAAACACCTGCACGCTGTTGGAGGCATGCACCACCAGCACGTTGCGGCTGTCGGCCGGCCCCAGCGTCAGCCCGTCGCCGCTGGTTTCGGCGGCCTGGCCGGCCAGCGGCAGCAGCACGGCGGCGGCGATGGCGAGCCCGCGCCAGGCGGCGATGGGCCTACTTTTCATGGGCCGTCCCCGGCAGCGTGATCGCGGCTTCCAGTCCGCCGTCCACCCGGTTGCTCAGGACCAGCCGGCCCTGGTGGATCTCGACCACGCGCTTGACGATGGACAGCCCCAGGCCGGCGCCGGACGAGCGCGGATTGGGGCCGCGGGTGAAGCGCTCGAACGCCGCGTGGGCCAGCGCCGGCGGTATGCCGGGGCCGCGGTCCGACACGGCGACGCGCCAGCCCGCGTCCGCGCGCTCCAGCCGCACTTCGATGTGGCCTGCTTCGTTGGCGCCGTGGCGCAGCGCGTTGTCGATCAGATTCTTGAAGGCTTCGCGCAGCATCAGGCTGTCGCCCGGCACGACCGGCGGATGCGCGTCGCCGGCGTCGGGCAGGCGCAGCCGCACGTCGGGCTGCGGGTCGGCCTGCGGCACCGTGTCGTACACCGCCTGGCCGAGCAGTTCGGCCAGGTCCACCGGCTGGAACTGCCTGACGTTGCTGCGGTGGATCACGCTGGCGTCGGACAGCAGCTGGTTGACCAGGCGCGAGAGTTTCTCGGCGTTGCGCAGCACCGCCAGCAGGCTGCGGCGCTGTTCGGCCGGGTCTTCCTCGTCCAGCGCCACTTCCATCTGGGCGTGCAGCGCGGCCAGCGGCGTGCGCAGCTGGTGCGCGGCCTCGGCGATGAACAGGCGCAGCGTGTCCAGGTTTTCCGACAGGCGCGCCATGAAGCCGTCCAGCGCATGCACCAGGGTGTCGAGCTCCTGCGGCACGGGCGCATCGATGGGATGCAGTTCGGAGGCGCCGCGCGCGGCCAGTTCGCGCTCGATGCGCTGGATCGGCGAGAGCGAGCGCTGCAGGCCCCAGTAGGCCAGCGCCAGCGCCGCGGCGGCAAAGCCGATCAGGGCCAGCGTGCCCTGCCACAGTATGCCGGCGGCCAGCGCGTTGCGCGCCTCGCGCGTCTGGGCGACTTCGATGACGGCGGTTTCTGCGTCGCGCGGGCCGGCGATCTTGCGCTCCATCCAGGCCACGCGCACCGGCTCGTCCTGGTAGCGGGCTTCGAACAGGCGCGGCGTGTCGGCCGGCGCGGCCTCGGCGCGCGCGGGCGGCGAGGGCAGGTCGGCGTAGCCCGAGACCAGTTCGCCGCCGCCGGCGGTGACGCGGTAGAACACGCGGTCGCGCGGCGCCTGCTCCAGCAGCGCCAGCGACGCGTAGGGCATGTCCATGCGCCATTCGCCCTGCACCAGCTGCAGGCTGTCGGCGATCGACAGCACCGAGGCGCGCAGCAGCTGGTCGTAGGTGGTGTCGGCGGTCTGGTAGGCGTAGCCGCGCACCAGCAGGTAGAGCGCGGCCAGGGCGGCCGCGAACAGGGCCAGCAGCGTGGCCAGCATGCGGCGGCGGACGGAGATTCGGCGCTGCGGCACGGGCTACTCGGAATCGTCGGCCGCCTCGCCGACCGCCGTCAGCAGGTAGCCGGTGCCGCGCTGCGTTTCGATGCGCAGCGGCGTGCCTTCGAGCTTGCGGCGCAGGCGGGCGATGTAGACCTCGATGGCGTTGGGGGCGGCGTCGTCGTCGAAGGCGAACAGCTTGCTGGCGATTTCGGCCTTGCTGACGCTGCGGTTCATGCCGGCCAGCAGGATCTCCAGCAGGCTGTATTCGCGCTTGGGCAGTTCGATGCGCCGTCCGCCCAGCGTGACCTGGCGCGCGGCGCTGTCGATGGCCAGTTCGCCGAAGCGCAGCACGCCCGCGGCCTGGGCCGCGGGCCGGCGCAAGAGGGCGCGGCAGCGCGCCTCCAGCTCGCGGAAATCGAAGGGCTTGGCGAGGTAGTCGTCGGCGCCGGTATCCAGGGCGTGGACCCGGTCTTCGATGTCGATGCGCGCGGTCAGCGCCAGCACCGGCGTCTTGCTGCCCCGGTCGCGCAGGCGCAGCAGGATGTCGAAGCCCGACATGCGCGGCAGGCCGATGTCCAGGATGACCAGGTCGAAGGTCTCGTATTGCAGTACGCCGTCGGCGCTCAGGCCGTCGTTCTGGCTGTCGACCGCATGGCCGAGCCGGCGCAGCCGGCGCACGATGGCGTCGGCCAGGTCCTCGTCGTCTTCGATCACCAGTATGCGCATGGCGGGAATTGTCGCACGGAGATTCAGGGGGACGGACCAGCGTCCGCCACGAAAAAGACAGGTTGTCGACAGCTTTAGTTTCTAGTCTTGCGGTCCAGCTTCCCCCGCCGGAGGCTGCCTCGCATAACAACGACGAGTCGGAGATAACCCTCATGCTATTGACCCTGCTTGGCTTCGGCATGGTGATCACGTTCATGACGCTGATCATGACCAAGCGCCTGTCGCCCCTGGTGGCGCTCATTCTTGTTCCCATTCTTTTTGCCTTGCTGGGCGGCTTCGGGGCGGGCATAGACAAGATGATGCTGGACGGCATCCGCAAGATCGCGCCGACCGGCGTGATGCTGATGTTCGCCATCCTGTATTTCGGCGTCATGATCGACGCCGGCCTGTTCGACCCCATCGTGGGCCGCATCCTGCGCGCGGTGAAGGGCGATCCGCTGAAGATCGTGGTGGGCACGACCGTGCTGGCGCTGGTGATCTCGCTGGACGGCGACGGCTCGACCACCTACATGATCGTGGTGGCCTCGATGCTGCCGCTGTACCGGCGTCTGAAAATGAACGCATTGGCCATGACCTGCCTGGCCATGCTGGCCAGCGGCGTCATGAACCTGACGCCCTGGGGCGGGCCCACGGCGCGCGCGGCCAGCGCGCTGCACGTGGACGCCGGCGACATTTTCGTGCCGCTGGTGCCGGTGATGGGCGTGGCCATCGTCGCCATCCTGGTCCTGGCGTTCTGCCTGGGGCTGCGCGAACGCCGCCGCCTGGGCGTGCTGTCGCTGCCCGAGGGCGCGTCGCTGCACGCGGGCTACGACGAGGACGGTCCCAAGACGCTGCCCGAGATCGAGGTCGACCACGACCTGCGCCGTCCGCGCCTGCTGTGGGTGAACGCCGGCCTGACGCTGGCGCTGATGGTGAGCCTGATCCTGGGCGTGCTGCCGCTGCCGGTGCTGTTCATGATCGCCTTCGCGATCGCGCTGGTCATCAACTACCCCGACCTGGCCGAGCAGCGCCGCCGCGTGACGCAGCACGCCGGCAACGTGCTGTCGGTGGTGTCGCTGATCTTCGCGGCCGGCATCTTCACCGGCATCCTGTCGGGCACCGGCATGGTCGAGGCCATGTCGCGCAGCCTGCTGGCGGTGATCCCGGACGCGATGGGGCCGTACCTGGCCGGCATCACCGCGCTGGTGAGCCTGCCCTTCACCTTCTTCATGTCCAACGACGCTTTCTACTTCGGCGTGCTGCCGATCCTGAGCGAAGCGGCGCAGGGCTACGGAATTTCCGCGGTCGAGATGGCGCGCGCCTCGCTGGTCGGCCAGCCCGTGCACCTGCTCAGCCCCCTGGTTCCTTCCACCTACCTGCTGGTGGGCCTGGCCGGCGTCGACTTCGGCGACCACCAGCGCTATTCGCTGAAGTGGGCCACCATGGTCTGCCTGGTGATGCTGGCCGCCGCGCTGGCGTTCGGCCTGTTCCCGCTAGTGGGTCAAACTTCCTGAGGACTTGTCATGGCTTTGCGCATTGCTTATGTCACCAGCGGAATGGGCCACACCGGCACCGCGATCTGCCAGGCGCTGCACCTTGCGGGACACCGTGTGGTGGCGGGCTGCGGCCCGCGCTCCACGCGCAAGGACCACTGGCTGAAGGAACAGAAGTCGCTGGGCTACGACTTCATCGCCTCCGAGGGCGACGCCACCGACTGGGCCTCGACCGAGGCGGCCTTCGCCAAGGTGCGGCGCGAGGTCGGCGAGATCGACGTGCTGGTCAACAACGCCGGCGCCATGCTGGACATGCGTTTCCGCCAGATGAGCCACGCCGACTGGTCGGCGGTGCTGCGCAGCAACCTGGACACGCTGTTCAACAGCACCAAGCAGGTGGTCGACAGCATGGCCGACCGCGGCTGGGGCCGCATCATCAACATCGGTTCGGTGGCGGCCGAGAAAGGCCAGATCGGCCAGATCAACTACGCCACGGCCAAGGGCGCGGTCATCGGCTTCACGCGCTCGCTGGCGCAGGAAGTGGCCGCGCGCGGCGTGACCGTCAACCTGGTGTCGCCGGGCTTCATCGCCGACGACACGGTCAAGGCCTTCCCGCCGGCGCTGCTGGACCGCATCGTCGAAAGCGTGCCGGTCGGCCGCCTGGGCACCGCCCAGGACCTGGCCGGGCTGTGCGCGTGGCTGGCCTCGGACGAGGCCGCTTTCGTCACCGGCGCGAACTACGCGATCAACGGCGGCGTCTACATGAGCTGAAGCGCCTGCTTCAGTTCTGCAGCTTGACCGCGCCGCTGTCGAGCAGCTTCTTCCACTTGGCGTCGTCGGCCTCGATGAATTTCTGCAGGTCGGCCGGCGAGCCGCCGCCGGCGATCATGCCGGCGTTGTCGACGGCGGCCTTGAATTCCGGGGTGGCGATGGCGGCACGCAGCGCCGCGTTCACCTGTTCCAGCTGCGCCGCCGGGATGCTGTTGGCGGCGGCGACCGAGAACCATTGCGTGGCGGCGTAGCCCTTGAAGCCGGTTTCCTCCACCGTGGGCACGTCGGGCAGGCTCTTCAGGCGGTACGGCGTGGTGACCGCGTAGGCCTTGAGCGCGCCGGCCTTGATCTGTGGCATGACGGGGGCCGAGCCCAGTATCGCCAGCGGAATCTGGCCGCCGGCCACGTCCGACACCGCCTGTCCGCCGCCCTTGTAGGGCACGTGCACCATGCGCGTGCCGGCATACTGGTTCAGCAGTTCGCCGGCCAGGTTCTGCGAAGTGCCGTTGCCCGAGCTGCCGTAGCTCCACGCTTCGGGCCGGCGCCTGGCGTCGGCCAGCACGTCCTGCAGCGTGGCGCGCGCGTTTTTGGCCGGTCCGACGATGACCATGGGGCCTTCGGCCATCAGGATGACGGGCGACAGTTCATGGCCGATCCGCGGCTGCGGCGTGGGGTAGACCAGCGGCCCCGGCACGGTCAGCAGATAGCCGTCTTCCGGCTTGCTGCGCGCCACCAGCTGCAGCGCGATGGCGCCGGCCGCGCCCGGACGGTTTTCCACGATCACGTTCAGCCCGCTTTGCCGCGCCAGTTCCTGGGCGGCGATGCGGGTCAGGACGTCGGCGGTGCCGCCGGGCACGAAGCCCACGACCCAGGTGATCTGCCTGGCGGGCCAGTCCAGCCCGGCCTGCGCCGCGCCGGCGGCGGCGAAGGCTGCGGCGCCGAACAGCAGCGCGCCGCAACGGATGACGAACTTCATGGTATTCCCCTGATGCTTTTCTTGTGTTGTGTTGGCGGTTCCGCCCGGGCCTTCAGCTGGGGTCCGGCTTGCCGGGCGGCGTGTTCGGGTGGGCGAGGCACGACTGGTTGAACGCCTGCACCATTTTCAGAATGGGGCCGAGCACCCAGGTGTTGAAGATGAGGATGTCGCTCTCTTCCTTGGGGTCCTGCTTCAGGTTGAACAGATAGGGCGACTCCAGCTTGCCCTTGCCTTCGTTGACCTCCGGCTCCCAGTAGAAATGCAGTTTCCAGTCGCGCCACTTGACCGCGCGCAGGTCGTTCTTGATGTAGAACAGAAAGCCCTCGCGCGCCGAGGCCGGGCTGGCGCCGGTGAAGAAGTCGGTCTGGTCCACGCCGTCGATGGGCCGGTCCTGCGGAATCGGCGCGCCGCCGATGCGCGACAGCGTGGTGTACAGGTCGGTAACGTGCACGATCTCGTTGGAGACCCGGCCCGGCTCGACCTTGCCGGGCCAGCGGATGATGAAGGGCACGCGCAGGCTGCCTTCCATGGCCGTATGGTAGGTGCCGGTCCAGGGGCCGGCGGTGCCGCGGTACGGCTTGCGGAACTCGGGGCCGTTGTCGCTGCAGAAGATGAAGACGGTATCGTCGCGCAGGCCCAGCTCGTCCACCGCGTGCGAAATCTGGCCCACGCGGTGGTCCATTTCCACCATGGAGTCGGCGAAGTCGCCGGCCCCGGTGCGTCCGGCGAAATCCGGGTGCGGCAGGGTGGGGAAATGCAGGTGCACCAGCGGCAGGTACAGGAAGAAGGGGCGCGCGGCCTGCGCGTGCCTGCGCATGAAGCCGATGGAGCGCTCGACCAGTTCGGCGTCGATCCCGCGGCGCGTGTCCAGGTCGTAGACCTTCACGTTTTCCGAGGGCGAGCCGGCCTGCCCCTGCATGATGTGCGGGATGTCGGCGACCGCGGGATCGAAACCGATCGAGGACGTGAACTGGCTCTCGTCGGTGGTGCGCGGAATGCCGTACCACTCGTCGAAGCCGCGGTCGCTGGGGTAGCGGCCGGGGATGTCGCCCAGGTGCCATTTGCCATAGTGCGCGGTGGCGTAGCCCTGCGCCGACAGCTGCTGCGCCAGCGTGATTTCGTCGCGCGCCAGCCCCTGCGGCAGCCCGGGAGGCACCGATTGCAGGCAGCCGGTGCGGATCGGATGGCGGCCGCTCATCAGCGCGGAGCGGGTCGGCACGCAGTCGCTTTCCACGTTGAAGTTCTGCAGCAGCAGGCCTTCGGCGGCGAGATGGTCGATGTGCGGCGTGGGCGCGCCGCGCAGGGCGCCGCCGCCATAGCAGCCCAGTTCTCCCCATCCCAGGTTGTCGGCCACGATCAGTACGATGTTGGGCTTGTTTGCCACGCGCTGCACCCTCTGTTTTTTTTCGGTTACGACGGAAATTCTAGGTCGGGGCGCTTGGCGTAATATTCCTGAAGGTATGAATTCCCATAAATAATATTCATGAACCTGTCGCTGCGTGACATCGAATACTTCCTGGCGGCCGTGGAACACGGCAACCTGGGCCGCGCCGCGGCGGCCTGCGACATCAGCCAGCCGGCGCTGTCCAAGTCGCTGCAGCGCCTGGAGGCCGACACCGGCCTGGCGCTGCTGGACCGCGGCGGGCGCGGCCTGCGCCTGACCTCGGCGGGCCTGGTGTTCCTGGAGCACGCGCGCAAGCTGTGGGCCGAGTATCGCGACGCGGTCAGGCACGCGATGGAGTTGCGGGTGGGCGCGGCCGGACTGCTGCGCGTGGGCGCGACCGGCGCCACGGTGGACAGCTTCGTGATGCCGGCGCTGCGCCTGCTGCTGCCGCGCCGTCCGGCCCTGCGCATCGAGCTGACCCAGGGCCTGTCCGACGACCTGAACGAACAGGTGGCCAGCGGCCGGCTGGACCTGGCGGTGACGCCGGTCTATGCGCCCGCGCCGGCGGCGCTGCTGCAGGAGCCCATCATCGAGGACCAGTTGTGCGTGGCGGCCAGTCGCAAGCATCCCCTGGCCGCGCGCCGCAAATTGTCGCTGCGCGATCTGCAGGGACAGCGCTGGATACTGCCGGCTTCCAGCTCCATCGCGCGCAAGGCGCTGGACGCGCGCTATGCCGAAGCCGGCCTGGGCCTGCCGACGGCCGCGCTCGAGGTGGAGCATTTCTCCAAAGGCACGCTCGCGCTCCTGGCCGGCTCGGACCTGCTGGCGGTCGCGCCGCAAAGCGCGCTGGACGCCGAGCGCAGCATCGCGGTGCTGCCGGTCGCGCTGGGCCGGCCCCTGCAGCGCCACATCGCGCTGATTTCGCGCCACGACACCACCTGGTCGCCGTTGATGACGGAGTTCCGCGAGGCGATTCTGGATAGCACGGGGATGGGCGGGTAGATGGCGGCAGGGGCCGCCTCAGACCCTCACCCCTTCAACCCGATACGCCGCGCCAGCTTGTGCAGGTTGCTCGGGTCCACCTCCAGCGCGCGCGCGGCGTTGGCCCAGTTGCCCTGGTGCGCCTGCAGCGCGCGGCGGATCGCCTGGCGCTGGCAGGCGTCGACGGCGGCGCGCAGCGGCTGCGTCACGCCGGCGGCGTGCGCGTCGGAATCCGCGTCGTCTTCCGGCGGCGGCGACGGCATGTCGCCGTCGGCCAGGTCCAGCAGCTTGGCGCCCAGGGTCACGATTTCATTGCGGCTGGCGCCGTGGCTGACGGCCTTGATGGCGGCGCGGCTGATGACGTGCTCCAGCTCGCGCACGTTGCCCGGCCAGCGGTAGCGGCGCATGACTTCCTCGGCCTCGGCCGACAGCCTCAGGCTGCGCAGGCCCAGGCGCGCACGGTTCAGCTCCAGGTAGCGGCCCGCCAGCAGCAGCACGTCGTTGCCGCGGTCGCGCAGCGGCGGGATCGGGATCGGGTAGACCGACAGTCGGTGATAGAGGTCGGCGCGGAAATCGCCCGCCTGCACCAGGTCGCGCAGGCTGCGGTTGGTGGCGGCCACGATGCGCACGTCCACCCGGCGCGGGCGGTCGTCGCCCAGGCGCTGGATTTCGCCGTTCTGCAGGGTGCGCAGCAGCTTGGCCTGCACCAGCAGCGGCAGTTCGCCCACTTCGTCCAGGAACAATGTGCCGCCGTTGGCGGCCTCGAAGCGGCCGGGGCGGTCGGTGACCGCGCCGGAGAAGGCGCCCTTGGCGTGACCGAACAGTTCGCTCTCGGCCAGCGATTCGGGCAGCGCGGCGCAGTTCACGTGGACCAGCGGCTTGTCGCGGCGGCGCGAGAGGCGGTGCACGCGGTGCGCGAACAGCTCCTTGCCCACGCCGGTCTCGCCCAGCAGCAGGATGGGCAGCTCGGAATCGGCCACCACTTCGATCTCGTGCAGCAGCCGGCCGATGGATTCGCTCTGCCCCAGGATCTCGTTGCCGTCGAGCGCGGCGCTGTCGGCCGGTTCGGCGCCGCGCGCCACGCGCAGCGCGCGGATCTCGGCTTCCAGCCGGGTGGTGCGAAGCGCCGCTTCCAGCAGCACGATGTAGTCGCGCAGGTCGGCCTGGGCCTCGGCGTCGAAGGTGCCCACCTCCAGCGCGTCCAGCGTCAGCACGCCCCAGGGCCGGCCCTCGGTGTGCAGGCTGGTGCCCATGCAGTCGTGCACCGGCAGCGGTTCGCCAGCCATGCCGTTGATCAGGCCGTCGTAGGGATCGGGCAGGGTGCTGTCGTGGTGGAAACAGGTGACCCCGCGCCGCGCCAGGATGGCGGCCAGCCGCGGGTGCTGCTGCACCGCGAAGCGGCGCCCCAGCGCGTCCTGGGTCAGCCCGTCCACCGCGACCGGGCGCAGGTGGTCTTCTTCCAGTTGCAGCAGCGCCACCGCGCCGCAGCGGAAATGCGTGCGCAGGCTGGAGACCAGCCGCTGCAGGCGGATGGCGGGAGGCAGGTCTACGACCAGATCGGCGAGCAGGAGGTTTTGCATGGGGTGAATTCTACCGCCGAGGGTGATTATTACCCAGAACCGATAGGGTGATATTCACCCATTAAATTGCAGGCAATTGATAAATAACAAGTTTTTCCTGGCACGGATTTCGCTCTATTCCAGTTACCCGTTACGCACACTGGAGAATACGATGAGCTTGGTTGAGCAATCCCTGGGGCAGTTGGCCCGCAGCATTCCTGGCGCCACCCAGGTCTTTCACGAATATGAGCTGGACTTCTGCTGCGGCGGCAAGAAAAGCCTGGCCGAGGCCGCGGCCCAGCGTTCGCTGGACGTGGCGCAGATCGAAGCGCGCCTGGCCGAACTGGCCAGGAACCCGTCCACCGAAACGGACTGGGGCCTGGCCACGCCGGCCGACCTGATCGACCACATCGTG
The DNA here is from genome assembly GCF_003267925.1 of Achromobacter sp. HZ01. Classification (NCBI taxonomy): domain Bacteria; kingdom Pseudomonadati; phylum Pseudomonadota; class Betaproteobacteria; order Burkholderiales; family Alcaligenaceae; genus Achromobacter; species Achromobacter sp. HZ01. The sequence goes on from NZ_LWKV01000003.1 coordinate 433,758, forward strand.
CAGCGCTATCACGAGGTTCATCGCCGCCAGCTGCCCGAACTGATGCGCCTGGCGCTGAAGGTCGAGCAGGTGCACGCCGACAGCCCCGACTGCCCCGCCGGCCTGGCCGACCACCTGCGCGTCATGCAGCAGGAACTCGAAAGCCATATGCAGAAAGAGGAACAGGTGCTGTTCCCGATGCTGGCCCGCGGCCACGGCGCCATGGCCACCATGCCGATCCGCGTCATGCGCATGGAGCACGACGACCACGGCGTGGCGCTGGAACGCCTGCTGGCCCTGACCAACAACGCGACCTTGCCGCGCGCCGCGTGCAACACCTGGCGCGCGCTGTACCTCGGCATCCGCGCCTTCAAGGAAGACCTGATGGCGCACATCCACCTCGAAAACAACATCCTGTTCGAGAACGGTTCCGGCGACGGCGGCGCGTGCTGTGGCGGGCAGGCGGCAGGCTGACGACGCGGCAGGTGGGCCCGCATCGAAACGCGCTAGCGCTCCTCGGGCGCAACGCCTTCCAGGCTGCGGCGCAGCGCCGCATGCGCGGCCAGGTCCACCGGCCGGTGCCGGCGTTCCTGGCTGGCCGGATACCGGCCCAGGTAGTTGCCGCCCTTGCGGTCGCCGGCCGGCCGCACCGGCCGGGGCGCGAAGCCGCCGCCGCAATTGGGGCAGACGTTGCCCAGCAGGCCTTCGGCGCAATCGGCGCAGAACGTGCATTCGAAGCTGCATATCCGGGCCTGGGTGGAGGCCGGCGGCAGCGCGGCGTCGCAGTGTTCGCAGGTGGGGCGCAGGGCGAGCATGGCAATCTCCTGGGACGGGAACCCTGAAGCTTAGGCTGCCGGGGCGGCCGCCGGCCATGCCGATCCGGACACAAAAGGAATGAAAACGGCCATACGCGCGGCGGTGCGCCGCCTGTACACTCGGAAAACCTTACGAGGACAGGGGTCTGCCGATGGCCGGAAGCAGTTTCTTCGCGTTGTTCGACGATATCGCCACCATCCTGGATGACGTCTCCGTCATGACCAAGGTGGCGGCCAAGAAAACCGCCGGCGTGCTGGGCGACGACCTGGCGTTGAACGCGCAGCAGGTCACCGGGGTGCCGGTTGACCGCGAACTGTCGGTGGTCTGGGCGGTCGCCAAGGGCTCGTTCGTCAACAAGCTGATCCTGGTTCCGGCGGCGCTGCTCATCAGCGCCTTCGCGCCCTGGGCGATCACGCCGCTGCTGATGCTGGGCGGCGCGTTCCTGTGCTACGAGGGCGTGGAGAAGCTGGCCCACAAATACCTGCCGCACGGCGATTCGCCCGAAGGCAACCATGCGGCCCGGGCCGAGGCCCTGCAGGACCAGGCGGTCGACATGGTGGCGTTCGAGCGCGACAAGATCAAGGGCGCGGTGCGCACCGACTTCATCCTGTCGGCGGAAATCATCGTCATCAGCCTGGGCGCGGTGGCCGACGCCGACTTCACGCGCCAGGTGCTGGTGCTGTCCATCATCGCCATCGCCATGACGGTGGGCGTCTACGGCCTGGTCGCCGGCATCGTCAAGCTCGACGACCTGGGCCTGTACCTCAGCCGCAAGTCCTCGCAGGCCCTGGCCTGGCTGGGCCGGCGCATCGTCGGGGCCGCGCCCTATCTGATGAAGACGCTGTCGGTGGTGGGCACGGCGGCCATGTTCATGGTCGGCGGCGCCATCCTGACCCATGGCATCGCGCCGGTGTCGGCCGCGATCGAACACGCCGCTTCCGCGGTGGGCGGCGGCGTGGCCGCGGCGCTGGTCTCGACCCTGCTCAACGCCTTGTTCGGCATGGCGGCCGGGGCCGTGGTGCTGGGCGCGGTCAGCCTGGTGAAGCGGCTGCTGGGGAAGCGCTGACCGGCGCGGGGCTCGCGGGCGAGCCCATGGCCTGGAACAGCGCCGCCGTTTCGGTCAGGCGCGCCTCGGCGTAATCGAGTTCGCGCAGCCGGGCGGCGACGTAATGCTGCTCGGCCGCGTATTCGGTGTAGGGCGGCAGCGCGCCCAGCCGCACGCGGCTGGCCGTGTTGCGGTAGGACTGTCCGGCCGCCTGCCGCGAGGCTTCGGCCGAAGCCAGCGCCTGGCCGCCGCCCTCCAGCCGCGACAGCGTGTCGGCCACGTCCCGGAACGCCATCAGCACCGTCTGCCGGTATTGCAGCAGCGAGGCCTGGTAGCGCTCCTTGGCCGCATCGCGTTCGGCCAGCAGCGCGCCGCCGTGGAACAGCGGCTGCGTGAGCGAGGCGCCCACGGCCCATATCGCGCCGGCGCCCGACATGGCCGCGGGCCAGTTGAAGCCGGCCTGGCCCATGGAGGCCGACAGCGACAGGCTGGGAAAGAGCTGCGCGGTGGCCGCGCCCACGTCGGCCGCGGCGGCCTGCACCACGGCGTCGGCCAGCAGAATGTCCGGGCGCGAGGCCAGCAGTTCGGACGGCACCACCACCGGCACCTGCTGCGGCACGGCCAGGCTGTCGAAATCCAGGTCGGGCGGCGCCTGGTCGGGGTTGCGGCCCAGCAGCACGGCCAGCGCATGGCGCGTGGCGTGCCAGCGCGCCCGCAGCATCGGCAGCGCGGCTTCCAGCGCGGCGGCGTCCTGGTCGGCGTCGAGCGCGTCGTTCTGCGAGGCCGCGCCCAGCTCGTAGCGGCGTTGCGTATCGCGCGCCACCTGCCGCGCCAGCAGCGCCTGCTTTTCGTTCAAGGCCACGCGCTGCGCCAGCGCCGAGGCGGAGATGGCGCCGGTGACGATATTGCCGGCCAGTGCGCGCCGCGCGGATTCGAGCTGGAACGCCTGCTGCGCGAACTGCGCCGTCAGCGACAGGTTGGCGAAGCGCGCCGCGCCGAACAGGTCCAGGTCGTAGCGGGCCTGCACCTGGCCGGTGAAGACGTTGTAGCGGGCCGTGGGCTCCGGCAGGTTGGGCATGGTGAGCGCGCGCCGGCGCGTGGCGTCGGCGCCGGCGTCCACGGCCGGCATCAGCGACGAATTGACCTGGCCGCGCAGCTGTTCGCGCGCGCCGGCCAGGTTGCGCTCGGCCGCGGCCAGGTCGGGACTGTTGGCCAGGCCTTCCTGCACCAGCGCGTCCAGCGCCGCGGAGCCGTAGCGCTTCCACCATTCGGGCACCGGCCGCGCGCCGTGTTCGAAGCGCTGCGCCACGCCCTGGGCCGTGGCGCCGGCGGCCGGCGTGGGGGCCACGCCGTATTGCGCGGGCTGCGTCACGGCCGGCGGCTTGCCGTCGGGCGCGAAGGCGCAGCCGCCCAGGGCCAGCAGCAGCGCCAGGACGGCGGGACGGATCGGGGTTCGTGGCATCGTCATGCTCCGCGCTCCACGGTATCGCCGGCGTTGGCGCCGGGCGGCACGCCCGCGGGTTCGTCGCGCTCGTCGCGGCGCACGCGGAACCAGGCCGCATACAGCGCCGGCAGGAAGAACAGCGTCAGCACCGTGGCGCTGGTGATGCCGCCCATGAGGGCGGTGGCCATCGGGCCGAAGAAGTTGCTGCGCAACAGCGGGATCAGCGCCAGCACGGCGGCCGCGGCCGTCAGCGTGATGGGCCGGAAGCGCCGCACCGTGGCGCCGACGATGGCGTCCACGCGCTTGTGGCCGGCGGCGATGTCCTGTTCGATCTGGTCCACCAGGATGACCGAGTTGCGCATGATGATGCCGAACATGGCGATCACGCCCAGCATGGCCACGAAGCCGAACGGCTTGCCGAACAGCAGCAGCGCGGCGACCACGCCGATCAGCCCGAGCGGGGCGGTCAGCACCACCATGAGCACCCGCGCGAAACTCTGCAGCTGCACCATCAGCAGCGTCAGCACGGCCACCGCCATCAGCGGCATCTGCGCGTTGATGGACGACTGGCCCTTGCCGCTTTCCTCCACCGGCCCGCCCACTTCGATGCGGTAGCCCACCGGCAGGCCGGCGCGCAGTTTGTCGAGCCGGGCGTCGATGGCGCGGGTGACGTCGATGCCCTGGGCGTCGCCCAGCACGTCGGCCTGCACCGTGATGGTGGGCTGGCGGTCGCGTTCCCAGATGACGCCGTATTCCAGGTCGTAGCGCACCTGGCCCAGGCTGCCCAGCGGCACCGGGCCGTTGGGCGTGGGCATGGCCAGCGTGGCCAGGCGCGCGGGGTCGACCCGTTCGTCGCGCGGCGCGCGCAGGCTGACGGTGATCAGCTTGTCGCGTTCGCGGTATTGCGTCACCGCGTAGCCCGACAGCGTCATGGCGAGGAAGTCGGAAATGTCGCTGGAGCTCACGCCCAGTTCGCGCGCCTTCTGCTGGTCGATCTCGAAGCGCACCGAGCGCTCGGAGGGTTCGTCCCAATCGAACTGCACATTGGTCGAGCGCGCGTCGGCGCGGACTTCGGCGGCCACCTGCTCGGCCACCGCGCGCACGTCGGCGATCTGGTCGCCGCTGACGCGGAACTGCACCTGGAAGCCCACCGGCGGCCCGTTCTCCAGCCGCGACAGGCGGCTGCGGATGGCCGGGAATTTTTCGCGCAGCATGGGCTGCAGCCATTGCGCCAGCTTTTCGCGGTCTTCCACCGAATGGGTGGTGATGACCAGCTGGGCGAAGTTGGGCGTGGCCAGCTGCTGGTCCAGCGGCAGGTAGAAGCGCGGCGCGCCGGCGCCGACGTAGCTGACCGAATGCTCGATCTCGGGACGGCCCTGCAACGCCTGTTCCAGCCGTTCCACCTGGCGCAGCGTGGCGTCGAACGAGGCGCCTTCCTGCAGGCGCAGGTCCACCAGCAGTTCGCTGCGGTCGGAGCTGGGGAAGAACTGCTGCGGCACCAGCCCGAAGCCGGCCATCGCCAGCGCGAAGGCCGCGACCGTGCCGCCCAGCACCAGGTAGCGGCGCTCCACGCACCAGGCGACCCAGCGCCGCAGCCGCCGGTAAAAGCCGGTGTCGTAGATGTCGTGTTCGTGGTCCTCGGGCAGGTGGGCTTCGCGCTTGCGCTCGGGCAGCAGGCGATAGCCCAGCAGCGGAATCAGCACCACGGCGGCGAACCACGAGACGATCAGCGCGATGGCCGAGACCTGGAAGATGGAGCGGGTGTATTCGCCGGTGCTGGACTTGGCCAGCGCGATCGGCAGAAAGCCCGCCACCGTCACCAGCGTGCCGGTCAGCATGGGAAAGGCGGTGCTGGTGTAGGCGAACGCGGCCGCGCGCGCGCGGCTCCAGCCCTGTTCCAGTTTCACCGCCATCATCTCGACGGCGATGATGGCGTCGTCCACCAGCAGGCCCAGGGCCAGCACCAGCGTGCCCAGCGACACCTTGTGCAGGCCGATGCCGAACATCTCCATGAAGAGCGCCGTGACGGCCAGCACCACCGGAATCGAAATCACCACCACCATGCCGGTGCGCAGCCCCAGCGAGACCAGGCTCACGATCAGCACGATGGCGACCGCTTCGGCCACCGAGCGCAGGAATTCGTCGACCGAATGCGACACCGCCCGCGGCATGCTGGAGACTTCCTTCAGGGTCAGGCCCGCCGGCAGCTGCGCCTGCAGCTCGCCGAACCTGGCGCTCAGCGCGCGGCCCAGGTGGACCACGTCCTGGCCGGGCTGCATGGTGATGCCGATGCCCAGCGCCAGGCGTCCGCCCAGGCGCATCTGCTCCACGGGCGGGTCGTCGTAGCCGCGGCGGATGGTGGCGATGTCGCCCAGCCGCAGCGACTTGCCGTCGATGCGGATCAGCGTGTCGGCCAGGGCCTGCGGGCTGTCGTACTGGCCGGTGGGGCGCACGAAGACGCGGTCGTCGGCGGTGGTCAGGGTGCCGGCGGCGGTGACGGCGTTCTGGCTGTTGATGGCCTGCGCGATCTGCTGCGGCGACACGCCCAGCCGGCTCAGCCGGGTATTGGAGATCTCGATGTAGACGTGTTCGGGCTGCTCGCCGAAGTAATCCACCTTGGCCACGCCGGGCACGCGCAGCAGCACCGTGCGCAGCTTGTCGGCGTAGTCGCGCAGCTGCGCGGGCGTGAAGCCGTCGCCCTGCAGGGTGTAGATGTTGGTGTAGACGTCGCCGAATTCGTCGTTGAAGAAGGGGCCCTGTACGCCGGGCGGCAGCGTGGCCGAAATATCCCCGACCTTCTTGCGGATCTGGTACCACTGGTCGGCCACGGTGCCGGCCGGCGCCGAGTCCTTCATGGTGTAGAAGATCAGCGACTCGCCGGGCCGCGAATAGCTGCGCAGGAAGTCGGTGTTGGCGGCTTCCTGCAGTTTCCTGGCGATGCGGTCGGTGACCTGTTCCTGCACCTGGCGGGCGGTGGCGCCGGGCCACATCGTCTTGATCACCATGACCCGGAACGTGAAGGGCGGGTCTTCCGATTGCGCCAGCCGGGAGTAGGACAGCACGCCGAACAGCGTCACCAGCGTGATGATGAATATCACCAGCGGCTGGTGGCGCAGCGCCCAGGCCGAGAGGTTGAAGCGGCCTTCCTCGTGGCCCGGCGCGCTCATGAGGCGTGGTCCTCGGGATGCAGCGGCGCCACCGGGCGTACTTTTTCGCCGGCGGACACGGTATGCACGCCCTGCCACACCACGCGTTCGCCGGCCTGCAGGCCGCCGGCCAGGGTCACGGTGCGCGCGTCGAAGCGCAGCACCTCGACGCGGCGCAGCTCCAGCGTGTCTTCGCCCTGCCTGACGACCCACACCGCGGGCGCGGGGCCGTCATGGAACAGCGCGGTGGCCGGCAGCGTATACGTGGGCGGCCCGTCGCCGGCCGGGTTGTCGAAACGGATATTGGCCGTCATGCCCAGGCGCACGTCCGGGGTGGGCGCCTGCAGCGTGAGCTTGGCGCGATAGGTGCGGCTGCGCGGATCGGCGGCCGGCGATATTTCGCGCAGCACGGCGGCAAAGCTGCGGCCGGGCAGGGGGCCGAGCGTGACGCTGGCCTGTTGCCCGATCTCCAGGCCCGCCAGCACGCTTTCCGGCACGTCGCAGATGGCGTCGATGTCGCCGGACCAGGCCAGGCTGTACACCGGTTGGCCGGCGGCCACGTTCTGGCCGGTGTCGGCCTGCTCGGCGGTGATGACGCCGGCATGGTCGGCCCGCAGCGTCGTGTATTCGAGCTGGTCGGCCGCCAGCCCCGCCTGCTGCGCGGCCTGGTCGCGTTGCGCCAGCGCCGCGGCGTAGGCGTTGCGGGTCTGTTCCAGTTGGGTCGTGGCGATCAGGTTTTCGCGCGCCTGGGCGCGGTCGCGGTCGAGCTGCCGGCGCGCATAGTCCAGCTGGTGCTGGGCGGCGGTCAATTGGGCGCGGGCGCTGGCCGCGTTCTTGCTGGCGTCGGCGGGATCGAGCCTGGCCACGACCTGGCCGGGTTCGACCGCGTCGCCCAGCCTGACCGCGCGTTCGACGATCTTGCCGCCCACGCGAAACGACAGCGGCGTGCTGTAGCGCGCCTGGACTTCGCCGGGCAGGGTCCAGGCCGGCAGGCGTTCGTCGGCCTGGGCCGGCATGGCGACGACCGGGCGCGGCGCCGGCGCGGGCGCCGGCTCGCGTCCGCAGCCGGCAAGCGCAAGCGCCAGCAGCGCGGCGGCGGGCAGCCGCAGCAAATGGGTACTCGGGGAAAAGGGCGCCGCGCCGGGGGCGGCACGGCGCAGGCCTGGGCCAGGGCAATTCACGGAACACCTCGCGGCGCGGAGAAACAGGCGGCCGCTACCGGCCGATACGGCCTGGATTCTAATACATCAATGTATCTGGATTCAATTGTGAATCCGAAACTGCGTCCGATGCTAAACTTGCCGCCATGTCAAAAGTCCGTCTTACGCGAGAGCAAAGCCGTGACCAGACGCGGCAGCGTCTGCTCGACGCTGCGCAATCGATTTTTCTTGCCAAGGGGTTCGTGGCCGCCAGCGTCGAGGACATCGCCGAGCAGGCGGGGTACACGCGCGGGGCGTTCTATTCCAATTTCTCCAGCAAGTCCGAGCTCTTCCTGCAGCTGCTCAAGCGCGACCACGAAAGCGTGATGGCCGACATGCGCGCCATCTTCGAGGACGGCGAGTCGCGTGCGCAGATGGAGGCGCGGGTGCTGGAGTATTACTCCACGCACTACCGCGAGAACGATTGCTTCCTGCTGTGGATGGAAGCCAAGCTGCAGGCCGCCCGCGACCCGGAGTTCCGCGTCGGTTTCGCGACCTGTATGCGCGAGCTGCGCGAGGCCACCACCGAATACATCCGCCAGTTTTCGGCCCGCGTCGGCACGCCTTTGCCGCTGCCGGCCGAACAGCTGGCGCTGGGCCTGCTGGCCCTGTCGGACGGCATGCAGTTCAGCTATGCCTTCGATCCGCAGGCCGTCACCCCGGAGATGACCGAGGCCGTGCTGGCCGGATTCTTCCGCCGCGTGGTGTTCGGCGAATCCGGCCCGCCGCAGGCGGAACAGCCCTAGGGCAGCAGCTCGGAAATCTCGATCAGGTTCAGGTCGGGGTCGCGCAGGTACACCGAGCGGATCTTGCCGGTGGCCCCGGTGCGCGGCACCGGGCCTTCGATGATGGCGGCGCCGGCCTGGCGCAGCCGCTCGATGACTTCATCCAGCGGGCGATCGGCGATGAAGCACAGGTCCAGCGCGCCCGGCACCGGCAGATGGGCCTTGGGTTCGAACTCGCGGCCGCGCACGTGCAGGTTGATCTTCTGGTTGCCGAAACGCAACGCCTGCCGGCCTTCCCCGAAAGTTTCCAGGCGCATGCCCAGGATACGGGTGTAGAAATCCACTGTGGCTTCCGGGTCGGTGCAGGTCAGGACCAGGTGGTCCAGATGGTCGATCATGAGGGCTCTCCGGCTGGCCGCCTGCATTGGGATCGAGTTTGGCAGACGGCGCTTGGCCGTGATAGTAATACTTGCGGCGCGCAGCCGGACTGAGGGGGGCGCGCGCCGGATTTTCCCACCCTCGCCGCAAGGATCTGCTGCATGACTTCAGAAACCCGGCCATCCACCATAAACCGACCCGTGTTCTTTCCCGCGGCCCTGTTCACGCTGCTGCTTGTGGGCTTCGCGATACTCGCGCCCAAGGCCGCGCAAAGCCTGTTCGGGTCCGTGCAAAGCTGGATACTGGGCAACGCAAGCTGGTTCTACATACTGGTGGTGGCCATCATTCTGCTGGCCGTGGTGTTCCTGGCGGTCAGCCGCTACGGCGACATCAAGCTGGGCCCCGACCACAGCGAGCCCGACTACCGCAACTTCACCTGGTTCGCCATGCTGTTCTCGGCGGGCATGGGCATCGGCCTGATGTTCTTCGGCGTGGCCGAGCCGGTCATGCACTTCATGTCGCCGCCGGTGGGCGAGGGCGGCACGGTCGCGGCCGCGCGCGAAGCCATGAACATCACCTTCTTCCACTGGGGCCTGCACGCCTGGGCCGTGTACGCGGTGGTGGCGCTGATCCTGGCGTTCTTCAGCTATCGCCACGGGCTGCCGCTGACCCTGCGCTCGGCGCTCTATCCGCTGATCGGCAACCGCATCCACGGGCCGATCGGCCATGCCGTCGACATCTTCGCCATCATCGGCACGGTGCTGGGCGTGGCGACCTCGCTGGGCCTGGGCGTGGCGCAGATCAACAGCGGCCTGAACCAGCTGTTCGGCATCTCGGTGGGCGTGCCCACCCAGATCGTCCTCATCATCATCACCTGTGGCCTGGCGACCCTGTCGGTGGCCAGCGGCCTGGACAAGGGCATCCGCATCCTGTCCGAAACCAACCTGGCGCTGGCGGCGGTGTTGCTGCTGTTCGTGCTGGTCGCCGGTCCCACCGTGTTCCTGCTGCAGACCTTCGTGCAGAACACCGGCGCCTACCTGTCCGACATCGTCAACAAGACCTTCAACCTGTACGCCTACGAACCCACCGACTGGATCGGCGGCTGGACCCTGTTCTACTGGGGCTGGTGGATCGCCTGGTCGCCCTTCGTGGGCCTGTTCATCGCGCGCATCTCGCGCGGACGCACCATCCGCGAATTCGTGACCGGCGTGCTGCTGGTGCCGGCCGGCTTCACCCTGTTCTGGATGACGGTGTTCGGCGATACCGCCATCCACATGATCCTGGTCGACAAGGTGCAGGGCTTCGCCGAGGTCGTGCAGGCCGATTCGTCGCTGGCGCTGTTCGCGTTCCTCGACCAGCTGCCCTGGAGCAGCGTGCTGTCGGTCATCGCCATCGCGATGGTGGCCGTGTTCTTCGTGACGTCGGCCGACTCCGGCGCGCTGGTGGTGGACCTGCTGGCTTCCGGCGGTTCGGACCGCACGCCCGTGTGGCAGCGGATTTTCTGGTCGCTGCTGATGGGCGCGGTGGCCATCGCGCTGCTGCTGGCCGACGGGCTGACCGCGCTGCAGACGGCCACCATCGCCAGCGCGCTGCCGTTCTCCATCATCCTGCTGCTGTCCCTGTGGGGGCTGTTCAAGGCGCTCAAGCTGGACGCCACCAAGCGCGGCATCCGCTACCAGTCGCTGACCCTGTCGCGTCCGGCCCGCGGCGGCCAGTCCTGGGAGCGGCGCCTGCGCAACATGGTCATGATGCCGCGCCGCGCCCACGTGCTGCGCTTTATCGCCGACGTGGTGCGCCCGGCGCTGGAAGACGTGGCCGACGAACTGCGCCGCCAGGGCTACGCCGTGGCCGTGCGCGACGACGAGAACGAAGGCGCCGTCACGCTGGAGGTCTCGCATGGCGATTACCTGGACTTCTGGTACGCGGTGCGCCCCGAGGCCTTCGTGCGGCCCAGCCTGACGCCGGAAGAGGCGGCCGACGAAGACGAACGCAAGTACTTCCGCGCCGAAGTCCACCTGCGCGAAGGCGGGCAGGACTACGACATCATGGGCTGGAGCCGGGATGCCGTGATCGGCGACATCCTCGACCAGTACGAACGGCACCGCCATTATCTGCACATGGTCCGCTAGCGCGCGCCGCCGCACCATCCATCGCCGCCGGATTTTTCCGGCGGTTTTTTTTCGCCGGGCCATCCCCGTTCATCGGCAATAGGCCGACGCTATGTAGGGTTTTGCGTTTTCTTCTTTGACGAAATCTACGATTTCAAGGATTATTCAAAGCCGTGTCTTTGATAAATAACGAGACGGGCATGAGATCGAATTCTGGAACGTGGAAGGCGGGCGCCGTGGTGCTGGCGGTGGCGCTGGCCGGCGCGGGGCTGTACTGGAAGTATGGCGGCGCGAAGCAGAGCGGCGGCTGGAGCATGGCGCCGGTCAAGGTGGCGGTGGCGGCGGCGCAGCAGGCGGATTTCCCGGTGACGCTGGGCGGCATCGGGTCGCTGGAGGCCACGCGCCAGGTGCAGGTGGCCGCCGAGGTCGACGGCCGCCTGGCCCGCATCCTGTTCTCGCCGGGCGAGCGGGTGCGGGCCGGCCAGCTGCTGGCGCAGCTCAACGACGCGCCCGAGCAGGGCGAACTGGCGCGGCTGCAGGCCCAGGCCCGCAATGCGCGGGCGCAGCTGGAACGCACCCGCCGCCTGCTGCCGCAGCAGGCGGCCACGCGCGAGCAGCTGGACCAGGCCCAGGCCGACTACGACCAGACGGCCGCCGATATCAGGCGGGTGCAGGCGCTGATCGAGCAAAAGCACATCAAGGCGCCGTTCGACGGCGTGCTCGGCGTGCGCCGGGTGCACCTGGGGCAGTTCCTGCGGGCCGGCGATCCGCTGGTGTCGCTGACCGACGCGTCCGTCATGTACGCCAACATCACGCTGCCCGAACAGGCGCTGGGGGCGTTGCAGGTGGGCCAGCCGGTGACGCTGACGGTCGACGCCCATGCCGGGCGCGAGTTCACCGGCAAGGTCACCACTGTCGAGCCGCAGGTGGACCCGGGTTCGCGCACCGTGCGCATCCAGGCGACGCTGCCCAACCCCGACGGCGCGCTGGCGGCCGGGATGTTCGCGCATGGCGAAGTCGGCCTGCCCGCCCGTCCCGGCGTGATTACCGTGCCGGAAACCGCCATCAGCTACAGCGCCTACGGCGATTCGGTCTATGTGCTGACCCCGCCCGAGGCCGGGCAGGAGTCGGCCCCGCCGACCGTCAGGCAGGCCTATGTCAGGACCGCCGAGCGCGTGCGCGGCCGGGTGGTCGTGACCGAGGGCCTGCGGCCCGGCGACCGGGTGGTGACCTCGGGCCAATTGCGGCTGCACAACGGCGCCGCGGTGGCCGTCAGCCCCGACGACACGGTGGCGCTGGACGGCGCGCCGCGGGCCGTGGCGCAGGCTCGGTGACGGCGCGGAGACCGACATGAAAATCACCGATCTCTTCGTGCGCCGGCCGGTGCTGGCCCTGGTGGTCAGCACCCTGATCCTGCTGCTGGGCATCAAGGCCCTGAGCGGGCTGCCGGTGCGGCAGTATCCGCTGACCGAAAGCACCACCATCACCATCACGACGCAGTATCCGGGCGCCTCGCCCGACCTGATGCAGGGCTTCGTGACCCAGCCCATCGCGCAGTCGGTGGCCACCGTCGAGGGCATCGACTACCTGTCCTCGTCCTCGACCCAGGGGCGCAGCGTCATCACGGTGCGCATGAAGCTCAACGCCGATTCGAACAAGGCCATGACCGAAGTGATGGCCAAGGTCAACGAGGTCAAGTACCGGCTGCCGCAGGACGCCTACGACCCGGTGCTGGTGAAGTCCTCGGGCGAGGCGACCGCCGTGGCCTATGTGGGCTTCTCCAGTTCGACCCTGTCGCTGGCCGCGCTGACCGACTATCTGTCGCGCGTGGTGCAGCCGCAGCTTTCCTCGATCGACGGCGTGGCCAGCGTGGAACTGTACGGCGGCCAGAAGCTGGCCATGCGCGTGTGGCTGGACCCGTTCCGCATGGCCGCGCGCGGCATCTCCGCCGGCGAGCTGGCCGACGCGCTGCGCCAGAACAACGTGCAGGCCGCGCCGGGCCAGGCCAAGGGCCTGTACGTGGTGTCCAACATCCAGGTCAACACCGACCTGGTCAACGTGGCCGAGTTCCGCGACATGGTCGTCAAGCACGACGGCGACGCCATCGTGCGGCTGGGCGACGTGGCCACGGTCGAGCTGGGGGCGGCGTCCTCGGATTCCAGCGGCCTGATGGACGGCGAGCCGGCCGTGTACTTCGGGCTGAACGCCACGCCGGTGGGCAATCCGCTGGTCATCGTCGAGCGCCTGAACGAACTGCTGCCCGGCATCAAGCAGAACCTGCCGCCGGGAACCAGCGTGCAGGTGCCGTTCGAGCTGGCGCGCTTCATCAGCGCCTCGATCGACGGCGTGGTGCGCACGCTGCTGGAGGCCGTGGTCATCGTGGTGGCCGTGATCTTCCTGTGCCTGGGCTCCTTGCGGGCGGTGCTGATCCCGGTGGTGACGATCCCGCTTTCCATGCTGGGCGGAGCGGCCATCATGGCCCTGTTCGGCTTCAGCGTGAACCTGCTGACCCTGCTGGCGATGGTGCTGGCCATCGGCCTGGTGGTGGACGACGCCATCGTGGTGGTGGAAAACGTGCACCGCCACATCGAGGAGGGCAAGTCGCCGGTGCGCGCCGCACTGATCGGCGCGCGCGAGGTGGCCGGGCCGGTGATCGCCATGACGATCACGCTGGCTGCGGTGTACGCGCCCATCGGCCTGATGGGCGGGCTGACCGGCTCGCTCTTCAAGGAGTTCGCCTTCACGCTGGCCGGGGCGGTGGTGGTCTCCGGCGTCATCGCGCTGACGCTGTCGCCGGTGATGAGCTCCTTCCTGCTGGACAGCCGCGTCTCGGAAAACTGGATGGCGCGCCGCGCCGAGCATTTCTTCGGCTGGCTGGGCGCGGCCTACGGCCGGCTGCTGGACGTGTCGCTGCATCACCGCTGGGTCACCGGGCTGGTCGCGGTGGCGGTGCTGATCAGCCTGCCGTTCCTGTACAACGCGGCCCAGCGCGAGCTGGCGCCGGTGGAAGACCAGTCCACCGTGCTCACCGCGATCAAGTCGCCGCAGCACGCCAACATCGACTACGTGGAGAAGTTCGGCAAGAAGTGGGACGACGTGATGAAGACCCTGCCCGAACAGAACGGGCGCTGGCTCATCAACGGTTCCGACGGTGTGTCCAACAGCATCGGCGGCGTGGATTTCGTGCCGTGGGAGCAGCGCAGGCGCTCGGCCGACGAGATCCAGGCCGACATGCAATCCATGGCCAACCAGGTCGAAGGCAGCAATATCTTCGCTTTCCAGCTGCCATCGCTGCCGGGCTCGACCGGCGGGCTGCCGGTGCAGATGGTGCTGATGAGCGCCGCCGACTACCCGGTGGTCTACGAGGCCATGGAAGCGCTCAAGCAGGCGGCGCGGGAAAGCGGCCTTTTCATGGTGGTAGACAGCGACCTGGACTACAACAACCCCGTCGTGCGCCTGAAGGTGGACCGGGCCAAGGCCAACAGCCTGGGCGTCACCATGAAAGCCATCGGCGATACCCTGGCCGTGCTGGTGGGCGAGAACTACGTCAACCGCTTCGGCATGGACGGGCGATCGTATGACGTGATTCCGCAGAGCCTGCGAGCCCAGCGTATTTCGCCCGAATCGCTGGCCCGCTACTACGTCAAGAGCGCCAGCGGCGCGCAGGTGCCCCTGTCGAACCTCGTGAGCGTGTCCATGGGCGTCGAGCCCAACAAGCTGACCCAGTTCAACCAGCTCAACGCCGCCACCTTCCAGGCCATCCCCATGCCGGGCGTGACCATGGGCGACGCGGTGCAGTTCCTGACCCGCCAGGCGCAGGCGCTGCCGGCCGGCTTCAGCTACGACTGGCAGTCCGACGCGCGCCAGTTCAGCCAGGAAGGCGCGGCGCTGATGATCACCTTCATCTTCGCCATCATCGTGATCTACCTGGTGCTGGCGGCGCAATACGAAAGCCTGCGCGACCCATTCATCATCCTGGTGAGCGTGCCCATGTCCATCTGCGGCGCGCTGATTCCGCTGGCGCTGGGCATGGCCACGGTGAACATCTATACCCAGATCGGGCTGGTGACGCTGATCGGCCTGATCAGCAAGCACGGCATCCTGATGGTGGAGTTCGCCAACGAGATACAGGTCAGCCACGGGCTGGGCCGGCGCGCCGCCATGGAGCAGGCCGCGCGCATCCGCCTGCGCCCGATCCTGATGACGACCGCCGCCATGGTGATGGGGCTGATCCCGCTGCTGTTCGCCACCGGCGCGGGCGCGCACAGCCGCTACAGCCTGGGCCTGGTCATCGTGGTGGGCCTGCTGGTGGGCACGCTCTTCACGCTGTTCGTGCTGCCCACCGTCTACACCGTGTTCGCCCGCGACCACCGGGCGGCGAGCGATACGCCGCGCGCCCGGGAACTGGCGCTGGCGCAGGCCGAGGACGCGGCGGCCTGAACGAAGGAATCATCATGAAACACTCGACCCCGGATTTTCCCTTCCGCACACGGCTGCGCCGCGGCGCCGTGGCGCTGCTGGCGGCGCTGGCCGCCGCGGGCTGCGCCGTGGGGCCCGACTACCGGGCGCCCAGGCCCGATCCCGTCACCCTGGCCAGCCCCGAGCAGGCCCTGTTCTCCACCGACCGGGTGCAGCGCGACTGGTGGAAGCAGTTGCAGGACCCGCAGCTGGACCGGCTGATCGCGCTGGCGCTGGAGCGCAACCTGGACATCCGCCAGGCGCAGGCGCGGCTGGCCGAATCGCGCGCGGTGCTGGACGAGCGCGAACTGGACCGGCTGCCCGCCGTGACTCTGGGCGGGGGCTACGAACGCAGTCTGTCGCAGGCCAACCCCGGGCCTGCCGGACGGCGCAATCTGGCCGAAAGCTACCGGGCCGGCTTCGACGCCACCTGGGAGCTGGACCTTTTCGGACGCCTGCGCCGGGCGGCCGAGGGCGCGGCGGCGCGCAGCGAGCAGCAGGCCGCCGACCTGGCCCAGACCCGCATCGTCGTGGCCGCCGAGGTGGCGCGCAATTACTTCGAGCTGCGCGGCGCGGAACAGCGGCTGGCGGTGGCGCGCGCCAATCTGGCGAGCCAGCGCGACAGCCTGCGCGTGATCCAGGCGATGGTGACGGCCGGGCGCGGCGACGAGGGCGACCTGGCCAGCGCGCGGGCCGAACTGGAAACCGTGCAGGCCAGCGTGCCGGTGCAGATCGCGGCGCGCCGGCTGGCGTTGTACCGGATCGCGGTGCTGGCGGCGCTGCGCCCAGTGGAGCTGGGCGAGCTGGAGGCGGGCAAGCCCCTGGCTCCGCTCAACGTGCGCCTGCCGATCGGCGACGTGAGCGCCTTGCTGTCGCGCCGTCCCGACGTGCTGGCGGCCGAGCGCGGCATGGCGGCCGCCAACGCGGACGTGGGCGTGGCCACCGCGGAGCTGTATCCGCGCATCGACCTGGGCGGCTTCCTCGGCTTCGTCGCCCTGCGCGGGGCGGACTTCGGCTCGTCGTCCAGCCGCGCGTTCAGCGTGGCCGCCGGCGCCGACTGGCCCGCGTTCCACCTGCCCACGGCGCTGGCGCGCAAGCGCGGCGCGGTGGCGCGGGCCGACGGCGCCACCGCCGGCTACGAGCAGACCGTGCTGCGCGCGGTCGAGGAACTGGAATCGGCGCTGACCGAATACGGCCAGACCCAGCAGCGCCTGGGCAGCCTGGTGCAGGCGGCCGCGCACAGCGGCCGGGCGGCGGAGCTGGCGCAACTGCGCTACCGCGAAGGCAGTGCGCCGTATTTGACGGTGCTGGACGCGCAGCGTACGCTTTTGCGCGCCCAGGACGCCGTGGCCGTGGCCGAAACCGAGTCCTATACCCGGCTGATCGCGCTGTACAAGGCGCTAGGCGGCGGATGGGAGGCGCCGGACGCCGGCTGACCGGCGGCCGCGGTTCGTGGCACCATAGCCGAACATCCCAGGCAAACATCCGGAGAATCCACATTCATGTCTGACAGCCCGTCCCGCCCCGTCGTCTGGGAGCACCAACCCGCGGACCGCGTGCTCATGACCTTGAAGACGCGCGGCCCGCAATCCGTGACCGTCATCGCCAAGGCCCTGGACGTGACGGCCGAGGCGGTGCGCCAGCAGATGGCGCGCCTGCACGCGGAAGGACTGGTGGATTGCGAAAGCCATAGCGCCGGCCGCGGACGGCCGACGCAGATCTGGTTCCTGACCGATGCCGGGCACGGCCGCTTTCCGGACACGCACGCCGAAATGACGGTGCAGATGATCGGCGCCATCCGCCAGGTGTTCGGCGAAGAGGGCGTCGAAAAGCTGATCGCGGCGCGCGAAGCGGCCATGCTCAACGGCTATCGCCAGGCCATGCAGGGCGCGCGCAGCTTGAAGGAGCGCCTGGAGCGGCTGGTGGAAGTCCGCTGCGCCGAAGGCTATATGGCCGAGCTGCGCAAGGACGGTCCGGACTTCCTCTTCATCGAGAACCATTGCCCGATCTGTTCCGCGGCGAAAACCTGCATGGGCTTTTGCCGCAGCGAACTGGAACTCTTCCACAAGGTGCTCGGAGACGAGTTCCGGGTCAGGCGCGAGGAGCACATCCTCACGGGCGCGCGCCGCTGCGCCTACCGCATCGACAAGGCCGGATAAGCCCTTATGAGCCGGGCGGCTCCCAGCCGCCCAGCGCCTTGTAGAGCGCTACCGCATTGACCAGCCGGCGCTGCTGCAGCCGGATGAATTCCTGCTCGGACTCGAACAGGCTGCGCTGCGCCTCCAGCATTTCCAGATAACTGGCCACGCCGCGCTCGTAGCGCCTTTCGGTCAGGCGCTGGCGGTCGCGGTCGGCGTCGCGGACCTTGCGCTGCGCGTCGATCTGGGCGCGCAGCGTGTCGCGCGCGGAAAGCGCGTCGGCCACTTCGCGAAAGGCCTGCTGGATGCTGCCTTCGTACTGCGCCACCGCGATGTCCTTGCGCGCCTCGGCCAGCGACAGGTTGGCGCTGTTGCGTCCGGCGTTGAAAATGGGCAGCGTCAGCCTGGGCGCGAAGGTCCAGGCGCCCGTGCCCGCGCCGAACAGGTCCGAGAAGCTGCCGGCCGTGGTGCCGATGTCGGTCGTCAGCTGCACGGACGGAAAGAACGCCGCGCGCGCCGCGCCGATGTCCGCATTGGCGGCCCGCAGCATGTCCTCGGCCTGGCGCAGGTCCGGGCGCCGGGCCAACAGGGCCGAGGGCAGGCCGGCGGCCAGCGGCGTCAGACTCTGGCTTTCCAGCGTGACGGCGTCGGTGTCCGGCGGCAGGGTGAAGTCGCCCGCCAGCAGGCCCAGGGTGTGCACGGCCTGGCGGTATTCCCGGCTCAGCTCGGCATGCGTGGCGCGCGAGGATTCCACCAGCATCTGGGCGGTGCGCAGGCCCACCGCGGTTTCCAGCCCGGCGTCGTAGCGGCGCTGGGTGAGCCGGAGCGTCGCCTCGCGCAGCGCCAGCGTGCTGTCGGTCAGGCGCAGCTGCTCGGCCAGCGAACGCTGGTTGAAGTAAGCCGTGGCCGTCTCCGACACCAGCGACAGCGTGGCGGCGCGGTGCGCTTCCTCGCTGGCCAGGTAGCGCGACAGCGCGGCGTCGCTCAGGCTTTTCACGCGGCCGAAGAAATCCAGCTCGAACGCGGAGATGCCGACGGCGGCGCGATAGCGGTCCGCCACCGGCATGCGCGGCTGGCCCGGTTCGACGGCGCGTCCGCGGCTGAACTCGGCCGCGCCGTCGATGGCGGGCAGGCGGTCGGCCTGCTGCACGCCGTACAGCGCGCGGGCTTCCTGGATGCGCAGCGCCGCCACCCGCAGGTTGCGGTTGTTGCGCAAAGCGGCGTCGATCCAGGCCTGCAGCGCCGGGTCGTTGAAATAGGCGCGCCAGTCCTGCGGCATGGCGGCCTGTCCGTCGGCGGCGGGCGCGCCGTAGGCGTCGGGGACCGGCGCGGCCGGACGTTCATACACAGGGGCCAGCGAGCAGCCGGCCAGGGCCAGCGCAAGCAGGGGTGTTGCCATAGCCTTCATGGCGAGGTCTCCAGCGGTTCGCGGCCTTGCGGACGCGCGGGGCGCACGCGCATGCCGAGCGCGCGGCCCACGATGAGAAAGAAAAGCGGCACCAGGAAGATGGCCAGCACCGTGGCGGTGACGATGCCGCCCAGCACGCCCGTGCCGATGGCGGCCTGGGCGCCCGACGCCGCGCCGGTGGCCAGCGCCAGCGGCAGCACGCCCACGCCGAAGGCCAGCGAGGTCATCACGATGGGCCGCAGGCGCAGCCGCGCCGCCTCCAGGGTGGCGGACACGATGCCCTGGCCGTCGCGCACCAGGTCCTTGGCCACCTCCACGATCAGGATCGCGTTCTTGGCCGACAGCCCGATCGTGGCGATGAGGCCGACCTTGAAGTAGATGTCGTTGGGCATGCCGCGCAGCGTCACGCCCAGCAGCGCGCCGATCACGCCCAGCGGCACCACCAGGATCACCGCCAGCGGGATGGACCAGCTTTCGTACAGCGCGGCCAGCGCCAGGAACACGACCAGCACCGACAGCGCGAACAGCATGGGCGCCTGGTTGCCGGACAGCCTTTCTTCATACGACTGTCCCGACCAGTCGAAGCCGATGCCGCGCGGCAGCTCGGCCGCCAGCGCCTCCATGGCGCGCATGGCCTCGCCGCTGCTGTGCCCGGGCGCGGCAGCGCCGTTGATGGTGAAGGAAGGAAAGCCGTTGTAGCGCTCTAGCTGCGGCGGTCCCATCGACCATTTCAGCGTGGCGAAGGCCGACAGGGGCACCATCTGGCCCTGCACGTTGCGCACGTGCAGGCGCGACACGTCGTCCATGTCGACGCGGCTCCTGCCGTCGGCCTGCACGGTCACGCGCCGCACCTGGCCGTTGAGCATGAAGTCGCCGATGTAGTCCGACCCGTACATCACCGCCAGCGCGGTGTTGATCTCGTCCATCGGCACGCCCATGGCCTGGGCCTTGTCGCGGTCGATGCGCAGCTCCAGCTGCGGCGCCTCTTCCTGGCCGGCGAAGACGACCTCCGCGAGCGCGGGATGCTCGGACGCGGCCGCCAGCAACTGCCGGCGGGCCCGGGTCAGCGCCTCGTAGCCCAGGCCGCCGCGGTCCTGCAGGCGGAAGTCGAATCCCGACGTGGAGCCCAGGTCCGGCAGCGGCGGGGCGTTCAGCGCATGCACCATGACGTTCTTGCGGTCGGCGAAGGCGTCGTTGATGCGGTCCACCACGGCGTTCACGTGCAGGTCGGCGGCGCCGCGCTCCTTCCAGTCCTTCAGCGTGACGAAGAACATGGCCGAGTTGGGCCCGCTGCCGTAGTTGCTGAAACCGTTGACCGAATACACGTACTCGACGGGTTCGTTCTCCATCATGTAGCGCTCGACCTCTTTCACCATCGCCATGGTTTCGGCCTGCGGCGACCCCTGGGGCAGGATGACCATGGCCATGAAGCTGCCCTGGTCCTCGTCCGGCAGGAAGGAGGAGGGCAGTCGCGCGAACAGCAGCGCCGCCGCGGCGATCACCGCCAGGTAGGCCAGGCCGAAGCGCACGGGGCGCGCCAGCACGCCGGACACCCGCGCCGTGTAGCGCGCGGTCAGGCGCGCGAAGGCCCGGTTGAACCAGCCGAAGAAGCCGCGCTTGTCGTGATGGCCGGCGGCGATGGGCTTGAGCAGGCTGGCGCACAGCGCCGGCGTCAGCGACAGGGCCAGGAACGCCGAGAAGGCGATCGAAACGGCCAGCGTCACGGCGAACTGGCGGTAGATATTGCCCACCGCGCCGTCGAAGAACGCCATGGGCACGAACACCGACACCAGTACCACCGTGATGCCCACGATGGCGCCGCTGATCTGGCCCATGGCCTTCACCGTGGCCGCGCGCGGCGGCAGTCCCTCTTCGGCCATGATGCGCTCGACGTTTTCCACCACCACGATGGCGTCGTCCACCAGGATGCCGATGGCCAGCACCATGCCGAACATTGTCAGCACGTTGATGGAATAGCCCAGCCCCAGCATCACGCCCAGGGTGCCCAGCAGCGCCACCGGCACGACCAGCGTCGGGATCAGCGTGGCGCGCAGGTTCTGCATGAACAGGTACATCACGCAGAACACCAGCGCCACGGCTTCCAGCAGGGTCATCAGCACCTTGCTGATGGAGATCTCGACGAAGGTGGAAGTCTCGTAGGGAATGTCCCAGGTCACGCCCGGCGGGAAGTACTGGGCCAGCTCCTCCATGGTCGCGCGGATGCGCCGGGTGGTGTCCACGGCGTTCGAGCCCGGGGCCAGCTTGATGCCCAGGCCGGTGCCCGTCATGCCGTTCACGCGCGACAGGTACATATAGTCGGTGCCGCCCAGCTCCACCCGGGCCACGTCCTTCAGGCGCAGGGTGGCGCCGTCCGGCTGCGCGCGCAGCGGAATGTTGCCGAACTGCTCGGGCGTGCGCAGGGATTCGCCGGCGACGATGCTGGCGTTCAGCGGCGCGTCCTTGGGCACGGCCTGGTTGCCCAGCTCGCCGATGGTGACGCGCGCGTTGTGGCTGCGCAGGGCCGAGACGATGTCGCCCGGCGTCAGGGACATGGCCGTCAGCTTGGCCGGGTCCGGCCAGATGCGCATGGCGGCCTCCGCGCCGAAGGCCTGCACCTTGCCCACGCCTTCCACGCGGCGCAGCGCCTGCAGCACGTTGGAAGCGGCCAGCTCGCCAAGCTGCATGTCGTCCAGGCTGCCGTCCGACTTCAGCGACACCACCAGCTGGATGTTGTCGGCCGCCTTCTCCACGCGCACGCCGTCGCGGCGCACGGATTCGGGCAGGCGCGGCTCCACCGCCTTCAGGCGGTTCTGCACTTCCACGGCCGCCAGGTCCGGATTGGTGCCCTGCTTGAAGGTCAGGTTGATGCTGGCCCAGCCCGTCGAGTCGCTGCTGGACGAGGTGTACATCAGCCCCGGGGCGCCGTTCATCTCGCGTTCGATGATGGCGGTGACGGCCTCTTCGACCACCTTGGCCGAGGCGCCGGGATAGCTTGCGCCGACGTTGACCACCGGCGGTGCGATGTCGGGATATTGCGCCACCGGCAGCGCGCGGATCGACAGGATGCCGACCAGCACGATGAGCAGCGAGATCACCCAGGCGAAGACGGGGCGATCGATGAAAAAACGCGCCATTGCGGTTTATCCTTGGTGGCCGGATGCGGGCGCGGCTGCCCGTTCCACCGGCTTGATTTTCTGTCCCGCCGCCAGTTGCGCGGCGTTCTCGACGACGATGCGCTCGCCGCCCGCCAGTCCCTGCGTGACGACCCAGTTCGGGCCTTGCAGCCGCTGCGCGGTGACGGCGATTTTCTGCAGTTCCCCGTCCGGCCCGGCGGCCAGCACGTGCGCGCCGTCGGCGTTGCGCAGCAGGGCGTTGCGCGGCACCAGGTAGGTGTCGCGGTTGATCGCCTGTTCCAGCCGCACCCGCACGTACATGCCGGGCAGCAGTTCGCGGTTCGGGTTTTCGAACACGGCCCGCATCGTGACGTTGTCCGTGCCCGGGTCCACCGCCAGGTCGGCGAAGGACAGCGCGCCGCCGCGGCCGTACTCGGTGCCGTCGGGCAGCAGCAGCCGCACCCGCACCTGTTCCGGCGCCACGCCCTCCAGCGCGCCCGCGCGGATCTGCTTCTGCAGCTGCATCACCTCGGCGGCCGGCTGCGCGAAGTTCACGTAGATGGGGTCGATCTGCTGCACCACCGTCAGCGG
>NZ_LWKV01000003.1:456330-757681 GCF_003267925.1 Achromobacter sp. HZ01
GCGTGGCCCGGGCGACGATGACGCCGATCTCGGCCGGGGCGTCGGCGGCTTGCGGGGTTTCGGGCTTCGAGCACCCGGTAATAAGAATTAATACGGAAGATAGGGCGAGCGTGCGTAGGGAGACTTTTTGCTTCATTTTTGAAATTGTCTTGATGGGCCCGCGGCGGGGCTTACGTGGGGAAAGGCGCCAACTTTCCCGGGTGGGGAAGCGAGTCTATCATTTAATCCGTCACGCTTGATTAATTATTTTGTTCGGAAGTATGCTCTTCGCTTCACACATGTTCACAGTGTCCAAAAAGGCGGCTTCGAGGCCGCCTTTTTTTTGCACCCCGTTTTTTGAGAAGGAGGTCCCCGCATGGCCCGCAAGACGAAAGAAGAGTCCCAACGCACCCGCGACCGCATCCTGGATGCGGCCGAGCACGTGTTCCTGTCCAAAGGGGTGGCCGCCACCACCATGAGCGACATTGCCGACCACGCGGGCGTGTCCCGGGGCGCCGTCTACGGCCACTACAAGAACAAGATCGACGTCTGTATCGCCATGTGCGACCGCGCGCTCGGCGAGGCGGCGCCGCTCACCCAGGTGTCGACCGAGGGCGAGGCCCTGGAATCGCTTTACGCCTCCATGCGGCAGTACATCCAGATCTACGCGCAGGAAGGATCGGTGCAGCGCGTGCTGGAAATCCTGTACCTGAAATGCGAGCGCAGCGACGAGAACGCGCCGCTGCTGCGCCGCCGCGACCTGTGGGAGCGCCATGCGCTGCGCACCTCGGAGAAACTGCTGCGCGCCGCCGTCAGGCGCGAGGACCTGCCGCGCGCGCTGGATGTGCGCCTGTCCAATCTGTACCTGCACGCCCTGGTCGACGGGGTGTTCGACAGCATCTGTTGGTCCGATCGCCTCAAGGGCGATATGTGGCCGCGCGTCGAGCGCATGCTCCGCGCCGCCATCGACACCCTCCGGTTCTCCGCGCACCTGCTGACGCCCAAAACCGCGTGATTCCACGGGTCGCCCGGGCGCTGCGCGCCTCTACAATCCGGGCATGACCCTCAAGCAACTCGAAGCCTTCTACTGGGCCGCCACCTGCGCAAGTTTCGCCGTGGCGGCCGAGCGCCTGCATCTGTCGGTGTCGTCGCTGTCCAAGCGTATCGCCGAACTCGAACAGGCGCTGGGCCAGCCGCTGTTCGACCGCAGCGGCCACAAGGCGGTGCTGACCGACGCCGGCCAGCGCCTGTTGCCGCAGGCCGGCGAACTGCTGGTCGCGGCCGAGCGGGTGCGCGCCTCGCTGGCGCAAAGCCCGGGCCTGCGCGGACGCTGCCGCTTCGGCGTGGGCGAACTGAGCGCGCTGACCTGGCTGCCGCGCCTGATCCGGGGCGTGCGCAGCGCCTACCCGGAGCTGGTGCTCGAACCCTATGTGGACATCGGCCAGGTGCTGGAGCAGCGCGTGGCCGACGGCGAACTGGATTTCGCCGTGATCGCCGGCCGTTCGTCGCGGCCCGGCATCGCCTCCGCGCCCATCGGCCAGGCCGAGTTCTGCTGGACCGCGGCGCCGGCCGCGCTCGACGGCGCCACGCGCATGTCGCCCGAACTGCTGGCGCGCCTGCCGCTGGTCACGCTGCCGGCCGGGGCCGGCACCACGCGCATCATCGACGACTGGCTCGCCGGCCGCGACGCCGGCGGCGAACGCCTGTGCTGCAACAACTGGGGGGCGGTGGTCGGCCTGCTGATCGAAGGCACCGGCGTGGGGCTGCTGCCCAGCCATTGGGCCCGCAAGCTGCAGGACGAAGGCAGCCTGCGCGTGCTGGACTGCGAGCCGGCGCTGGCGGCCTTGCCCTACGCGTTTCAATACCGGCGCGACGACGCGCGTCCGCTGGTGGCCAGCCTGCGCGAGCAGGTCCAGGCCTGCGTGGACTTCGCCGCGCCCTGCCGGATTCCCTGAAGCGTCCGCATGGCGGCCGCCGCCGGCGCCCCGGGCGTGAGGGGCGTCCGCCGCTCTATACAATCCCCGCGCGCCTGGCGCAGAATCGAACCCTATATAGACGGAGACAAGCATGCGTAAACTTTGCCTCGCCATGGCCATGGCCGGAATGCTGGCCAGCGGATGGGCCCAGGCCCAGTCCACCCTGCGTATCGGCCTGCAGGACGACCCGGACGTGCTCGATCCGGTGCGCGCCCGCACCTTCGTCGGCCGCATCGTGTTCGCCTCGCTGTGCGACAAGCTGGTGGACATCACGCCGGACCTGAAGATCGTGCCGCAGCTCGCGCAGTCCTGGACGGTGGCCGACGACGGCAAGACCCTGACCTTCAAGCTGCGCACGGACGCCGTGTTCCATGACGGCACGCCGATAGACGCCGCCGCGGTCAAGGCCAACCTGGACCGCGCCCGCACCCAGCCCGACAGCAACCGCAAGAGCGAGCTGGCCACGGTCGCCAGCGTCGAGGCGCCGGACGCCGGGACCGTGGTGCTCAAGCTGTCCGAGCCCGACGCGTCGCTGTTGTCGCAGCTGTCGGACCGCGCCGGCATGATGATGTCGCCGGCCAGCTTCGACAAGGACCCGGGCGGCAAGCCGGTGTGCTCCGGTCCGTACCAGTTCAAGGAGCGCGTGCAGAACGACCGCATCGTGCTGGAGAAATTTCCCAAGCACTGGGACGCGGCCAACTATCACTTCGACCGCCTGGTCTACACGCCGATTCCCGACACCACGGTGCGCCTGAACAACCTGCGCGCCGGCGACCTGGACATCATCGAGCGCGTCGCGCCCAGCGACGCCAAGGCGGTGAAGGACGACAAGAACCTGCGGCTCGCGCCGGTCACCGGCCTGGGCTTCCAGGCGATCTCGGTCAACCTGGGCAACGGCGCGCGCGCCGACAACCCGCTGGCCAAGGACAAGCGCGTGCGCCAGGCGCTGGACCTCGCGATCGACCGCGACGTGCTCAACCAGGTGGTCGGCGAAGGCATGTTCCAGCCCGCCTATCAGCCGTTCCCGCCGGCCAGCTTCGCCTACGACAAGGCGTCCGAGCACAAGGGCCGCGACCCGCAGAAGGCCCAGGCGCTGCTCAAGCAGGCCGGCTACGACCGCGTCAAGTTCGAGATCACCTACGGCAACAACACCACCATGCAGCAGGTGTTCGAGCTGGTGCAGGCCATGGGCGCCGAAGCGGGTTTCGATATCACGCTGCGCCCGGTGGAATTCGCGTCGCTGCAGTCTTCGCTGGCGCGCGGCGACTTCGAAGTGGGCCAGAGCGGCTGGTCCGGCCGGGTCGATCCCAGCGGCAACATCCATCAGTACGTGAGCTGCAAGGGCAACCTGAACGACGGCAAGTTCTGCGATCCCGCCGTGGACAAGCTGCTCAACGACGCCCGCGCCGAATCCGACGAGGCCAAGCGCCGCGCCCTGTACGACCAGGTGCTGGCCGCCATGCAGGACCAGCGTCCCATCGTCTACCTCTTCTACCTGCCGTGGACCTTCGGCGTGCAGAAGAAGCTCGATGGCTTCGTGCCGTATCCCGATGGCCTGATCCGCCTGAAGGGCGTGAGCCTCGCCAAAAAGTAAATCAGCCCAGGTGCCCCCATGTTCACCACGCGTCCGGAAATCCTCGGCACCTTCGGTGTCGTCACGTCTACGCACTGGCTGGCCAGCGCGGCCGGCATGTCGCTGCTGGAACGCGGCGGCAATGCGTTCGACGCCTGCGTCGCCTCGGCCTTCGTGCTGCAGGTGGTCGAGCCCCACCTGGTGGGGCCGGCCGGCGAAGTGCCCGCCGTGTTCTATTCGGCCCGCACCGGCCGCGTCGAGGTGCTGTGCGGGCAGGGCGCCACGCCGGCGGCGGCCACGCTGGAGCGCTACCGCGCCGAAGGCCTGGCGCTGATTCCCGGCAACGGCCTGCTGGCCACGGTCATTCCGGGCGCGTTCGACGCCTGGATGCAGCTGCTGCGGGACCACGGCACCATGCGCGTGCGCGACGTGCTGGAACCGGCCATTTATTACGCCGAGCACGGCCACGCGCTGATGCCGCGCATCTCCAACACCATCGCCGGGCTCAAGGACTTTTTCGAGACCCACTGGCCGACCACGGCCCAGGTCTACGTGCCGGGCGGCCAGGTGCCGCAGGCCCGCAAGCTGTTCCGCAACCCGGCGCTGGCCCGCACCTGGACCCGGGTGCTGCAGCAGGCCGAAAGCGCGGGCGGAGACCGCGACCGGCAGATCGAGGCGGCGCGCGACGCGTTCTACCGCGGCTTCGTGGCCGAGGCGATCGACCGCTACGCGCGCGGCAACGAGGTCATGGATGAGAGCGGCGTGCCGCATCGCGGCGTCATCACGGCCGACGACCTGGCGGGCTGGTCGGCCGGCTACGACACGCCGGTCACCTACGATTACCACGGCTATACCGTGGCCAAGGCCGGCGCCTGGAGCCAGGGGCCGGTGTTCCTGCAGACCCTGGCGCTGCTCAAGCACATGGATCTGGGGGCCGCCGGGCCGAACAGCGCCGAGTTCGTGCACCGGCTGACCGAGGCCATGAAGCTGGCCTTCGCCGACCGCGAGGCGTATTACGGCGATCCGGCATTCGTCGACGTGCCGCTGGCGCATCTGCTGTCGGACGCCTACAACGACGAACGCCGCGCGCTGATCGGCGCCGCGGCCTCGCACGAACTGCTGCCCGGCATCGTGCCCGGCTACGAGGCGCAGGTGGCGCGCGTCATGGAGACGCTCGCGCGCCTGTCGCCGGTCACGGCGCCCGGCAGCGCCACCAACGAGCCCACGCTGGCCGACATGCGCGCCTCGGCCAGGCGTGGCGACACCACGCACGTGGACGTGATCGACCGCTGGGGCAACATGATCTCGGCCACGCCGTCGGGCGGCTGGTTCCAGTCCTCGCCGGTCATTCCCGAACTGGGCTTCGGCCTGAACACGCGCGCCCAGATGTTCTGGCTGGAAGAGGGGCTGCCGGGCACGCTGGCCCCGGGCAAGCGGCCGCGCACCACGCTCACGCCCTCGCTGGCGCTGCGCGAAGGCAAGCCTTACCTGGCCTTCGGCACGCCCGGCGGCGACCAGCAGGAGCAATGGCAGCTGCTGTTCTTCCTGCGCCACGTCCACCACGGGCTGAACCTGCAGGAAGCGATCGACCTGCCCATGTCGCACACCATGCATTTCCCCACTTCCTTCTATCCGCGCGACCGCAAGCCGGGGCACCTGGCGCTGGAGGCCGGTTTCGGCGCCGAGGTGATCGAGGCGCTGCGCCAGCGCGGCCACCGGATCGAAGAGGTGCCGCAATGGTCGGTGGGGCGCCTGACCGCCGCCTCGCGCGACGCCGACGGCCTGCTGCACGCGGCCGCCACGCCGCGCCTCATGCAGGCCTACGCGATCGGCCGCTGATCGGCCAGGGGCTTTGTTGCGGCGCGTCGCCGGCATGGGGTATGTTTTACCCATGACGCCATCCCAGCAGAGCCCCGCGGCGGGGGCCCGGTCCCTGACGGGACAAGAGCCGCTCTTCATCGTCCTCAATACCGGATCGGGGCGCGGCGACGCGCAAGCGCTGCAGGACACCATCCGCGGCATGCTCGATGCGGCCGGACGGCGCTACGAACTGATGCCCGTGCAGGACCCGTCCCGTTTGACCGAACAGGCCCGCGAGGCGCTGCGGCGCGCCCGGCAGGAGCAGGGCGTGGTGATCGCCGCCGGCGGCGACGGCACGCTCAGCGCCGTGGCCGGCGTCGTGCTGGGCCAGGGCGTGCCCTTCGGCATCCTGCCCCAGGGCACCTTCAATTACTTCGGCCGCAGCTACGGCATTTCCCAGGATACGGAAACGGCGCTGCGCGGGTTCCTGCAAGGCCGGATCCAGCCGGTGCAGGTCGGCCTGCTCAACGGCCGGCTGTTCCTGGTCAACGCCAGCCTGGGCCTGTATCCGCAACTGCTCGAAGACCGCGAAGCCTACAAGCAGAAGTACGGCCGCAGCCGGCTGGTGGCCCTGTGGTCCGGCATGGTCACGCTGCTGCGCGCGCCGCGCCAGCTGAGCCTGACGCTGGACTACGAGGGCAAGGCGCGCAGCCTGCGCTCTCCCACCCTGGTGGTCGGCAACAATCCGCTGCAGCTCGAACACATCGGGATTCCGGCCGAGGAACTCGAACGCGGACGCCTGATCGCCATGGCGGCGCGGCCGGTCGGCACTCTGGCGCTGTACGGCCTGCTGCTGCGCGGCCTGGCCAGCCGGCTGGGCGACGCCGAGCACGTCGTCAACTTCGCCTTCGACCGGCTGTCGGTGGGCGTGCGCGGACGGCGGCGGGTCAAGGTGGCGATGGACGGCGAGATCTTCTGGATGGACACGCCGCTGGAATTCAAGGTGGCCCCCGAGCGGCTGCCGCTGGTGGTGCCCACGGACCCGCAATACCTGGACCGTTCATGACGCGCATCCTGCATCTTTCCGATACGCACTTCGGCACTGAACGCAAGCCGGTCGTCGAGGCCGTGCTGGACCTGGCCCGCAGCCTTGCGCCCGACCTGGTGGTGCTGAGCGGCGACATCACGCAGCGCGCGCGGCGCGGCCAGTTCGCCGCCGCCCGCAAGTTCATCGAGCGCCTGTCGCTGCCGGTGCTGGCCGTGCCGGGCAACCATGACATCCCGCTTTTCAACGTGTTGGCGCGCGCGCTCAACCCCTACGGCAACTACAAGCGCGCCCTGGGCGCGGTGCTCGAACCGGTCTACGAAAGCGACGGCCTGCTGGCCATCGGCCTGAACACGACGCGCCCGCGCCGCCACAAGGACGGCGAAATCTCCGGCGGCCAGATCGCCCGCGTGGCCCAGCGCCTGCGCCAGGCCCGGCCGGGCCAGCTGCGGGTGGTGGTGGCGCACCATCCGGTGCGCGCCAAGGTCGAGTCCGACCTGTCCAACCTGCTGATCGGGCGCGAGCGCGCGCTGCAGGCCTGGGGCGAGGCCGGGGTGGACCTGGTGCTGGGCGGCCACATCCATCTGCCTTATGTGCTGCCGCTGCGCCCCGAGGCCGGGGGCGGGGGCTGGATCGTGCAGGCCGGCACCGCCTGCTCGCACCGCGTGCGCGGCAGCATTCCCAATTCCGTGAACGTGATCGAGCGCGACGCTGACGGCGGCTGCCGGGTCGAGCGTTGGGACTACGCCGCCGGGACCCATGCTTTCGCACCGGTCGACAAGACGCTGGTCGCGCTGTAGCGTGGCCGGCGGCGTGAATTTCCTCATGGACGCTTGCAAATGACCAACGTCTATGCGGCGTGGGTCGCGTCCCATGCCTTGCTATTGTTCATCGCGCTGCCGCTTCTGAGCGGCGCGGCGGCGATGCTGGCCGCGCGCGGCTGGCAGCAGCTGCCGTGCCGCGGCCGCGCGCCGTGTTTCGCGGCGGCCGCCGGCGCTTCGTTCGCCCTGTTCCTGGTCTTCGCCTACGCGGTCGGGCAGCAGGGCGCCGTGGTGGCGTTCGACGAGGCGCTGGCCGGCGCCCTGAGCTTGTCCATGTCGATGTGGCTGCTTTGGCTGCTGTCCTGGTTCACCTACCTGGGCGACCGGAATTTCCTGACGGTGGTGAGCGTGTTGATGACGCTGGGCCTGCTGTGGAACCGGCAGTGGCGGCTGGCCCTGTTCTGCGCGGTCGCCACCGCCGCGGGCGGCGCGCTCAACTGGATGCTCAAGCACAGCTTCGAGCGCGTGCGCCCCGAGCACGGCTACGGCTACATCAACGTGTCGGGCTGGAGCTTCCCCAGCGGCCACGCCTCGGCGGCGATGGCGGTCTACGGCACGGCCTGCTACCTGGTGTGGCGGCTGGCGCCGCCGGCCTGGCGGCTGCCGGCGGTCGCGATCATGGCGGCGCTGGTCATGGCGGTGGGGCTCAGCCGCATCCTGCTGCAGGTCCATTTCGCCAGCGACGTATTCGCCGGCTTCGCGGTCAGCTTCGGCTGGCTGGCGCTGTGCGTGGCGGCGGCGCAGCGCTGGCGCTGAACGCCAGCGCCAGCAGCAGGCGGGCCTCGGCGCTGCCGGGGGCCGCGGCGCCGGGCAGCGGCGCGCAGATATAGCGCCCGCCGGCCTCCACGATCGCCTGGTCCAGCCGGCGCGCGCGTTCGGCCGAGGGCGGCTCCAGGTCCACGATCAGCTTGCCGGCCACCGGCGCGGTGACGTGGCCGTCGCTGAAACGTTCCAGGGTGCGGTCGATCTCGCGCTCGCGCGGCAGGGCCAGCACGATGGTGTCGGACTCGGCCAGGGCCTCGCGCGCGGAGGTGGCCAGCGTGGCGCTGCCGCGGAAATCCTCGCAGCGGTCGGGCTCGATGTCGTAGAGGGTCAGCGCGATGTCCGGTTCGGCCGCCAGCAGGCGGCGCGCGGCCCGCGTGCCGGTCCTGCCCATGCCGACGATGCTGACGCGCAGGCTGGCGGGCGGGTTCATGGCCTGGGCACCGACCAGGTGCTGACGATATGGGCCAGGGGCTCGTCCGAGCCTTCGCCCGTCAGTATCACTTCGCCGGCCGACAGCCGCCCGACCTTGAGCAGGCGGGCGTCGGCGTAGATCGCGCCGGCGGGACTCTTGCGCAGGAAATTGATGGTCAGGCTGGCGGTGACGGCGTGCGCCTGCCCGGTGGCGCCCACCACCGCCGCATACATGGTCAGGTCGGCCAGGCCCATCAGCATGGGACCGGCCACGATGCCGCCCAGCCGCTGGTGGGCGTCGCGCGCCGGCAGCACGGCGCGCGCGGTGCCGTAGCCGATGCTGATCACGTCGATGCCGAGCAGCATGGAGAACGGATGCTGGTCGGCCAGCAGGATGTGGAAGTCGGCCAGGCTGATGAGCGGGGCCTCGGCGCGGGTGTCCAGGTCGGTTGCGGTCATCGTTGCTCCAGGGCGTTGCAATAGCTGTCCAGCAGCGCGTCGGCGCGCTGGCCCAGGGATTTCAGGCGGTGGGTGTGCTGCAGCAGGAGCAGGCCCATCAGGTAAGTGAAGAGATTCATCTGTTCGACCTCGACCACGGCGGCGTCCCAGGACTTGGTGCGGGCCAGGGCCAGGCCCAGCAGGTCCACGCATTGCCGCAGCCGGGCGTTGAGGCGTTCGTCCATCTCGCGGCCCAGTCCGCGCGGGCCCAGGCCCTGGAACAGGTACATGCCCAGGGAGAAATCGGTGCGGCGCTCGGCGTAGTAGCCATAGAAGGCGTGGATCGCCCGGCGCGCGGCCGTGCGCGCCTCGCCCGTGGCCGCGGCTTCGCTCAGGTGGGCGTGCAGGCGCTGCAGCGAGGCTTCCAGCAGCGCGCCGTAAATGGTTTCCTTGCCCGCGAACCAGGGGTAGATGGCGCCGGTGGTGCAGCCGGCCTCGTTGGCGATGGCGCGGATCGTGGTCTTCTCCAGCCCGTCGCGTTCGAACACGCGCTGGGCGGCGTCGAGGATGAGCTGGCGGCGCAGCGCGTTCAGGCTTTCGCTACGGCCGCTGCGGGGGGAAGTGGAGGGCATGGCGCGGGAACCGGTTGTCGATGCGTTCGATCATAGCGGCGATTTTTATTGATAACAATGTTATTGAAAGCCGGGAGACGGAAACGGATCGGCATATGGATTGCAGCCGCCAAACCGATCGCGGCTGAAAGGTTCGTGCCGGCCGGCCGCGCCGGATCGCGGCCGCGCGGCAACGTAGCTCGCGCCAAAAACAGGGCTCCGAAATGCCTCAAAAAATTAGGGGCAGGGCTGAAAGTCGCATGAATAGGGGCTTGGTCAGTTTCATCAGGGTTAGCCCTAGGCCGATCGGCCAGGCCTTGCCGTGATGTTGCAATATCCCAACAAGCCTGTCGCAAACCTGCACTTTTCTGATGCCGGCCGTAGCCAGCCCCCCTGATTTTTGATGCAATAGCGTCAACTTCCCTTCGCGGAGTTAGGGGGGCGGCAGGCTGGTTTGCTGGATTGCTGCTCTTGTCACTCAAATCAACGGAGATTTCTTAAATGAAAAAGACTCTGCTCGCTGCCGCCCTGCTCGCCGGTTTTGCCGGTGTCGCCCAGGCAGAAACGTCTGTCACCCTGTACGGCATCATCGACACGGGTATCGGTTACAACAAGGTCAAGGGCAACGGCTTCGACGGCAGCCGCGTCGGCATGATCAACGGCGTGCAGAACGGTTCGCGCTGGGGTCTGCGTGGTTCGGAAGATCTGGGTGACGGCCTGCGCGCTGTTTTCCAACTGGAATCGGGCTTCAACTCGGGTAACGGCAACTCGGCTCAGAACGGTCGCCTGTTCGGTCGTCAAGCCACGATCGGTCTGGCCTCCGACAGCTGGGGTCAACTGGACTTCGGCCGTCAGACCAACATCTCGTCGAAGTACTTCGGCTCGATCGACCCGTTCGGCGCTGGTTTCGGCCAAGCTAACATCGGTGTCGCCCTGAGCGCTGCCAACACCGTCCGCTACGACAACATGGTCCTGTACCAAACCCCGTCGTTCAGCGGCTTCCAGTTCGGCGTCGGCTACTCGTTCAACGCTGACGACAACAACGCTCGCCAAAGCGGCTGGCGCACCGCCGACAACACCCGCGCGATCACCACCGGTCTGCGCTATGTCAACGGTCCGCTGAACATCGCTTTCTCGTACGACCAGCTGAACGCCTCGAACAACCTGACGCAGCCGGAAGTTGACGCCACCCCGCGTATGTACGCCCTGGGCGCTTCGTACGACTTCGAAGTTGTGAAGCTGTCGCTGGCCTATGCCCGCACGACCGACGGCTGGTTCGGCGGCCAAGGCGTGTCCGGCCCCGCTGGCAACATCAACTTCGGCAACAACATCTTCGCTGACGGCTTCAAGGCCAACTCGTACATGGTCGGCCTGTCGGCCCCCATCGGCGGCGCTTCGAAGCTGTTCGGTTCGTGGCAGATGGTTGATCCGTCGAACGATCGCCTGAACACGGCTCCGGGTGCTGACGAGACGATGAACGTCTTCTCGCTGGGCTACACCTACGACCTGTCCAAGCGCACCAACCTGTACGCCTACGGTTCGTACGCCAAGAACTACGCCTTCATCGACGACGTCAAGTCGACCGCCGTCGGCGTCGGTATCCGTCACCGCTTCTAATCCAACGCAGGGCGCAAGCCCTGCCTGGATTTGAAAAAGTGCGCGAACGGGCTTCGGCCCGTTCGTACGAAAACCACTCTCCGGAGTGGTTTTTTTTCGTTCCGGCGTTGTTTTTCGCCGCCTGGTCGACGGCGCGCAAAGCGCGTGTAGTAAGCTTGTCCGGTCGCTGCGCAAGCCGCGATTGTTCCGGTGAAGAAATGCAGTCTTTCACC
The DNA here is from genome assembly GCF_003267925.1 of Achromobacter sp. HZ01. Classification (NCBI taxonomy): domain Bacteria; kingdom Pseudomonadati; phylum Pseudomonadota; class Betaproteobacteria; order Burkholderiales; family Alcaligenaceae; genus Achromobacter; species Achromobacter sp. HZ01. The sequence continues at coordinate 467,579 of NZ_LWKV01000003.1, forward strand.
CGCTGTTCAGGCTACAGAGTTCAGCCAGAAGTAACCCCGCGAATGCTACAATCCTAAGGTTTGCGCATTTGACGGACGCCTGAATGAACCTGCAACAGTATTTCCCCGTCCTGCTGTTTATCGTAGTGGCCACCCTCATCGGGTTCGCGCTGCTGACGGCCGGCTCCCTCCTTGGTCCGCGGCGTCCGTACGCCGAAAAGCTTTCGCCGTACGAGTGCGGCTTCGAAGCTTTTGAAGACGCCCGCATGAAGTTTGACGTGCGCTACTACCTGGTGGCGATCCTGTTCATTCTTTTCGACCTCGAAATCGCGTTCCTGTTCCCGTGGGCCATCGCCCAGGGCACGGTCGGGCTCGTCGGATTCTGGACGGTCATGGTCTTCCTGGCCGTGCTCACCGTCGGCTTCATCTATGAATGGAAAAAGGGCGCGCTGGACTGGGAATAAGCCCCGGGCTTCCTGTACAGCACGCTATCAGAGACGAATATGGCTATAGACGGCATTCTCAAGCAAGGGTTCATCACAACCAGCGCCGACAAGTTCCTTAACTGGGCGAAGACCGGCTCCATGTGGCCCATGACCTTCGGTCTGGCCTGCTGCGCGGTTGAGATGATGCACGCGGGCGCGGCCCGCTACGACCTGGACCAGTTCGGCATCATTTTCCGGCCCAGCCCGCGCCAGTCCGATCTCATGATCGTGGCCGGCACGCTGTGCAACAAGATGGCGCCGGCGCTGCGCAAGGTCTACGACCAGATGCCCGAGCCGCGCTGGGTGGTCTCGATGGGCTCCTGTGCCAACGGCGGCGGCTACTACCACTATTCGTATTCGGTGGTCCGTGGCTGCGATCGCATCGTACCGGTAGACGTCTACGTGCCGGGCTGTCCGCCTACGGCCGAGGCGCTGGTCTACGGCTTGCTGCAAATGCAGAACAAGATCCGCCTGACCAACACGATTGCGCGCTGAGCCTTCGCCCGCCGGGCGGCAACCCGCCGCCGGCCTCGCGAAACCAGCGTATCGGTTCACCTAAGCGTACAAGATGATGACCAGGCTCGAAACCCTGAAAAACAATTTGCAGACCACCCTCGGCGCCGATATCGCGCTGACCGAGGCGCTGGGCGAGCTGACGCTCGAAGTGCCCGCGCAGCAGTGGTTCTCGGTCTGCAACAAGCTGCGCACCGAAGCCGGCCTGCGCTTTGAAACCTGTATCGACCTCTGCGGCGTCGACTACCTGACCTGGGGCAACGGCACCCGCCAGATGCCCGAGGAAGCCAACGCCAAGGTCCAGCGCGCGCGCTTCGCCGTCGTCGTGCACCTGCTGTCCATCGAGCACAACTGGCGCCTGCGGGTGCGCACGTGGGCCGAGGACGACGAGTTCCCGGTGGTCGCCTCGCTGATCGAGTGCTGGCCGGGCGTGGGCTGGTTCGAGCGCGAAGCCTTCGACCTGTACGGCATCGTCTTCGAAGGCCACCCGGACCTGCGCCGCATCCTTACCGACTACGGCTTCATCGGCCACCCGTTCCGCAAGGACTTCCCGTTGTCCGGCACCGTCGAAATGCGCTACGACCCCGAACAACGCCGCGTCATCTACCAGCCGGTCACGATCGATCCGCGCGAGATCACCCCGCGCGTGGTCCGCGAAGATTCCTACGGCTTGGGGCGTTAAATCATGGCAGAAATCAAGAACTACACGCTCAACTTCGGTCCCCAGCACCCGGCCGCCCACGGCGTGCTGCGCCTGGTGCTCGAGCTCGACGGCGAAGTGATCCAGCGCGCCGACCCGCACATCGGCCTGCTGCACCGCGCCACCGAAAAACTGGCCGAACACAAGACCTACATCCAGGCGCTGCCCTACATGGACCGCCTGGACTACGTGTCCATGATGTGCAACGAGCACGCCTACGTCATGGCCATCGAGAAGCTGCTGGGCATCGAAGCGCCGCTGCGCGCCCAGTACATCCGCGTGATGTTCGACGAAATCACGCGCCTGCTGAACCACCTGATGTCGCTGGGCTCGCACGCCCTGGACGTGGGCGCCATGGCGGTGTTCCTGTACGCCTTCCGCGAGCGCGAAGACCTGATGGACTGCTACGAAGCGGTCTCGGGCGCGCGCATGCATGCGGCCTACTACCGTCCGGGCGGCGTCTACCGCGACCTGCCGGATTCCATGCCGCAGTACGGCGCCACCAGCAAGTACCGCGGCGACAAGGAACTGCGCGCCATGAACGACGCGCGTTCGGGTTCGCTGCTGGACTTCATCGAAGACTTCACCAACCGCTTCCCCGGTTGCGTGGACGAGTACGAAACGCTGCTGACCGACAACCGCATCTGGAAGCAGCGCCTGGTCGGCATCGGCGTGGTCGATCCCGAGCGCGCCAAGGCGCTGGGCTTCACCGGCCCGATGCTGCGCGGTTCGGGCGTGGCCTGGGACCTGCGCAAGATGCAGCCCTACGAGGTCTACGACCTGGTCGATTTCGACATCCCGGTGGGTGTCAACGGCGATTGCTACGACCGCTACCTGGTCCGCGTCGCCGAAATGCGTGAAAGCAACCGCATCATCCGCCAGTGCGTGGAATGGCTGCGCAACAATCCGGGCCCGGTCATGATCGAGAACCACAAGATCGCCCCGCCCAAGCGCACCGCCATGAAGACCAACATGGAAGAGCTGATCCACCACTTCAAGCTCTTCACTGAAGGCTTCCACGTTCCTCCCGGTGAAGCGTATGCCTCGGTGGAACACCCCAAGGGCGAATTCGGCATCTACGCGGTGTCCGACGGCGCCAACAAGCCCTACCGTCTGAAAATTCGGGCGCCGGGCTTTGCCCACCTCCAATCGCTGGATGAAATGTCTCGCGGTCACATGATCGCCGACGCCGTCACCATCATTGGCACGCAGGACATCGTTTTCGGCGAGATCGATCGCTGATCCGCCCAGACAGTCACGAGCACGCCCGCATAACCCGGATTCAAACTATGCTGCTTTCCGAACAGGCCTACCAGAAAATCGACCGAGAACTCGCCAAGTTCCCGGCCGACCAGCGGCAGTCCGCCATCATGGCCTCGCTTGCCATCGCGCAAGAAGAGAAGGGCTGGTTGGCTACCGAAATCATCGAAGATGTGGCCAACTACATCGGCGTCCCGCCCATCGCGGTCCAGGAAGTCGCCACTTTCTACAACATGTTCGACGTCAAGCCCGTCGGCAAGAACAAGATCGCCGTCTGCACGAACCTGCCCTGTGCCTTGCGCGACGGCGAACGCGCCGGCGACTACCTCAAGCGCAAGCTGGGCGTCGACTACCGAGAAACCACCGCCGACGGCCAGTTCACGCTCGTGGAAGGCGAGTGCATGGGCGCTTGCGGCGATTCGCCGGTGCTGATCGTGAACAACAAGCATATGTGCGTGCGCATGACCGAAGAGAAGCTGGACGCGCTGGTCGCGGCCCTCAAGGCGCAAGGAGAGTCGGCATGAACGCGCCCGACCTGTACAAGCAGTTTGCGCAGGGGCTGGACCCCAACCCGCTGAACGACCTGACCAACTCGATGTGCCTGCACGGCCGGCACATCCAGCCGCAGATCCTGGCCGACGTCGACGGCGCCAACTGGCGCCTGGCCGACTACGTCAAGCGCGGCGGCTACGAAGCCCTCAAGAAGATCCTGACCACCGGCATGAAGCCGGAAGACGTGATCGCCGAAGTCAAGGCCTCGGGCCTGCGCGGCCGTGGCGGCGCGGGCTTCCCGACCGGCCTGAAGTGGAGCTTCATGCCGCGCGCCTTCCCCGGCCAGAAGTACCTGGTGTGCAACTCCGACGAAGGCGAGCCGGGCACGTTCAAGGATCGCGACATCCTGCGATTCAACCCGCACATCGTGATCGAAGGCATGGCCATCGCCGCCTACGCCATGGGCATCAGCGCGGGCTACAACTACATCCACGGCGAAATCTTCGAAGTCTACGAGCGCTTCGAGGAAGCGCTGGAAGAGGCTCGCGCCGCCGGCTTCCTGGGCGACAAGATCCTGGGTTCGGATTTCAGCTTCCAGCTGCATGCGTTCCACGGCTACGGCGCCTACATCTGCGGCGAGGAAACCGCGCTGCTGGAATCGCTGGAAGGCAAGAAGGGCCAGCCGCGCTTCAAGCCGCCGTTCCCCGCCAGCTTCGGCCTGTACGGCAAGCCCACCACGATCAACAACACCGAGACGTTCGCGGCGGTGCCGTGGATCATCCGCAACGGCGGCCAGGCCTACCTGGAAGTCGGCAAGCCGAACAACGGCGGCACCAAGCTGTTCTCGATCACCGGCGACGTCGAGCGTCCCGGCAACTACGAGATCCCGCTGGGCACCCCGTTCTCGACCCTGCTGGAACTGGCCGGCGGCATGCGCGGCGGCAAGAAGCTCAAGGCCGTGATTCCCGGCGGCTCCAGCGCCCCGGTGCTGCCCGCCGACATCATGATGGAATGCACGATGGACTATGACTCCATCGCCAAGGCGGGCTCGATGCTGGGCTCGGGCGCGGTGATCGTCATGGACGAGACGCGCTGCATGGTGAAGTCGCTCATGCGCCTGTCGTATTTCTATTTCGAGGAAAGCTGCGGCCAGTGCACGCCGTGCCGCGAAGGCACCGGCTGGCTCTACCGCATGGTGCATCGCATCGAAAACGGCCAGGGCCGTCCGGAGGACCTGGACCTGCTCGACAGCGTGGCCGGCAACATCATGGGCCGCACCATCTGCGCCCTGGGCGACGCCGCGGCCATGCCCGTGCGTGGCTTCCTCAAGCATTTTCGCGACGAATTCGCGCACCACATCGAGCACAAGTCTTGTGTGGTCCCGCAATATCTGTAGGTCTCAGGAACAGCAATGGTTGAACTAACCGTCGACGGCAACAAGGTCGAAGTGCCCGAAGGCAGCATGGTCATGCATGCCGCCCAGAAGATCGGGCTTTACGTGCCGCATTTCTGCTACCACAAGAAACTGTCCATCGCGGCCAACTGCCGCATGTGCCTGGTTGAAGTGGAAAAGGCGCCCAAGGCGCTGCCCGCCTGCGCCACGCCCGTAACCAACGGCATGGTCGTCCACACCTGCTCTGAAAAGGCGCGCGCCGCCCAGAAGTCGGTGATGGAATTCCTGCTCATCAATCACCCGCTCGACTGCCCGATCTGCGATCAGGGCGGCGAATGCCAGCTGCAGGACCTGGCCGTGGGCTACGGCGCCTCCTCCTCGCGCTACAACGAGGAAAAGCGCGTGGTCTTCCACAAGGACCTGGGCCCGCTGGTTTCCGCCGAGGAAATGAGCCGCTGCATCCACTGCACCCGCTGCGTGCGCTTCGGCCAGGAAATCGCCGGCATCATGGAGCTGGGCATGCTCAACCGCGGCGAGCACTCCGAGATCACGACCTTCGTCGGCCGTTCGATCGAGTCCGAGCTCTCCGGCAACATGATCGACATCTGTCCGGTGGGCGCGCTGACCTCCAAGCCGTTCCGCTACAGCGCCCGTACCTGGGAGCTGGCGCGCCGCCGTTCGGTCAGCCCGCACGACAGCCTGGGCGCCAACCTGGTGATCCAGGTCAAGGGCGACCGCGTCATGCGCGTGGTGCCGTTCGAAGACGAAGCCATCAACGAATGCTGGATCTCCGACCGCGACCGCTTCTCGTATGAAGGCCTGAACAGCGAAGACCGCCTGTCGGCCCCGATGATCAAGGGCACCGACGGCAAGTGGCAGGAAGCCTCCTGGTCCGACGCGCTGGCCGCCGTGGCCCAGGGCCTGTCGCGGGTGCGCGACAGCTTCGGCGCCGGCCAGATCGGCGCGCTGGCCTCGGAATACGCCACCACCGAAGAATACGCGCTGCTGGGCCGCCTGGTCCGCGCGCTGGGTTCGGAAAACATCGACTTCCGCCTGCGCCAGACCGACGCGGCCTTCGACGCCGCCCTGACGGGCGCGCCGTGGCTGGGCATGCCGATCGCCGAACTCGACAACCTGGACCGCGTCCTGGTCGTGGGCTCGTTCCTGCGCAAGGACCACCCGCTGATGGCGCAGCGCCTGCGCCAGGCCGCCAAGCGCGGCACGCAGATCCTGATGCTCGACAGCGCCGCCGACGATCCGCTGATGCCGGTCGCCGCCCGCGTCACCGTGGCCCCGTCCGAACTGGCGCGCGCGCTGGCCGAAGTGGCCGTCGCGCTGGCCCAGGCCAAGGAACAGGCCGTGCCGGCCGAGTTCGCCTCGGTCGTCCCGGGCGACAATGCGAAGGCCATCGCCGCCAGCCTGGCGTCCGGTTCCAACACCGCGGTCCTGATGGGCAACTTGGCCGTGGCCAGCCCGCAGGCCTCGACCCTGGCGGCCAACGGCCGCGCCGTGGCCGACCTGGCCGGCGGCAAGTTCGGCTTCCTGACCTCCGGCGGCAACACCGTCGGCGGCTACCTGGCCGGCGCGATTCCGGGCAAGGGCGGCAAGAACGCCGCCGCCATGCTGGCCGAGCCGCTCAAGGCCTACGTGGTGCTGCACGCCGAGCCGCTGCTCGACGCCGACAACGGCCAGCAGGCGCTGGCCGCGCTGCGCGGCGCGCAGTTCGCCGTGGCCCTGACGCCTTACCGTTCGGCCGCCGCCGAATGGGCCGACGTCATGCTGCCGGTCTCGCCCTTCACCGAAACTTCGGGCACCTTCGTCAACGCGCAAGGCCTGGCCCAGAGCTTCAAGGGCACGGTCGCGCCGTTCGGCCAGACCCGTCCGGGCTGGAAGGTCCTGCGGGTGCTGGGCAACGTGCTGCACCTGGCCGGCTTCGACGACGAGACCTCCGAGTCCGTGCGCGACGCCGTGCTGGCCGGCGGCGTCGAAGGCCGCCTGTCCAACGACATCAAGGCGCCGCTGGGCCTGGGCCAGGCGGCAGCCGGCCTGGAGCGCGTCGCCGACGTGCCGATCTACCGCAGCGACGCCATGGTGCGCCGTTCCGAGCCGCTGCAGGCGGCTCCGGCCTCGAAGAAGCCGGCCGCCGCCATGAACGGCCGCACGCTCACCAGCCTGGGCCTGACGGCCGGGGCCAAGGTGCGCGTGTCGGGCGGGCAGGGCGCCGTCGAACTCGAAACCGTGCAGGACGATGCCGTGGCCGACCGCGCCGTGCGCATTTCGGCTGCCTTTGAAAACACCGCGGCCCTGGGTGGCGCATTCGGTCAAATCAGCGTGGAGCGTGCCTGATGGAATGGCTTAATGTTCTTGAGAGCCAGGGTACGGCATTGCTGGGCCCGACGGTCTGGATGGTCCTCTGGACCCTCATCAAGATTGTGATCATCGCTGTGCCCATCATCCTGTGCGTGGCCTACCTCACGTACTGGGAACGCAAGATGATCGGCGCCATGCACGTGCGCATGGGTCCGAACCGCGTCGGCATCAAGGGGCTGCTGCAGCCGTTCGCCGACGTGTTCAAGCTGCTGACCAAGGAAGTGGTGGTTCCGTCGCAGGCCAACAAGGTGCTGTTCGTCGTGGCCCCGGTGGTCACGCTGATGCCGGCCCTGGCCGCCTGGGCGGTGGTGCCGTTCGGTCCCGACGTGGTGCTGGCCAACGTCAACGCCGGCCTGCTGTACATCATGGCCATCACGTCCATCGGCGTGTACGGCGTGATCGTCGCCGGCTGGGCGTCGAACTCCAAGTACGCGTTCCTGGGCGCGCTGCGCGCCTCGGCGCAGATGCTGTCGTACGAACTGGCCATCGGCTTCGTGCTGGTGACGGTGCTGCTGGTCTCGGGCAGCCTCAACATGTCGGAAATCGTGCACGTGCAGAACCGCGGCTGGTTCGCCGACAAGGGCCTGACGTTCCTGTCCTGGAACTGGCTGCCGCTGTTGCCGCTGTTCGTGGTCTACGTGATCTCGGCCGTGGCCGAAACCAACCGCCACCCGTTCGACGTGGTCGAAGGCGAATCCGAAATCGTGGCCGGCCACATGGTCGAATACTCGGGCATGGCGTTCGCGCTGTTCTTCCTGGGCGAATACGCCAACATGATCCTGCTGTCCTGCATGGCCTCGATCATGTTCCTGGGCGGCTGGGCCTCCCCGATCGACATCGCGCCGCTGACCTGGATTCCGGGTTGGATCTGGCTGGGTATCAAGACGTTCGTCGTGGTCTCGTTGTTCGTGTGGTTCCGCGCGACTTTCCCGCGCTACCGCTACGACCAGATCATGCGTTTGGGTTGGAAAATCTTCATCCCGCTGACCGGCGTGTGGCTGGTCTTGGTGGCGATCTGGATGCAGACGCCCTGGAACATTTGGCGCTAAGCCGCCAGGCAGAGGCAGGATATGGAAGCGATCAAGGATTTCTTCGGCAGCCTGATGCTGACCGAATTGCTCAAGGGCATGCGCCTGACGGGCAAGTATTTCTTCAAGCGCAAGGTGACCTTGCGCTACCCCCAGGAAAAGACGCCCGCGTCGGCGCGTTTCCGTGGCCTGCACGCGCTGCGCCGCTACCCCAACGGGGAAGAGCGCTGCATCGCGTGCAAGCTGTGCGAAGCCGTGTGCCCGGCCCTGGCGATCACCATCGAGTCGGACCAGCGCGACGACGGCACCCGCCGCACCACGCGCTACGACATCGACCTCACCAAGTGCATTTTCTGCGGCTTCTGTGAGGAAAGCTGCCCGGTGGACTCCATCGTGGAAACGCATATCCACGAATACCACGGCGAAAAGCGCGGCGACCTGTATTTCACCAAAGACATGCTGCTCGCCGTGGGCGACCGCTACGAAGCCGAAATCGCCCAACGCCGGGCCGAAGACGCTCCCTATCGTTGAAGCCCAGGGTCTGATCCATGACTTTTACCACTGTCCTGTTTTACATACTGGCCGCCGTGCTGGTGATCGCGGCCTTCCGCGTGATCACCGCGCGCAGCCCGGTCACCGCCGTCCTGCACCTGATCCTGGCGTTCGCCAACGCGGCCATGCTGTGGATGCTGCTCGGCGCCGAGTTCCTCGCGCTGCTGCTGGTGCTGGTGTACGTGGGCGCCGTGATGGTGCTCTTCCTCTTCGTCGTGATGATGCTGGACATCCGCATGGATGCGCTGCGCCAGGGCATGAAGACCTACCTGCCCCTGGGGCTGGTGATCGGCCTGGTGCTGGTGCTCGAGATGTCCTTCGTGCTGGGCTCGACCTGGTACGGCGCGGGCCCGCAGGCCCCGGTCGCCGGCGACTACAACAACGCCCGCGCGCTGGGCGAGGCCATGTACACCCAGTACATCTACGCCGTTGAAGTCGGCGCCGCGCTGCTGCTGGTCGGCATGGTCGCCGCCATCGCGCTGACCCTGCGCCGCCGCCGCGACGTCAAGTACAACGACCCCGTCGCCGCCGTGCGCGTGCGCGCCAAGGACCGTTTCCGCCTGGTGAGCATGCAGCCCCAGAGCGAGCGCGCCCAGTCGCAGATCGGTGCCTCGTCCGCCGCCGCGCCCCAAGGAGAACAAAAATGACGCTGACGCTGGCCCATTACCTGATCCTGGGGGCGGTGCTGTTCGCCATCGGGATCTTCGGCATCTTCCTGAACCGCCGCAACCTGATCATCCTGCTGATGTCCATCGAGCTCGTGCTGCTGGCCGTCAACATGAACTTCGTGGCGTTCTCCAGCTGGTTCGGCGACACCGCCGGCCAGGTGTTCGTGTTCTTCATCCTGACCGTGGCCGCCGCCGAAGCGGCGATCGGCCTGGCCATCCTGGTGCTGCTGTTCCGCAACCTGAACACGATCAACGTTGACGAACTCGATCGCCTGAAGGGCTGACGGGGTATTGGAAGAAAATGTCTAGCTCACCCAATCTCTACTTGCTCATCGCGCTGGCCCCGCTGGCCGGAGCGATTCTCGCGGGCCTCTTCGGCACCGGCTTCCTGGGCCGTCCCATCGGCCGCCGCGCTTCGCACGTGATCACCATCCTGGGCGTGCTCGTCTCCACCATCGGTTCGGTGGTGGTGCTGAACGACGTGCTCAACGGCCTGCGCTTCGACGGCGCGGTCTACACCTGGAGCCTGATCGGCCAGACCAAGCTGGAAATCGGCTTCCTGATCGATCCGCTGTCGGCCATGATGATGGTCGTGGTCACCTCCGTGTCGCTGATGGTGCACATCTACACCATCGGCTACATGGCCGACGATCCCGGCTACCAGCGCTTCTTCTCGTACATCTCGCTGTTCACGTTCTCCATGCTGATGCTGGTGATGTCGAACAACATGGTGCAGCTGTTCTTCGGCTGGGAGGCGGTGGGCCTGGTGTCCTACCTGCTGATCGGCTTCTGGTACACGCGCCCGACGGCGATCTTCGCCAACATGAAGGCGTTCCTGATCAACCGCGTCGGCGACTTCGGCTTCGTGCTGGGCATCGGCCTGCTGTTCGCCTACGCCGGCACCATGCAGTACGCCGAAGTGTTCGCCCAGGCCGACAAGCTGGCCGCCCTGACGCTGCCCGGTTCCGACTGGATGCTGCTGACCGTGGCCTGCATCTGCCTGTTCATCGGCGCCATGGGTAAATCGGCCCAGGTTCCGCTGCACGCCTGGCTGCCCGACTCGATGGAAGGCCCGACCCCGATCTCCGCGCTGATCCACGCCGCCACCATGGTGACGGCCGGCATCTTCATGGTCGCGCGCTTCTCGCCGCTGTTCGAGCTGTCCGACACCGCGCTGTCCTTCATCATCGTGATCGGCGCCATCGGCGCGCTGTTCCTGGGCATCCTGGGCATCATCCAGAACGACATCAAGCGCGTGGTGGCCTACTCCACGCTGTCGCAGCTGGGCTACATGACCGTCGCGCTGGGCGCCTCGGCCTACTCGGTGGCGATCTTCCACCTGATGACCCACGCCTTCTTCAAGGCGCTGCTGTTCCTGGGCGCGGGCTCGGTCATCATCGGCATGCACCACGACCAGGACATCCGCAACATGGGCGGCCTGCGCAAGTACATGCCCATCACCTGGATCACCTTCCTGCTGGGCACGCTGGCCCTGGTCGGCACTCCGTTCTTCTCGGGCTTCTACTCGAAGGAACACATCATCGAGGCGGCCGGCGCCGCCAACGTGTGGGGCGCGAACTTCGCCTACTACGCCACGCTGATCGGCGTGTTCGTGACCTCGCTGTACTCGTTCCGCGTGTACTTCCTGGTCTTCCACGGCAAGGAACGCTTCGACACTTCCGACCACGGCCACGGCCATGGCCACGATGCGCACGGCCACGACGACCACGGCCACCACGGCGGCAAGCCGCATGAGTCGCCCTGGGTGGTCACGCTGCCGCTGGTGCTGCTGGCGATCCCGTCGGTGCTGATCGGCGCCTGGGTGGTCGACCCGATGCTGTTCGGCAAGTTCTTCGACGGCGTCATCAAGGTCCTGCCGCAGCATCCCGCCATGCACGAGCTGCATGAAGAGTGGCACGGCTGGGTGGCCTTCGGCCTGCACGCCTTCCAGACGGTTCCGTTCTGGCTGGTCGTGGCCGGCGCGGTCATCGCCTGGTACTGCTACCTGATCAATCCCAAGGTTCCGGCCAAGATCCAGTCCAGCCTGTCGGGCATCAACAAGCTGCTCGAAAACAAGTACTACGTCGACTGGATCAATGAACAGATCATCGCCCGCGGCGCGCGCTGCCTGGGCCGTGGCCTGTGGCAGACCGGCGACCGCGGCATCATCGACGGCCTGCTGATCAACGGCAGCGCCCGTGTGGTGGGCTGGGTGGCAGCGATCAGCCGCCACCTGCAGTCCGGCTTCATCTATCACTACGCGTTCGCGATGATCATCGGCATCATGGCGCTGGTGACTTTCTTTGTGCTGATTCCCCAATGATGGCAAGCGAGATGGCATCCAACACTTTTCCCTGGCTCACGCTTGCGATCTTTGTTCCGATCGTATTCGGCCTGCTGGTGCTGGCGGTTGGCCGTGACGACCGCCCCGGCCTGACGCGCGGCCTGTCGCTGATCGGCTCGATCGCGGGTTTCCTGGTCACGATTCCGCTCTACACCGGGTTCGACTCCTCCACGGCCGCCATGCAGTTCGTGGAGAAGACCTCCTGGATCGAGGCCTTCAACGTCAACTACCACCTGGGCATCGACGGCATCTCGATGTGGTTCGTGCTCCTGACCGCCTTCATCACCATCATCGTGGTGCTGGCCGGCTGGGAAGTCATCACCAGCCGCGTCGCCCAGTACATGGCCGCCTTCCTGATCCTGTCGGGTCTGATGGTGGGCGTGTTCGCGGCGGTCGACGGCATGCTGTTCTACGTGTTCTTCGAAGCCACGCTGATCCCGATGTACATCATCATCGGCGTCTGGGGCGGCCCGAACCGCGTGTACGCGGCGTTCAAGTTCTTCCTGTACACGCTGATGGGCTCGCTGCTGACCCTGATCGCGTTCATCTACCTGTGGAACGCCTCGGGCGGCTCGTTCGACATCCTGACCTGGCAGCAGACCAAGCTGGGCTACACCCCGCAGATCCTGATCTTCGTGGCGCTGCTGGCGGCCTTCGCCGTCAAGGTGCCGATGTGGCCGGTCCACACCTGGCTGCCGGACGCCCACGTCGAGGCGCCCACGGGCGGCTCCATCGTGCTGGCCGCGATCATGCTGAAGCTGGGCGCCTACGGTTTCCTGCGCTTCTCGCTGCCGATCGCCCCTGACGCCTCGCACAGCCTGGCCGGCCTGATGATCACGCTGTCGCTGATCGCCGTGATCTACATCGGCCTGGTCGCCATCGTGCAGGACGACATGAAGAAGCTGGTGGCCTATTCGTCGGTCGCCCACATGGGCTTCGTGACGCTGGGCTTCTTCATCTTCAACACGGCCGGCGTCGAAGGCGCCATCGTGCAGATGATCTCCCACGGTTTCGTGTCGGGCGCCATGTTCATGTGCATCGGCGTGCTCTACGACCGCATGCACTCGCGCCAGATCGCCGACTACGGCGGCGTGGTCAACGTGATGCCGCGCTTCGCCACGTTCTTCATCCTGTTCTCGATGGCCAACAGCGGCCTGCCCGCCACCAGCGGTTTCGTCGGCGAATTCATGGTCATCATGGGCGCGGTCGAGCACAACTTCTGGATCGGCCTGCTGGCGGCGACCGCCCTGATCCTGGGCGCCTCGTATTCGCTGTGGATGGTCAAGCGCGTGGTGCTGGGCGACGTCGCCAACGACCATGTGCGCGAGCTGACCGATATCAACCGCCGCGAGTTCGTGATTCTTGGCGTGATGGCGATCGCCGTGTTGTACATGGGGATCTATCCCAAGCCCTTCACCGACGTGATGCACGTTTCGGTGGAGGCCCTGCTGCAACACGTTGCCGTCTCGAAACTGTAAGACAAGACAATGATGCAATCCCAAATCGATTTCGCCCTGGCGACACCGGAAATCCTCTTGCTGGTTTTCGGCCTGGCTATCCTGCTCATCGACGCGGTCAGCAATCACCCCGAGCGCAAGCCGACGTTTCTGCTGACCATGCTGGCCTTGGGAGTGCTGACCGTCGTGTCGGCGCTGCAATGGAGCAACGGCGTGACCGGGTCGACCTTCAACGGCCTGTACGTCACCGACGAGCTGTCGCACCTGCTGAAGATCGCGTCCTACATCGCGGTCGCCGTGACCCTGGTGTATGGCCGCCTGTACGCGCAGGTGCGCGACATGATGCGCGGCGGCGAGCTCTACGTGCTGACGCTGTTCGCGCTGCTGGGCCAGATGGTCATGATCTCCTCCGGGAACCTGATCTCCATCTACCTGGGCCTGGAGCTGATGTCGCTGGCGCTGTACGCGCTGATCGCCCTGCGCCGCGACAACGTCACGGCCACCGAAGCCGCCATGAAGTACTTCGTGCTGGGCGCGCTGGCCTCGGGCTTCCTGCTCTACGGCATGTCCATGGTCTACGGCGCCACCGGCCACCTGGACCTGGCCGAAGTGGCCAAGGTCATCGCCGCCGGCAAGGCCGAGAACCTGGCGCTGGTGTTCGGCATCGTGTTCCTGGTTTCGGGCCTGGCGTTCAAGCTCGGCGCCGTGCCGTTCCACATGTGGGTGCCTGACGTCTACCAGGGTTCGCCGACCGCCGTCACGCTGATCCTGGGCGCCGCGCCCAAGCTGGCCGCCTTCGCCATCACGCTGCGCCTGCTGGTCGATGGCCTGCACGGCCTGGCCGCCGACTGGCAACCCATGCTGATGATCCTGGCGGTGCTGTCGCTGGCCATCGGCAACCTGACCGCCATCGCGCAGACCAACTTCAAGCGCATGCTGGCCTATTCGACCATCTCGCACATGGGCTTCGTGCTGCTGGGCCTGATGTCGGGTTCGGTCGCCGGCAAGCCGGACCTGGCTTCGGCCGCCTACGGCGCCTCGCTCTTCTACATGCTGACCTACGTGCTGACCACGCTGGCCAGCTTCGGCATCATCCTGCTGCTGTCGCGCCAGGGTTTCGAGTGCGAGCAGATCGACGACCTGAAGGGCCTGAACCGCCGCAGCCCGTGGCACGCCGCCATCGTGCTGCTGCTGATGTTCTCGCTGGCCGGCATTCCGCCGCTGGTGGGCTTCTACGCCAAGCTGGCCGTGCTGCAGGCGCTGATCAGCGCCGGCCACGTCACGCTGGCCGTGATCGCGGTGCTGTTCTCGCTGATCGGCGCGTTCTACTACCTGCGCGTGGTCAAGGTGGTGTACTTCGACGAGCCGGCGGCCGACGCCGCGCCCATCGCCGCCACCTGCGGCCAGCGCGGCGTGCTGTCGGTCAACGGCGCGCTGATCCTGGTGCTGGGCGTGCTGCCGGGCGGCCTGATGGCGCTGTGCGTGCAGGCCATCCGCAGCTCGCTGAACATGTAAGAGGGCGGCCGGGCATGAACCAGACCCTGGCGGTATGGCTGTTGATCGCGCTGGCCGTGGTCAGCGCCAACCTGCCGTTCCTGACCGAGCGGGTGTTCGCCGTCATGCCCTGGAAGCGGGGCGGGGCGGCGGCGGTCAAGCCGCTCTGGGTCCGCCTGATCGAGGTGCTGGTGTTCTACCTCGTCGTCGGCGCGCTGGGCTTCGCGTTCGAATCCGCGCTGGGCAACCGGTTCTCGCAGACCTGGGAGTTCTACGCCATCACGCTCAGCCTGTACCTGGTGCTGGGTTATCCGGGTTTCGTCTACCGGTATCTGTTCAAGCGGCATCCGCGCCTGCGCACCTGAAGCCCGGATCCGCTTTGTGAAAAACGCCCCTCTGGGGCGTTTTTTTATGCGGACATGGATAGGGTGCCAACCACCGGCCGCGGCGCGTCCTGAGCCGATCCTGGAGGCTCTGGAAGGCCTTGGAACGGCAAAAGGTGTTGTATTTTCATCTTTCATGACCGTTTGGTGGAAATGTTCAGGTTCCATTCAGCCAGTGGGTTCAGAATCGCAAACGTTTAAAAAACAAGAATCGTTGCTATTCACACTGGAGAAGCTGGTTTGAAGCCCCAAGACTCGTATTCGCTGAATACGCTCGCCACCTCGCTGGCCGCCGCCATCGCCGTTCCCGCGCTGTTCGTCAGCCCCCACGCCGCCGCCCAGTCCGCCGACGGCGTGACGCAGCTTGCGCCGGTGCGCGTGGAAGGAGAGGGCTCGTCGTACCAGACCACGACCGTGTCGTCGCCGAAGATGACCGCGCCGCTGCTGGACACCCCGCGCACCGTGCAGGTCGTGCCCAAGCAGGTGATCCAGGACCAGTCGGCGTCGACCCTCCAGGACGTGCTGCGCAACTCGCCGGGCATCACCTTCGGCGCCGGCGAAGGCGGCCGTCCGGGCGGCGACCTGCCCATCATCCGCGGCCAGAACTCGGCCGGCAGCATCTTCCTGGACGGCATCCGCGACTCCAGCACGCAGGTGCGCGACACCTTCAACCTGGAAGAAGTGGAGATCATCAAGGGCCCGGACTCGGTGTACTCCGGCCGCGGCGGCGCCGGCGGCAGCATCAACATGGTCAGCAAGACCCCGCGGGCCACCGACTTCACCGAAGGCACGATCCAGCTCGGCACGGACAACAACTACCGCGCCACCATCGACAGCAACTGGCGCCTGGACGAAAAAGCCGCCTTCCGCCTGAACGTGATGGGCAACAAGGGCGACGTGCCGGGACGCGACGACGCGGTGGACTTCGAGCGCTGGGGCGTGGCCCCGTCGCTGACGCTGGGCGTGGGCACGCCGACCCGCATCACGCTGAGCTACTACCACTATCAAGACGACAGCATGCCGGATTACTCCATCCCGTATGACCCGAAGACGGGCCAGCCGGTGACGGAGACCATGGGCGTGAGCCGCAAGAGCTTCTACGGCCTGACCGGCCGCGACTTCATGAAGACGCGCGACGACGTCGCCACGGCCGACTTCCAGCACGATTTCTCCGACAAGCTGCAACTGCGCAGCGTGCTGCGCTACGGCCGCGGCACCACCGACTTCGCCGCCACCAACCCGGACGACAGCAAGGGCAACGTGCCCAACGGCCTGGTGTACCGCGCGCTCAAGTCGGGCTATTACGTCACCAAGACCTTCGCCAGCCAGACCGACCTGACCGGCGAATTCGAGACCGGCAGCCTCAAGCACAGCTTCGACCTCGGCTTCGAATACAGCAACATCAAGCAGGACAAAGACGGCTACACCCAGTCGGGCGTGCCGACCAGCGCGACCTGCACCGGCCTGTCGGTGGTGTGCGCCTCGCTGTGGGACCCGGACCCGCACACCGATTACACGGGCCGCCTGACCCGCAACAACAATCCGGCCCGCTACAACACCGACACCATCGCGCTCTACGGCTTCGACACCATCAAGTTCAACGAGCAGTGGCAGGCCAGCCTGGGGCTGCGCTGGGACAACTACCGTACCAGCGGCAGCAACATCGCCCGCGGCCGCAACGACCCGGCCGGCACGCCCGCGTTCTACAGCACCAGCCGCGAGGACAACCTCTTCAACTACCAGATCGGCCTGGCCTACAAGCCCATGCCCAACGGCACGATCTACGCCACCTACGGCACCTCCTCGACGCCATCGGCCATCGCCGCCGGCGCCATCAGCGACGCCGCCACGGCCGTGAGCGAGTCGCTGGAGCCCGAAAAGAGCCGCACGGTGGAACTGGGCACCAAGTGGGACGTGTTCGACGACCGCCTGACGCTGTCGGCGGCCGCCTTCCAGGACATCCGCAAGAACACCAGCGTGGCCGTGTCGGCCACCGAGACCGAGCAGATCGGCGAGGCCAAGGTGCGCGGCATCGAACTGGGCTTCTCCGGCAGCATCACGCCGCGCTGGAACGTGTTCGGCGGCTACACCTTCATGGACAGCGAAATGACCAAGGGCGCCTTCAACAGCGGCGCCGTGGGCCAGGATCTGCCCAACACCCCGCGCAACGCCTTCAGCCTGTGGACCACCTACAAGGTGCTGCCCAAGCTGACGGTGGGCGGCGGCGCCTACTACGTGGACAAGGTGTACGGCAACTCGGATTCGAGCAAGAACCCCGACGGCACGCCCAAGGCGCGCTGGGTGCCCTCGTACTGGCGCTTCGACGCGATGGCGTCGTATGAATTCAACCCGAACGTGTCGGCCCAGCTGAACGTGATGAACATCTTCGACGAGACGTATTACACCAAGGCCTATGCCGCGCACTATGCGGCGCTGGGCGGCGGGCGCGCGGCGTTGCTGTCGCTGCGTGTGCGGTATTGACGGGAGAAGGGGAGGCGCCTGCCGCGAAAGGCGGCGGCTGGCGCCGCCCGATGGGTTTCGCGCGCTCGAGCGGATCGGTTCGGTCGACGTTCATCGCGAACCGGTATCGTAGGATGGGTGTAGCGCGGCAACCGGCGGACAAGAACGCCGGTGCGCAACGCGCGCAACGCATCAGCCGGCTTTATTTCATTACCCCTCGAACCAGCTCAACACCCCGTCCAGCCCCGACACGTTGAGCGCATAACGCGTCTGCTGGCGCACCAGGGGCTTGGCGTGGTAGGCCACCGGAAAACCGGCCGCGGCCAGCATCTTCAGGTCGTTGGCGCCGTCGCCCATGGCGATGATCTGTTCCTGGGCGGCGCCATGGCGGCGCGCGAATTCGCGCAGGTGCATGGCCTTGGCGTCGGCGTCGAGGATGTCGCCCAGCACCTTGCCGGTCAGCACGCCGTTGTCGATCTCCAGCGTGTTGGCGTGCGCGCTGTCGAGCTTGAGGCGCTCGCGCAGGCGGTCGGTGAAGAAGGTGAAGCCGCCCGAGACCAGCAGCACCTTGATGCCGGCGGCCTGGGCCGTGGAGATGAGGCGTTCGGCGCCCGGGTTCAGGCGCAGCTTTTCCGCGTAGACCTGGTCCAGCGCCTCGGCCGGCACGCCCTCGAGCAGGGCGACGCGGCGCCGCAGGCTTTCGGCGAAGTCCTTGATCTCGCCGCGCATCGCGGCCTCGGTGATTTCCGAGACCTTGTCTTTCACGCCGACCACGCCCGCGATCTCGTCGATGCATTCGATGTTGATCAGCGTGGAGTCCATGTCCATGGCCAGCACCTTGCAGTCCGACAGCTTCAGCCCGGCGGGCAGGAAGGCGGTGTCGATGCCGCGGCCCTCGGCCCACGCCACGACCTCGGCGCGGGTGGACTCGTCGTGCTGCACGTCGAGCAGGCGGGCGGCGGTGGCGCTGATGCGCGCGATGCCCTGCGCCTGGGCCAGGGCCGCGAGCTGTTCCGCGTGTTCGGCGCTCAGGGCGGGGGATTGGACGACTAGGTGGTGGGTGGTCATGGGGTTCGGGTGATGGCTACGGTTACTTCAGGGCGCGCAGCACGGCGCGCACGGCGTCGACGCGGGCCGGCACCTGCGCGGCCTTGATCTCGACCCGTAATTTATCCTGTCCCGCCAGTTTGATGTGGCGCTGGCGCTGGACCAGCTCGATGATCCTGGCCGGGTCCACCGAGGTCTTGGCGCCGAACTGCAGCAGCGCCTGGGTTTCGCTGGCGTCGATCTTGACCACGCCCAGCGGCTGCGCCGCCAGGCGCAGGCGATGCGTGGCCAGCAGGGTCTGCGCGGCTTCGGGCAGCTTGCCGAAGCGGTCGATCAGCTCTTCCTGGATGTGGATCAGGTCGTCCTCGCCCGCGGCGTGCGCCAGGCGCTTGTAGATGCCCAGGCGGGCGTGCACGTCGGCGCAATAGTCCGAGGGCAGCAGCGCCGGCGCGTGCAGGTTGACCTCGCAGGCCAGGTTGAAGGGCGCTTCCAGGTCGGGTTCTTCGCCGGCGCGCAGCGCGCGCACGGCCTCGTTGAGCATCTCGTTGTACATGGAGAAGCCCACTTCCTGGATATTGCCCGACTGCGAGTCGCCCAGCACCTCGCCGGTGCCGCGGATTTCGAGGTCGTGCATGGCCAGGTAGAAGCCCGAGCCCAGTTCCTCCATCGCCTGGATCGCTTCCAGCCGCTTCTTGGCGTTGCTGGTGATGGCGTCTTCGCCGGGCGTCAGCAGATAGGCGTAGGCCTGGTGGTGCGAGCGCCCGACCCGTCCGCGCAGCTGGTGCAGCTGGGCCAGGCCGAAGCGGTCGGCCCGGTGGATCACGATGGTGTTGGCGCTGGGCACGTCGATGCCGGTCTCGATGATGGTGGTGCACAGCAGCACGTTGTAGCGCTGCTGGTAGAAGCCCTTCATCACCTGTTCCAGCTCGCGCTCGGGCATCTGGCCGTGGGCCACGGCGATGCGGGCCTCGGGCACCAGTTCTTCGAGGCGGGCGCGGCGGTTGTGGATGGTCTCGACCTCGTTGTGCAGGAAATAGCACTGGCCGCCGCGCTTGAGCTCGCGCAGCAGCGCCTCGCGCAGCGTGCTGCCGTCCTCGCGGCGCACGAAGGTCTTGATGGCCAGGCGCTTCTGCGGCGCGGTGGCGATGACCGAGAAGTCGCGTATGCCTTCCAGCGACATGCCCAGGGTGCGCGGAATCGGCGTGGCCGTCAGGGTCAGCACGTCGACCTCGGCGCGCAGCGCCTTCAGCGCCTCTTTCTGGCGCACGCCGAAACGGTGTTCCTCGTCGATGATGACCAGGCCCAGGCGCTTGAACTTCACGTCCTTGGACAGGATCTTGTGGGTGCCGATGACGATGTCCACGCGCCCGTCGTTGATGCCCTCGATGGCGGCCGACACTTCCTTGGCCGAGCGGAAGCGCGACAGCTCGACCACGCGCACCGGCCAGTCGGCGAAACGGTCGGAGAAGGTCTGCGCGTGCTGCTCGGCCAGCAGCGTGGTGGGACAGAGCAGGGCGACCTGCTTGCCGTTGGCCACGGCCAGGAAGGCGGCGCGCAGCGCCACCTCGGTCTTGCCGAAGCCCACGTCGCCGCACACCAGCCGGTCCATGGGGCGTCCGGAGGTCATGTCGGCGATGACGGCCTCGATGGCGGCGGCCTGGTCGGCGGTCTCCTCGAAGCCGAAGCCTTCGGCGAAGGCCTGGTAGTCGTTGAGCGGCAGGTTGAAGGCGTAGCCTTCGCGCGCGGCGCGCTGGGCGTAGAGCGCCAGCAGCTCGGCGGCGGTGTCGCGCACCTGCTTGGCGGCCTTGCGGCGCGCCTTGTCCCATTGGCCCGAGCCCAGCTGGTGCAGCGGCGCGGCCTCGGGGTCGGCGCCGCTGTAGCGCGCGATCACGTGCAGCTGCGAAACCGGCACGTACAGCGTGCTGCCGCTGGCGTATTCGAGGTGGAGGAACTCCATCCCGCCTTCGCCCATGTCCATGTTGACCAGGCCGTGGTAGCGGCCGATGCCGTGCTGCGCGTGGACCACCGGGTCGCCCTCGCGCAGTTCGGACAGGTCGCGCACCATCGCCTCGACGTTGCTGGCGCGCTCCTGGTCGCGCTTGCCGCGCCGGCCCGTGGCCGCCAGGCCCGGGTAGAGGTCGTTCTCGGTCAGGAAGGCCAGGTTGGCCTGGGGCAGCTGGAAGCCCGTGGACAGCGGCGCGGCGACGATGCCGAAATGCGCGTCCGAGGCCAGGAAGGCCTCGATGGCGTCGGGCTGCGCGTCCGGAGTGAGGCCGAATTCGTTCAGCATCTGCACCAGCGTCTCGCGCCGGCCGGCGGAGTCCGCGCACAGCAGCACGCGCGTCTGGCTGCCCGCCACCAGCGCGCGCAGCTTGGCGATGGGGTCGTCCGAGCGCCGCGCCACGCTGACGTCGGGCGCGGCGCGGAAATCCGGATGCGGCTGGCCGGAGCTGAGCGCCAGCCGGCGGAAGGCCTTCAGGCCGGCGTAAAGCGCCTCGTTGTCCAGGAACAGCGCCGAAGGCGGCAGCACCGGGCGTTCGCGGTCGCTTTTCAGAAAGCCGTAGCGGCTGGCGGTGTCCTGGTTGAAGCGCTGGATGGCGTCGTCGATGTCGCCGACGGTGACCGTGACGGTGCCTTCGGTCAGGTAGTCGAACAGCGTGGCCGTGTCCTCGAAGAACAGCGGCAGGTAGTACTCGACGCCGGCGAACGGGATGCCGTTGCCGATGTCCTTGTACGGCAGCGCGCGCGAGGGATCGCCCTCGAACACTTCGCGAAAGCGCGCGCGAAAACGCGTGCGCGCCTCGTCGTCCATCGGGAATTCGCGTCCCGGCAGCAGCTGCACCTCGCGCACCGGGTACAGGCTGCGCTGCGTGTCCACGTCGAAGCTGCGGATGGTCTCGATTTCGTCGTCGAACAGGTCCAGGCGGTAGGGCACCGCCGAACCCATGGGGAACAGGTCGATCAGGCCGCCGCGCAGGCAGAATTCGCCGGGCGCCGTCACCTGCGTGACGTGGTTGTAGTTGGCCAGCGTCAGCTGCGCGCGCAGCGCGGCTTCGTTGAGTTTGTCCTTCTGCCTGAAGGAAAAGGTGTAGGCCGCCAGGAACGCGGGCGGCGCCAGCCGGTACAGCGCGGTGGTGATCGGCACCGTGAGCACGTCCACCGATTTGGTCATCAGCGCGTGCAGCGTGTGCAGGCGTTCGGAGATCAGGTCCTGGTGCGGCGAGAACGCGTCGTAGGGCAGGGTTTCCCAGTCGGGCAGCTGGCGCACGCGCAGTTCGGGCGCGAACAGCTGGATCTCTTCGGCCAGGCGCTGGGCCTCGACCGGCTCGGCGGTCAGGATGACCAGCGGCGCCGCGGCCTGGCGCGCCAGGTCGGCCAGCAGCCAGGCGTCGCCGGAACCGGGCGGGCGCGGTTGCGCGTAGCGCGCGCCGGGCTTGAGCGCGGACAGGGTGGGAGCCGTGGCGGGGACGGGGGCGGCGAGAGTGGGGGAGGGCATCAGGCTGGCAGCAGGCATCAAGCGGAAGATTATAAAATCACCGCACCATGTCTGCCTCCATCATCGCAATCGTGCCTGCCGCCGGCGTCGGCGCCCGCGCCAGCCGGCCCGGACACGAAGCCGTGCCCAAGCAATATCGCCCCTTGTCCGGCCAGCCCATGCTGCGCCACGCGGTGTCCGCGCTGCTGGCCGACGACCGCATTTCCCAGGTGCGCGTGGCCGTGACGCCGGGCGACGGCTGGGTGGACGCGGCGCTGGCCGGGCTGCCCCGCACCGTGTGGCGGGCCTGCGGCGGCGCGACGCGCGCCGACACCGTGGCCGGCGCGCTGGCCGACAGCGGCGTCGCCGACGACACCTGGGTGCTGGTGCATGACGCCGCGCGCCCGGGGCTGCCGGCGGCCGCGCTGGCCCGGCTCATCGACGCCTGCCTGGCCGATCCGGTGGGCGGGCTGCTGGCGCTGCCGGTGGCGGACACGGTCAAGTCCGGCGACGCGCGCGTGGAGCGCACGCTGGACCGCAACGGCCTGTGGCTGGCGCAGACCCCGCAGATGTTCCGCGCCGGCGTGCTGCGCGATGCGCTGACGGCGGCCTCGGTAAGCGGCGCCGCCGTCACCGACGAGGCCTCCGCGATCGAGGCGGCCGGCTATGCGCCGCTGCTCGTGCCGGGCGCCTTGCGCAACTTCAAGGTGACCTGGCCGGATGATTTCGAACTGATGGAAAAATGGCTATGAGCATTCCCTTTCGCGTCGGGCAGGGCTTTGACGTGCACGCCCTGGTCGAGGGCCGTCCGCTGATCATCGGCGGCGTCACGATTCCCCACACGCACGGCCTGCTGGGCCATTCCGATGCCGACGTGCTGCTGCACGCCATCACCGACGCGCTGCTGGGCGCGGCCGGCCTGGGCGACATCGGCCGCCACTTTCCCGACACCGACCCGGCCTTCAAGGGCGCCGACAGCCGCGTGCTGCTGCGCGAGGCGATGGCGCGGGTGCGCAAGGCTGGCTGGACGCCGGTCAACATCGACGCCACGCTGCACGCGCAGGCGCCCAAGATCGGCCCGCATGCGCCGGCCATGGTGAAAAACATCGCCGCCGACACCGGGCTGGCGGAAACCGAAGTCAACATCAAGGCCAAGACCAACGAAGGCCTGGGCTATCTGGGCAGGAAGGAAGGGATCGCGGCGACGGTCGTCGCGCTGCTGGCGCGAGCCTGACCCCGGAGGGGGCCAGGCTGCGCAGGGAGTACCGGGCGGCGGGGGAGCCGCCCGCGGGCCTTAGGCCTTGCCTTGGGCCGCCAGCGCCAGGGCGGCGGCGTTGACGACTGCGGCGATGCGGCCGACGTCGCGCATCTGTTCGACCGACAGGCCGTCGTTCTTCAGGTTCTCGTAGTGCGAAGCCACGCAGAAATGGCACTTGCCGATGATGGAGGCGGCCAGCGCGAACAGCTCGAAGCGCTTTTTCTCGACGCCGCCGTGGGTGGCGTAGGCGTTCATGCGCAGCTGCGCGGGCAGGCTCTTCAACTGGGCGTCGCCGGTCATTTCCACGTAGGGATACCAGGTGTTGTTCATGCCCATCAGGGACGAAGCGGTCAGCGCGGCGTTGGCGTCGGTTTCCGACAGGCCGCTCTTGAAGGCTTCGACCAGCGCCGGGCTGCGCGCGGCGAAGGCGGCCGACAGGGCGGCGCCGACGGCGTCTTCGGGCGCCAGGGTCGAACGGGCGATCACGGCGTCCAGATTCAGGCGGATGTCCTTGGCCCAATCCGGCAGTTGATCCTTAATGGTGGCGAGAAATTCCATAGTTTTTACCTATCATCTAGCGCAGTTAAAGCCCAGCGCGGGACCTGCTGGGCAGATCCCGGGCCGGGCTGGAAATTACAGCGTGGCGCCGCCAACCGAGCGGTTGCACGGGCACAGCTCGTCGGTTTGCAGGCCGTCGAGCAGACGCAGGACTTCTTCGGGGTTACGGCCGACGTTCAGGTTGTTCACCGAAACGTGCTGGATCGTGTTGTCCGGGTCGACGATGAACGTGGCGCGCAGGGCAACGCCAGCGCCCTTTTCACGCACGCCCAGCTGGTCGATCAGGGCGCCGGTGGTGTCGCCGAATTGGTAGTGACCCAGCTTGTTCAGGTCCGGGTGCTCACGGCGCCATGCCAGCTTGACGAATTCGTTGTCGGTGGAGCCGCCCAGCAGAACGGCGTCGCGGTCTTCGAAATCCTTGGCCAGCTTGTTGAAGCCGACGATTTCGGTCGGGCAAACAAACGTGAAGTCTTTCGGGTAGAAGTAGATCACCTTCCACTTGCCGGGGAACGAGCTTTCGGTGATGTCTTCGAATGCCGACACGCCGTTTTCTTCGTGTTGGTTGAAGCCGGGCTTGACGCCGGTGACCTTGAAGGGCTCGAGTTTGTCGCCAACAGTTTTCATGTTTACTCCCAGTTTGTCGGTGAAATTAAGGCACTGCCTCAAACCCCAAATTCTACGCTATGGATTGTCGTTGTCTAATTGATAATTCCTAAACTTGGCTTTGGGCAACTCTATCCGGGCGGTCAGGCCGCCGCCCTCGCGGGCGAGCATGCGCAACGAGCCGCCCACGTGCTTGAGCAGGCGCTCGACGATGGCCAGGCCCAGGCCGGCGCCGCTGACGCCGGTGCGCGCCGCTTCGCCGCGCGAGAACGGCCGCAGCAGGCGGTCGACGTCCTCGGGGGCGATGCCGGGGCCGCGGTCGGACACCTCGATCGCGATCATGGCGCCGTCGGCCTGCAGCGTCATGGTCAGATGGGCCATGCCGTCGGGCGAGCGGCCGTAGCGGCGGGCGTTCTCGATCAGGTTGCTGACGATGCGCTTGAGGTCCAGCGCCGTGATGCGGGCCCGCAGGCCCGGCTCCAGCGAGGCGTCCAGTTCGCCGCCCAGCGACGCGGTATGGCTGCGTTCGCGCTCGTAGAGTTCGGCCAGCACGGCGGAAATGTCGGTGGCCAGCTGCGGCAGCGTGCCGGCCGGGCGCGCGTACTCCATCAGCTGTCCGATACTGTGGTCGATCTGGCCCAGGTCTTCGTCGATGGCCTGACGGGCGTCCTCGGACACGCCGCTCAGCTCGATCTCCAGCCGCATGCGCGCCAGCGGCGTGCGCAGGTCGTGCGAAATCCCCGCCAGCATCAGTTCCCGGTCGGCTTCCGCCTGTCTGAGATCCTTGGCCATGCGGTTGAAGGAAGCGTTCAGGTCGCGGATTTCCAGCGGCCCCTGCTCGGGCAGGGCGGCCGGCGTCTCGCCGCGCGAAAGCACCTGGGCGGCGCGCGCCAGCCGCGACAGCGGCCGGTTGACGAAGCCCACGCTGACCGCGGCTCCCACCAGAGACAGCAGCAGCGCCGTGGCGCCCCAGCCCAGCCATTCGATCCCGCCCGTCAGGCCGATCTGCTCGCGCTCGAATACCAGCCAGTACAGGTCTTTCTCTATCTGGAAGCTGACCCAGAAGCCGGGCACCTGGTTCACGCCCCAGGCGATCTGCGTCTCGGGGCCGAAGCGCGTGCGGATGTGCTGGGCCACGCGCTGCCAGTAGTCGTCGTCGGGCAGGGCTTCGGCGAAGTCCGTGACCTCGCGCGGATAGACCTGGATGCCTTCGTTGGTGGCCAGGTCCAGCAGCAGCTTGCTGCGCTCGTCGTTATGGGAATAGATCAGCGCGGTGCGCGTGATATTGACGGCCGTGATCACCCGCTGCGCCATTTGATTGGCGCGCGGTCCCAGCTCCATGCTGAAGAAGACTTGTAGCCACGCGCCCAGGCTGACGAGCATCAGCGCGGCGAGCAACAGGAACGTGCGGCCGAACAAGCCGAGCCGCAAACGTGAAGTCAGGTTCCTGAAGGTTCTGCGCAAGCGGGGCACGAGGCTGCGCTCCTGCCCGGGGCGGGCGAGCCGGTCAGCTGCCACCGTCCGGCACGAACACGTATCCCAGGCCCCAGACGGTCTGGATGAATACGGGCTTGGACGGATTCGGTTCGATCAGCTTGCGCAGGCGCGAGATCTGGACGTCGAGGCTGCGGTCGAAGGCCTCGTATTCGCGGCCGCGGGCCAGCTCCATGAGCTTGTCGCGCGACAGCGGGATCTTCGGGTGGCGCGCAAACACCTTGAGCACCGAGAATTCGCCCGTGGTGATGGGGACTTGTTCGCCGTTGCGCGTGAGCGTGCGGGTCGACAGGTTCAGCACATAGGGGCCGAACGCGATGGATTCGTTCTCCTGGCTGGGGGCGCCGGGGTGTTCCTCGGTGCCGCGGCGGCGCAGGATCGCATTGATCCGCGCGAGCAGTTCCCGGGGGTTGAACGGCTTGGACAGGTAATCGTCCGCGCCCATCTCCAGGCCGACGATGCGGTCGATCTCTTCCGCCTTGGCCGTCAGCATGATGATGGGGGTATTGTCATGGCCACCGCGCAGCCGGCGGCAGATGGACAGGCCATCCTCACCGGGCAGCATCAGGTCCAGCACGAGCAGGTCGAAATGCTCGCGTTGCCAGAGCTTGCCCATCTCTTTCGCGTCTTCGGCAACGAAAACGTTGAATCCCTGCTCGGACAAATACCGGCGCAGCAGATCGCGCAAGCGCGGATCATCGTCGACGACGAGGATTTTTCGGGTGGGGGTGGTGTTTTGCGTATTCATGGCCGGAAATGTAACAGTGGCAAGAACCAGCGGCTAGTGGGCGTTCACAAGATATTACACATTGCGATCCATGGTTGAAATCCCCCTAATAACCGGGGGCGGAGCCGCCGTATTTCGTACAATCTGCATCTATGGAACTAAACCTGCTGGCCCTGGAAACCTCTTCGTCCCGCTGCGGCGTGGCCCTCTTGCGCGCGGCCGACGGCCGGGTGGAGGTCAGCGTCAGGGAGCACGAGGGCTCCCAGGAGCACGCGGAACGGCTTTTGCCCATGGCCAGCGAGCTGCTCGCGGCCAGCGGGCTGGCCCCGGACGCCCTGCATGCGGTGGCCTTCGGCCAGGGGCCGGGCGGCTTCACGGGGCTGCGCGTGGCCTGCGGCGTGGCCCAGGGCATGGGGCTGGGGCTGGGCATTCCGGTGTTACCCATTGTCTCTCATATGGCGGTCGCCGCCCAGGTGGACGCGACCCCCGCCGACGCCATCGTGGTGGCGCTGGACGCCCGCATGAATGAAGTCTATCTGGCCGTGTACCGGCTGGCCGGGGCGGACGGCGAAGCTGGCTGGGATACCCTGCAGGCGCCGCTGCTGATCGCGGCGGCCGAGGTCGCGCCCTGGACCGAACATCATCTGCCCGGCTGGTCGGCGCGCGCGGGCCGCCCGCTGAACGCGGTGCTGGCCGGCGACGCCTGGGACGCCTACGCGGCCGACATGGCGGCGCCCGCGGACTGGCGCCGCGCCGCCGGCGCGCAGCGGCCCGAGGCGGCCAGCGTGGCGCGCCTGGCGCGCCAGGGCTGGCTGCGCGGCGAGGCCGTGGCCCCGGAACTGGCCGCGCCGCTCTACGTGCGCGACAAGGTGGCTTTCACCACCGCCGAACGCCTGCGCGGCGAGGGCGGCAATCCCAAGGCCCGGCCCGCGCTGGCGCCCGGGGTGCCGCAGCCCATGACCGACGCCGACCTGGACGAGGTGGTGGCGCTGGAGGCGCACGTGCAGGCCTTTCCCTGGACCCGCGGCAATTTCGCCGACGCGCTGGCGGCCGGCTACGGCGCCTGGGTGCTGCGCCGCGAAGGCCGGCTGGCGGGCTTCTGCATCGTCATGCACGCGCCCGACGTGGCGCATCTGCTGGTGATCGCGGTGGACAAGGCGCTGCACCGCCAGGGCCTGGGCGGCCTGCTGCTGGACTGGTGCGAGCAGCAGGCGCGCGAACACGGACTCGAAGGCGTGCTGCTGGAAGTGCGCCCCTCCAATGCATCGGCCGTTTCTTTCTACAAGCGCCACGGCTACCTGCAGATCGGCGTGCGCCGCGGCTACTATCCGGCCGAGAAGGGCGGACGCGAAGACGCCCTGGTCATGCAGAAGCGTATTGCGGCGGCGGGAGCGGCCGCATGATGCCGCCCGTCGCGCCCCGGCCGCCCAGCGTCAATCCGCTGCAGCGCTTCTGGCTGCGCGAGATCGGCATGGAACGTTTGTGGCTGCGCCCGGCGCCGGCCGCCGAGCGGCCCGCGCCCCAGCCCCAAGTCCCTGTTTCCAAACCGGTTTTGCCGGCCGAAGCGCCCGCCGCGCCCGCAAGCGCGCCGGCGCCGGCCCGCCCGGCCGCGGCCGAACCCGCAGCGCCGCCCGCGACCGGGCGTCCGGGCATTCCGGCTTCCATCCTGAACCGCAGCGGCCCGCCGCCGCGCCCGGCGCCCAAGGTGGCCGAGGAAGCGCCGCCGCCCGCGCCGATTCCGGTGGCCGAGGCCGTCCGCAACGCCAGCCTGGACGAAATGCGCGAACAGGTCGTGGCCTGCGAGGCCTGCGGCCTGTGCAAGGGGCGCCGCAACGCGGTGTTCGGCCACGGCGGCCAGCCCACGCGCTGGCTGGTGGTGGGCGAGGCGCCGGGCGAGCAGGAAGACCGGCAGGGGCAGCCCTTCGTGGGCCGCTCGGGCCAGCTGCTCGACGCCATGCTGTCGGCCGTGTCCATGAGCCGCGAGCGCGACGTCTTCATCACGAACGTGATCAAGTGCCGCCCGCCCGGCAACCGCAATCCCAAGCCCGAGGAAATCGCCGCCTGCAGCCCGTACCTGATGCGGCAGATCGCGCTGCTCAAGCCGCAGCGCATCCTGGTGCTGGGCCGTTTCGCGGCCCAGACGCTGCTGGGCACGGACGCCACCATCGGCAGCCTGCGCGGCCGCATCCATCAACTGAAGACCGAGGACGGCCAGCAGATCCCGGTCGTGGTCAGCTACCACCCGGCCTATCTGCTGCGCAGCCCCGCCGAGAAGGCGCGCGCCTGGCAGGACCTGAAGCTGGCGGCCCGCATGGACTGAGGCCGCCGGCCGCGCAGACAAAAAAACCGGGCGCCAGCCCGGTTTTTCTTTGCAGCGTCCGTATTCAGTGCGAGGAATCCAGCGCGCGGCCGTGGCCTTCCTGGCCGATCTGCTCATGCAGTTCGGGGTTGGCCTGCAGGTTGCGCTTGCTCCAGCGCATGAACACCACCATCAGCACGGTGACCACGGTGCCGAAGATCACGATGATCAGGTTGATCGGCAGTTGCAGCCACAGCAGCAGGGTGTACATCGCCACCATGAGCAGGATGTTGAGCTGTTCGTTGAAATTCTGCACGGCGATCGAATGGCCGGCCGACAGCAGCACGTGGCCGCGGTGCTGCAGCAGCGCGTTCATGGGCACCACGAAGAAGCCGGCCAGCCCGCCGGTGATCAGCAGCAGCAGGTAGACGCTCCAGGGCGAATACACCAGCGGCATCAGCAGCACCACCAGGCCCATGGCGGCGCCGACGGGCAGCACGGCCAGCGCGCGGCGCAGCGGGATGCGGCCGGCCAGGATGGAGCCGACCACCGTGCCCAGGGCGGCCACGCCCATCAGCATCGAGGCCTTGTCCAGCTGGTATCCGAGGTGGCTGCGGCCCCATTCGATGACGATGAGCTGCAGCGTGGCGCCGGCGCCCCAGAACAGGGTCGTGACCGCCAGCGAGATCTGGCCCAGCTTGTCCTTCCACAGCACACAGACATAGCCCCAGAAGGTGCGGACCAGGCGGACCGGGTTCTTCTGCTGCGGCGGGTAGCGCACGTGGGTGTGCGGAATCATCAGGTTGCACAGCGCCGCCAGCAGATACACGAAGGCGATGACCAGGATCGCGGCCTCGGCCGGGGTGTGGACCAGGCTGCCGATGAACGAGTGGCTGAGCAGGGCGGTCGAGACGGAAGACGAAATCAGCAGGCCGCCCAGCACGGTGCCCAGGATGATGGAGAAGACCGTCAGGCCCTCGATCCAGCTATTGCCCTTGACCAGCATGGCCGGGGGCAGCATTTCGGTCACGATGCCGTACTTGGCCGGGGAATAGGCCGCCGCGCCGATGCCCACGATGCCGTAGGCGACACAGACGAGATAGGTCTGGTAGTGGGGCGGAATGCCGATATTGGCGTAGGAGAACATCAGCAGGCAGCCGCCCACCTTCAGCGCATTGGTGGAGAACATCACGCGGCCCTTGGGGAAGGAATCCGCCAGCGCCCCGACGAAGGCGGCCAGCACCACATACGCCAGCGCGAACGACCATTTCATCATGGGGGCCAGCCAGTCGGGCCCGTGCAGCTCCTGTATCAAGGCGATGGCTGCGATGAACAGCGCATTGTCCGCCAATGATGAGAAGGCCTGCGCGGCCATGACCAGATAGAAACCACGTTTCAAGAATGTCCCCGTGCTTGGGCCGGAGTCCGGCCGGTCCGCGTGAAAATTTTGTGTGTCGTGCCAAAAAGTGTCAGGGAGTATAGCCGGACGCCAGGCGGCGGCCATTGCGCGTTTGCCCGCGTGTTGACCGTTGCTAACGTTCTGGCCGGGGGCGCCTGCGGTATCATACGGACCATATGAGAGCCGGCCCTGAATGGGCCGGTTTGCAATCTGCGCGGCAGGTCCAGGTCCCCAGGTCCATTAACGCCTTTGGTTCAACCCCTCCGTCGTCACCCATCGTACTGTGCGTCTTACTCAGCTCAAACTCGCCGGCTTCAAGTCTTTCGTCGATCCCACCGTGATTCCCGTGCCCAGCCAGCTGGTGGGCGTGGTGGGTCCCAATGGCTGCGGCAAGTCGAACATCATCGACGCCGTGCGCTGGGTGCTGGGCGAGGCCAAGGCCTCGGAGCTGCGCGGCGAGTCCATGCAGGACGTCATCTTCAACGGCTCGGGCAACCGCAAGCCGGCCGCCCGGGCCTCGGTGGAAATGGTGTTCGACAACAGCGAAGGGCGCGCCGCCGGCCAATGGAGCAGCTACGCCGAAATCGCCGTGCGCCGCGTCCTGACCCGTGACGGCACCAGTAGCTACTTCGTCAATAACCAGCAGGTCCGCCGCCGCGACATCCACGACATCTTCCTGGGCACGGGCCTGGGCGCCCGCGGCTACGCCATCATCGGCCAGGGCATGATCAACCGCCTGATCGAGGCGCGCCCCGAAGAACTGCGGGTGTTCCTCGAAGAGGCGGCCGGCGTGTCGCGCTACAAGGAACGCCGCCGCGAGACCGAGAACCGCCTGTCCGACACCCGCGAGAACCTGACCCGGGTCGAGGACATCCTGCGCGAACTCAACAGCCAGCTCGAAAAGCTGGAGGCGCAGGCCGAAGTGGCCACGCGCTACCGCGAGCTGCAGGCCGACGGCGAAAAGAAGCAGCACGCGCTATGGCTCCTGAAGGAAACCGGGGCGCGCGAAGAGCGCGCCCGGAAGGCCCAGGAAATGGCGCAGGCCCAGAACGAACTGGAAGCCGCCATCGCCGGCCTGCGAGCGGGCGAGGCGGCGCTGGAGTCGCGGCGCCAGGCCCATTACGCGGCCAGCGACGCGGTCCACACGGCCCAGGGCGCGCTGTACGAAGCCAATGCCCAGGTCAGCCGCCTGGAGGCCGAGATCCGCCACGTGGTGGATTCGCGCAACCGCCTGCAGGCGCGCCGCGAGCAGCTGCAGCAGCAGATCGGCGAATGGACCGCCCAGCGCGAGCACTGCACCGAGCAGATCGCCCAGGCCGAGGACGACCTGGCGACCGGCGCGGCCCGCACCGAAGAGGCGCGCGCCAAGGCCGAGGACGCCCAGGCCGCGCTGCCGGCCATCGAACAGCGCGTGCGCGAAGCCGCCTCCGGACGCGACGAGATGCGCGCCGCGCTGGCCCGGGTCGAGCAGAACCTGGCCCTGGTCGCCCAGACCCAGCGCGACGCCGACCGCCAGATGCAGTCCCTGGAGCAGCGCCGCGAACGCCTGCAGCAGGAACTGCGCGAACTGCACAGCCCCGACCCCGTGCGCCTCGAACAGCTGGCCGGCGACCGCCTGGCCGGCGAGGACCAGCTCGAGGAAGCCCAGCAGGAACTGGCCGCCCTGGAAGGCCGGGTGCCGGAAGCCGACGCCGAGCGCAGCCGCGCCCAGGCCGCCGCCCAGACCGAGGCGCAGAACCTGGCGCGCCTGGAGGCCCGCCTGTCGGCGCTGGTCAAGCTGCAGGAAGACGTGCAGAAGCAGGGGGCGCTGGAGCCCTGGCTGGCCAAGCACGAACTGGCCGGCCTGGCGCGCCTGTGGCAGAAGCTGCACGTCGAGCCGGGCTGGGAAACCGCCCTGGAGGCCGCCCTGCGCGAACGCATGGCCTCCATGGAAGTGCGCAGCCTGGACTGGGCCCGCGCCTTCGCCGAGGACGCGCCGCCGGCGCGCCTGGCGTTCTATCAATTGCCCGTGGCCGCGCCCACGCCGCCGGCCCCGGCCGGGCTGACCCCGCTGGCCAGCCTGCTGCGCATCACCGATCCCGACCTGCGCACGCTGCTCAACGAGTGGCTGGGCGGCGTCTACACGGCCCCCGACCTGACCCAGGCCCTGGCCATGCGCGCCAGCCTGCCGGCCGGCAGCGCCTGCGTGGTCAAGGCCGGCCACCTGGTCGACGCGCACAGCGTGCGCTTCTACGCGCCGGACTCCGAGCAGGCCGGCCTGCTGGCCCGCCAGCAGGAAATCGAAAACCTGCAGCGCGAGATCAAGGCCCAGCAGCTCATCGCCGACCAGGCGCGCGCCGCGGTGGCCCGCGCCGAGGCCGGCTGGCAGCAGGTGTCGCAGGCCATCGCGCCGGCGCGCCAGCGGGTCGCCGAGGTCACCCGCCGGGTCCACGACATCCAGCTCGAACATTCGCGCCTGCAGCAGCAGGCCGAACAGTCGGGCGAGCGCGCCTCGCGCCTGCGCCAGGACCTGGAGGAAATCAAGGTCCAGGAAGAAGACCTGCGCGCCACCCGCGAAGAGGCCGAAGCGCGCTTCGAGACGCTGGACGAGGAACTGGCCGAGCACCAATCCCGCTTTGCCGACGCCGAAATGGACGGCGAGACCCTGGCCGCCCAGGCCGAGGCCGCCCGCAACGCCCTGCGCGAGCTGGAACGCGCCGCCCAGGAAGCCGAATTCGCCGAACGCAGCATCCAGGTCCGCATCACCGAGCTGCAGCGCAACCAGCAGCTGGCCGCCGACCAGAGCCAGCGCGCCAGCGTCGAACTGGAACAATTGCAGGACGACCTGGCCGAACTGGACGCCTCGGCGTCCCAGGCCGGCCTGCAGGACGCCCTGGAAGTGCGCGCCGAGCGCGAGGAAGCGCTGTCGCGCGCGCGCCAGGAGCTCGAAAACCTCGCGGCCCTGCTGCGCGGCGCCGACGAAGAGCGCATGCAGCAGGAGCAGACCCTGGAACCGCGGCGCGCCCGCATCATGGAATTGCAGCTGCAGGAACAGGCCGCCCGCCTGGCCGAAGAACAGTTCACCGAGCAGCTCAACGCGCGCGAAGTCGACCGCGAGGCCCTGGCCCAGGAACTGGCCAACCAGCCCGACGAATGGCGCCGCGCCAGCTGGCTGCAGTCGGAAGTCGGCCGCATCTCGCGCCAGATCGAGTCGCTGGGCTCGGTCAACCTGGCCGCGCTGGATGAACTCAACACCTCGCGCGAGCGCAAGGGCTTCCTGGATTCGCAGCACCAGGACCTGATGACCGCCATCGAGACCCTCGAGGACGCCATCCGCAAGATCGACCGCGAGACCCGCGAGCTGCTGCAGGAAACCTTCAACGTCGTCAACGGCCACTTCGGCGAGCTCTTCCCCAAGCTGTTCGGCGGCGGCGAGGCCAGGCTGACCATGACGGGCGAGGAAATCCTCGACGCCGGCGTGCAGGTCATGGCCCAGCCTCCGGGCAAGCGCAACAGCACCATCCACCTGCTGTCCGGCGGTGAAAAGGCCCTGACCGCGACCGCCCTGGTGTTCGCGCTGTTCAAGCTCAACCCCGCGCCGTTCTGCCTGCTGGACGAGGTGGACGCGCCGCTGGACGACGCCAACACGGAGCGCTACGCGAACCTGGTCGCCAACATGAGCGAGCAGACCCAGTTCCTGTTCATCTCGCACAACAAGATTGCGATGCAGATGGCCAAGCAACTGATCGGTGTAACCATGCAAGAGCAGGGGGTTTCGCGTATCGTTGCGGTAGATATAGATTCGGCCGTCCAGATGATGGCCTCCGAAGCGGCATAAACCAATACTAAGAAGGGCGCCGGGCGTTTCGGCGCGGGATTGATACATGAGTGATTTGCAGATCGGGCTGATTGCCCTGGGCGTCCTGCTGATACTGCTGGTGCTGGGATTCAACTGGTGGCAGGACCGGCGCGTGCGGCGCAGGATGCAGACCCATTTCCCGGCCTCCGAGCAGGACCCCCTGCTGGGGGCGGGAGCCGCCGCGGGCGGCGCGGCCGCGGCGCGGCGTGAACCCGGCATGGGCGGCGAGCCCGCGCGCGCCCAGCCCGGCCAGCCGGCCCCGGTCGATCCGGGCACGGACGCCGACGACACGGTCGAGCCGGACCCCGCCTGCGAGGTCGTGATCGAAATCAACTTCGCCGAACCGGTGCGCGGCGCCGAGCTGCTGCCCTACATGCAGAGCCTGCGCCACGTGGGCCGCAAGCCCATGCGCGTGTTCGCCGAGACCGACCAGCGCCGCCACCGCGCGCACATCCACGCCGACGAATCCTATGCCTCGATGCAGCTGGCCGTGCTGCTGGCCAACCGCAGCGGTCCGCTGACGGCCATCGAGTGGTCGCAGGCCTGGGCCCGCGCCCAGGACATGGCCGAACGCTTCGACGCCACCATCGAAGGCCCCGACCAGCAGGCCGTGCTGGAGCAGGGCGCCCGCCTGGACGATACCTGCGCCGCGCTGGACACCCAGGTCGGCCTGACCCTGCTGCTGGGCACGGCCCAGCCGGCCGCCGAAGTGCTGGCCGTGGCGCGCGAGATCGGCTTCGTGCCGGACGGCAACCGCCTGGCCTGGCCGGCCGAGAACGGCGTGGCCCGCTTCACGCTGGCCCGCGCCGACGGCGCCGCCTTCGACGCGGGCATGGGCGGCATCGAACGCCTGTACCTGCTGCTCGACGTGCCCTGCAGCCCGGCCGACAGCCGCGCCTTCGGCCGCATGGTCGACGTGGGCCGCGACCTGGCCGCGCGCCTGCGCGCCGAACTGGTCGACGACCAGGGCAAGCCGCTGGCCGAGGGTTCCGAGACGGTCATCGACGAACGGCTGCAGGTGCTGTTCGGCCAGCTGGAGCAAGCGGGCCTGCCCGCCGGCAGCGAACGCGCCCAACGGGTCTTTGCTTGAATGAAGACAGGCTCTTCCGGTGAAAGCGCGGCGCAGGCCGCCGCGCGCCTGCGCGCAGAAATCGAACAGCACAACGTCCGCTACTACGTCTACGACGAGCCCTCCATCTCGGATGCCGAGTACGACGGGCTGATGCGCGAACTGCAGGCCCTGGAGGCCGAGCATCCCGAACTGGTCACGCCCGAGTCGCCCACCCAGCGGGTCGGGGCCGCGCCGGTGTCGGCCTTCGGCGCCGTGCGCCACGCGGTGCCCATGCTGTCGCTGGGCAATGCCTTCGACGAGGAAGACGTGCTGGCCTTCGACCGCCGCGTGACCGACACGCTGCGCGGCGCCGGCCTGCTCGGCCCGGCGCAGCAGGCCGATTATTTCTGCGAACTCAAGCTCGACGGGCTGGCCATCAGCCTGCGCTACGAGGACGGCCGCCTGGTGCAGGCCGCCACCCGCGGCGACGGCCAGACCGGCGAGGACGTCACCTCCAACATCCGCACCATCAAGGCGATCCCGCTGCAGCTCAAGGGCCCCGCCCCGAAAGTGCTGGAAGTGCGCGGCGAGGTGCTGATGAACCGCGCCGACTTCGTCAAACTCAACGAAGCCCAGGCCAGGCGCGACGAGAAAGTATTCGTCAACCCGCGCAACGCGGCCGCCGGCAGCCTGCGCCAGCTCGATCCGCGCATCACCGCCAAGCGCCCGCTGCGCTTTTTCGCTTACGGCTGGGGCGAGGTGCATGGCCTGCCGGGCTCGCAGGGCGGCCTGTTCGCCGAGTCCTCGGCCGGCGCCGCCGAGACCTCGCAGCTGCCCGAGAAGTCCCACGGCACCATGCTGGACTGGCTGGCCTCGCTGGGGTTGCCGGTCAACGTGAAGCACAACCACCGCGCCACCGGCGCGGAGGGCCTGATGGCCTTTTACGCCAAGGTCGGCGCGCTGCGCGCCGAGCTGCCCTACGACATCGACGGCGTGGTCTACAAGGTCGATTCGCTGCCGGCGCAGAAAGTGCTGGGCTTCGTGGCGCGCGCGCCGCGCTTCGCGCTGGCGCACAAGTTCGCCGCCGAAGAAGCCACCACCACGCTGCTGGACATCGAGGTCCAGGTCGGCCGCACCGGCGCCATCACGCCGGTCGCCCGCCTCAAGCCCGTGTTCGTCGGCGGCGTGACCGTCACCAACGCCACGCTGCACAACGAAGACGAAATCCGCCGCAAGGACGTGCGCATCGGCGACACGGTCATCGTGCGCCGCGCGGGCGACGTGATACCCGAGGTGCTGGGACCGGTGCTCGACAAGCGCCCGGACGACGCCCGCGAATTCGCCATGCCCACGGCCTGCCCGGTCTGCGGCTCGGCCATCGAACGCCTGGAAGGCGAGACCATCGCGCGCTGCACCGGCGGCCTGTTCTGCGGCGCCCAGCGCAAGCAGACCCTGTGGCACGCCGCCAGCCGCAAGGCGCTGGACATCGAGGGCCTGGGCGAGAAACTGGTGGACCAGCTGGTCGACAGCGGCCGGGTCAAGACCCTGGCCGACCTGTACAGCCTGCGGCCGCTCGAACTGGTGGGGCTGGACCGCATGGGCCAGAAGTCCGCCGACAACCTGGTCGCCGCCATCGAAAAGGCGCGCACCCCGAGCCTGTCGCGCCTGCTGTTCGCGCTGGGCATTCGCCACGTGGGCGAAACCACGGCGCGCGACGTGGCGCGCCATTTCGGCAGCATCGACGCCATCATGGACGCCGATGAGGAAGCCCTGTCCGCCGTGCCCGACGTGGGCCCGGTGGTGGCGGCCTCGATCCGCCATTTCTTCGCCGAGCAGCACAACCGCGACGTGATCGGGCAGTTGAAGGCCCAGGGCGTGAACCCCGTGGCCGAGGCCGCGCCGCAAGGCACCACGCTGGCCGGCAAGACTTTCGTGCTGACCGGCACCCTGCCCAACTGGACGCGCGAAGAGGCCTCCATGCATATCCAGGCCGCCGGCGGCAAGGTCAGCGGCTCCGTGTCCAAGAAGACCGCCTACGTGGTGGCCGGCGAGGACGCCGGCAGCAAGCTCGCCAAGGCCCAGGAACTGGGCGTGGCGGTGCTGGATGAGGACGGGCTGAAGGCGTTGCTGGGGATGGGCGGTTAGATACTGCTGCGCGGCATGGCGTTGCGGATCGCGACGGCCGCGCGCTGCAGCGTCGGCAGGTAATGGGCTTTCAGTTCATCCGGCGACCGGGAGCCCAGCACCATGCTGATGCTCAGGCCGGCCACCGCCCGGCCCTCGTGGTTGTAGAGCGGGACCGCGACGCCGGCGAAGCCGTCCACCAGTTCGCTCACCGAAATGCAGTAGCCGTCCTGGCGCACCTGCCGGATCAGCTTGCGCAGCGCGCTGCGCGAGACGGTCGTGTACGGGGTCAGCCGTTTCAGGTCGGCGCTTTCCAGGTATTCGTCCAGTTGCTCGTCGTCCAGCGTCGACAGCAGCGTCCGGCCCAGCGAGTGCGCATAGGCGGGCAGCCTGCTGCCGACCGACAGGTCCAGCTTGAGCAGTCGGGGCGCTTCCTCGCGCGCAAGAAACACCACGTGCTGCCGGTCCAGCACGCCCAGCGAACATGTTTCCCCCGCGCTGTGTGCGACCTCCTGCATGGTCGCGCGGGTCAGCTTCGGCAGGCTCAATGACGCGAAATAGGCGTAGCCCAGGTCCATGACCTTGGGGGTGGGCGAGAAATTCCTGCCGTCCTGGCGCACATAACCCAGCTTTTCCAGCGTCAGCAGGATGCGGCGCGACGCCGCCCGCGTCACGGACAGGTGTTCCGCCGCTTCCTGGACGGTGACGCTCGCCACGCCGGTGGCGTAGATCTGCAGCAATTGCAGCCCGTTGGCCAGGCTGTCGAGAAACTCCTCTTTCCTTTCTTTCGGTGGCGCCAAGATCGTGTCCATGTGGTCGGCAATCGTGTTTTGGTCAGGTCTCGATTGTAGTTTGACATTCGCCGCATTCCCCATAAAATGAGTTTTAGCGAACAATTGTTCGTTAAATAGATGGGTGCGACACGCCCACGAACCTTTGGAGGAATGCCATGCGCAGGAGACTATTGCGCGCCTTTGGCGCGTTCGCATTGGCGTCCGTCGCCGCCGCGGCCGGTTCGGCAGCGGTTGCCGCAGACGCTTTTCCCAGCAAACCCATTCGTTTCGTGGTGCCCGCCGCCGCGGGCGGACCCACCGAAATCGTCACGCGGCTGCTGGCCGAGCGCATGACCCAGAGCATGGGCGTGTCCGTCATCGTCGAGGCCAAGCCGGGCGCCGGCGGCAACATCGGCGCGGACGCGGTCGCCAAGGCCGCGCCGGACGGCTACACCATCCTGATGGGCACGATCGGCACCAACGCGATCAACCAGACGCTCTACAAGAGCATGCCGTTCCAGCCGCAGAAGGACTTCGTGGCGGTGACGCAGGTGGTTTCGTATCCGCTGGTCGTGGTGGTGAACCCCAATCTGCCGGTCCGTTCGGTGGCCGATCTCATCGCCTACGCCAAGGCCAACCCCGGCAAGCTGAACCGCGCCTCGGGCGGAAGCGGCACGTCCATGCACATGTCGGGCGAACTCTTCAACGAGATGGCCGGGGTGAAGATGCAGCACATTCCGTACAAGGGCAGCCTGCCCGCGCTGACGGACGTGATCGGCGGACAGGCGGACCTGGCCTTCGACAGCCTGGTCATCGCCCAACCCCTGATCAAGTCCGGCAAGCTGCGCGCCATCGCGGTCACCGGCCCCGAACGCTCGCCGGCCGCGCCCGACCTCCCCACGGTCGCCGAAACGCTGCCGGGATACGCCATGACGTCGTGGATAGGCGTGTTCGCTCCCGCCGGCACGCCGCGGCCGGTGGTGAACCGCCTGCAGCAGGAAATCGCCAAGGCGCTGGCCGACCCGCGCGTGCGCGAGCAGCTGAAGTCGCAGGCGGCGGAGCCGGTGGCCAGCACGCCGGACGAATTCGCCCGCTTTACCGCCGAGGAAACCAAGAAATGGGCGCCCGTCGTCAAGGCGTCCGGCGCGTCGGTTTCCTGAACCCCAAAACGAGGAGCTATTCATGCAGTCCATCGATTTTTCGGCGCGTCGCAAGCGCGTGGCCCAACATGCGCGCGAACTGGGTTTCGACGCCTACCTGGGTACCCGCCAGGGCGCATTGCACTACCTGAGCGGCGCGTTCATGCCCTGGCGGGGAGCCGTGCTGGTGACCGCCGACGGCCATTGCGAATTCATCTACTGGGCCATGGACGCCTCGCGCGTGCGGGCTGAAGGGCACGAGATGGATATGTACGAGTTCGAGTTTTCGGACTTCCCGCAACTGATCCGCCAGCGCCTGGAGCATCACGGTCTGAGCCGGGCCAAGGTGGCGCTGGACCTGGCACATCCCGGGGCCGCGCAGGTGGCGCCGGGCATGCTCACCGCCGCGGAGTATTTCGATCTGTCCACGCACCTGCCCGACATCCGCTTCGAGAACGGCGTGGACGTGATCGACGACGTCATGCTGATCAAGGACGCCCCGGAGATTGCGCGCCTGCGTCTGGCGGCCGAGGTGTCGGACTATGGATTCGAGCAGGGCATGAACGCGGTGCGCGTAGGCGCCACCGAGAATGAAGTCGCTGGCGAGATCGAGCGCGCGATCCGGCGGCGCGGCAGCACCTGGTCATGGGCGGTGACCGGCGGCACCGAAGTGGGGGCGGGCGAACGCACCGGCTTTCTGCGGGGCGTCACGCAGCAGGCGACCGACCGCCCCATCCAGGCGAACGAGTTCGTGATCCTGGACCTGCACCCGCTGATGGATCTCTACATGGCCGACACCGCCTTGCCCGTTTTCCTGGGCAAGCCCGACGCGGCCCAGGCCAAGCTGATCGACTGCTGGGAAGAAACCGTCCAGACCATGCTGGGCTCGCTGACGCCGGGCAGGCCGATCGCCGAGTGCGCCAGCCGCGGGATCGCCGTGTTCGAAAAGCATGGCCTCGCCGAGTTCGGGCTGCCGCTGTTCGGCCACGGACTGGGAACCTGCGCGCGAACCAGGCCGTTCATCAACCTGCGCAGCCGCGACGTCGTGACGCCGGGCATGGTGGTGGCGCTGGGCACGCACCTGTACCGGCCCGGCGTGGGCGGCATGCGGCTCGAATACCCGGTGCTGATCGGCGAGCACGGCGCCGAGCCTCTGGTGCAAACCGAGGCGCGCGTGCACCGCCTTTCCTGAAGCCTTCCGCTGGAGTTTCATCATGCAAGCAAACCCTCTTAGCGACTTGATCGGCGCCGAAGTGCGGGGCGTGGACCTAGAAACGCTGGACGCCGGCGGCTTCGAGGCCGTCAACGCGCTGTTCCTGCGCCACCAGTTGCTGGTCTTCAAAGACCAGCGCCTCTCGCCCGAAGGCCAGCTGCGATTCAGCCGCCGGCTGGGCGAACTGGATATCCACGTGCTGGCCCAGTACAACCATCCCGACTATCCCGAGATCTTCGTGCTGTCCAACGAAGTGAAAAACGGGGTGCCGGCCGGGATCGCCGACGGCGGTTCCTATTGGCATTCGGACTTCGCCTTCCGGGAGTGTCCGGCCAAGGCCACCATCCTCAATGCCCAGGTGATCCCGCCCGAAGGCGGCAATACCCTGTTCGTCAATATGTACCGGGCCTACGAGGAACTGGACGAGGCGACGAAGTCCCGGCTGGCCGGGTTGCGGGCGATACACCGCTACCGGCGCAGGAACACCAAGGCCGACGAGGGAACCCGCGTCGCCATGGACGCAGGCCAACTGGCGCAGACCCCGGACGTGGAGCATCCCATCGTGCGCACCCATCCCGAGACGGGACGCAAGGCGCTGTTCGTGCATCCTGGCATGACCGCAGAGGTGGCGGGCTGGGGCGAGGCCGAGAGCCAGGAATTGCTGGACAGGCTGTTCGCGCACAGCACGCAGGAACAATACCAGTACGCCCTGCAGTGGGAGCCGGGCGACGTGGTGATGTGGGACAACCGCTGCGTCATGCACAAGGCGACGACGCGCCAGCTTCCTCCCAGCATGCGACGCACGATCTACCGCACGACCGTCATGGGCGAGCGTCCCTTCTAGGAGCGCCCGGTGCCGGAGTATGCGCCGCAGTCCCCGATGGTCGAGGCCGGCACAACCCGATTTCCCGGCTTGCCGCTGGACGGCGGCGCCAGCCTGGCTGCGGTCAGGCTGGCCTGGTCGCGCTTCGGCCCGCCGCCGGATCGGGCGCGCGCCGTGGTGCTGTTGCTGCATGGCATATCCGGCAGCCAGCAGGCCCTGCGCGCGCCGGGCGGGCAGGCGCAGCATCCCGACGCGGGCTGGGCCGCCGCGTGGCTGGGACCCGGCAAGGCGCTGGATACGCGTCACATCTGCGTGCTGGCGCCGAATGCGCTGGGCTCCTGCTTCGGCAGCAGCGGCCCCGAGGGGAGCGCGGCGCGCGAATTCCCCGACATCTCGATCGCCGACGGCGTGCGCCTGCAGGGCATGTGGCTGCGGGCGATGGGAGTGGAGCGACTGGACGCCGTGGTCGGGTACTCCTATGGCGGGTACCAGGCGTTCCAGTGGGCGGTGCGACCGCCCTTGCCGGTCGGCCGGGCGATCGCGATGGCGTCGGCGCCGCGCGGCGGCGGTAGCGAAGCGGACGTGCAGCGCCTGCGCCGGGTTGCCGCCGCCCTGGATGCCGGCGACCCGCAGGCGTGGAACGAATGGGTCGAACTGCGCTGCGCCACCCTGCGTCGCTACGGCTATGCCCAATGGCTGCGCGATATGGGGGAGTCTGGCATGGAGCAGCGCATCCACGGCGAAGCCGCGGCCTGGGCGGCGCGTTTTTCGCCCTGGTCCATGGCGGTTCTCAGGGCATCGGCCTGCCGCTATGATGCCCG
This sequence comes from Achromobacter sp. HZ01, assembly GCF_003267925.1. Classification (NCBI taxonomy): domain Bacteria; kingdom Pseudomonadati; phylum Pseudomonadota; class Betaproteobacteria; order Burkholderiales; family Alcaligenaceae; genus Achromobacter; species Achromobacter sp. HZ01. The sequence goes on from NZ_LWKV01000003.1 coordinate 509,799, forward strand.
CCCGGCGCTGCGCGATGCGGTCACGCCCGTATATTGGCTGCGCTGCCGGTCGGACGCGCTGTTTCCGCCGGGCGTTGCGGGCCATGAGCCATATCCGGCCCACGTCGTGCAGATCAGCGTAGACGGACGATACGGCCACGCTTCGCCGGTGCTGGAGGGCGAGATATGGCGCGCGCCCCTCGTGCGGGCGATGACGAGTTCTTCGCTGTAAAGAAAAAGCCGGCTTTCGCCGGCTGATGGGTTACGCGCGTTGAGCGGTCGAGTTCTTGCGCAGAATCTCTCGCGCTCCACCCATCCTACTGGATCTTGGCCTTTTCGCGCAGTTCCTTCTGGTAGTCGGCCAGGGTTTGCTGGCGCAGCATTTCTTCCAGTTGGGTGCGCACCTGGTCCAGCGGCGGGAATTCCACCGGGCGGGTGTCGTCGACCATGATGATGTGCCAGCCGAACTGGGTCTGCACCGGCTTGTCGACCAGTTCGCCCTTCTTCAGCTGGGTCACGGCCTGCGCGAACGGCTGGACGTAGTTGGTCGGGGGCGCCCAACCCAGGTCGCCGCCCTTTTCGGCGCTGCCGGGGTCCTTGGAGTTCTTCTTGGCCAGGTCGTTGAACTTGCTCTTGTTGCTCTTGATCTGGGCCAGCAGGTCATTGGCCGTCTTCTCGTCTTCGACGAGGATGTGACGGACCTTGTATTCCATCTTGCCGGCCTGTTCCTTCTTGATCTTCTCGTATTCGGCGTTGACCTTGGCTTCCGAGACCGGATGCTTGGCCAGGTAGTCGGCCATCAGGGCGCGGACCAGGATGCCCTGGCGGGCCAGTTCGATCTCGGTCTGGACGTCGGCCTGCTTGGCGATGCCGCTGGATTCGGCGGCCTGCACGAAGATCTGGCGGTTGATCATTTCCTGCTTGACCTGTTCGCGCAGTTGCGGCGAATCGGTCGCGCCCTGGCTGACCAGCAGCTTGACGAATTGATCCAGGCTCTTTTGCGAAATGGCCTTGCCATTGACGGTGGCCACGTTCTGGGCAATAGCCGGCACGGCGATGACGCAGGCCGCAGCCAGCATGACGATGCGTTTCATGAATATCCTTTGCTTTCTATTTGGGAGCCTGGGCATCTAGCGCAAGCGCATGAATCGGATAAGGGATCAAATCTTGCAAATGATGATACACCAGCCGATGCCGCGCGACCGGCGAGAGCCCCGCGAAGCAAGGCGCTACGATGATCACGCGATAGTGGCCGGCGCCGTTTTTACTGCCTTCGTGTCCGGCGTGCAAATGGGAGTCGTCGATGATTTCCAGGCTGGCGGGTTCCAGGACGGCGAGCCGTTCCCGGATCAGGGCGATGCGGTCGGTGGTGTCTGACATGGCTGAGGAAGAATGGACGCCGGCGCGCGGGGCGCCGGACGGAGCAGGGCGGTTCAGGGCTTGCCGGCCGGGGAGTCGGGGCCGGAGGGCGTCTGTTCGTCGGACTGGATGTGCTTGCCCAGCCAGATCGACTGCCCGATCACGAAGACCACCATCAGGCCCATCAGGCCGAAGGCCTTGAAGCTGACCCACTGCGACTCCGTGAACTGGCCGGAAAACGCCACGTAGAGATTGAGCGCGCCGGCGATCAGGAAGAAGGCGGCCCACACCAGGTTCAGCCGCTCCCAGGCCGCGTCGGGCAGCTGGATCTGCTTTTCCATCAGGCGGCGGATCAGGTTGCGGCCGAAGAACAGGCGCGCAAACAGCAGCGCGCCGCCGAACAGCCAGTACAGCACCGTGGGCTTCCATTTGATGAAGACGTCGCTGTGCAGCCAGATCGTGGCGCCGCCGAACACCAGGATGACCGTGAGGTTGATCCAGTGCATGGCCTCGGTGGCGCGGCCGGTGGCCTTGAGCCAGACGATCTGGACGACTGCGGCGGCCATGGCCACGCCGGTGGCGATGAAGATGTCCGTGTACCGGTAGGCGATGAAGAAAAGGAACAGCGGAAACAGGTCGAACAGGAACTTCTTCATTCAGTCGTCTACGGGTTCGAACGTCATTGACAGGGAATTGATGCAATAGCGCAGGCCGGTGGGCTCGGGGCCGTCGGGAAAGACGTGGCCCAGGTGCGAGTCGCAGACGTTGCACAGCACTTCGGTGCGCACCATGCCGTGGCTGGTGTCGCGCTCTTCGCGCACGTTTGCCGGATCCAGCGGCTGGAAGTAGCTGGGCCAGCCACAGCCGGCGTCGAATTTGGTGTCGGACGCGAACAGCGGCGTGCCACAGCCCACGCAGCGGTAGATGCCGTGCGTGAACGTATTCCAGTAACGCCCCGTGAACGCGCGTTCGGTACCCTTTTCACGGGTGACGACGTATTCTTCCGGGGAAAGCTGGGCGCGCCATTCGGCGTCGGATTTGCGTACTTTGTCCATATGAGCTCTTGGAGTCCCGATGCCCGAAATGGTTCGGGCATAATCCCGCCCCATGTTAATCGAGTTTGACCAGGCGGTTGTTTCCACGCCCCGGGCCGAAGTGCTGCGCGGGGTGAGCGCGACGCTGGCCGAACGCCGCATCGGCATCGTCGGCCCCAACGGCGCCGGCAAGAGCACGCTGGCGCGACTGGTCAACGGGCTGGTGCTGCCCTCGGCGGGCAGCGTGCGGGTGGGCGGGCTGGACACCCGCCACGACCTGAAGGCGGTGCGCCGGCAGGTCGGGTTCGTGTTCCAGAATCCCGAGAATCAGATCGTATTCCCCATCGTGCGCGAGGACCTGGCCTTCGGTCTGAAGCAGCTGGCGCCGGACCGGCGCCAGCGCGAGGCCCGCATCGAGGCCCAGCTGGACAGCCTGGGCGTGGGGCACCTGGCCGACCGGACCAGCCACACCCTGTCCGGCGGCGAGCGCCAGCTGGTGGCGCTGGCGGCGGTGCTGGTCATGGAGCCGGCCCTGATCGTGTTCGACGAGCCCACCACCCAGCTGGACCTGCGCAACCGCAACCGGGTGCGCGACGCCATCGGCGCGCTGCCGCACGACGCCATCGTGGTCAGCCACGATCTGGAGCTGCTGGAGGATTTCGACCGGGTGCTGGTCGTGCGCGACGGCAATATCGCGGCCGACGACGCGCCGGCCGCCGCGCTGCGCTGGTATCGGGAGCACTGCGCATGATGGAGCCGCTGTACGTGCCCGGCGCCACCGCGCTGCACCGGCTGCCGGCCGGTTTCAAGCTGGCGGCGCTGGTGCTTGCGGGGGCGGGGCTGTTCCTGCTGCGCGATCCGCGCTGGCTGGCGCTGGCCTGCCTGGCGGCGGCCGTGCTGGTCTGGTCCACCGGCGTGGCGGCGGCCGCGGTCTGGCGGCAGGTGCGGGGGCTGGTCTGGGTGCTCGCGGCGGTGGGCGGCTTCACCGCGTGGTTCCAGGGCGGGGAGGCGGCGCTGGCGGTGCTGCTGCGCGTGGGCGCGCTGGTGGGCCTGGCGCTGGCCGTCACGCTGGCGACGCGCACGTCGGACCTGATCGCCGTCTGCGAAAAAGTACTGATGCCGCTGCAGCGCGTCGGACTGGTCGACGCCGGCAAGGTCGCGCTGGCGCTGGCGCTGGCCTTGCGCTTCGTGCCCGAGATCTGGCGCAATTTCCAGGAAATCCGCGAAGCCCAGGCCGCGCGCGGCCTGGGCGCCAACCCTGTCGCGCTGATCGTGCCGCTGATCGTGCTGACCCTGAAACGGGCCCAGGAAGTCGCCGAGGCCATCGACGCGCGCAGCGCCTGACCTTATCCACCAGCAAGGAACCACCATGAAATCCAGCAACACCGTGCTGATCGCGCTGTTCGCGGCGCTGATCGTCGTCCTCAGCCTGATCCCGCCCATCCCGCTGCCGGCCATTCCGGTGCCGATCACCTTGCAGACGCTGGGCGCGATGCTGGCCGGCGCGATGCTGGGGCCGTTGCGCGGCGCGCTGGCGTGCCTGCTGTATCTGGCGCTGGCGGCCATCGGCCTGCCGGTGCTGCCGGGCGGGCGCGGCGGGCTGGGCGCGTTCTTCGGGCCGACCGGCGGCTTCCTGGTGGGCCTGGTGGCCGGCGCCTGCGTGACCGGCTGGCTGGCCCGGCGCCTGGCCGCGCGAGCCCGCGGCGCCGCGCAGGCGGCGGCCTACGTGCTGGCCTGCGTGGTCGGCGGCATTCTGGTGGTGTATGCGTTCGGCGTGCCGTGGCTGGCGGTGGTGACCAAGATGGAACTGGCCAAGGCGGCGCTGGCCGTGGCGGTGTTCCTGCCGGGCGACGTGGCCAAGGCGCTGGTGGCCGGCTGGGTGGCCTGGCGGGTGGAGCGGGTCTGGCCGATGCTGGAGCGCTGAAGCCCGGGCATGGTCCAAGGGAATCCCCCAACTGACGCGCCGCGGGCTTTTCTAGTACAAGTTCGCCATTAACGAATGCGTTTGCTGAAAGCGCTTCTTGTAGCACATCAGGGATTTACCGGATTTGCGCGTAGTCATCTGATACTGTTTTAACCCTATAATATTTTTTTCTGTATAACTTTAACTAGGCTCGCACCAGCCTCGACCGAGGCGCTCGCAAGCCACCACAGGAGACAAAAATATGCGCAAGCACTTCGGCTTGTCCGCGGCGGCTGCCGCTCTCGCCCTGACGCTGCCGCTGCTGGCGAGCGCGCAGGTCAAGGTAGGCGTGACGGTCGCCAGCACCGGCCCGGCCGCGTCGCTGGGCATCCCCGAGCGCAACACCGTGGCGCTCTTGCCCAAGGAAGTGGCCGGCCAGAAGATCGAGTGGATCGTCCTCGACGACGCCACCGACACGACGCAAGCCGTCAAGAACTCGCGCAAGCTGGCTTCCGACGACAAGGTCGACGTGCTGATCGGCACCTCGGTCACGCCGGGCTCGCTGGCCATGGTCGACGTGGCCGCCGAAGCCAAGGTCCCGATGATCAGCGTGGCCGCCAGCGCCAAGATCGTCGAGCCCGTGGACGAGAAGCGCCGCTGGGTCTTCAAGACCCCGCAGAACGACGCGCTGATGGCCGGCGCCCTGGCCGACGCGATGGCCAAGTCCAAGGTCAAGACCCTGGGCTTCATCGGCTTTGCCGACGCCTACGGCGACGGCTGGCTGGACGTGATGCAGAAGGCCGCCAAGGCCAAGGGCATCGAGATCGTCGCCATCGAGAAATACGGCCGCACCGACACCAGCGTCACCGGCCAGGTGCTCAAGCTGGTCAGCGCCAAGCCCGACGCCATCCTGATCGCCGGCGCCGGCACGCCCTCGGCGCTGCCGCAAAAAGAACTGAAGGCCCGCAACTACGGCGGCACCATCTACCAGACCCACGGCGCGGCCAACAACGACGTGCTGCGCGTCTGCGGCAAGGACTGCGACGGCATGCTGCTGCCGGCCGGCCCGCTGCTGGTGGCGGCGCAGCTGCCGGACAGCAACCCGGTCAAGAAGTCGGCCCTGGCCTACGTCGAAGCCTACGAGAAGGCCAACGGCGCCGGTTCCACCAACACCTTCGGCGGCCACATGTGGGACGCCGGCCAGCTGGTGGTGGCGGCCCTGCCGACGGCCCTGAAGTCGGGCGCCAAGCCGGGCACGCCGGAGTTCCGCGCCGCCATGCGCGACGCGCTGGAAGGCGTGAAGGACCTGGCCGCCTCGCAGGGCGTGTTCAACATGTCGCCGACCGACCACGCCGGCTTTGACGAGCGTTCGCGCGTCATCGTCAAGGTGCAGGGCGGCAAGTGGGTGTACCAGCCCGATCTGTAAATCCCTGGATCGCCCGATCCACGGGGGCCGCCCGCGGCCCCCGCGCAATGCCACACACCGGCCTTTCCGGCCGGTGTGTCGTATCGGCGTCCCGGATGCCGCGGAACGCCCAGAACCCAAAGGTAGTTGTTAGATGGATTCCTCAATTGCGCTGATCCTGCTGCAAGACGGAGTGGTCAACGGCGCCATCTATGCCCTGCTGGGCATGGCCCTGGTGCTGGTCTTCGCCGTCACGCGCGTCATTTTCATACCCCAGGGCGAGTTCGTGGCGTTCGGCGCCCTGACCCTGGCCATGCTGGTCGACGGCAAGGTGCCCGGCACCGCGTACCTGCTGCCCCTGCTGGGCGCCGTCTGCCTGGTGCTCGAACTGCTGCGCGCGCTGCGCACCCGCAGCGCCGCCGGCCTGCCCAGGACCGTGGCGACCTGCGTGGTCCTGCCGCTGGCGCTGCTTTGGCTGACGCTGACCTACACCGCCGCCGGCAACTCGCTGTGGCTGAACATGCTGCTGACGCTGCTGCTGGTGATCCCGATGGGCCCGATGGTCTACCGCATCGTCTACCAGCCGCTGGCCGAAGCCACCGTGCTGGTGCTGCTGATCGTTTCCGTGGCCGTGCACTTCGCGCTGACCGGCCTGGCGCTGGTGTTCTTCGGCGCCGAAGGCTGGCGCACCCCGGCCTTCGTCAGCGGGCAGGTCGACCTGGGCTTCGCCACGTGGTCCGCGCAAAGCCTGTTCGTGGTCGCGACCTGCGCGATCCTGATCGTGGGACTGTGGCTGTTCTTCGGCAAGACGCTCTACGGCCGCGCGCTGCGCGCCACGGCGGTCAACCGCCGCGGCGCCCGCCTGGTCGGCATCAGCACCACCATGTCCGGCAGCCTGACCTTCACGCTGGCCGTGGCCATCGGCGCCATGTCCGGCATGCTGATCGCGCCCATCACCACCGTCTATTACGACACGGGCTTCCTGATCGGCCTGAAGGGCTTCGTGGGCGCCATCATCGGCGGCCTCGCCAGCTATCCGGTGGCGGCCGCGGGCTCGCTGCTGGTGGGCGTGCTGGAATCCTTCTCTTCCTTCTGGGCCAGCGCCTACAAGGAAGTGATCGTCTTCACCCTGATTATCCCGGTTCTGGTCTGGCGTTCGTTCAGCACCCATCACGCGGACGAAGAGGAATAAGCGTCATGAACCGTATCCTGCTTGCCGTTTTCATCGTCGTCCTGGCGGGCCTGCCGCTGGTGTCGGCCACGCCCGAATTCTGGGTCACGCAACTGAACTACATCGGGCTGGCCAGCCTGGTGGTGCTGGGGCTGGTGCTGCTGACCGGCGTCGGCGGCCTGACCTCGTTCGGCCAGGCGGCGTTCGTGGGCCTGGGCGCCTACACCACCGCCTACCTGACCACGCAGTACGAGCTGTCGCCGTGGCTGGCGCTGCCGGCCGGGCTGATCCTGACCGCCGTGGTCGCCTATCTGCTGGGCGCCATCACGCTGCGCCTGTCGGGCCACTACCTGCCGCTGGGCACCATCGCCTGGGGCCTGTCGCTGTATTTCCTGTTCGGCAACATCGACTGGCTGGGCAAGCATGACGGCATCGCCGGCATCGAGCCCATCAGCATTTTCGGCATCTCGCTGGCCAGCGGCCGCCATATCTATTACCTGATCTGGATATTCGTGCTGCTGGCGCTGTGGGCCACCCGCAACCTGCTGAACTCGCGCCCGGGCCGCGCCATCCGCGCGCTCAAGAGCGGGGCCGGCATGGCCGAGTCCATGGGCGTCAACACCGCCGCCTACAAAATCGTGATCTTCGTCTGGGCCGCGCTGCTGGCCTGCGTGTCGGGCTGGCTCTACGCCCACATGCAGCGCGCGGTCAGTCCCAGCCCCTTCGGCATCAACTACGGCATCGAATACCTGTTCATGGCCGTGGTCGGCGGCGCGGGCTACGTCTGGGGCGCGCTGCTGGGCTCCAGCGTCATCCTGGTGCTGAAGGACCAGCTGCAGAACCTCCTGCCCAAGCTGCTGGACACCAACGCCAACTTCGAGATGATCGTCTTCGGCGTGCTGCTGATTCTGATGCTGCAGTACGCGCGCAACGGCCTGTGGCCGATCCTGGCCGGCTGGTGGGACAGCCTCACCGGCGCCGACGGTTCGCGCCGCAACCTGGCGCCGCCGGCGCAGGCGCCGGCCCTGCCGACGCGGGTGCGCCCGCAGGCCGGGCAGGTGGTGCTGGAAGTCGACGCCATCCGCAAGGAGTTCGGCGGCCTGGTCGCGGTCAACGATATTTCGTTCAAGGTCAGCTCCGGCGAGATCATGGGCCTGATCGGCCCGAACGGCGCCGGCAAGAGCACCACGTTCAACCTGATCAGCGGCGTGCTGCCGGTCACGCGCGGCAAGGTCACGTTCATGGGCCAGCGCATCGACAACCGCTCGGCGCGCGAGATCGCCAAGCTGGGCGTGGGCCGGACCTTCCAGCACGTGCAGCTGCTGCCGGGCATGACGGTGCTGGAAAACGTGGCGCTGGGCGCGCACCTGCGCTCCGACGTGGGCGTGCTGGCCGGCGCGCTGCATTCGGACCGCGCGCGCGAAGCCCAGCTGCTGCACGAGGCCGCCGAACAGCTCAAGCGCGTCGGCCTGGGCGAATACCTGTACGAGCAGGCGGGCAACCTGGCGCTGGGCCAGCAACGCATCCTCGAAATCGCGCGCGCCCTGGCCGCCGATCCGGTGCTGCTGCTGCTGGACGAACCCGCCGCCGGCCTGCGCTACAAGGAAAAGCAAGACCTGGCCCGCGTGCTGGAGCAGCTGCGCGCCGAGGGAATGAGCATTCTGCTCGTCGAACACGATATGGATTTTGTGATGCGCCTGACCAACCACCTCGTGGTGATGGATTTCGGCACCAAGCTGGCCGAAGGCGTGCCGGCCGACGTGCAAAAGAACCCTGCGGTGCTGGAAGCCTACCTGGGCGGGATCGACGACGACCTGCCCGAGTCGGACCAGGCCAAGCCCGTGTCGGCAGGAGGCGTGTGATGAGCGCGACGCAATCCCCCGTCCTCGAAGTCAGCCAGCTGTCGGCCCGCTACGGCAAGGTCGGCGCGCTGGTGGGCGCCTCGCTCACGGTGCCGGCCGGCAGCATCGTCACGGTGATCGGCGCCAACGGCGCCGGCAAGTCCACCATGCTCAACGCCATCATGGGCTCGCTGCCCCACACCGGCCATGCGGCCGGCGCGGTGCAGTACGCCGGCGCCGACGTGTCGGGCTGGCAGGTCGAGCGCCGCGTGGCCGCCGGCATGTCGCTGGTGCCCGAGCGCCGCGAGCTGTTCGGCACCATGTCGGTGGAAGACAACCTGCTGCTGGGCGGCTTTCGCCGCTACCGCAGCCGCGAAAGCGGCTGGCGCGACACCTTGAACGAGGTCTTCGACCTGTTCCCGCGGCTGCGCGAGCGGCGCACGCAGCAGGCCGGCACGCTGTCCGGCGGCGAACGCCAGATGCTGGCGGTGGGCCGCGCGCTGATGGCCAAGCCCAATCTGCTGATGCTCGACGAGCCCAGCCTGGGCCTGGCCCCGCGCATCGTGCGCGAGATCTTCCACATCATCGCGCGCCTGCGCGAAACCGGCGTGGCCATCCTGCTGGTCGAGCAGAACGCGCGCGCGGCGCTGCAGGTGGCCGACTACGGCTACGTGCTGGAAACCGGCGAAGTCATCCTGCACGGTCCGGCGCGCGAGCTGGCCGGAGACCCCAAGGTCATCGAGAGCTACCTGGGCCTGGGCAAGGGCGGCGAGGAAGGCTGACGCTTTCCGTCCTCGTCCTGCCGCTCACGAAAGCGCCGGGCCCAGCCCGGCGTTTATCTTCTATTCCGGCAGTTTGCGCGGCAACCACACCCAGGCCGCCAGTCCGACCAGCAGCATCAGCAGGCCCCCCACGCCGACTGCCAGATGCAGCCCCGAGAGGAAGGCTTCCCTGGCCTGCATCGCGGCAGCTTCTGTGATCCCGGGATGGCCCAAGGTCTCGTTCAATGTTCCCGCCACGCCCGGGCCGGACAGCCGGAACACCAGCGCCGCCAATGAACCCAGCAAGGTGATGCCCAAGGCATTGCCGATCTCGTTGCTGGTTTCCGCGATGGAGCCCGCCGCCCCGGCGCGCTCGCTCGGCACCGCCGACACGGCGATTTCGGCGACGAGGCTGAACGACAGGCCATAGCCCACACCCGCAATCACCGTCGAAGCCACGAACGCGATGACTCCGGCCTCGGTCGTGGTGAACAGCAGCAGGAACACGCCCAGGCCAATCAGGAAATGCGTGCCCACCAAGGCGGCCTTGCGCCCGATGCGCTCGACGATGCGGCTGGTTCCGACGCAGGTGGCCGTAAGCACCACCGCGCCCGGCAAGGCCATCAGCGCCGCCGTGAAGACCTCGTGGCCCAGCACCGACTGCAGATAGATGCCCGACAGATAGCCTGCCGCCGACCAGACCACCAGCGACAACAGCCCGGTCAGGATGGCGATCGAGAAAATCCTGTCCTTGAACAAGCTCAGGTCCAGCAGCGGAAAAGCGATCTTCGTCTGTCGGCCCAGGAAGGCCGCCAGGGCAAGCAGCCCCGCGATTCCTGCGACGGACTGCACCGGTGTAAAGCCCGCGGCCGCCGCGCTCTTGATCGAGTAGGTGAACAGCAGGATTCCTGCGAAGGACAGCAACAGGCTCGGCACGTCAATGCGGCCGGAGGTGGTGGTGCGCACTTCGCGCAGCAGCGCTGGCGCGACCAGCAGGAAGGCCAGTACCACCGGCACGTTGATCAGGAACACCACGCCCCAGTCGAAGCGCTGCAGCAGCAGCCCGCCGATGATCGGCCCGATGGCAAATCCCGCCGCGAATGTGGCCGCAAAGATTCCGATGGCCTGCGCCCGCTGCCGTGGGTCGGGGAACAAGGCGCTGACGATGGCCAGCCCCGACGGCAGTAGCGTGGCGCCGCCCAGTCCCATCAGCGCGCGAAAGCCGATCATGCTGGCGGGCGTCGTGGAGTGCGCCGCGCCCAGAGATCCCAGCCCGAAGATCACGGCCCCCGTCATCATCAGCTTCAACCGTCCATAGCGGTCGCCGATGTTGCCGAAGGCGATGAGCAGAGAGCCGACAACAAAGCCGTAAATGTCCAGAATCCACAGCGCCTGGTCCGCCGTCGGCAAGATGGCGGCCGTCATGCGCGGCATGGCGAGGTACAGGACGGAGCCGTCCATCGCCACCAGCAACACCAGGGCGAGAACGGTCAGAAGCCCCAGCCATGCCTTGCGGCTGGCGGGCTGTGGAAGTGAAAGCGTATTGGAGGTCATGGTCATGGTCCGGTTGTGGACGCCACCCGGTTGCCTGCCGGGCCGCGATCCAATATACTGAAAGTAACTTACGGATGGTAAGTTACCTTTGGTATATAGCGATGTCAAGCCCCCTGAAAAAACCTGTCCCCTCCAAGGACTCCCCCCGTCGCCGCCTGTCCAGGGACGAGCGGCTGCGCCAGCTTCTCGATGTTTCATGGCAGTTGATCCGGGCCGAAGGCACGGATGCCTTGACCCTGGGACGGCTGGCCGATGTTGCGGGTGTCACCAAGCCCGTTGTCTATGACCACTTCGGCACCCGCAATGGACTGCTGGCAGCGCTCTACCAGGATTTCGATGTGCGTCAGACGGCCGTGATCGACGCGGCCATCGCCGCCAGCACGCCCACGTTGAAGGACAAGGCCAGCGTCATCGCCGGCAGCTACGTCGATTGCGTGCTGACCCAGGGCCGTGAAATTCCGGAGGTGCTGGCCGCCCTCAGCGGCTCGCCGGAATTGGCGGCCGTCAAGCGCCAGTACCAGCAGGCGTTCATCGAGAAGTGCCAGAAAATCCTTGAACCCTTTGCCGGGCCGCGGAGCGTGTCGCCGGCAAGCCTGTGGGCGATGTTGGGCGCGGCGGAGGCGCTGTCTCAGGCGGCGGTGGCCGGAGACCTCAGTGAAGCGCAGGCGCGGGACGAGTTGACGGAAACCATTCTGGCGATGGTCAAGCGCAGCAGGCTCGTCGATAGCCAGTGATCGCGGCGGCGTTGCAGGAAAAACCTGACGACGGACACTTCAAGCCGCCGGCGTCCAGCGCAATACCGGCTCGCCGCCCATCGCGGGATCGGAGGTGGAGGGTGCGCCGGTTTCGATGCGCCCGGCCAGCCGTCGGACGTAGGCCGGATCGCTTTCGTCGCGCACCGTCACGTCGTACCAGCCCGCGCTGCGCGCCATGTCCCAGGACAGGCTGATGGCCTCGCCCGCGGCCAGCGCCGTGGCGGCCTGCGCCGGATAACCGTAGGCGTTGGCCTCCACGCGGAACGCGCGGGTTTGCGGGCCGGGGTTGCTCACGGTCAGGCGCAGCGGCGCGCCCGGCCCTGCGTGATCGGCCGTGACCTCCAGCGGCGGCTGGGCCGCCGTGTCCAGGCGTCCGCAGCAATGCCGGTGGAATCCGTTGGGGCCGAGCACCCACAGGTCGTAGCGGGCGCCGTCGACCCAGGCCGGCCATGCATCCTGCAGGGACTTGCCGGCCTCGACGGTATAGCGGCGCGGACCGCGTTGCAGGTCGAGGCGGTCGTACACATGGAACACGGCGCCGGCCCGGCCGGTGTTCTCGAAGCGCAGCGCGATGCGTCCGTCCCGCGCCTGCGCGTGGACCTGCAGCGCATAGGGCAGGGGGCGCGACGGGCGCGTGCCGGCCGGCTGCCGGGCCACGTCGGGGCGCAGCGGAGCCGCCGGGACGACGGTCTGCGGCAGCGCGCGGGCCAGTCCGGCGCGCTCGGCCGTGGGCGGCAGGCCGCGCAGCAGGTCGGCGTCGTCGGGCGCGGCGAAGTCGAAGATCGAAGTCAGGTCGCCGCAGACCGCGCGCCGCCACGGCGAAATATTGGGCTCGGCCACGCCGAACCGCTGCTCGACGAAGCGCAGCACGGAGGTGTGGTCGAACACCTGCGAATTGACCCAGCCGCCCTTGGTCCAGGGCGACAGCACGTACATGGGCACGCGCGGCCCCAGCCCGTACACCCCATGCAGATGCGCCGCCGTGTCGTCCTTTTCGAGGCCGGTGACGATCTCGTGGTGTTCGCCCTTCGTATCGACCGTGGACGCGCCGGCCAGCGCGCCGGCGGCATCGCGCGAGGGCGGCGCGGGCGGCGGCGCATGGTCGAAGAAGCCGTCGTTCTCGTCGAACATCAGCAGCAGGACGGTCTTGCTCCAGACCTCCGGGTTGGCCGTCAGCGCGTCCAGCACGCGGGCGGTGTAGTCCGCGCCCTGCGCCGGGCTGGACGGGCTGGGATGCTCCGAGCCGGCCTTGGTCGCGCAGATCCACGACACCTGCGGCAGCCTGCCGTCCAGCACGTCCTGGCGCAGCAGGTCCAGGCCGCGGGTGGTCAGCGCCTTCTCTTTCAGCGCGGGCTGAGAGCCGGGCGCGCCGTGGTAGGCGTCGCGGTAGGCCTTGAAGCCGGCCATGGGGTTGAGCGAATAGTTGTCCGCCATGTCCTGGTAGATGCGCCAGCTGACGCCGGCGGCCTCCAGCCGTTCGGGATAGGTGGTCCAGGTGTAGCCGCCGGCCGGATCGCCGCCCGACAGCTTGTTGTAAAGATTGCCCAGCGCCGGGCCGTTGCCGCGTCCCAGGCCGTCGTTGGTGCCGGTCCACAGGAACAGCCGGTTGGTGTTGGTGCCGCCGGTGAACGAGCAGTGATAGGCGTCGCACACGGTGAAGGCGCGCGCCATGGCGTACTGGAAGGGCATGTCGTCCTCCGTGAAGTACGCCATCGAATGGTTTTTCTTGGCCGCCGGCCAGTTGCCCATGCGGCCGGCGTCCCAGGCGTCCTGGGCGTTGGACCAGGTATGCGGCGTGCTGGCCACGCGCATGGTCTCGAAGGCCTCGCGGGTATCCAGGTGAAACGGCAGCACGGTGCGCGGCGCGCCTTCCTCGGGCCTGTCGTTGTATTGCGCCCAGACGGTGCGGTGGCGCGCGTCGGGGCTGTCGGGCGCCGGTGCGGGGAAGCGGTCGCCGAACCCGCGCACACCGGCCAGGGCGCCGAAGTAATGGTCGAACGAGCGGTTCTCCTGCATGAAGATCACGATGTGCTCCACGTCGCGGATCGTGCCCGTGCGGCGCGCGGCCGGAATCGCGAGCGCGCGGCGGATGGAGGCGGGCAGCAGGGCCAGGGCGCTGCCGGCGCCGGCCAGCGAGGCGCCGCTGCGGAGAAAATCACGTCGGGTCTGCATGAGGACTCCTGAGAACGACGCTGCCCGCACGGGGCGGGCAGCTTTGGGGGGAGAGGGCGACCTATCTGGCGCGCGTGCTTTCCGCGTAGTCCATGTACAGCTTGTGCGCGCGGCGGGCCATGGGGCCGTATTCCAGCTTGCGGTCTTCGACGCGGTTGACGTGCACCACCTTGCCGTAGTTGCCGGAGGAGAACACTTCGTCGGCTTGCTCGATGTCGGCGCGGGTCAGGCTGCGTTCCTGGACCTCGACGCCGTCGGCCTGGAGCAGGGCCAGCACGCGGCGGCGCGTGATGCCGTTCAGGAAGGTGCCGTTGTCGACCGGCGTGGACACCACGCCGTTCTTGGCGATCCACAGGTTGCTGGTGGCGAACTCGGCGATGTTGCCCGCGCCGTCGAGCATGATGGCGTTGTCGAAGCCTTTCTCGGCGGCCTCGCGGATGGCGCGCTGGCCGTTCGGGTAGAGGCAAGAGGCCTTGGCGTCGGTGGGCGCCATATTGGGCCAGGAGCGCGCGTAGCTGGAGAAGCAGGCCGAAAAGCCCTGGTCGCCGGGCATGGGCACCTTGAACACGTGCAGCACGAACTGCGTCTTGTCGGCGTCGGGCAGCAGGAAACCGTCGGCGCAATAGAACATCGGCTTGATGTAGAGCTCGGTGCCCTCGGGGAACTTGGCCACGGCCTGCAGGCACAGCGACTGGATCTCTTCCCAGCCGAGCTGCGGCTTCATCAGCATTTTCTCGGCCGAGCGCACCACGCGCTGGCAGTGCAGGTCCAGGTCGGGCGTCAGGCCGCGAAAGGCGCGCGCGCCGTCGAAGACCATGCTGGCCATCCAGAAGGCGTGGTCGGCGGGGCCGAGCAGTTTGGGGTTTTCAGTGGTCCAGCGACCGTCGTGCCAGTACAGGGCGTCCATGGTTGTCTTCCTTCGTTCGTATGGGGTGGCGTGTGGGCCGCGTCGAGGGCGGCTGCGCCGAAGGCGGCCCCGCCGAAACGTCAGGATACATGAGCCCGGGCCGTGCGCCTCATTCCCGCGCCAGCGCCGCCTCCACGCGGGCGGCCGCGTCGGCCGGCATCCACTGCCGCCAGACGGCGCCGTACTGCTTGAGGAAGTAGCGGGCGGCGTCTTCGGGTTCCTTGCCTTCGTTTTCGAGCCAGCCCAGGGTGGCGTCGATGGCGTCGTCCGGCACGGCCAGCCTGGCGAAGAAGGCGGCCAGCTGCGGCGCCTGCCGCGCGAACTCGGCGTTCAGGCCGGTGACCACCGGGTTGGGCTTGAATTCCGTGGCCACGGGTTGTTCGCACTTGGGATCGGTCATGCAGGTATAGGCCGCCTGGTCGAAGGGCGGCAGCTCCAGCTTGACCAGGTCCAGCGCGCCGACCAGCGAGGTCGGGGTCCAGTAGTAGAAGACGATGTCGCGCTTGCGCTTGTAGGCCGAGACGATGGCGGCTTTCTGCGCGGCGCCCGAGCCGGGCGCGAACAGCGAGTAATCCTTTTCCAGGCCGAGGGCGCGCAGCAGGTTGCCGTTGAGCGTGCCGCAGGCCCAGCCCGCCGGGCAGCCGTAGATGCGGCCGCGGCCCGGGTCCTCGGGATCGGCGAAGACCTGCTTGAAGCGCGCCAGATCGGAAGCCGACTTCAGGTCGGGATGGCGCTCCACGGTGTAGCGCGGCACGTACCAGCCTTCGCCGGCGTCGTACACGTGGCCCACGCCGAGCACGCGCCCGCTGGCCAGCGCCTTTTTCCATGCGCCTTCGATCTGCCCCGGCCAGACTTCGGGCGTGACGTCCACGTCGCCGCGCTGCAGCGCGGCCAGCATGGGCAGGGTCTCGCCGATTTCCACCTGGGTCTTGCAGCCGTAGCCGTGTTCCAGCACATAGCGTTCGATGCCGGCCAGCACCAGGTTGGATTCCCAGTTCAGGCCGCTGAAGCGCACGGGACGGTCGACTTCACAGACGGGCGTGGCGGGCGCGGGCTGGGCCGCGCTGGCGGCCGGGGGAACGGCCGCGGCCAACGCCACGGCGAAAAGGGCGGAGGCGACGTGCAAGTTGCGCATGGTCAGGCACCTGTCGAGTGGTTTGTGCCATTGTAAGGCGCACCACCGGCGGGGCCGCCGCGGCCCGAACGACGAAGGGGCCGCTGTCGCGGCCCCTTGCGGCAATCACCGGTCTGGCGTGTCAGGCGCGGGCGGCGCGCCGGCGCTGCATGAAGGCGCCGATCTCGCCCACGATGCCGCGGCGGAACGCCAGCACGCAGATCACGAAGATCAGGCCAATCACGATGGTGACCGATTCGCCCAGGCGCAGGAACCAGTCCATGCCGGTGGCGCGCGCCAGCATCTGGCCGAAGTCGCCCACCTTGTTCTCGAGCAGCACCACGATGAAGGCGCCCAGCACGGGGCCGGTCAGGGTGCCCAGGCCGCCGATCAGCGTCATCAGGATCACCAGGCCCGACATCTGCCAGGTGGCGTCGGACAGCGTGGCGGACACGAACACCAGGGTCTTGGTGGCGCCGGCCAGTCCGGCGATGGCGGCCGACAGCACGAAGGCCAGCAGCTTGAAGCGGTCGACGTCGTAGCCGAGCGAGACCGCGCGCGGCTCGTTCTCGCGCAGGGCCTGCAGCACCTGGCCGAACGGCGAGTGCACGGTGCGCCAGATGATGAAGAAGCCCAGCGCGAACACGCCCATCACCACGTAGTACAGGTTCAGGTCTTCGGACAGGTCCACCAGCCCCAGCAGGGTGCCGCGCGGCACGCCCTGCAGGCCGTCTTCGCCGCCGGTGAAGTGCGCCTGCAGGAAGAAGAAGAACACCATCTGCGCCAGCGCCAGCGTGATCATGGCGAAGTAGATGCCGCTGCGGCGGATCGCCAGCGCGCCCATGGCCAGGCCCAGCAGCGCCGCGACGGCCACGCCGAACAGCAGGCCGATCTCGGTGGGAAAGCCCCAGACCTTCAGCGCGTGTCCGGCGGCGTAGGCCGCGCTGCCCAGGAAGGCGGCGTGGCCGAAGGACAGCAGGCCGGTGAAGCCCAGCAGCAGGTTGAACGCGCAGGCGAAGAGGGCGTAGCACATGACCTTCATGGCGAAGATCGGATACACCCCGACGAAGGGAAGAATGGCCACCACGATGGCCACTGCCGCATAGCCCAGGAATTGACGATTCATTTCTCTTTTCCGAACAGCCCGGCCGGGCGGATCAACAGAACAATGGCCATGATGATGAAGACGACCGTGCTGGAGGCTTCGGGCCAGAACACCTTGGTCAGGCCTTCTATGACGCCCAGGCCCAGCCCGGTGACGATGGCGCCCAGGATGGACCCCATGCCTCCGATCACGACGACCGCGAACACGACGATGATGAGGTTGGAGCCCATCAGCGGGGAAATCTGCAGGACCGGCGCGGCCAGCACGCCGGCGAAGCCCGCCAGCGCCACGCCGAAGCCGTAGGTCAGCGTGATCATGCGCGGCACGTTCACGCCGAAGGACTCGACCAGCTTGGGATTCTCGGTGCCGGCGCGCAGCAGCGCGCCCAGGCGGGTGCGTTCGATCACGAACCAGGTGGCCAGGCACACCACGACCGAGGCCGCCACGACCCAGCCGCGGTAGTTCGGCAGGATCATGAAGCCCAGGTTGGTCGCGCCGCGCAGCGCGTCGGGCGTGGGATAGGGCTGGCCCGACACCCCGTAGAAGCTGCGGAACAGGCCCTCGATGAGCAGCGTCAGCCCGAAGGTCAGCAGCAGCCCGTAGAGGTGGTCGAGCTTGTACAGGTGCTTGAGCAGCAGCTTCTCGA
Source organism: Achromobacter sp. HZ01 (assembly GCF_003267925.1). Classification (NCBI taxonomy): domain Bacteria; kingdom Pseudomonadati; phylum Pseudomonadota; class Betaproteobacteria; order Burkholderiales; family Alcaligenaceae; genus Achromobacter; species Achromobacter sp. HZ01. Next base: position 527,505 of record NZ_LWKV01000003.1, read on the forward strand.
TGATGATCCCGAACGCGCCCACGATCAGCGGCGCCAGGACCAGCATGATCCAGTAGTTCAGTCCGAAGTAGGACAGGCCCATCCAGGCGACGAACGCGCCCAGCATGTAGAGCGCGCCGTGCGCGAAGTTGATGACGTTCAGCAGCCCGAAAATGACCGCCAGCCCGAGCGAAAGCATGGCGTAGAAGGAGCCGTTGACCAGGCCTAGCAACAACTGGCCGAACAAGGCCTGTATGGGGATGCCGAAAATGTCAGTCATCTTGTAAAAATCCTGCGCTTACGGATAGAGGCGGGCGATTCGGGAAACTGCCCGGCGGGTGGCCGGGCAGCATCGGGACACGGGAGCCGGTTTACTTCTTGACCAGCTTGCAGGTGGACTCGGACAGCTTGGTGTAGACCTCGTCGCCCGGCAGCGTCGCCACGACCTTGTAGTAGTCCCACGGACCCTTGGATTCGGCCGGGGTCTTGACCTGCATCAGGTACATGTCGTGGATCATGCGGCCGTCTTCGCGCACATAGCCGCCCTGGGCGAAGAAGTCGTTGACCTTGTTCGACTTCATCCACTTCATGACGGCGTCGCCGTCGTCGGTGCCGGTGGCCTTGACCGCGTTCAGGTAGAAGCTGAGCGCGGAGTAGTCGCCGGCCTGCAGCATGGAAGGCTTGCGGCCGACCTTGGCCTCGAACTTCTTGGACCAGGCGCGCGAGGCGTCGGATTGATCCCAGTACCAGCCGTCGGTCAGGTACATGCCCTGCGTGGCCTGCAGGCCCAGCGCGTGCACGTCGTTGATGAAGACCAGCAGGCCGGCCATCTTCATGGTCTTGGTCACGCCGAATTCGTTGGCGGCCTTGATCGAGTTGATGGTGTCGCCGCCGGCATTGGCCAGGCCCAGGATCTGCGCCTTGGAGGCCTGCGCCTGCAGCAGGAAGGACGAGAAGTCCGACGCGCCCAGCGGCGCGCGCACCTGGCCCTTGACCTCGCCGCCGGCGGCCTTGACCACGGCGATCGTGTCGCGTTCGAGCGCATGGCCGAAGGCGTAGTCGGCGGTCAGGAAGAACCAGCTCTTGCCGCCGTCCTTCACCACGGCCGAACCGGTGCCGCGCGCCAGCGCCACGGTGTCGTAGGCATAGTGCACGGTGTAGGGCGAGCACTGGGCGTTGGTCAGGTCGGAGGCGCCCGCGCCGATGGCCATGAAGGGCTTTTTCTTTTCGGCGGCCACGCCGGCCATGGCCAGGCTGGTCGACGAGTTGGTGCCGGCGATGATGACGTCCACCTTCTGCTCGTCGAACCATTCGCGCACGCGCGCCGAGGCCACGTCGGCCTTGTTCTGGTGGTCGGCCGACACGACTTCGATCTTCTTGCCGTTGATGGCGCCGCCGGCGTCTTCGATCGCCATGCGCACGGCCTCCAGGCCGGCCTTGCCGTCGATGTCCGAATACACGCCGGACATGTCAGTGATGAAGCCGACGCGGATGACATCGTCGGAGATACCCTGCGCGTGGACGGTAGCCCCGGCAAATCCCAGGCCAGCCATGGCCAGTGCAGCAGTGATGGTGTGCAGCTTCATGGGATGACTCCTCTTTTTTTCCTACGGTGTAGTGTTGCCGGGGTTCCGGCGGATGACAGGTGTGCTTACACGCCCAGCAGTTCGTTGAGCGTGTCCTGTTTTTCTGAAAGTTCGGTGGCTTCGAAGTGTTCGACGATCTGGCCGTGCTCCATGACGTAGAAGCGGTCGGCCAGCGGCGCTGCGAAGCGGAAGTTCTGTTCCACCATGACGATGGTGTAGCCGCGCTGCTTGAGCGCCGTGATCATGCGCGCCAGCGCCTGCACGATGACGGGCGCGAGGCCTTCGGAGATCTCGTCGAGCAGCAGCAGGTTGGCGCCGGTGCGCAGGATGCGCGCGACCGCCAGCATCTGCTGTTCGCCCCCCGACAGCCGGGTGCCGGGCGAGTTGCGGCGTTCCTGGAGGTTGGGGAACATGTCGTAGATTTCGGCCAGCGACATGCCGCCGCCCAGCGAACCGACCACCGGAGGCAGCAGCAGGTTCTCTTCGCACGACAGGCTGGCGAAGATGCCGCGTTCCTCGGGGCAGTAGCCGACGCCGAGATGGGCGATCTTGTAGGTCGGCAGGTCGATGGCCTCGGTGCCGTGGATGCGCACCGAGCCCTTGCGCGAGCCGGTCAGGCCCAGGATGGCGCGCAGCGTGGTGGTGCGGCCGGCGCCGTTGCGTCCCAGCAGCGTGACCACTTCGCCCTGTCCGACGCGCATATCCACGCCGTGCAGGATATGCGATTCCCCGTACCAGGCCTGCAGGCCCGAAATTTCCAGTGCCGGGGTGCTCATGCGTGTGCTCCTTGAAGTTCGCCCTCGGTGGTGCCCATGTAGGCCTGCATCACTGCCGGATGGCGGGAGACTTCGGCGTAGGATCCTTCCGCCAGTACGGAGCCGCGCGCCAGCACGGTGATGGTGTCGGCGATGGAGGACACGACGTTCATGTTGTGCTCCACCATGAGTATGGTGCGGCCGGCGCTGACCCGCTTGATCAGCTGGGTGACGCGGTCCACGTCCTCGTGGCCCATGCCCTGCGTCGGCTCGTCCAGCAGCATCAGCTCGGGTTCCATCGCCAGCGTGGTGGCGATCTCGAGCGCGCGCTTGCGGCCGTACGGCAGGTTCACGGTGGTCTCGTCGGCGAAGGCGGCGAGGTCGACCTGTTCGAGCAGCGCGCGCGCCGGCTCGTTCAGCGAGGCCAGCTGCTTGTCGCTTTTCCAGAAATGAAAAGACAGACCGGTCTTGCGCTGCAATCCGATACGCACGTTTTCCAGCACGGTGAGGTGGGGAAACACCGCCGAGATCTGGAACGAACGGATGATGCCGCGGCGCGCGATCTGCGCGGGGCGTTCGCCGGTGATGTCGATACCGTTGAACTTGATGGTTCCCGACGTGGGAGCCAGGAACTTGGTGAGCAGGTTGAAGCATGTGGTCTTGCCCGCGCCGTTAGGCCCGATCAAGGCATGAATCTCGCCGCGCTTGATACGCAAATCGACCCCATTGACCGCGACGAAACCGCGGAATTCCTTCGTGAGGCCTTTTGTCTCCAGGATCGTGTCGTCCATGTTCGCTGCACCAGCGTTGTATTTATTGGTCTGCACCCGCCGTTATCGCGGCGGGTCCCCGCAGGGTCGGAAGACTGCCGATGTAGCGCAGTTTTCCGGTGAGTTGCCGGCGAGTATGCGCACCTATTTATCAAAATTCCATGAGGGTTTGTCATAGGTTTTGCAGTGCGGAAAGGGCAATTGTCGGCAGGCCGACAATGCATGCGCAGCAGAGGGAGATGACAGTGCTGCAAGGGAAATGCATTGCAGCAAATACGCATTGACCAACGTCAACGCGTCACATTCTTCTGAACGAGGGAAAACCCGGTTTCGCGGCGGCGCGCGCCGCTCAGGCCGGGGTCTTCTGCTTGAATTCGCAGAGGTCGGAAATGCCGCACTGGGGGCATTTGGGCTTGCGCGCCACGCACACGTAGCGGCCCAGCAGAATCAGCCAATGGTGCGCGTCCTGCATGTATTCGCGCGGCACGAATTTTTCGAGCTTGCGCTCGACTTCCAGCACGTTCTTGCCGGGCGCGATGCCGGTGCGGTTGGAGACGCGGAAGATGTGCGTGTCCACGGCCATCGTGGGCTGGCCGAACGCGGTGTTGAGCACCACGTTGGCGGTCTTGCGGCCCACGCCGGGCAAGGCTTCGAGCGCCTCGCGCGTCTGCGGCACTTCGCCGCCGTGCTGCTCCAGCAGGATTCTGCAGGTGGCGATGGCGTTCTTGGCCTTGGTGCGGTAGAGCCCGATGGTCTTGATGTAGTCCGCCAGGCCTTCCTCGCCCAGCGCCAGCAGGCCTTCGGGCGTGCCGTGCTCGGGGAAGAACTTGCGCGTCGCGATGTTGACCGACTTGTCGGTGGCCTGCGCCGACAGCAGCACGGCGATCAGCAGCTGGAACGGCGTCTCGTATTCCAGCTCGGTGGTCGGGTGGGGATTGGCGGCCTGCAGGCGCGCGAAGATTTCCTGGCGTTTGGCGGCGTTCATGGCGTGGCGTTGCGGCGGGCGCGGGCGCGTGCCAGCGCGGATTCGATGGCGGAACGCTTGCGCTCCTCGTTGCCGGCGTCGGCGGGGGCGGAGGCGGGCGTTTCAGGGATCTCGGGCGCCATCAGGCGCGCGTTGTCGGCGGCCAGGCGCGCCATGCGCGCCAGATGGCGGCGATGGCGTTCGCGCCCGAGCGCGGCGTCCTCTGCGGTCCACGGGCGGCCGGCCGGCGTCATTTCGATGCAGTCTACAGGACAGGGCGCCACGCACAGGTCGCAGCCGGTGCACCAGTCGGCAAGCACGGTGTGCATCTGCTTGTTGGCGCCCACGATGGCGTCGACCGGACAGGCCTGGATGCACAGCGTACAGCCTATGCAGTGGGCTTCGTCGATGCGGGCCACCAGCAGGGGGCCGGGCTCGCCGCGCGTCGCGTCCAGCGGCAGCACGGGCACGCCGAGCAGGCCGGCCAGCGCGGCGATGCCTTCATCGCCGCCCGGCGGGCAGCGGTTGATCGGGGCGGCGCGGTCGGCGATGGCCTCGGCATACGGCCGACAGCCGTCGTAGCCGCATTTGGTGCATTGCGTCTGAGGCAGCAAGGCATCGATGCGGTCTGCAAGGGAACAACAGGACATGAGGAAGAAAGGACGCGGGATGAATCCGACTGAGGTCGGATTCATCCTGCAATCACGATTGCCGGATGAATTCGGCGATTTTAGGACAGATCATTTCGCGCCAGCGGCGGCCCGAGAAAATCCCGTAGTGGCCGCAGTTCGGCGCGGTGTAATGCATCTTGCGCTCGGCCGGGATGTTCTTGCACAGCTTGATGGCGGCGCGCGTCTGGCCCTGGCCGGAAATGTCGTCCAGCTCGCCCTCGATGGTGAAGAGCGCGACCTTCTTGATGTCGGCGGGGCGCACCGGCTTGCCGTCGACCTCCCAGGTGCCGTTGGGCAGCTGGAATTCCTGGAACACCATGCGGATCGTGTCCAGGTAGAACTCGGCCGGCATGTCCAGCACGGCGTTGTATTCGTCGTAGAAGCGGCGGTGCGCCTCGGCGTCGCTGTCGTCGCCGCGCAGCAGGTCCAGGTAGAAGTCGTAGTGCGACTTCATGTGGCGGTCCGGGTTCATGGCCATGAAGCCCGCGTGCTGCAGGAAGCCGGGGTAGACCTTGCGGCCGGCGCCCGGATACCGCGGCGGCACCGGATGGATGACCTGGTTCTCGAACCACGAGTAAGGCTTGGTGGTGGCCAGGCGGTTGACCTGCGTGGGCGACTGGCGCGGGTCGATGGGACCGCCCATCATCACCATGCTGCGCGGCTGGCAGGGGTCGTTGGCCGAGGCCATCAGCGAAACGGCGGCCAGCACCGGCACCGTGGGCTGGCACACGGACATGACGTGCATGTCCGGGCCCAGGTGGCGGATGAAGTCCTGCACGTAGCGCACATAGTCGTTCAGGTGGAACGGGCCTGCCGACAGCGGCACCATGCGGGCGTCGATCCAGTCGGTGACGTAGATGTCATGGGCCGGCAGCAGGGCGCGCACGGTGTCGCGCAGCAGCGTGGCGTGGTGGCCCGACAGCGGGGCCACCAGCAGGATGGTGGGATCGTCCGGGCGCGCGTGGCGGACGTCGCGGTGGAAGTGCACCAGGCGGCAGAACGGCTTGTCCATCGCCACGGATTCGGTGACGCGGACGGTCTTGCCGTCGATCTCGGTGGTGGGCAGGTTCCAGGCCGGCTTCTGGTATTCCTTGCCGATCCGGGTCATCAGCTCGTACCCGGCCGCCATCTGGCGGGAAATCGGGGTGTAGGCGAGAGGGCTGTATGGGCTGGAAAACAGTTGAGAGCCGGCGTCCGTAAATGCAGCAAACGGAGTCAGGAAGGCGCGCTGCATTTCGTGCAATTGATACAGCATTTGAAAAGGTCCTTCTGGGTCGTGCGTGTGCCCCGATTATTGCCCCGGGGATTAACGATATTTCCAGATAGCCTGAAGAAACACCGACAAAAAAAGCAAATATGTTGCTAAAAAACGACCCAATAGCGGTTATGCACCAGTGTAGGGCCGTGCGGGGACGCGGTGGCTGGGCCGTTTGGCGGAGTTATGCACTACGCCCGGGCTTACCAGTAGTTTTCCACCGCCAGGTTGCCGGGGATGCCGCGGCGGCCCGGCTTGAAGCCGCGCTCGCCCAGCAGCTTGCGGGCGTCGGCCAGCATGTCCGGATTGCCGCAGAGCATGATCTTGGCGTTCTCGGGGTCCAGCGGCTGGCCGGCCAGCTGCTCCAGGCGGCCGTCGGCGATCAGCGTGGTGAGGCGCTCCCGGGGCATGCCGGGCAGCGCCTCGCGCGTGGCGATGGGCAGGTAGACGAGCTTGTGCGGGTCCGCCGCGAACATCTCGGCCAGCGCGGGCTGCTTGCGCCAGGACTCGATTTCTTCGCGATAGGCCAGCTCGGCCGCGGTGCGCACGCCATGGACCAGGATGATGCGGCGATAGGCGCGCCAGGCGGCCGGGTCGCGCAGGATGGACAGATAGGCCGACAGGCCGGTGCCCGAGGCCACCAGCCACAGGTCGCCGCCCGGGGCGAAGCGCTCCAGGGTCAGGAAGCCGTAGGGCGCTTTTTCGACGTACAGCGAATCGCCGGGCTGCAGCCGCGCCATGCGCGGGCTGAACAGCCCTTCGGGCACCACGATGGAATAGAACTCCAGCCAGGGCTCATGCGGCGCCGAGACCATGGAATAGGCGCGCCACAGCGTGGGCGCGCTGTCGGGCGCGTCGGCCTCGGGCAGGCCGACGCGGGCGAACTGGCCGGGCTGGAACGTAAACGCGTCGTCGCGCGTCACGCGTACGGAGAAGAGTTTTTCCGGCACCCAGGTGTGGACGTGGGTGACTGTCTGGCGCGTGTATTTGGAGTCGTCGGTCATCGGGGCATCGCGCGATGCCGGCCGTCAGGCGGCCGGCGCTCGCGGATTCATCTTTCCAGGTACTGCAGCTTGTCCTCTTTGCCGTTCCAGTCGTCGGCGTCGGGCAAGGGCTTCTTGGCACGGCTGATGCTGGCGAACTCGGGAGAGAGCTCGGCATTCAGGGCGATGAAGTTCAGTTGGTCCTGCGGCACGTCTTCTTCGGCGTAGATCGCATTGGCCGGGCACTCGGGGATGCAGACGGCGCAATCGATGCATTCGTCGGGATCGATCACCAGGAAGTTCGGACCCTCGCGAAAACAGTCCACCGGGCAGACGTCTACGCAGTCGGTGTACTTGCACTTGATACAGTTTTCGGTGACAACGTGGGTCATTAAGGAACTCCGGGATTCGGCGGCTTTGTGTCTTGTTGCGTCGATTTTACCCAATGCCGTGCCGATGTGCCGGTAATACCCGTATTGACATCGTGGCCCATGGGCCCTTGCCCCGCGCGCTCTATGCTATGGTGTCGCGAAACGAAACGCGCAATCATGATAATCACCTCGCTGCTCGACACCGACCTGTATAAATTCAGCATGATGCAGGTGGTTCTGCACCACTTTCCGGCTGCCCAGGTCGAGTACCGTTACAAATGCCGCACGCCAGGGGTCGACCTGCGTCCCTATCTGGACGAAATCCGCGAGGAAGTGCACCAGCTGTGCCAGCTCCGGTTCACCGAAGACGAACTTAAATATCTCGGCGGCTTGCGCTTTATCAAAAGCGACTTCGTTGATTTCCTCGGCCTGTTCCACATGCCCGAGCGCTGCATCTTCATCGGCGAGGGCGAGGCGCCCGGCGAAATCAGCATCGAGGTCAAGGGCCCGTGGCTGCACACCATCCTGTTCGAGATCCCGGTGCTGGCCATCGTCAACGAGGTCTATTTCCGCAACACGCGCAAGAATCCCAACTGGGAAGAGGGCCGCAAGCGCCTGCAGTCCAAGATGCACCTGGTGCTGGACGATCCCGCGCTGGCGGACTTCCGCGTGGCCGAATACGGCACGCGCCGCCGCTTCTCCAAGGTCTGGCACGAGGAAATCGTGTCGACCATGAAGGCGCAGATGGGGCAGCATTTCGCCGGCACCAGCAACGTGCTGCTGGCCAAGCAGCACGAGGTCCTGCCGCTGGGCACCATGGGCCATGAATACCTGCAGGCCTGCCAGGCGCTGGGCCCGCGGCTGCGCGATTCGCAGGTGTTCGCGCTGGAGGTCTGGGCCAAGGAATACCGCGGCGACCTGGGCATCGCGCTGTCCGACGTCTACGGCATGGATGCCTTCCTGCGCGATTTCGACATGTATTTCTGCAAGCTGTTCGACGGCGCGCGCCACGACTCGGGCGACCCCTTCGTCTGGGGCGAGCGCCTGCTCGAACACTACCGCAAGAACCGCGTGGACCCGCGCGCCAAGACGCTGGTGTTCTCGGATTCGCTGACCTTCCCGCGCGCCATCGAGCTGGCCCGCCAGTTCTCGGGCCGCTGCAAGGTGTCCTTCGGAATCGGCACCAACCTGACCAACGACCTGGGCCACGAGCCCCTGCAGATCGTCATGAAGATGGTCCGCTGCAACGGCCAGCCCGTGGCCAAGGTGTCCGACGCGCCGGAAAAGACCATGTGCGACGATCCGGCCTACCTGGCTTATCTGCGGCAGGTGTTCCAGTTGCCTCCCGCCTAGTTTTTTGACCCAACCACTTCCTAGGGGAATATTCATGAGCAGCATCAAGCGCTTCAACGTCGACAAGCGCCTGTCGGACATGGCCGTGTACAACGGCGTCGCGTACCTGGCCGGCCAGGTGCCCGACGATGCGACGCTGGACATCACCGGCCAGACCGCCCAGGTGCTGGCCACCATCGACCGCCTGCTGGCCGAGGCCGGCACCGACAAGACCAAGATCCTGATGGCCCAGATCTACGTGGCCAACATGAAGGAATTCGACGGCATGAACAAGGCCTGGGACGCCTGGGTCGCCGCGGGCAATTCGCCCCCCCGCGCCACGGTCGAAGCCCGCCTGGCCAACCCCGACTACAAGGTCGAGATCGTCGTCACGGCGGCGCTGTAGGCGCCGTAGGATGGGTGCAGCGCGCGGATGCCCGAGCCAAGCGCTCCGCCATCAAGCGCGCGAAACCCATCAGGCGGCGCAAGCCGCCGTTTTTCTTGGCACGAAAAAATGCCGGCTTGCGCCGGCTGATGGGTTACGCGCGTTCGGCGGTTGAGTTTTTGCGCACGCATCCGCGCGCTACACCCATCCTACGTCCAACACCCCCAACACCCCCAACACCCCCCCACTCATAACAACAGCGTCCCCGCCAGCAATCCCCCCAGTTCCTCGCATTTCGCCAGTTCCGCCGGCGCCACCGTCTTGGGCGCGAGGATCTGCTGCGCCGTCTGCGCGCCCATGTTGACGATGAGCGGCGGCGCCACGGGGTTGAGCCGCCAGCCGGTGCAGATGCGTTCGGCCTGGCGGGCGGCGCCCGAGCCGTCGCTGCCGGCGCTGATCGCGCAGGCATAGGGCAGCCCCTGTATCCGGTCCAGCACCGCGTAGTAGTTGCGGTCGAAGAACTCCTTCATTTCGCCGCTCAGGCCCGCCAGGTTCTCGGGGGCGCAGAACAGATAGCCGTCGCTGGCCAGCAGCTCGTCGGCCTGCACGTCGGCCGCCCGCCGCAGCGCGACGCGCAGATCGTTCTGCTGCGCCATTTCGGCGGCGGCGGACCGCGCGCCGCGGGCGGCCGCCTCGGCCATCTGCCGGGCCGCGCCGGTGCGCGAATGCCACACGATCAGCAGCTGTTTCATGCGTAGCGTTCCAGTGGGTCCTGCCTATAGTAGGCCTTCAGCAGCGCATACCATTGCGGCAGCGCCTGCTGCATGGGGTAGGGGTCGACGAAGAAATGCTCGGAGCTGACGGCGAAGAATTCGGCCTCGTCGGTGGCGGCATACGGGTCCATCGGCAAGCGGGCGTACCAGGCGTCGGCTTCCTCGCTTTCGGGATCGACGTGCGGCGGGATGGCGGCTTCCACCGCGTCCAGGGCGGCGATGAAGCGGTCCAGGCTGTCGTCCAGCACGCGGCGCCAGGCGCGCGGCTGCAGTTCGGGGTGGGCCGCCAGCGACGGCATGCCGTCGGCGAAACCCGAGCGCAGGTCCAGCTTGTGGGCGAATTCGTGGATGACCACGTTGAAGCCGCCATCCGAGAGCTGCGTGTCTTCCCAGGACAGGACCAGCGGCCCGCCTTCCCAGGCCTCGCCGGCCGCGTCCTCGATGTATTCGTGCACCACGCCGTCCTCGTCCTGGCGCGAGCGGGGAATGCGAAAGCCCGCCGGATACACGATGATCTCGTCCCAGCCCTCGTACAGTTCCGGCGCCAGGTTCAGGATGGGCAGGCTGGCCTGGGCCGCGATCGACAGGCGCATGAAGTCGGACACCTCCAGCCCCTGCGCGCCGTTGATGTTCTTGCTGGCCAGCAGCCACGCCGAGCGCGCCAGCAGCTGGGCCGATTCGTCGGCGTTCAATACCGCCAGGAACGGGTGGGCGTCGAGTACCTCGCGCCATAGATCCGGCGCGATGCGGGCCTGCATTTCGGCGACCGCGGAGGGGCGGGCGCCGCGTCCCTTCAGCCAGCGCAACATGAGTTCGGGTTCCTTCCATATGCCGCGCGCGGCGGCGTTTTCCAGTGTCTGCAAACCCTAGTGTAGAGTGTCGGAATATCAACCTCTATCACCCATGTCCGTCATGTCCGCCCCGCCCGTATCCGACGCGCCTACGCCTTTCGACGCCGCCTGGCGCGAGGAGGCGGGAGCCGGCCTGGACGCCGACGGCCTGGCCCTGCTCGACCGGGCCGTGGCCTGGGCCGAACCGCGCTTCGAAGGCCAGCACGCGCTGACCGGCGAGCCCCTGGCCGGCCACGGCGCCGGCGTGGTGCGGGTGCTGGCGGCGCTGCAGACCGACGCCGCGACCCGCGCGGCGGCCTTGCTGGCCGCCTTGCCCACGGACCTGATGGCGCCCGCGCCGTCCCTGCGCAACGATCCGATCGCGGCCGCCTTCGGCGCCGAGGTCGCGCGGCTGGTGCAGGGCGCCTGGGCCTTGCTGCGGCTGGGCGTGGTGGCCCGCCAGGCCAGCGACGCGGCGGCCGAGAGCGGCTCGCAGAAAGAGATGCAGCGCAAGATGCTGCTGGCCATGGCGGCCGACCTGCGCATCGTGTTGATGCGGCTGGCCTCCAGGCTGCGTTCGCTGCGCTGGCACGCGGAAAGCAAAACGCCGTGCTCGACCGCGTTCGCGCGTGAAACCCTCGACCTGTACGCGCCGCTGGCCAACCGCCTGGGCATCTGGCAGATCAAGTGGGAAATGGAAGACCTGGCGTTCCGCTTCCTGGAGCCGGAGAAGTACAAGCAGATCGCCCGCCTGCTCGAAGAAAAGCGGGTCGAGCGCGAGGCCTTCATCGCCGGCGCCATCGAGCGCCTGCAGGCGGCGCTGGCCAAGAGCGGCGTGCAGGCCGAGGTCAGCGGCCGGCCCAAGCACATCTACAGCATCTGGAACAAGATGCGCATCAAGCGCCTGGACTTTTCCCAGATGTACGACCTGCGCGCGCTGCGCATCATCGTCGACGACGTGCGCGCCTGTTATACGGCGCTGGGCATGGTGCACGAGATGTGGACGCCGATCTCCGAGGAGTTCGACGACTACATTTCGCGGCCCAAGCCCAACGGCTACCGCTCGCTGCACACGGTGGTGGCCGATGACGACGGCCGCCCGTTCGAGGTGCAGATCCGCACCCGCGAGATGCACCAGTTCGCCGAATACGGCATGGCCGCGCACTGGCGCTACAAAGAAGCCGGCGCCAAGGGCGGCCAGGTGGCGGCCTCCAGCGAATACGACCGCCAGCTGGCGTGGATGCGCCAACTGCTGGCCTGGAACGCCGACGTCGAGGGCGGCGAGCCGGCCGCGCCGGCGGCCAAGCCCGCCTCGGGCAAGGGCCGCCACGCGGCGGCGGCGCCCGCGCATACCGACGAGCGCATCTACGTGTTGACGCCGCAGGCCCGCGTGATCGAACTGCCCGCCGGGGCCACGCCGGTGGATTTCGCCTATCACCTGCACACCGACCTGGGCCATCGCTGCCGCGGCGCGCGGGTGGACGGGCAGATGGTGCCGCTGCAGACGCGGCTGTCCACCGGCCAGACCGTGGAAATCATTTCCGCCAAGTCCGGCGGCCCGTCGCGCGACTGGCTCAATCCCCAGCTGGGGTTCCTGGCCAGCCCGCGCGCCCGCGCCAAGGTGCGGATGTGGTTCAACGCCATCGAGCTGCAGCAGCGCATCACCCAGGGCCAGGCGCTGGTCGAAAAGGAACTGCAGCGGCTGGGCAAGACCGCCGTCAACCTCGAACAGTTGGCGCAGAACCTGGGCTTCGCCCGCGCCGACGACCTGTACGTGGCGGCTGCCAAGGAAGAGTTCAGCCTGCGCCAGATCGACACGCTGTTCCAGCAGCCTGCGCCCGCGGCCGAGCCGCAGCCCGCCGCATTGCGCCACGCCAGCGCGGGCAGCGCCGAGAAAAGCGGCAAGAGCGGGGTGCTGGTGGTGGGCGTGGGATCGCTGCTGACCCAGCTTGCGCGCTGCTGCCGCCCGGCGCCGCCGGACGCCATCGCCGGCTTCGTCACGCGCGGGCGCGGCGTGTCCATCCACCGCTGCGACTGCCACAGCTACCAGGCCCTGGCCGCGCGCGAGCCCGAGCGCGTCATCGAAGTGGCGTGGGGCGAGACCTCCGACACCTTCTATCCGGTGGACATCAGCGTGCGCGCGCACGACCGTTCCGGCCTGCTGCGCGACCTGTCCGAAGTCTTCGCCCGCCTGCGCCTGAACGTGGTGGGCGTGAACACGCAGAGCCGGCAGTCGCTGGCCCATATGGTGTTCACGGTGGAGGTGCGCGGCGGGGAATCGCTGTCGCGCGCGCTGGACGCGCTGGCCGAAGTGCCCGGGGTGTCCTCGGCCGTGCGCCGCTAGCGGCCCGCGGCGCGCGACGCCGCGGGCTGGCGGGGCCGCTTCAGTGGTCGAGCGCGTCGTGGGCGCGTTCGCGCATGTAGAACGCGGCGACCAGGCCCAGGGCCACGCCGAACATGACGTAGTAGGCCGGCGCCATCGGCGAGCCGGTGGTCTTGATCAGCCAGGTCACGATGAACTGGGCGAAGCCGCCGAAGATCATCACGGCCACGTTATAGGCCAGCGACAGGCCCACCGAACGCACGCGCGCCGGGAACAGCTCGGCCATGACCGTGCTGAACACGCCGAAGAAGGCCGACACGAACAGGCAGACCACCACCTGCACGGTCAGCAGGCGCGCGATCGAGGGCGCGTCCGACAGCCAGTGGTACAGCGGATACAGCACCAGCAGGTAGCCGATCAGCGAGCCGAGCACGATGGGACGGCGGCCGACGCGGTCGGACCAGGCGCCCATGAACGGCGTGAGCAGCACCATCAGCGCCGCGCCCGCCATCTGCACCAGGAAGGTCTGGTTCAGCGGCAGTTTCAGGATCTGGGTGGAGTAGGTCACCAGGTAGGTGAAGGTGATGTAGATGGAAACCGTGGCGGTCACCACCAGGCCCACGCCGATCAGGGTTTCGCGGGTATGCGTCTTCAGCATCTGGCCCAGGGTCAGGCGCTGCACGTCGCCGCGCGCGGCGGCCTGGCGCTCTTCTTCCTTGATCTGCTTGAAGGCGTCGGTTTCGTCGACGTTGCGGCGGATATAGATGGCGATCGGCACGATGACCAGGCCGAAGGCGAAGGGCAGGCGCCAGGCCCAGTCGGCGATCTGCTCGGGCGTGAAGAACTCGGTGATGAGCGTGCCGCAGGCCGCGCCGATCAGCAGCGCCAGCATCTGGCCGGCCATCTGCCACGAGCCGTAGAAGCCGCGGCGGCCGTTGGGCGCCATTTCGATCAGCAGCGCCGTAGACGTGCCGAACTCGCCGCCCGCCGAGAAGCCCTGCAGCAGGCGCGCGATCAGGATGAAGATCGGCGCCAGGATGCCGGCGGCATGGTAGGTGGGGGCGACGGTGATCAGCGCGATGGACACGGCCATCAGCGAGGTGACCAGCACCATGGCCGCCTTGCGGCCCTTTTTGTCGCCGTACAGGCCCAGGATGATGCCGCCCACCGGACGCATGAAGAAACCGACGCCGAAAATGGCCGTGGTCATCAGGATGGCGTTGAGCTCGCTGCCGGGCACGCTCGGGTCGGTGGGGAAAAAGAGCTTCGATATGATCGGCGTCATGAAGGCGAACACCAGGAAGTCATACCATTCCAGGGCGTTGCCGATTACCGCCGCCACGATGTTGCGCGTGGGAACTGCCTTGTGCTGCACGATGTCTCCTCAGGGGGATGTTTGCTGATTCCGGGCGACATTCTAGTGCCCTGTCCGGCCGGCGCCTCCGGACGGGGGGCCGAGACGCGCGCGCCGGCTGGCTTTACACTTCTCTTTTTCCCCCACGAGAGTAGTGACATGAACGCGCGCACCTGGCTGGAAACGCTGGTCGGTTTCGACACCACCAGCCGCAATTCCAATCTTGCCCTGATCGAAACCGTCCGCGATTGGCTCAAGGGCCAGGGCGTCGACGCGTGGCTGGCGCACAATCCGGAGCGCACCAAGGCCAACCTGTTCGCCACCCTGCCGGCGCAGGACGGCGGCCAGCAGGGCGGCATCGTGCTGTCGGGCCACACCGACGTGGTGCCGGTCGACGGCCAGGACTGGAGCACCGATCCGTTCAAGCTGGTGGAAAAGGACGGCCTGCTGTATGGCCGCGGCGCCTGCGACATGAAGGGCTTCATCGCCGGCTCGCTGGCGCTGGTGCCGGAATTCCTGGCCATGCCGCGCAAGAAGCCGATCCACCTGGCCTTTTCCTATGACGAGGAAGTCGGCTGCGCGGGCGCGCCCTACATGCTGGCCGACCTGCACGACCGCGGCATCCGGCCGGAAGGCTGCGTGGTGGGCGAGCCCACCGGCATGCAGGTGGTGGTGGCGCACAAGGGCATCAACCTGTTTCGCTGCAAGGTGCACGGCAAGGCGGCGCACTCGTCGCTGACCCCGCGCGGCTGTAACGCCATCGAATACGCCGCCCGCCTGATCTGCCGCATCCGCGACCTGGCCGACAGCTTCAAGGCCCAGGGTCCGTACGACCAGTTCTACGACGTGCCGTTCTCCACCATGACCACCAACCAGATCCAGGGCGGCATCGCGGTCAACACCATTCCCGAATCCTGCGAGTTCAGCTATGAATTCCGCAACCTGCCGGGCATGCAGCCGGACGCCATCCAGGCCGAGGTCGAGAAATACGTGCGCGAGGAACTGCTGCCGCGCATGAAGGCCGAGTTCGAGGGCGCCAGCATCGAGATCGAGACCGGCGCGGCCGCCCCGGCGCTGGAAGCCTCGGAAGAGGCCGCCATCACCCAGCTGGTGCGCGCCCTGACCGAAGACCGCGCCACGCGCAAGGTGGCCTACGGCACCGAGGCCGGCCTGTTCCAGGGCATCGGCATCCCGACGGTGGTCTGCGGCCCCGGCCACATCGAACAGGCCCACAAGCCCGACGAATACGTGGCGCTGGACCAGCTCGCGTCCTGCGAAACCTTCCTGCGCCGCCTCGGGCAGTCGCTCTGACGCCGCCGCGGCGGTTTCCAGGCCCGGGCGCGGCCGCGCCCGGGCGGCTGCCGCGTCAGGTAAAATGCCGGGTTGCAAACTGGATTTGCGGCCGGTAATGGCCTGCCGCGATGCCGGGGGAGATGCTAGTTGAAACCTTACGACTTTCCGGATGCCCAGGGCCATTTCGGCCCCTACGGCGGCGTTTTCGTGGCGGAAACGCTGATGCACGCGCTCGACGAGCTGCGCGCGGCCTACGACCGTTATCGTGTCGACCCCGCCTTCCTGGAAGAGTTCAATTATGAACTCAAGCATTTCGTCGGCCGGCCCAGCCCGGTCTACCATGCCCGCCGCTGGTCCGAACAGCTGGGCGGCGCCCAGATCTGGTTCAAGCGCGAAGACCTGAACCACACCGGCGCCCACAAGGTGAACAACTGCATCGGCCAGGCCCTGCTGGCCAAGCGCATGGGCAAGCCGCGCGTCATCGCCGAGACCGGCGCCGGCCAGCACGGCGTGGCCACCGCCACGGTGGCGGCCCGCTACGGCATGGAATGCGTGGTCTACATGGGCAGCGAAGACGTGCGCCGCCAGGCCTCCAACGTCTACCGCATGAAGCTGCTGGGCGCCACGGTGGTGCCGGTCACGTCGGGCTCGCGCACCCTCAAGGACGCGCTCAACGAAGCCATGCGCGACTGGGTCACCAACATCGAGAACACGTTCTACATCATCGGCACGGTGGCCGGGCCCGACCCGTACCCCCGCATGGTGCGCGATTTCCAGACCGTGATCGGCAACGAATGCCTGACCCAGATGCCCGAAGCCATCGGCCGCCAGCCCGACTACGTCGTGGCGGCGGTGGGCGGCGGCTCCAACGCCATGGGCATCTTCCATCCCTACATCCCGTACGAAAACGTGCGCCTGATCGGCGTCGAGGCGGCGGGCGAGGGCATGGACACCGGGCGCCACGCCGCCTCGCTGGCGGCCGGCCACGTGGGCGTGCTGCACGGCAACCGCACCTACGTCATGCAGGACGCAGACGGCCAGGTGCAGGAAACCCATTCCGTCTCGGCCGGCCTGGACTATCCCGGCGTCGGCCCCGAGCATGCCTGGCTGAAGGACTCCGGCCGCGCCGAATACGTGGGCATCACCGACGACGAGGCCCTCAAGGCTTTCCACGACTGCTGCCGGATCGAAGGCATCATGCCGGCGCTGGAGTCCTCGCACGCCATCGCCCAGGCGGTGAAAATGGCGCCCACGCTGGGCCGTGACGCCGTCATCCTGGTCAATTTGTCGGGCCGTGGCGACAAAGACATGCATACCGTCGCCGAGAAGGCCGGTATCGAGCTGTAAGGGTTCCGACCATGGCAACTCGCAACGACCGCATCGCCGCCGCCTTCGCGCGCACCGCCGAATCCGGCCGCGCCGCGGCGCTGATCCCGTACATCGCCGCGGGCGATCCCTCGCCGGCGGCCACGGTGCCCCTGATGCACGCGCTGGTCGAGGCCGGCGCCGACGTCATCGAGCTGGGCGTGCCGTTCTCGGACCCCATGGCCGACGGCCCCGTCATCCAGCGCGCCGCCGACCGCGCCATCGCGCAGGGCGTGGGCCTGGCCCGCGTGCTGGAAATGGTGGCCGAGTTCCGCCAGCGCGACGCCGACACCCCGGTGGTGCTGATGGGCTACGCCAACCCGATCGAACGCATGGGCCAGGACCGCTTCGCGCAGGACGCCGCCCGCGCCGGCGTGGACGGCGTGCTGGTGGTGGACTATCCGCCCGAGGAAGTGGTGGAGTTCGCCGCCACGCTGGGGCAGCAGGGCATCGCGCCGATCTTCCTGCTGGCGCCCACCTCCACCGAGGAACGCATCAAGGCCGTGGCCCAGGTGGCCCGCGGCTACGTCTATTACGTGTCGCTCAAGGGCGTGACCGGCGCCGGCTCGCTCAACACCGATGACGTGGCCGAGCGCGTGGCCCTGATCCGCCGCCACGTGCGCGACATCCCGGTCGGCGTGGGCTTCGGCATCCGCGACGCCGAGAGCGCCCAGCGCGTGGCGCGCGCCGCCGACGCGGTGGTCATCGGCAGCAAACTGATAGAAACCATGGAGCAGGCGGCGGCGGATGCCCCGGCTGCGCAAAAGAACGATGCCGCCGTCGCCGCCGCCAGCGGCTGGCTGCGCACGATCCGGCAGGCGCTGGATCAAGTGAAACGAGCAAACGCGTCGGCCTGACAGCGCGGGCGCGACCTCATACGGGATGAAAAATCAATGAGCTGGATCGAAAAACTCCTGCCTCCTCGCATCAATAAAACCAGCGACAGCGGCGCCCGCCGCGTTCCCGAAGGCCTATGGGTGAAATGCCCGTCGTGCGAGTCGGTGCTGTACAGCGAAGACCTGGCGGCCAACCTGCACGTCTGCCCCAAGTGCGACCATCACATGCGCATCGGGGCCCGCGCCCGCATCGATTCGCTGCTCGACGTGGAAGGCCGGGTCGAGATCGGCCAGACCACGCGTTCGGTCGACTCGCTGAAGTTCAAGGACACGCGCAAGTATCCCGAGCGCCTCCAGGAAGCGGTCAAGCAGACCGGCGAAAGCGACGCGCTGGTGGTCATGAGCGGCTCGATCCGCGGCGTGCCGGCGACGCTGGCCTGCTTCGAATTCGAATTCATGGGCGGCTCGATGGGCTCGGTGGTGGGCGAGCGCTTCGCGCGCGGCGCCCAGGCCGCCCTGGACAACAAGACCTCCTTCATCTGCGTGGCCGCCTCGGGCGGCGCGCGCATGCAGGAAAGCCTGCTGTCGCTGATGCAGATGGCCAAGACCAACGCCATGCTGACCCGCCTGTCGGCGGCCGGGCTGCCCTTCATCAGCGTGCTGACCGACCCCACCATGGGCGGCGTGTCGGCCAGCTTCGCCTTCATGGGCGACGTGGTCATCGCCGAACCCAAGGCGCTGATCGGCTTTGCCGGCCCGCGCGTGATCGAGCAGACCGTGCGCGAAAAACTGCCGGAAGGCTTCCAGCGCGCCGAATTCCTGCTGCAGAAGGGCGCCATCGACATGGTCGTGGACCGCCGCCAGCTGCGCGAGGAAATCGCGCGCCTGCTGGCGCTGCTGACCAACCAGCCGGCCGACGTGGTCACCGCCTGAAGCGCGCGAGCGCTCAAGCCAGATGCCGCCGGCGCCCCAGGGCGCCGGCGGCTTTTTGCATTCAGGACGGGCACGCCGCTTGCTGAGCGGCTAGCCGTTTTTGCGGAACAGTGTTTTCCATTCGCGATGTTGCCGCCGAGCGACAAAAATTACACGGTTTGGTCTGGTTTTTGCTATGTTGCAACCTAGAGTTGAAATAGACGGAGTTATTCCAATGCAGTCCACCAAGAACAAGATGCTTGCAGGCCTGGCCGGACTGGCCCTGGCGGCCACCGCGACCTTCGCGAATGCTCAATCGTCCGAAGGCACCCAGGGCGGAGTGAGCATGCATTACGGCATTGGAGACCATTACCAGCGCCTGACCCTCAACTACGAAACGCCTTCGGTCTGGACCCACCAGTTCGGCGGCAACTGGGGCCGCCTGGACCTGACGCCGGAATTCGGCGCCTCGTACTGGTGGGCCGACGGCTCGCGCTCGCCGGGCCACGTGTGGCAGTTCAACGCCATCCCGATGTTCCGCTGGTGGACCGGCGAACGCTTCTACATCGAAGCCGGCATCGGCGCCACGCTGTTTTCCAGCACCCGCTTCGCCGACGAGAACATCAGCACGGCCTTCCAGTTCGGCGACCACGTCGGCCTGGGCTTCCTGCTGACGCCGAACAACCGCATCGGCCTGCGCTATTCGCACTTCTCGAACGCCAGCATCAAGCGCCCGAACCCGGGCCTGGACGTGGTGCAGCTGACCTACACCTACCAGTTCTGAGCGGTAAGCGCTTCTCGAAAAATCCACCCGGCCGGGTGGATTTTTTTTGCCTGCGCGCGGCGCTGAAACCATAAAAATATTGTGCTTTGAAGGCGCATCCAGATGCTTGTACCGATGGGGTGCGATGGCCACAATGGCCTGGCATCGCCCGCCTCGACGCGGGCGGCCAACGGAGACAAAACCATGAAAAAACCCTGTACGACCGCGCGCCGGATGGCGCGCGGGCTCGGCGTCGTCGGCCTGGCCGCGGCGCTGCTGGGCGCCTCGGGCGCCGCGCTGGCCGAGGCGTTTCCCAGCAAGCCCTTGCGGATGGTGGTGGGCTTCGCGCCCGGCGGCGGCGCCGACATCGTGGCGCGCCTGATCGGCGCCAAAATGGCCGAGAACCTCGGGCAGCAGGTGGTGGTGGAGAACCGCGCCGGCGCCACCGGCACCATCGCCGCCGACAACGTGGCGCGTTCGCCGGCCGACGGCTATTCGCTGTTCCTGGGTTCGCAGTCCACCATGGTGGTCGCGCCCTCGCTGTTTCCGACGCTGCCGTTCAAGCCCGAGAAAGACTTCGCGCCGGTGTCGCAGGTGGTGACCATGCCCCTGATCCTGGTGGTCAATCCGGCCCTGGCCGACGTCGGCACGGCGCAGGAACTGGCCGACTACATCCGCAAGCGCGGCGACGCGGCGGTCAGCTACGCCTCGTCCGGCCAGGGCGGCCCGCAGCACATCGCCGGCGAGCTGTACGCGCACATGGTGGGCGCCAAGGTGACCCACGTGCCGTACAAGGGAGAATCGGCGGCCATCGCCGACGTGCTGGGCGGGCACGTGCCGTACATGTTCGCCAACCTGCCCGTGGCGCTGCCCCATATCGCCTCGGGCAAGCTGCGCCCGCTGGCCATCACCAGCCTGAAACGCGATCCCAAGGCCCCCGGCATCCCGACGCTGGCCGAGTCCGGCTTCAAGGACTTCGAGGTCTCGACCTGGTACGGCGTGTTCGCGCCGGCCGCCACGCCGCGGCCCGTGGTCGACAGGCTGTCGCAATCCATCCGCGCCGCGCTGGACCAGGGCGACACGCAGGCCCGGCTGAGCGAACAGGGCTTCACCGTGGTGGGCAGCGACGCCGAGGCCTTCAGCCGCTTCGTGGGCGCGGAACTGCCGCGCTGGTCCGTGGTGATCCGCGACATCGGCATCAAGCCGGAATAGCCGCCTGCAACCTTCCTCCATCCGAGACGACGACATGATAGAAATGAATGAAAAGCGCGCCGCGGGGCCGGTGATACGGCTGCACTCCGGCGACAACATCGTGGTGGCGCGCGTGCCCATCGCCATTGGCATGGCCGTGCCCTCCGAGGGCATCGTCAGCCGCAGCCAGATTCCGGCCGGGCACAAGATCGCGGCGCGCGACCTGCGCGCCGGCGAGCCCATTCTCAAGTACAACGTCTGCATCGGCTTCGCCGCGGCCGACATCCCGGCCGGCACCTACGTGCATGCCCACAACATGGCGTTCCAGGAGTTCGACCGCGACTACGCGCACGCGCGCGACTACGTGCCCACGCCGGTGCTGCCGGAGTCCGAACAGGCGACCTTCCAGGGCATCGTGCGCGCCAACGGCCAGGTGGCCACGCGCAACTTCATCGGCGTGATGGCGACGGTCAACTGCTCGGCCACGGTGGTGCATCGCATCGCCGAGGCCTTCACGCCCGAGCTGATGGCGGCCTATCCGAACGTGGACGGCGTGGTGGCGCTGAGCCACGGCATGGGCTGCGGCATGGAGATGTCGGGCGAGCCCATGGACCTGCTCAGGCGCACGATGGGCGGCTATGCCTGCCACGCCAACTTCGCGGCCGTGCTGATCGTGGGCCTGGGCTGCGAGCGCAACCAGCTCGACGCGCTGCTCAAGGACCAGGGGCTGGAGGCGGGCGCGCGCCTGAAGACCTTCATCATGCAGGAGACCGGCGGCACCCGCAAAACCATCGAGGCCGGCGTGGCCGCGCTGCGGGCCATGCTGCCCGAGGCCAACGCGGTCGAGCGCCGGCCGGTGCCGGCGCGCCACCTGAAGGTGGGCCTGCAGTGCGGCGGATCGGACGGGTTTTCGTCGATCACCGCCAACCCGGCGCTGGGCGCGGCCATGGACATCCTGGTGCGCCACGGCGGCACCGCCATCCTGTCCGAAACGCCGGAGATCTATGGCGTGGAGCACACGCTGACCTCGCGCGCGCGCAGCCGCGAAGTCGGCGAGAAACTGGTGCAGCGCATCCGCTGGTGGAAGGAGGAATACTCGCCGGGGCGCGACGTGCAGATCAACGGCAAGGTCAGCCCCGGCAACCAGATGGGCGGGCTGGCCAACATCTTCGAGAAATCGCTGGGCTCCTCGATGAAGGGCGGCACCACCGGCCTGATGGAGGTGTACCGCTACGCCGAGCCGGTGCGCGAGCCGGGCATGGTGTTCATGGACACGCCGGGATTCGATCCGGTCTCGGCCACCGGCCAGATCGCGGGCGGGGCCAACATGATCTGCTTCACCACCGGCCGCGGTTCGATGTTCGGCGCCAAGCCCGTGCCGTCGATCAAGCTGGCCACCAACACGCCGATGTATGAACGGCTGACCGAAGACATGGACGTCAATTGCGGCGAAATCCTGGACGGCGCGGCCAGCATGCAGGAGATGGGCCAGCGCATCTTCGAGGAGATCCTGCGGGTGGCCTCGGGCGCGCGCAGCAAGAGCGAGCTGCTGGGGCTGGGCGACCACGAGTTTGTGCCCTGGAACATCGGCGTGGTCAGCTAAACGGGCGGGCGATCCGGCGGGAATCGCCCGCGGCCGGCGTTCAGGCGTCGGCCAGCGCGGCGGCGCCCGGCATGTCGAAGCCGTTTTCGTCCAGGGCGGCGCGCAGCGCCGCGGCCTGGCCGGCGTTCAGCTCCACCAGGGGCGGGCGCACCGTGGCCCAGGCGCCGTCGCCGGATTTCCAGGCGATGGCGGCCTTCATGGCGGGAATCATGGGGAATTGCTGGAACACGTTGCGGGTGGCGTTCAGCCCGGCCTGGCGCGCGTCGGCGTCGGCCTCCTGCCAGCGCTGCTGCAGCGCCACGATGGGGCCGGGATTGACGTTGCCGGTGGCCGTGATGCAGCCCACGCCGCCGGCGCGCAGGGTCTGCAGCAGAAAGGCCTCGCTGCCCGCATAGACCTGGAAGCCGCGCGGCGCGAAGCGCTCGATCATGGCCGCGGTGTTGTTCCAGTCGCCGCCGCTGTCCTTCACGCCGGCGACGATGCCCGGATAACGCGCCAGCAGGCGGTCGATCAGGTCCAGGCTCAGCGGCACCTGGCTCACGGGGGGGATGTGGTACAGGTACATGCGCAGCCTGTCGTCGCCCACGCCCTCGATCAGCTCGGCGTAATAGCGGAACAGGCCCTCGTCGCTCACGCCCTTGTAGTAGAAGGGCGGCAGCACCAGCACGCCCATGCTGCCGCTGCGCACCGCGTGCCGGGTCAGCTCGACCGCGTCGGGCAGGGCGCAGGCGCCGGTGCCGGGCATCAGGGCCTGCGGCTCCACGCCGGCATCCAGCAGCGCGTCCAGCAGCTCGTGTTTTTCCGCCAGCGACAGCGAGTTCGCCTCCGAATTGGTGCCGAAAATCGCCAGCCCGACCGATTGCTCGCGCAACCAGCGGCAGTGCTTCACATAGCGGCCCAGGACCGGCCGGTAGCGTTCGTCGAACGGCGTCAGGACCGGAGAGAAAACGCCGGGAATGCGGGCTTGGGTCGTCATGGTCTGTACTCGTAGTCGGGGTTCGGGAATGGCGCGCCGCGGCGGCGCGCCAGCAACACCTGATTCTGGCACCGATCCGGCCCATGAACATCTGCTGTTTAATTGCTTCAATCCATAAAATTGTTATGGTTTGCCGTAACGCAAACCGGCGGCCGGAAAAAGGGGGAGACCGTGGATACGCGATATGTGCAGAGCTTTGTGACAGTGGTCGAAAGCGGCTCGCTGGCCGAGGCGGCGCGGCGCCTGGACTTGACCCCGGCCGCCATCGCCGCGCGCGTGCGCACGCTGGAGGAGGAGCTGGGCGCGACGCTGATCAAGCGCGTGGGCCGCAGCGTCAAGGCGACCGAGGCGGGCCTGAAGGCGCTGGAGCGGGCCCGCGCCGTGCTGCGCGAGGTGCGCGACCTGCGCGCCAGCGCCGGCGACGACGCGCCGCTGGGCGAATTGCGCCTGGGCGTGTCGGCCTCGGCCCTGACCGGCACCATGCCCATCGTGCTGGCGCGCCTGTACCGGCGCATGCCGAAACTGGCCGTGTTCATGGAGCCGGGCACCTCCAAGCACCTGTACCACCGGGTGGTCAACGGCGACCTGGACGCCGCCTTCATCGTCAAGCCGCAGTTCAACCTGTCCAAGGGCTACGCGTGGCGGCTGGTCACCGAGGAGCCGCTGGTGGTGCTGGCGCCGCCGGACACCGCCGGCGACGACGCCCACGAACTGATGCGGACCCAGCCCTTCATCCGCTACGACCGCAATGTCTGGGGCGGCCGGCTGGCCGACCAGTACCTGCGCCAGCACGGCATCGCCCCGCGCGAGCGCCTGGAGGTCGACGGCCTGATGGGCATCGCCTGCATGGTTTCGGAAGGGCTGGGCGTGTCGCTGGTGCCCGACTGGGCGCCGGACTGGCTCGACAGCCGGCGCGTCAAGCGCGTGCCGCTGCCCGGACGCGCGCCGCTGCGCCGCATGGGCATTCTGTGGGCGCGCCACATGCCGCACTCGGCCCTGGCCGAAGCCTTCGTGGAAGAGGCCGCGCTGGCCCTGAACCTGCCTGACAGCGCCAGGGGAAGACTGAGCGGCACGCCAAATGAAAACGCCCCGGAAACTTGAATCTCCGGGGCGTTTGGCTGGGAGCCGGACGGCTTAGTGGCGCGTCTCGACCTGGACCAGCGGTTCGTTGGACACGGGCGCGACCGGCTTGCGCTCGCGGCCCAGGCGGACCGGCTTGTGCGCGGCCGCGATGCGCAGCTGCGTCTGGGCGTGGCGGTCCGGGTCGGTCTCGATCCATTGCAGGCCGGCGGCATTGACCACTTCATGCAGGGCCTGGGCCTTGGCCGACGGCGCCGAGGCCGGCACCACGATGGGCTGCTGCGCGCCGGCTGCCGCCGCCGGGGCGGCTTCGGCCGGGGCCGGGGCTGCCGCGACCACCGGTTCGACGGCGGCGGCTTCCTCGGGCGCGGCGGGCGCCGCGGGCGCGGACACCACGCTGGCGGGCTGCACCGTCACCGGTTGCGTGGCCTGGACCGGTTCCTCGGCTTGCGGGGCGGTTTCGGCGGGCGCGGGGGCGGCGACTTCGGCGGCGACTTCCGTGGTCGCTTCGGCGGTCACTTCCGTGGTCGCTTCAGCGGTCACCTCGGTGCTTACCTCGGCAGCGGCTTCGGCGACCGGGGCTTGCGCCTGGACCTGCGCCGAAGCCGGCTGGGCGGCCGGTTCGGACTCGGCGGCGGACTCGGCGGCGGCTTGCGGCTGTTCGCCGGCTTCCTCGTCGGCGCCTTCTTCGAGCTGCTCGTCGCCGGCGCTCACGCCTGCTTCTTCCTGGCTGCGGCGGCCGCGGCGGCTGCGGCGGCGGCGGCGCTTGCGCTCCGGATCGGCCGCGCCTTCGGCGCCTTCGGCGGCCGGCGCCGCGTCAGCGGCCTGCTCGGCCGTGGCGTCGGCGGCGGCTTCCTCGGCGGCCTGGACGGCCTGGGCCGCGGGCTGGCGGGTGTCGGGCAGGGCGGTGGCGACCGTCTGGGCCAGCGCGGCGACCATGCTTTCCTGTTCGCTCATCGGGGCGTCGGACTGGCCTTCCTCGCGGCGGTTGCGGCCGCGGCCGCGACGGCGGTTGCGGCCGGCGCCGGCGTCTTCACCGGCGGCCTGGTCGGCCTGCTCGGGGCGGCTGGAGGCCAGGGCCGCCTGCGTGGCCTGGGTGTCGCGCTCGGCGCGGGCTTCGCTGCGCTGGTGGCGCTCGCCGCGTTCCTGGCGCTCGCCCTCGGCGCGACGGCCGCCGCGCACGTGGTGACGGCCGCCTTCGCCGCCCTCGGCGCCTTCGCCGCGCGCTTCATTGCGGCGGTTGCGGTTGCGGTCCGAACCGTGGCGCTCGCCGCGGCGTTCCTGGCCGTCATGGGCCGAGCGGCCCTTGCCGCGGCCGGAGGCGGCGCGCTTGGCGCTGTCTTCCTGGACGGCGGGGGCGGGCTTGGCGGTTTCGGCGTTGCCGGTCAGCCAGCCGACCAGGCGCTTGAACAGGCCGCCCAGGCCGCCGCCGGCGGGAGCGGGCGCGGCAGCGGCGGGCGCCGGAGCCGGGGTCGAAACGGGAGCGGGCTGCGAGGGCGTGATGCCCTTGACCAGCGCTTCCGGACGCGACTTGACTTCGTGCTCGCGCGGCTGCCAGGGGGCGTCCGTGGCCGGGGCCTCGACCAGCTCGAAGCTGGTCTTGAGCTCTTCCAGGCGCGGATCGTCGTGGCGCAGGCGCTCGATGTGGTGGTGCGGGGTCTCCAGGTGCTTGTTGGGGATCAGCAACAGGTTGACCTTGAGGCGGGCTTCCATCTTGGTGATGTCGGCGCGCTTTTCGTTCAGCAGGTAGGTGGCCACGTCCACCGGCACTTGCGCGTGCACGGCGGCGGTGTTTTCCTTCATGGCCTCTTCCTGCAGCAGGCGCAGCACGTGCAGGGCGCTGGATTCCGCGTCGCGGATCACGCCGGTGCCGTTGCAGCGCGGGCAGGTGATGTGCGAGCCTTCGTTCAGGGCCGGGCGCAGGCGCTGGCGCGACAGTTCCATCAGGCCGAAGCGCGAAATCTTGCCCATCTGGACGCGGGCGCGGTCGAAATGGAGCGCGTCGCGCAGGCGCTGTTCGACGGCGCGCTGGTTCTTGCTGTCCTCCATGTCGATGAAGTCGATGACGATCAGGCCGCCCAGGTCGCGCAGGCGCAGCTGGCGGGCCACTTCGTCGGCCGCTTCCGAGTTGGTGCGCAGCGCGGTTTCCTCGATGTCGGCGCCGCGGGTGGAGCGGGCCGAGTTGACGTCCACCGACACCAGCGCCTCGGTGTGGTCGATGACGATGGCGCCGCCCGAGGGCAGCTGCACCGTGCGCGAGTACGCCGTCTCGATCTGGTGTTCGATCTGGAAGCGGGAGAACAGCGGGATGTCGTCGCGGTAGCGTTTGACGCGCTGGACGTTGTCAGGCATCACCACGCTCATGAAGGCGGTGGCCTGGTCGGCGATCTCGTCGGTATCGATGAGGATTTCGCCGATTTCGGGGGAGAAGTAGTCGCGGATGGCCCGGATGACCAGGCTGGACTCGAGGTAGATCAGGATGGGCGCGGAGTTGTCGCGCGCGGCGCCGTCGATGGCGGTCCAGAGCTGCAACAGGTAGGACAAGTCCCACTGGAGTTCTTCGACGCTGCGGCCGATGCCGGCGGTGCGGGCGATGATGCTCATGCCCTGGGGCAGTTCGAGCTGCTCCATGGTGTCGCGCAGTTCCTGGCGGTCCTCGCCCTCGACGCGGCGCGAAACGCCGCCGCCGCGGGGGTTGTTGGGCATCAGGACCAGGTAGCGGCCGGCCAGCGAGATGAACGTGGTCAGGGCCGCGCCCTTGTTGCCGCGCTCTTCCTTCTCGACCTGGACGATCAGTTCCTGGCCTTCGCGCAGGGCGTCCTGGATGCGGGCGCTGCGCACGTCCACGCCTTCCTTGAAGTAGCTGCGGGCCACTTCCTTGAAGGGCAGGAAACCGTGACGGTCTTCACCGTAGTTGACGAAGCAGGCTTCGAGGCCGGGTTCGATCCGGGTAATGACACCTTTGTAGATATTGCCTTTGCGTTGTTCGCGGCCGGCAGTCTCGATGTCGAGGTCGATGAGTTTCTGCCCATCGACGATAGCGACGCGTAATTCTTCCTGGTGCGTCGCATTGAACAGCATGCGCTTCATGAGAGGGGTTCTCCGTTGTCATGACGCGCCGATATCGGCGCGTGACCTCGGGTCACTCGGGCTGCGGACTGAAGCGGGCAAGAAAGAATGCGGACCGTACCTGGGCGGCGCCCAGGCGTATCCGCCGCGGGTCAGGCGGGCACGTCGTGCCGTGGGGCACGGGGTTCTGTCAGCAGGAGGGTCAGCTTCACTGAATGTGGTTTGACGGAAAGATTGCTGTGAACGGCAGTTGCGGCAGGAGTGGTTGCCGGCACGCAACTGGTGCTTTAAATATGCGACGATTCTTGCAGTGCTTCAGAGCCGCTTGCGGCATGCAACGGACCTGCTGGGACAGCGGGCAAAATGAATGCCACACCACTGTTCCGCAGGGCGCGGTTGCGCCGGCGACCAAGAGACCCAGAGGCTGAAATGAGCAGGCAGTACAATGGCGGCCCACGCGCTCGACGGAGTTGCGCACTTTGCATCTCTACGTCAGGCGGCTAGTTCAGCCCCTTCAGGCTGTCCCGATTATATGTCGCTTTCCGCAATGCGCAAAGAAACTTCCTCCCCTGTCTCCCTCTCTAAAGCCGCTCCCGCCGTCCGCATGGTCGAGGTGGGCGCCGAGCATGCCGGCCAGCGCCTGGACAACTACCTGGTGCGGCTGTGCAAGGGCGTGCCCAAGACGCATATCTATAAAGCCATCCGGGGCGGCGAGGTGCGGGTAAACAAGGGACGTATCTCGGCCGATTACCGCGTGGCCGAAGGCGACATGGTCCGCATCCCGCCGCTGCGCCTGCCCGACCCGGGCGCGCCGCGCCCGGTGCCCGGCGCCGAGTTCCCGGTGGTGTTCGAGGACGACTCCCTGCTGGTGGTGGACAAGCCCGCCGGCGTGGCGGTCCACGGCGGCAGCGGCGTGTCCTTCGGCGTGATCGAGCAGCTGCGCGCCGCGCGGCCCGACGCCAAGTTCCTGGAACTGGTGCACCGGCTGGACCGCGAGACCTCCGGGCTGCTCATGGTAGCCAAGAA
This sequence comes from Achromobacter sp. HZ01, assembly GCF_003267925.1. Lineage (NCBI taxonomy): Bacteria > Pseudomonadati > Pseudomonadota > Betaproteobacteria > Burkholderiales > Alcaligenaceae > Achromobacter > Achromobacter sp. HZ01. The sequence goes on from NZ_LWKV01000003.1 coordinate 555,950, forward strand.
GCGCAGCGCGCTGCTGGCGCTGCACGCCATGCTGCGCGAAGGAAAAGGGGACAAGCACTACCTGGCCCTGGTCGAGGGCGATTGGGTCAACGACCGCCAGCACATCAAGCTGGGCCTGTCCAAGTGGACCACGCAGTCGGGCGAACGCCGCGTCAAGGTGGACCCGGACGGCCAGTCGGCCCACACCATCGTCACCCTCAAGCGCCGTTTCGGCGATTACAGCCTGGTCGACGCCGAATTGCGCACCGGGCGCACGCACCAGATCCGGGTGCACCTGGCGGCCAGCGGCTTTCCCATCGTGGGCGACGACAAATACGGCCACGACGAAGTGCGGGCGCACTTCGCGCGCCTGGGCTTCGGCCGGATGTTCCTGCACGCCCACCAGCTGACCCTGAACCACCCCGTCACGGGCGAGCCGCTGACGCTGACGGCCGAACTGCCCCCGGCCTGCCTGAAAATACTGAAACAACTGGAGTCTGCCTGATATGTCGTATTCGCTGGTCGTGTTTGACTGGGATGGCACCCTGATGGATTCCACGCACAGCATCGTGGCCGCCATCCAGGGCGCCTGCCGCGACCTGGAACTGGCGGTGCCGTCGGCTTCCGACGCCAGCTGGGTGATCGGCCTGTCCCTGGAAAGCGCGCTGCGGCGGGCGGTGCCCGAACTGACCCAGACCATGCTGCCGCGCTTCCTGGAGCGCTACCGCACCCATTACCTGCTGCGCGACCCGGAACTGCGCCTGTTCGACGGCGTGCGCGAGCTGCTGACCGAACTGGCCGGGCACAACGTGCGCCTGGCGGTGGCCACCGGCAAGAGCCGCGTCGGCCTGACCCGCGCCTTGGCCGCCACCGGCCTGGGCCCGCTGTTCGACGCCACCCGCACCGCCGACGAAACCTTCAGCAAGCCGCACCCGGCGATGCTGCACGAATTGATGCAGGAGCTGGACGTGGCGCCCGAGCGCGTGGTGATGATCGGCGACACCTCGCACGACCTGCAGATGGCGGCCAACGCCGGCGTGCATGGGCTGGGCGTCACTTATGGCGCGCACACCCTGAAGGAGCTTGAGGGTTGCGGCCCCCAGGCGGTGCTCGACAGCGTGCCCGGCGTGCGCGAGTGGCTGCTGGCCCGTACGGCGGCCGCGCAGTAACGCAGCAATACCGGACGCGGAACGTCCGGGCGGCGCGCGGGTCTATAACCAAATACCGCCAGCGCCGCGGAATATCATGGGGTCCTGTGCCGTCCATGGGTTATGCGAGGCGCCGCCGTACGGAGACCATGATGCTGATACGCAAGCCCGACGATATTCTTTCCTCCGAGATCACCCCCGAGGCCGTCTGGCGCTCGCGCCGCGAGCTGATGCTGCGGGCCGGGCTGGTGGCCGCCGCGGCAGGGCTGCCGGGCTGGGCGGCGCGCAGCGCGTTCGCGCAGGATGCCGGCGCGTTGCCGGGCAAGCCCAACCCGGCCTTCAGCGTGATGGACAAGCAGACCCCCTTGTCCGACATCACGTCCTACAACAACTTCTACGAATTCGGCCTGGACAAGAGCGATCCCGCCGCCAACGCCGGCAAACTCCAGACGCGCCCCTGGACCGTCAGCGTCGAGGGCGAGGCCGGCAAGCCGCGCACCTTCTCCATCGAGGAACTGCTCAAGCTGGCGCCCATGGAAGAGCGGGTCTACCGGTTGCGCTGCGTCGAGGGCTGGTCCATGGTCATCCCGTGGATGGGCTATTCGCTGGCCGAGCTGCTCAAGCAGGTCGAGCCCACCGGCAACGCCAAGTACGTGGAGTTCGTGACCGTGGTCCAGCGCGAGAACATGCGCGGCGTGCGCAGCGGGGTGCTGGACTGGCCCTATGTCGAGGGGCTGCGCATCGACGAGGCGATGAATCCGCTGTCCATGCTGGTCTTCGGCGTCTACGGCAAGCTGCTGCCGGGCCAGAACGGCGCGCCGGTCAGGCTGGCGGTGCCGTGGAAATACGGCTTCAAGTCGGCCAAGTCCCTGGTCAAGATCCGCCTGGTCGAAAAACCGCCCGTCTCCTCGTGGATGAAGGCCGCGCCGCAGGAATACGGCTTCTACGCCAACGTGAATCCCAACGTCCCGCACCCGCGCTGGAGCCAGGCGACCGAGCGCCGCATCGGCGAGGACGGCCTGTTCTCGCCCAAGCGCAAGACCCTGATGTTCAACGGCTACGGCGAACAGGTCGCCTCGCTCTACCAGGGCATGGACCTGAAGGCCAATTACTGAGGCGCGCATGGAAGCAGGCATTTCGCAGGCGCCGCCGCGCAGGACGCAGCTTTCCGCCAAGACCGTCGGGCGCTTCAAGCCCGTGCTGTTCCTGCTGGGGCTGGCGCCGTTCCTGCGCTGGTTCTGGCTGGGCGCCAATGGCGGCCTGACCGCCAATCCGGTCGAATTCCTGACCCGCTCTTCCGGCACCTGGACGCTGGTGTGCCTGCTGGTCACGCTGGCCATCACGCCGCTGCGCCGGCTGACCGGCCAGCCGGCCCTGGTGCGGCTGCGGCGCATGTGCGGGCTGTTCGCGTTCTTCTATGGCGCCATGCATTTCATGGCCTGGGTCTGGTGGGACCGCGGCTTCGACCCCGCGGCCATGCTGCGCGACATCGGCGAACGGCCCTTCATCACGGTGGGATTCGCGGCCTTCGTGCTGATGACCGCGCTGGCGGCCACGTCCACCCAATGGGCCATGCGCCGGCTGGGCAAGCGCTGGCAAAGCCTGCATCGCGCCGTCTATGCCATCGGGCTGCTGGCCATCCTGCACTACTGGTGGCACAAGGCGGGCAAGAACGACTTCGAAGCGCCGCTGATCTATGCGGCCGTGCTGGCGCTGCTGCTGGGATGGCGGGTGGTGGAGCGGTGGCGGCGGAATGCCTGATGGGTTTCGCGCGTTCGATGCTCGTGTTCTTGCCTGGAGAATCTCGCGCTGCACCCATCCTACGACGGTCGGAAACCGTACGGCGAGGAATCGTACGGCAATCCGGAATCGTAGGATGGGTGCAGCGCGAGACCCCTGAACAAAAACTCAGATATCGAACGCGCGAAACCCATCGGGCGGCGAAAGCCGCCTCACAACATCGCCAGCATGATGGCCGCCGTCTCGGCGTCCGGCTGCCCGTCGTACAGCGCCGGCCGGTAATGCATCTGGAACGCCGCCAGCGTGTTGATGGTGGCCTTGTCCAGCACGCCGTCCTGCGGGCAGGCGTAGCCCAGGCGCTGCAGCTGCTGCTGGAACCACGCCACGCCGGGAACGCCCTGCGCCTGCAGCCGGGCCAGGTGCGCGGCCGCGCCGGCCTCGTCGTACCAGCGCCCGATGCCGGCCCCGGCCAGCGCCTTCCATGGAAAGAGCGGTCCCGGATCGACCTTGCGCTGCGGCGCGATGTCGCTATGGCCCACCACGTTCTCGGGCGCGATGCCGTGGCGCTGGATGACGTCGCGCAGCAGCACGGTCAGCGCGCGCAGCTGGCGTTCGCCGTAGGGATGCCATAGCGGCTTGCCGTCCGGGCCGTCGGTCCAGCCGGGATTCACGATCTCGATGCCGATCGAGGTGCTGTTCATGGCGATGTTGCCGTACCAGGCGCTGGCGCCGGCGTGCCAGGCCGCCCGGTTTTCATCGACCAGGCGGTAGGTGCGGCCGGACTCGGTCACGAGGTAGTGGGCGCTGACCTTGCCGCGCGACAGCAGCTGCAGCGAGCGGGCGTCGTCGACCGAGGTGTAGTGCAGCACCACGGCGCGCACCCGGCTGGCCTGGCCGACCGCCGTGACGGAGGTGTCCAGTTCCAGGCCGGCGGGGCCGCGCGCGGCGCATCCGGCCAGGGCCGCGGCGGCCAGCAGCGCAAGAGCGGGGCGCAGCATGGCTCAGCGGGCCAGGTAGAGGAACAGGGTGGGCAGCTTGTCCAGCTGCGGCGCCGGCTGCTGTTTCCAGTCGGCCACGCTGCGGGTCTGGATCCATTCGTCGGCGGTGGTGACCGAGCGGGCCACGCACAGCCGGGTATCGCCCTTCAGGCTGGCCAGCAGCGTGGCGAACATGGCGGCGTTGCGGTAGGGCGTCTCGATCAGCAGCTGGGTCTGGTTGTGCCGGGCCGAATGCTGCTCCCAGGCGCGCAGCTGCCTGGCGCGCTCGGCGGGGTCGACCGGCGCGTAGCCGTGGAACGCGAAGCGCTGGCCGTCCAGTCCGCTGGCCATCAGGGCCAGCAGGATGGAGGACGGACCGACCCAGGGCCTGACCGTCAGGCCCTGCCGGTGGGCGGCCTCCACCACCTTGGCGCCCGGGTCCGCCACGGCGGGGCAGCCGGCCTCGGAGACCAGGCCGATCTCGGCGCCGCCGGCGATGGGCGCCAGCCAGGCCTTGATCTGGGCGGCGTCCACCCGGTCGTTCAGCGTGTGGACGGTGATTTCCTGCAGCGGCCGGACCGTGCCGATCAGCTTGAGGAAGGCGCGCGCGGTCTTGGCGTTCTCGGCGATGTAGGTGTCGAGCCGCCCGGCCAGGGCGCGCACTTCGGCGGGCAGCCAGCGCTCGGGCGGGGCCTCGCCCAGGCCCACGGGAATCAGGTGCAGCGCGCCGCTCATGCGGGCGCTCCGGGCACTCCGGGCGCGTCCAGCGGATTTAGCCCGAAGCGCATCAGCATGCTAGTCAGCGCGATCAGCGGCAGGCCGATGATGGCGGTGGGGTCGTCGCTCTGGATGCTTTCCATCAGTGCGATACCCAGGCTTTCCGCCTTGGCGCTGCCTGCGGTATCGTAGGGTTCTTCGACGAGCAGATAGGCCACGATCGCCACGTCGCTCAGCTGGCGGAAGCGGCAGCGCGTGACGACGTCGGCCTTTTCCACCCGGCGGCCGTCGGTGACGGCCAGCGCGCTGTGGAATTCCACCTCCCGGCCCGACAGCGCCTGCAATTGCGCCATCGCGCGCGGGAGGTCGCCCGGCTTGCCGATGGGCTGCCCGTCCACGGTGGCCACCTGGTCGGAACCGATGACGATGCAGCCGGGGTGCTTTGCCGCCACCGCCATGGCCTTGGCCACGGACAGGCGCAGGGCCAGCGCCTCGGGCGTTTCGCCGGCGTGTGGTGTTTCGTCCACATCGGGCGAAATGGTGGTGAACGGCATGCACAGGCGGGACAACAATTCTTTGCGGTAGCGCGAGCTGGAGGCGAGGATGAGGCTGGGCTTCAAGGGCATACGATATTTGACGCTGATACGTAAGTCACAGTATTATCTAACGTTTTGCGGCATTTTTGCAGGAACACCGAAGTGACTGGTACTGGCGTGAATGCAAAGAGCATCGACGCGTTTGCTTTTGCTCGTCTGGGCAAGGAAGCGCAAGGCAGCGTGCCGCTGGCGAGGCTTACGCGATTGGTCGACGGGCTGCCCGAGCAGCCCGCGGGCGAGGCGGGCCTGGCGCACTGGTCCGTGCGCGGAGAAGTGAGCAAGTCCGGCCTTCTTGCCGGGCAGCCGCTCTTGCATCTTCATGTGCGGGCGAATCCGCTGGTCGTGTGCCAGCGGTGCAACGCGCCGTTCGCCTACCCGGTCGACAGCGAAGTCGTGCTGCAGCTGGTCAAGTCCGAAGACGAACTCGATGACGGTTTTGGCTCTGGAGAACACTCCGGAGGCTACGCCGGCGAGGACGAGGACGACGAGGACGAAGAAGGAAAAGGTTTTGTGTCCAACCTGCCTGAAAGGGTGGTGGGTTCACATCATTTCGATCTGCTGGCCCAGATCGAAGATGAGCTCATTCTGAGCGTTCCGTATGTGCCCAAGCATGATGTATGCCCGGGCGCGCAGGCCAATGCCGGCGAGGCTGCTCCCGAGGAGCCCGCCGTCAAGCGTCCGTCGCCGTTTGCGGTGCTGGAACAACTGAAGCACAAAGATTGAGATCAACATCGGGCCGCATCGCGTACAATGCGCCCCGTTTCTAGGAGTCATCATGGCCGTTCAACAAAACAAGAAGTCCCCGTCCAAGCGCGGTATGCACCGCTCGCACGATTTTCTGGTGAACCCGCCGACCGCGATCGAGCCCACCACGGGCGAAGCGCATCTGCGTCACCACATCAGCCCCAACGGCTTCTACCGCGGCCGCAAGGTCCTGAAGACCAAGGCCGACGAATAAGGCCCCCGGGCCGAACTCGTACTCGGACCATTTCGGCTGAGCGCTGATACCTGGCACCCGTGATACGCATCGCCATAGACTGTATGGGCGGAGACTTCGGTCTGCCCGTCACGATTCCGGCTGCGATCGAGTTCGCCCGGCAATTTCCGGATACCCGGCTGTTGCTGGTCGGGCTTCCCGACGCTATCGAAGCGGCGCTCTCCGAGCACCGCGGCGTGGCGCGCGATCGTCTTGAGATCGTGGCGGCTTCCGAAGTCGTCACCATGGACGACCCGGTCGAGGTCGCCCTGCGCCGCAAAAAAGACTCCTCCATGCGCCTGGCCGCCCAGTCCGTCAAGGACGGGCGCGCCGACGCCTGCGTCTCCGCAGGCAATACCGGCGCGTGGATGGCCATTTCACGCTACGTGCTCAAAACGCTGGACGGCATAGACCGCCCGGCCATCGCCACGTCCATTCCGAACCAGACGGGCCGCGCCACCACGGTGCTGGACCTGGGCGCGAACGTGGACTGTACGGCCGAGCACCTTCTGCAATTCGCCATCATGGGCGCCGCGCTGTCGCAGGCGGTCGACCATCGCGAGCGGCCTTCGGTGGGCCTGCTCAACATCGGCGAAGAAGTCATCAAGGGCAACGAAGTCGTCAAGGAAGCCGCCGAACTGCTGCGCGGCAGCCCGCTGAACTTCTACGGCAACGTGGAAGGCAACGACATCTTCAAGGGCACGGTCGACGTGGTCGTCTGCGACGGCTTCGTCGGCAACGTCGTGCTCAAGTCCGTCGAAGGCCTGGCCAAGATGCTCTCCAGCGTCATACGCGAAGAGTTCAAACGCAACCTGATCACGCTGCTGGCCGGCGCGGTGGCCAAGCCGGTGCTCAACCGCCTGCGCACCCGCGTCGACAACCGGCGCTACAACGGCGCCGCGCTGCTGGGCCTGCGCGGCGTGGTCATCAAGAGCCACGGCTCCGCCGACGTCTACGCCTACGGATTCGCCTTGCAGCGAGCCCGCGAAGCCGTAGTGAGTAAACTGCTGGAGCGCACCGCCGAGACGGTCGCTCAGATTACCAAGCGCGTTCAATCCGGCGATGCCGCTACGGCGCCGCCGCAAGACGTGGCTGGGGACACCGCTTGATGGATACCGCAATGAAATATTCCGTGATCGCGGGCACCGGCAGCTTCCTGCCGGAACGCGTGGTTTCGAATGACGAGCTGGCTGCGGAACTGGCGACGCGCAACATCGCCACCTCCGACGAATGGATCGTCGAGCGCACTGGCATCCGGCAGCGCCATCTGGCCGAGCGCGGCGTCACCACCAGCCAGCTGGCGACCGAGGCCTCGCGCCGCGCGCTGGCCGACGCGGGCGTGGACGCCTCCGACATCGACCTCATCATCCTGGCCACTTCGACGCCCGACTTCGTGTTCCCGAGCACCGCCTGCATCGTGCAGGCCAACCTCGGCTCCAAAGGCTCGGCGGCGTTCGACGTGCAGGCCGTGTGCAGCGGCTTCGTCTACGCGCTGACCACCGCCGACAGCTTCATCCGCGCCGGCCGCGCGCGCTGCGCGCTGGTCATCGGCGCCGAAGTGTTCTCGCGCATCCTGGACTGGAACGACCGCAGCACCTGCGTGCTTTTCGGCGACGGCGCCGGCGCCGTGGTGCTGAAGGCTTCCGACAAGCCCGGCATCATGGCCGCGCAGCTGCATGCCGACGGCAGCCAGAGCAAGATCCTGAACGCGGCGGGCAACGTGGCCTATGGCGACGTGACCGGCGATCCGTTCCTGCGCATGGACGGCCAGGCCGTGTTCAAGCAGGCCGTCACCGTGCTGGACCGCTCCGCGCGCGACACCTGCGCCGAAGCCGGCGTGGACGTCGCCGACGTGGACTGGATGATCCCGCACCAGGCCAACGTGCGCATCCTGAATTTCCTGGCGCGCAAGCTGTCCGTGCCGGTCGAGAAGGTCGTCATCACCGTCGACAGCCACGCCAACACTTCCGCAGCCAGCGTGCCGCTGGCCCTGGACGCCGCGCGCCGCGACGGCCGCGTCAAGCCGGGCCAGCTGGTCCTGATGCAGGGCGTGGGCGGCGGGTTCACCTGGGGCTCGGTACTGGCCCGCATGTAGGGGCGGGCCGGGCGGCAGGCGGCGCGCGCCGCGGCCGCCGGGCAGGCGCACCCGACATTCCTCACAGACACTGAATCTCATCCTAACGGTCAACCATGAAAATCGCTTTTGTCTTTCCTGGTCAGGGTTCTCAAGCTGTCGGCATGCTGGACGCCTGGTCGGGCGTTTCCGCGGTCGCCGATACGGTGGCGCGCGCGTCGCAGGCCCTGGGCCAGGACCTGGGCGCGCTGATCGCGCAAGGCCCGGCCGAGCAGCTCAACCTCACCACCAACACCCAGCCCGCGATGCTGACCGCCGGCGCCGCGCTGTACGCGGCCTGGTGCGCCGCGGGCGGCCGCAAGCCGGACGTGGTCGCCGGCCATAGCCTGGGCGAGTACGCCGCGCTGACCGCGGCCGGTTCGCTCGCGCTCGAAGACGCCGTGCGCCTGGTGCGCGTGCGCGCCGACGCCATGCAGGCCGCCGTGCCGGTCGGCACCGGCGCCATGGCCGCCATCCTGGGCCTGGACGACGACGCCGTGCGCGCCGCCTGCGCCGCCGCCGCGCAGGGCGAAGTGGTCGAGGCCGTGAACTTCAACGCGCCCGCCCAGGTCGTGATCGCCGGCCACAAGGCCGCCGTCGAACGCGCCTGCGAGCAGGCCAAGGCCGCGGGCGCCAAGCGCGCGCTGCTGCTGCCGGTGTCCGCGCCGTTCCACTCCAGCCTGCTCAAGCCCGCCGCCGAGGTGCTGGCCGGCGCGCTGGCCGGCGTGACGGTGTCGGCCCCGCAGATCCAGGTCATCAACAACGTCGACGTGGCTTCCCCGGCCGATCCTGGGGCTATCCGCGATGCGCTGGTGCGCCAGGCATGGCATCCTGTGCGCTGGGTCGAAACCCTGCGCGCGATGAAGGCGCAAGGCGTCACGCACGTGATCGAATGCGGCCCCGGCAAGGTGCTCGCCGGCCTGACCAAGCGCATCGATCCCGAACTCACGGGCATGGCCATCACCGATCCGGCTTCTCTCGAAGCCGCGCTGGCCGCCGTCAACGGAAACCAATGAACATGGACAACCCCTCGATCGAACTGCAAGGCAAGATCGCGCTGGTGACCGGCGCCACGCGCGGCATCGGCCGCGCCATCGCGCTGGAACTGGCCGCGCGCGGCGCCACCGTCGTCGGCACCGCCACCTCCGAATCGGGCGCGGCCGCCATCACCGAAGCGCTGGCCCCCTCGGGCGGACGCGGCGTGGTGCTGGACGTGACCGACGCGGCGGCCTGCGACGCGCTCATCGACGCGCTGGGCAAGGAAGGCGGCGGCCCGCACATCCTCGTCAATAACGCCGGCATCACGCGTGATACGCTGGCGATGCGCATGAAGGACGAAGACTGGTCGGCCGTCATCGACACCAACCTGGCGTCGGTGTTCCGCCTGTCGCGCGCGGTGCTGCGCAGCATGATGAAGGCCCGCTGGGGACGCATCATCAACGTGACCTCGGTGGTCGGCTCCAGCGGCAACCCCGGCCAGGCCAACTACGCGGCCGCCAAGGCCGGCGTGGCCGGCATGTCGCGCGCCCTGGCGCGCGAACTGGGCAGCCGCAACATCACGGTCAACTGCGTGGCCCCCGGCTTCATCGATACCGACATGACGCGCGCCCTCGGCGAAAATCAGACCGCGGCTTTGCTGCAGCAGATTCCGCTGGGCCGCCTGGGAGCGCCCGAGGACATCGCGCACGCGGTGGCATTTTTGTCCGGGCCGCAGGCGGGTTACATTACCGGCACCACCCTGCACGTCAACGGCGGGATGTACATGCAATAAATCACGAACCGCGCGCAGGCCGCTCCGCACGGGGCGATGCGCGGTTCAACCGGAAACGCCGCACACGGGTTTCCTGCGCCATTCCCGGCGACAGATCAAGTGCGCGGTGTTATTTTTGTCACGGCCAGGCGTCGCAAAACTCCGCGCTTGGCTATAATTCGCGGGATTTTTCCCAATTGGAGATCTGCATGGAAAGCATCGAACAGCGCGTCAAGAAGATCGTCGCTGAACAACTTGGCGTCAACGAAGCCGAGATCAAGAACGAATCCTCCTTCCTTGACGACCTCGGTGCCGATTCGCTCGACATGGTCGAACTGGTCATGGCGCTCGAAGACGAATTCGAGACCGAGATCCCCGACGAAGAGGCCGAAAAGATCACGACCGTGCAACAAGCGATTGACTACATCAATTCGCACGGCAAGCAGTAAGCTGGGCTTACTCCCTTCCGGCGGTCCGAGGACGGACTTCGGGGCCAGCCGGAAAATCGGGGCGGTTTCAGGAGTTGCCTTTGCGGTGCGCATGCGGGAAGGGCGTGAAAACGCCCGACCCGCTTTTGTGTGTACCGCAAGCGCAGCGCATCCCGAAAACCGCCTTTCTTTTGTCTGTTTGAGGAGTCATCCGTGAAGCGACGTGTCGTCATCACCGGCCTGGGTATCGTTTCCCCCGTGGGGAACGACGTGACCACGGCTTGGGACAATATCGTCAACGGACGTTCTGGCATCAGCCGCATCACCCGTTTCGATCCCTCGGCCATCACCACCCATATCGCCGGCGAAGTCAAAGACTTCGACATCAGCGCCTATATCTCGGCCAAGGAAGCCCGCCAGATGGATACCTTCATCCATTACGGCCTGGCTGCCGGGATGCAGGCCTGGCGCGACAGCGGCCTGGAAGTCACCGAAGCCAACGCCGAACGCATCGGCGTGATCGTCGGCTCGGGTATCGGCGGCCTGCCGCGCATCGAAGAAACCCAGGTCGAATACCTGTCCAAGGGCCCGCGCCGCATTTCGCCGTTCTTCGTGCCGGGTTCGCTGATCAACCTGATCTCCGGCCACCTGTCTATCGCCTACGGCATGAAGGGCCCGAGCTACGCCGTCGTGTCGGCCTGCACCACCGGCCTGCACTGCATCGGCGATGCCGCCCGCCTGATCGAGTACGGCGATGCCGACGTCATGCTGGCCGGCGGCGCCGAGTCGACCGTGTCGCCGCTGGGCATCGGCGGTTTCGCCGCCATGCGCGCCCTGTCGACCCGCAACGACGATCCTCAGACGGCTTCGCGTCCCTGGGATCGCGACCGCGACGGATTCGTGCTGGGCGAGGGCGCCGGCGTGCTGGTGCTGGAAGAATACGAACACGCCAAGAGGCGCGGCGCGCGCATCTACGGCGAATTCGTGGGCTACGGCATGAGCTCCGACGCGCACCACATCACGGCGCCGGACAAGGACGGCCCGCGCCGCGGCATCGTCAACGCGCTGCGCAACGGCGGCGTCAACCTCGAAGACGTCCAGTACGTCAACGCGCACGGCACCTCCACGCCGCTGGGCGACAAGAACGAGACCGACGCGCTGAAGCTGGCCTTCGGCGACCACGCCAAGAAGCTGGTGGTCAACTCGACCAAGTCCATGACCGGGCACCTGCTCGGCGCGGCCGGCGGCATCGAGGCGGTGTTCACCACGCTGGCCGTCTACAACCAGGTCTCGCCCCCGACGATCAACATCTTCAATCAGGATCCGGAATGCGATCTGGATTACTGCGCCAACGAAGCGCGGCAGATGAAGATCGACGTGGGCCTGTCCAACTCGTTCGGCTTCGGCGGCACCAACGGCTCGATGGCCGTTCGCCGGGTCTGATTTGGCAGGCCCGGTCGGGGAGCGCTGGTCGTTTCGCGTGCCCGTCGTGCGTCCGGGCAGCGTCCAGGCGGTTTACGGCCTGGCGCTGGCCCTGGCCGCGGGCAGCGCGCTGACGGCCGCCTCCTGGCATGGCCCGGCCGCGCTCGCGGGGGCGGCGCTTGCGCTGCTGCTCGGGCTCGGCGGGCTGTTACACTCGGCACGGAGCGGCCCGTCCCCGGTATCCGCGTTACGTACGGCGGCCGGGGCTGGGCATTGGCAGCTGCGGCTGCCGCAGGGCTGGCGCGACGCAAGTCTGCTGGACCGGCGGCGCGGCCCGCGCTGGCTCACGCTCACCTTGCAGCCTTTGCCCACCGGGAGTACCGCCTTTACCCCTAGCACCATCACCCTCACCGTCTGGCAGCGGACGCTGCGACCCGAGTCCTGGCGGCGCCTGTGCCTGCTGACGGGCACGGCGCGGCGCACGCCGCCGGCGGCCGGCCCCCAGGAGGCGTCATGAGCGAGCGCGAAGTCGACGCCGAGCTTGTCGCGCGCGTCCAGCGGGGCGACAAGAAAGCCTTCGACCTGCTGGTGCTCAAGTACCAGCGCAAGATCCTCCGCCTGCTGGCCCGGATGATCCGCGACCCCGCGGAAATCGAAGACGTGGCCCAGGAAGCCTTCATCAAGGCCTACCGCGCCCTGCCCCAGTTCCGGGGGGAGAGCGCCTTCTACACCTGGCTGTATCGCATCGCGATCAACACCGCGCGCAACTGGCTGGCCTCCCAGGGCCGGCGTCCGAGCGCGCCCAATGCGATAGAAACGGAAGACGGTGAAACTTTTAACGAAACCGACAACCTAACCGATATAAGCACGCCGGAATCCATGGTCGCCAGCCGCGAAATCGCCGAAACGGTGAACGCGGCCATCGAGGAATTGCCTGAAGAGTTGCGCACCGCAATCGTCCTGCGTGAAATCGAAGGTATGAGTTACGAAGACATCGCCCAGAGCATGGACTGCCCGATCGGTACGGTGCGCTCCCGCATTTTTCGTGCGCGTGAAGCCATCGCCACCAAGTTGCGCCCATTGCTAGGCACCGATGACGAGCGTCGCTGGTAAGGAGTGGCAGTCATGCAAACAGCAGCCAAATCCGTCGAGATATCCGAGTCCTCCTGGGAGGAGTCGCTCTCCGCCTGGATGGACGGAGAGGAATCCGACGATATTTTTCCCGGCTTGTTGTCCCGCGAGGGACGCCAGACCTGGGACACCTATCACTTGATCGGTGATTCCCTGCGCAACGCCGACCTGGCGCTGACCCCCAGTTCGGCCTTCCAGGCCCGGCTGGCGCGCGCCCTGGACGCGGAATTGCCCATTGTCGCGGCGCCTCGGCGCCGCTCGCCTTTGCGCGTGGGCCTGTCCGGCCTGGCGGTGGTGGCGGCCGTGGCGACCGTCGCCTGGGTGGCGCAGCCCTACCTGACCGGCGAATCCGGCGGGGAAGTGCGGGTGCTGGCCGACGCCAGCGCGCCGTCGTCGGCCTCGGCCGCGGACGATTCCGGCCTGCGCGACTACCTCGAGGCGCATCGCCAGATGGCCGGCCCCAGCGCCGTGCGGCAGGTGTCGTTCGAGATGGGAGCGGGGCGCTGATGGCGTTGGTGATTCCATCGCGCTGGCCGGTGCTGGGTCTGGGACGAACCGCTACCTTGCAGGCCCATCGCGCCGCCTGGTTTGCCGTAACGCTGTTCACCGTTTTCCTGGCGGCGCAGGAGCCGGCCCGCGCCGCCGACGCCGCGCCGCCCGCCGAGGACGTGGTGCAGCTGCTCACCAGCATCCAGCAGGCGGCCCGCAAGCAGGACTACGCCGGCGTGTTCATGTATCAGCAGGGCGAGACCATGCAGTCCTCGCGCCTGGTGCACGTCCTGGACGGCACCGGCGAGCGCGAGCGCCTAGAGATCCTCGACGGCCAGCCGCGCGAATACCTGCGCCACAACGACGACGTGCAGTGCCTGATCCCCGAGCGCAAGACAGTGCTGCTGGAGCGCCGCCGCGGCGACCGCTTCCCCGGCCTGCTGCTGGGCGAGGCCGCCGGCCTGTCCGAGAACTACACGATCCGCACCGAGCCCAAGCTCTATCGCGTCGCCGGCCGCGAGTGCCGCCTGATCACCATAGAGCCGCTGGACAAGCTGCGCTACGGCTACCGGCTGTGCGCCGACGTCGAGACCAATCTGCTGCTCAAGGCCCAGACCCTGAACGCCGCGCGCGGCGTGGTCGAACAGGTGGCCTTTACCTCGCTGCGCCTGGGCGCCGAGGTCGATCCCCAGCTGCTGACTTCCCGCTGGAGCACGCGCGACTGGAAGGTGATGGAAGCCGCCATGAAGCCGGTGGACCTGGCCGCCCAGGGCTGGCGCATTCCGGCCCCCAAGGGCTTCAAGACCGTCATGCAGGTGACCCGGGCCATGGGCCGCGGCGCCACGGTCAGCCAGATGGTATTGTCTGACGGGTTGGCGGCCATTTCCGTGTTCATCGAGCCCTACGACAGCCAGCGCGGACACCGTCCGCCCCATGGCGCGGCGCAGCGCGGTTCGATTACCGTATATGGCACGCGCATCGCGGATTTCTGGCTGACGGCCGTGGGCGAGGTGCCCGTGGCCACGCTGGAACAGCTGGCCGAGTCCACAGAATACGTGCCCGCCGCCGGGTCCCGCTGATCCGGGGCGGCAAGCAGCAATTTCGGAGAAGTCTATGAATGCAATGACAGTGTCGAACGGGTATTTCCGACGCTTTCTGGCGGCCGCCGCGCTGGGCGTGGTGATGTCCGTCGGCCAGGCGCCGGCGGCGCTGGCCCAGGCGCCGACGGTCGCTTTGCCTGATTTCACCAGCATCGTCGAAAAGGCCGACCCCGCGGTCGTGAACATCCGCACCACGGCCACCGTGCCGGTGCGCGGCATGGGACCGGGCGGCGGCAACGACCCCTACGAGCTGTTCCGCTGGTTCTTCGGCCCCGAATTCCAGCCGCCGGGCGCGCCGCCGTCGCCGCGCCAGCGTCCCCAGCCCCAGCCCGAAGAGCGCACCGTGCCGCGCGGCGTGGGCTCGGGCTTCTTCATTTCCGAAGACGGCTACATCCTGACCAACAACCACGTGGTCGTGGACGCCACCGACATCTACGTCACCCTGACCGACGGCCGCGAATTCAAGGCCAAGGTCATCGGCACCGACGAGCGCACCGACGTGGCCCTGATCAAGATCGAGGCCAAGGACATGACGCCGCTGGTCATCGGCGATCCCAAGAAGCTCAAGAAGGGCCAGTGGGTGCTGGCCATCGGCTCGCCGTTCGGCCTGGATTCCACCGTGACCTCGGGCATCGTCAGCGCCATCGGCCGCGACACCGGCGAATACCTGCCCTTCATCCAGACGGACGTGGCGGTCAACCCCGGCAACTCGGGCGGCCCGCTGATCAACCTGGAAGGCGAGGTGGTGGGCATCAATTCCCAGATCATTTCGCGCAGCGGCGGCTTCATGGGCATTTCGCTGGCCATCCCCATCGACGAGGCCATGCGCGTCGTCGACCAGCTGCGCACCACCGGCAAGGTCACGCGCGGACGCGTCGGCGTGCAGATCGGCGAAGTCGGCAAGGACGTGGCCGAGGCCATCGGCCTGCCCAAGGCCGAAGGCGCGCTGGTCAGCAGCGTCGAGCCCGAAGGCCCGGCCGAGCAGGCCGGCGTGCAGCCGGGCGACGTGATCCTGAAGTTCAACAACGAACCCATCAAGCGCTGGTCCGACCTGCCGCGCATCGTCGGCGAAACCAAGCCGGGCACCCGCGCCGACATGCAGGTGTGGCGCAAGGGCAAGACCGTGACGCTGACCGTCAAGGTGGGCGAGATCCCGACCGAGAAGAGCCCGGCCGCCGGCAAGCAGGGCGCGGCGCCCGTGCCCGAGGCCACCAACGCGCTGGGCCTGGGCGTGGCCGACGTGCCGGCCGACGTGCAGAAGAAGCTGCGTATCAAGGGCGGCGTCCAGGTCAAGATCGCCGAGGGCGCGGCCGCCAAGGCCGGCCTGCAGGAAGGCGACATCGTGCTGGCCCTGAACGACACCGACGTCACCAGCGCCAAGCAGTTCGGCGAACTGGTCGCCAAGCTCGACAAGGGCAGGGCGGCCGGCCTGCTGGTGCGCCGCGGCGACCAGACCCAATGGGTGGCGGTTCCCGCCAGCAAGTGATGCTTTACGGCGACGCCCCTGAAAAGGGGCGTTTTTTGCCGTCGCGGGCCTGGCGGCAAAAAAATGGTTCAAGACCGGCTAAAATGGCTGGTTGCCGCAAGAGGGGGCGCATGGCGCCCCCTCGTTTTGCCCGGGCTATGCCCACAGGCACCCCTCTCGTCAGCCGTGCGTACTCCGGCGGCGGTGTCTTCCGGCCTTGTGCCGAGTGTTCCGTCCCCTTATAACTTCAAGCATGCAGCATATCCGCAACTTCTCCATCATTGCCCACATCGATCATGGCAAATCGACCCTGGCCGATCGCCTGATCCAGCGCTGCGGCGGATTGGCGGACCGCGAAATGTCGGCGCAGGTGCTCGACTCGATGGAAATCGAGCGCGAGCGCGGCATCACCATCAAGGCGCAGACGGCCGCCCTGCACTACAAGGCGCAGGACGGCAAGGTCTACAACCTGAACCTGATCGATACCCCGGGGCACGTGGACTTCTCCTACGAAGTCAGCCGCTCGCTGTCGGCCTGCGAAGGCGCGCTGCTGGTGGTCGACGCCTCGCAGGGCGTCGAGGCCCAGACCGTGGCCAACTGCTACACCGCCATCGAGCTGGGCGTGGAAGTCGTGCCGGTGCTCAACAAGATGGACCTGCCCCAGGCCGATCCCGAAGGCGCGCGCCAGGAAGTCGAGGACGTGATCGGCATCGACGCCTCGCAGGCCGTGCTGGCCAGCGCCAAGACCGGCATGGGCATCGACGAAATCCTCGAGGCCATCGTCGCCCGCGTGCCGGCGCCCCAGGGCGATCCCGACGCGCCGCTGCAGGCGCTCATCATCGACTCGTGGTTCGACAACTATGTGGGCGTGGTGATGCTGGTGCGCATCATCAACGGCGTGCTCAAGCCCAAGGACAAGATCCTGCTGATGGCCTCCGGCGCCACCCACCTGTGCGAGCAGACCGGCGTGTTCACGCCCAAGTCGCAGCAGCGCCCGCACCTGTCGGCCGGCGAAGTGGGTTTCGTCATCGCCGGCATCAAGCAGCTTGCCGACGCCAAGGTGGGCGACACCATCACGCTGGCCGGCAAGCCGGCCGCCGCGCCGCTGCCGGGCTTCAAGGAAGTCAAGCCGCAGGTGTTCGCCGGCCTGTACCCGGTGGAAAGCTCCGAGTACGACCAGCTGCGCGACTCGCTGGAAAAGCTCAAGCTCAACGACGCGGCGCTCATGTTCGAGCCGGAAGTCTCGCAGGCGCTGGGCTTCGGTTTCCGCTGCGGCTTCCTGGGCCTCCTGCACATGGAAATCGTGCAGGAGCGCCTGGAGCGCGAGTTCGACATGGACATCATCACCACGGCGCCGTCCGTGGTGTACGAGGTCGAGCAGCGCGACGGCTCCATCATCACGGTCGAAAGCCCGTCGCGCATGCCGGAGATCGGCAAGATCGCCGACATCCGCGAGCCCATCGTCAAGGTCACGCTGTTCATGCCGCAGGACTACGTCGGTCCGGTCATGACGCTGTGCAATAACAAGCGCGGCGTGCAGATCAACATGAGCTACCACGGCCGCCAGGTGCACCTGGTCTACGAGATCCCGCTGGCCGAGATCGTGCTGGACTTCTTCGACAAGCTGAAGTCGGTCTCGCGCGGCTACGCCTCGATGGACTACGAGTTCCAGGAATACCGCTCGGCCGACGTGGTGCGCGTGGACCTGCTGATCAACAACGACCGCGTCGACGCGCTGGCCATGATCGTCCACCGCAGCAACGCGCGCCACCGCGGCCGCGACGTGGTGACCCGGATGCGCGGGCTGATCCCGCGCCAGATGTTCGACATCGTGATCCAGGCCGCCATCGGCGCCGAAATCATCGCGCGCGAAAACGTGAAGGCCCTGCGCAAGAACGTGCTGGCCAAGTGCTACGGCGGCGACATTTCGCGCAAGAAGAAACTGCTGGAAAAGCAGAAGGCCGGCAAGAAGCGCATGAAGCAGGTGGGTAGCGTGGAAATCCCGCAGGAGGCCTTCCTCGCCATCCTGCAGGTGGAAGACAAATAGAACCAAAAGAAGGCGGTTAGCTGATGAGTTGGAACTTTGCCCTGATCCTGTTTGTATTGCTGGTGGTGACCGGCATTATCTGGGTGCTCGATCTGGCGGTGCTGCGGCGGGGCCGGGAACGCCGGGCCCAGGCGGCGATGGCGCAATACGACGCGGCCCTGGTCGGAGACGCCCAGGAAGCCGAGCGCCTGCGCCGCGAGGCCGGCGACGCGGCGCGCCGCGTGCCGTGGTGGGTGGAGTACGCGGTCAGCTTCTTCCCCGTGATTCTGTTCGTGTTCCTGCTGCGCTCGTTCGTGGTCGAGCCGTTTCGCATCCCGTCGGGCTCCATGCTGCCCACGCTGCAATCGGGCGACCTGATCCTGGTGAACAAGTTCAGCTATGGCCTGCGCCTGCCGGTCATCGACAAGAAGGTGATCGAGGTGGGCGAGCCCAAGCGCGGCGACGTGTTCGTGTTCCGCTATCCCGTGGACCCGGACGTCGATTACATCAAGCGCGTGGTCGGCCTGCCGGGCGACGAGATCGCCTACCTGGACAAAAAACTGTATATCAACGGCGAACTGGTGCCGCACGTGCGCGACGGGGATTATTTCGAACCCGACCGTGTCTCGTATATTGCGCAATATAAAGAGAAGTTGGGCGAAGTTGAGCACCAGATCCTGCTGGATGAAGGCAAACCGCAGGAATACGGGCCGATGTGGCAATTTCCCAACCGTCAGAACTGCCAATACAGCCGCAATGGGGTACGCTGCAAAGTACCCGAAGGCCAATTTTTCGCTATGGGCGATAATCGGGACAACAGCGCGGACAGCCGGTACTGGGGCTTCGTACCCGAATCCAATATCGTCGGACGCGCGTTCTTCATCTGGATGAATTTCAGCGACCTCAGCCGCATCGGCCGGTTCAACTGATTATGTCGCTAGCCACGCTAGAAAACCGCCTGGAGCACCACTTCGGTGATCCGGCATTGCTCGAACAGGCGCTGACGCATCGCAGTCACGGTTCGCGCCATAACGAGCGCCTGGAATTCCTCGGGGATTCCGTGCTGAACTTCGTCGTCGCCGCGATGCTGTTCGAGCGCTATTCCAAGATCGACGAGGGCGACCTCTCGCGCCTGCGGGCCAACCTGGTCAAGCAGGCCTCGCTGGCCGACATCGCCCAGCGGCTGGAGCTGTCGCAATACCTGCGCCTGGGCGAGGGCGAACTCAAGAGCGGCGGTTTCCGCCGTCCCTCGATCCTGGCCGACACGGTCGAGGCGCTGTTCGGCGCCGTGTTCCTGGACGCCGGCTTCGACGCCGCGCGCCGCGTGATCGTGCGCCAGTACCAGCCGGTGCTGGCCTCGGTCGATCCCAAGACCCTGGGCAAGGACGCCAAGACGCTGCTGCAGGAATTCCTGCAGGGCCGCAAGCTGGCGCTGCCGCAGTACACGGTGGTGGCCACGCACGGCGCGGCCCACAGCCAGCAGTTCGAGGTCGAATGCGCCATCCCGGCGCTGGAGATCAAGGTCATGGCCGCGGGCGCCAGCCGCCGCGCGGCCGAGCAGTCGGCGGCCAAAGTGGCGCTGGAGGCCGCGTTGGCCGTCAGCCCGGCTTCCAAGGCTGCCCGCAAGTCGGGCAAGGCGCGCAAGACCGCGCAATTGTCGCTGCCGGTGGCAGTGGCTCAAGAGACTAAATGAGCGATACCCCTTTCCGTACCGGCTTCGTTGCCATCGTCGGCCGTCCCAACGTCGGCAAATCCACGCTGACCAACGCCCTGATCGGCTCGAAGATTTCGATCGTCTCGCGCAAGGCGCAGACCACGCGCCACCGCATCCACGGGGTGCTGACGCGCGAGCATGAACAGTTCGTGTTCGTCGACACGCCGGGCTTCCAGACGCGCCACGGCGGCGCCATGAACCGCATGATGAACCGCGTGGTCACGCAGGCGCTGGCCGATGTGGACGTGGTGGTGCACGTGGTCGAGGCGGGCAAGTGGTCCGAGGGCGACGCCAAGCTGCTGCCGCTCTTGCCCGCGCCGGAGCGCACCATCCTGGCCATCTCCAAGATCGACGCGCTCAAGAACCGCGACGATCTGTTCGCCTTCGTCTCCAAGATCATGGCGCTGCATCCGTTCGGCGCGGTCGTGCCGGTCAGCGCCACCAGGAACCAGCAGCTCGACCAGCTGCTGCAGGAAATCGCCGCGCGCCTGCCCGAAGGCGAGCCGATGTTCGAAGAGGACACGCTGACCGACCGGCCCATGCGCTTCATCGCCGCCGAGCTGGTCCGCGAGAAGATCTTCCGCCTGGTGGGCGACGAACTGCCCTACGGCTGTACGGTCGTGATCGAGCAATGGGAAGAGAACGACAAGGGCGCGCGCATCGCCGCCTGTGCGGTGGTCGAGCGCGACAGCCACAAGCCCATCCTGCTGGGCGCGGGCGGCATGCACATGAAGCGCATCGCTACGGAGGCGCGGCAGGACATCGCCAAGCTGCTGGACAAGCCGGTGCACCTGGAGGTCTACATCAAGGTGCGCAAGGGCTGGTCCGACCGCGAGGGTGCGCTGCGCGACCTGGGCTATGAGTAGAAGGGCGCCTCGCGTCCAGGACCGACCCGGCTATATGCTGCACGCCACCGCGTGGCGTGAGACGTCCCTCATCGTTCAGACTTTCTCGCGCGACCACGGCTGTGTGGCCATGGTCGCCAAGGGCGCCAAGCGCCCGTATTCCGTGCTGCGGCCCGTGCTGTCCGCGTTCCAGCCGCTGCTGCTGTCCTGGACCGGCAACGGCGAGGTCAAGACGCTCACGCGCGCCGAGATCGCCGGCATCCGGCCGCTGACCGGCACCGCGCTGATGTCGGCCTGGTACATGAACGAGCTGCTGCTGCGGCTGCTGCCGCGCGAAGACGCCCACCCCCTGCTGTTCGACGCCTACGATTTCGCCCTGCAGCAGCTTTCGGGCGGCACGCGCGCGGCCGGCGCGCTGCGCCGCTTCGAATGGACGCTGCTGCGCGAGACCGGCTATGGCGTGGACGAGGCGCCGCCCGATTTCGACGATCCGGCGATCGAGCCGGCCCTGCGCCGCGACCTGCGCGAGCGCCTGGCCGAAATCCTCGCCGGCCGGCCTTTGTCCACGCGCCGCGTGCTGCTGGACCTGCAGCGCATCTGAGCGCCATGACCTTCACGCTCAAACAGGTCGAGACCTTCCGCACCGTCTACGAGACGGAAAGCGTGACCGCCGCCGCCCGGCGGCTGGACGTGTCGCCGGCCACCGTCAGCGCGACCCTGGCCGCGCTGGAAGCCAGCATCGAGCTGCGCCTGTTCGAGCGCGTGCGCCAGCGCATGCAGCGCACCCCCGAGGCGACGCTGCTGTACGAGGAAATCCGGCGCCTGAACGTCGGCCTGGAGAGCCTGGGCCGCAAGATCCGCGCGATCCGCGGCGCCGCGCAGCCGCGGCTGCGCGTGGGCTGCATCCACGCTTACAGCGGCGCCATCATCAGCGACACCATCGCGCGCTTTCGCGCCCGCTATCCCGACACCGCGCTGTACCTGCAGATCCGGGATTCCAACACCTTGCGCGACATGGTGGTGTCGGGCGAGCTGGACCTGGCCGCCGTGGCCGACGAGTCCGAACTGGAAGGCCTGCGCGGCCACCGGCTCGCCAGCCTGCGGGCCGTGGCGGTCTTTCCGCGCAACCATCCGCTGGCGCGCCTGGAGTGCGTGGAGTTCTCGCACCTGGCCGGCGCCGACGTGATCGCGCTCAACGCCGAGGACGGTTCGCGCAAGCGCCTGGACGCCTTGCTGGCGCAGGCCGGGCAGCATCTGAAGGTGGCGATCGAAACGCCGTATTCCAGCACCGTGTGCCAGCTGGCGCTGGCCGGCCACGGCGTGGGCATCGCCAATCCGGCGACCGCGCTCGGCATGGAAGCGGCCGGCCTGGGCCATCGGCCGCTGGCCGCGTCCGTGCATTTCGAATGCCACATGATCCTGCACGGCAGCCGCCCCTTGTCCGAGGCGGGGAAGTTCTGGGCCACCTGTTTGCGCGCGGCCTTGGCGCCGCTGGTGGAGCGGTATGGGGTTTAGGTTTCGGGCGGGGTGATGGGTCTCGCGCTGCACCCATCCTACATTCCAGACGTAGGATGGGTGCAGCGCGAAGAACCCCTGAGCAAGAACACGAACATCAAACGCGCGAAACCCATCACCCCCGCCGCCCATCCGAAGTCAACACCAGCACGACCGACGATTCCGCGTCCAGCAGTCCCGACCGCCGCAGCCGCGACACCGCCGCCAGCGCCGCGGCCGACGACAGTTCGGTGGCCAGCCCGGCGCGCTCCAGGCGCTGCTGCGCCTGCGCCGCGGCGGCGTCGGACACTTCCACGGGCGAGCCGCCCGAGCGCGCCAGCGCTTCCAGCGACTGCAGCGTGCTGGTGCTGCCGGCGATCGAGTACTGGTCCGTCACGCCCTCCCAGTTGCCGCGCGCATCGCCCGTGGCGCGCGCCCGCGACAGCCGGGCATAGGGCTCGACCGCGTGCATGCGGGGCAGGCGGTCGATGCGGCCGCTTTCCCGCAGATGCTGCCAGCCCAGGTAAATGCCCCACAGCAGGTCGCCGCGCGCGGTGGGCACCACGATATCGGTGGGCACGCCGCAGGCTTCGAAGATCTCCAGCGCGATGGGCTTGTAGCCTTCCACGCCATAGGCATGGGTGCCCACCGGCGGATTCAGATAGTTGGTGCCGGCGAACGCGCCGTGGTCGCGGCACAGGTCCGCGACATAGGGCCAGCGGCTCAGGCTGTCGTCGAAGGCGCGCAGGCGCGCGCCGAAGCGCTGCATGGCGTCGCGCTGCAGCGGCGGGCAGTCGCGCGTGATGGCGATGTCGGCCTCCAGGCGCGCCGCGGCGCAATAGGCGGCCAGCGATACGCCGGCGTTGCCGCTGGAGGCCGCCGCCACGCGGGTGGCGCCGGCCAGGCGCGCGCGCGAGACCAGCTGGGCCGCCATGCGGTCCTTGTGGCTGCCGGTGGGATTGGCGCTTTCGCACTTGAGCCACATCCGGCCGACGCCCTCGGCCTGCGCCAGCGCCGGCGCGGCCAGGCAGGGCGTGGCGCCTTCGCCCAGCGTCACCGGGTCCAGCACCGGCAGCGGCATGGCCGCATCCCCGCCGGGCTCGTAGCGGCATTCCAGCGAGGCGGGGTGGCCGGCCTCCAGGCAGCCGGGGCAGCCTTCGGGATAGTCGGCGACGGGCCACAGGCGTTCGCAGCGGATGCAACGCAGGCCGGACAATCTGGGGTTCATCTGCATGGTTCTTCAGTACCTCGAAGGAAGCGTATCCAGGGGAAGGGCGGGCGCGATCTGGAACAGGCAGTCGCCCTCGCCGCTGCGGGCGATGGCGCGCAGGCACACCACGGTGCCGCTTTGCGGGCTGACCAGCGCGCGCGGCGCAAGCTCGGGGCGGGCGGGTTCTATCAGCTGGCCGATGCGCTGGCGCGCCGTGACCGCCTGTCCCAGCTCCACGCCGGGGACGAACACGCCCGCTTCGCGCGCGCGCAGCGTGGCGGCCGGCGCGTCCAGGTCGTAGAGCCGGACCTCGGGGTTGCGCGGCAGCGGGCGGCCGGGCAGCAGGCCCAGCTCGGTCAGGCAGCCCAGCAGCCCGTCGCGGCAGCGTTCGACCAGGGCGGCGCTGGTTTCGCGGCCGCCGCCGATCTCCGCGCTCAGGCGCAGCACGCCGTGGCGGCTGGCGGCGGCCGGCATGGACCCGGCTTCGACGCCGCGGAAGAACACGCATTGCGGCAGCCCGAAGGCGCGCGCCAGGCCCGCCAGGCGCGGATCGTAGGCGTCCTCGCCGTACCGGGTGATCACCGACGAAGGCAGGTAGCGCAGCGAGGCGCCGCCGCTGTGCACGTCCACCAGCGCCTGGATGCGCGGCAGCAGCCGGGCCTCCAGCGCGGCGGCCACGCTTTCGGTGTAGCCGCGCGCCGGCGCGCCCAGGAAAGCACGGTTCAGGTTGCCGCCGTCGGAAGGCGAGAGCCGGGTGCCGGCCAGCGAGGCCTCGACGTTGGCCGCCGGCAGCAGGTAGACCGTGCCGCGCTGGAGCATGCCGGGCAGGCTGTGCCACAGGTCCAGGATGGCCGCCTGGCCTTCCCATTCGTCGCCGTGCACGCCGGCCATCAGCGCGACGGCCGGCCCGGGGCCGGCGTCGATCCTGAGCACCGGCACCGTGACCCGGCGGTAGGCCGATTCGTTGGTGGCGGCGGCGCAGGAAAAATCCTCGCGGCTTACCGTGGCCATGCGCGCGCTCCTGCCTGGCTCAATCCAGCGTGGTGCCGGCGGCCTTGATGATGCCTTCCCATTTGGGCAGCTCCTTGCGAATCTGGGTCTGTACGTCCTGCGGCGTGCCGCCCAGCGGTTCCTGGGAGCGGCTGCGCAATTCCTTGCTGACATTGTCCGAGCGCAGCGCCTGGTTCATGGCCTCGTTGAGCCGGGCAATGACGGCGGGCGGCGTGCCGGCTGGCGCGACCAGCGCGCTCCAGGCCGACTGCTCGTAGTCGGGGTAGCCCTGCTCGGCCACGGTGGGCACGTCGGGGTTGGAGGCGGCGCGTCCGCGCGTGGTGACGGCCAGCGCGCGCAGGCGGCCGTCCTTCAGGTTGCCGATCAGCGGCGGCAGGTTTTCCATCATCGAATCCACGTGGCCGCCCAGCAGGTCGGACAGCTGCGCGGCCGTGGCCTTGTACGGAATCTGGCGCACCTCGGCGCCGGTCTGGGCGATGAACAGCTTGACGCCGACCTCGCTGGTGGTGCCGGGGTCGGCCGAGGTCATGGTCAGGCGCTGCGGCTGGGCGCGGCTGGCTTCGATGAAACCCTTCAGGTCGCGATAGGGCGAGGCCGCGTTCACCACGATGACGTTGGGCGTTTCGGCCACCAGGCCGATGGGCGCGATGTCGCGGTCCAGGTCGTACAGCTGCTGCTTGAACAGGTAGCGGTGCAGGACCAGCGTGCCCACGTGGGCGTAGCCGATGGTGTAGCCGTCGGGCGCGGCGCGCACCACGGCCTGGGTGCCGATGCGCCCGCCCGCGCCGACGCGGTTCTCCACCACCACCGGCTGGCCCAGCTGGCGGCTCATTTCCTGCCCGATGAGGCGGGCGGTGATGTCGGCGTTGCCGCCGGCGGCGGCCGGCACGATCAGCGTGATCGCGCGTTCCGGGTAGTCGGCCAGCGCGGCAGGCGCGGCCAGGCAAAGCGACAGGGCGGCAAGACAGGCGATGGCGTTGCGGTTCATGGCGGTTCCCGAGGCATTGAAAGCGCTGCCATTGTGCGGCGGCGGCCCCCGGAATCCGTTTGGGCCAATGATATGCATGTTCAGTAAAACCTAATCGCCGTCGGCGCGCCGCCCCAGCGCGTAACCTACGGCCGCCGCGCCCAGCGCGAAGGCGGCGCCCAGCAGCGCGACCAGGGCCGCGCCGTGGCCCAGCATGTCCACGCCCGCCTTGACCCAGCCGCTGGCCGCGTCGCCGGCGCGGTAGACCACCGTGTCGATCACGTTCTTGGTCTTGTACTTGTCCTCGGGCGGGACCGTGGTGAACAGCATTTCGCGCCCGGGCCGGATGAGCGCGTATTCGCCCACGCGGCGCGCGATCATGACCGCCGCCAGCACGCCGAAGACCGGATACGCCGCCAGGACCAGGAACCCGGCCGCCATCGCCAGCGGCACCGCGGCCAGCAGGAAGCGCAGCCCCAGCCGCGCGGCCACGCGCCCGGTGACGAACACCTGCGACAGCAGCGAAAGCGCCTGGACCGTGAAATCCAGCACGCTGAAGACCCGGATGCGCTGCGCCGTGTCGGGAAAGGCGTCGGCCACCAGCCGCGCCTGCTCCATGTAGAGAAAGGTGTTGAGCGTGGCCAGCAGGATCACCAGCAGCGAGATTCCCATCAGGTAGCGCGAGCGGAACACGCCCGACAGGCCGGCCAGGATCGAGCCTTCGATGGGACGCCGCATGTCGTCATTGGCCGTCTCCTGGCGGTCGGCGGCGCGCCAGCGCAGCAGACGGACCTTGAGCGGCAGCGTCGCCGCCAGCAGCAGCGCCGACAGCAGCAACAGGCCGGCCGGGCCCAGCGCGCCGGCCAGCAGCCCGCCCAGCAGCGGGCCGCACAGCCCGCCCGCGCTGGCGCCGGCGGCGATCAGGGCGAACAGGCGCTTGGCCGATTCCATGCGGAACACGTCGGCCATCAGGCTCCAGGCGATGGAGACCACGAACAGGTTGAACACCGACAGCCACACGTAGAACACGCGCGCGGCCCAGGCGCTGCCGGGCAGCAGGTGCAGCACCGCGCCGAAGCCCGCCATGGCCAGGGCGAACACGGCGTAGACCCAGCTCACCAATGTGGCGCGCGGCACCCGCGCCGACAGCCAGCCGAACAGCGGCGCCACCGCCAGCATGGCCACGAAGGTGGCGGTGAACAGCCATTGCAGCTGGTCCACGCCGGCCTGTATGCCCATGGTTTCGCGGATCGGGCGCAGCATGAAATAGCCGCAGAACAGGAAGAAGAAAAAGGCGAAGCCGCAGGCCGCCGGGCCCAGTTCGTCCTCGCGTATGCCCAGCGCCAGCGCCGCTCGGCCCCGCAGGGTGGCTGGGGGCGCCATGCCGTCAGGCCAGCAGGGCGGCGATGCGTTCGCGCAGCGCGGCGTCGGGCTGCTGGCCGAACCCCGCGCGGGCGTTGTCCGCCATGTTGGCCGGCTTGGAGGTGGCGGGGATCACCGCCGTCACGGCGGGATGGCCGATGATGAATTTCAGGAACAGCTGCGCCCAGGAGGTGCAGCCCAGCTCCGCGGCCAGCGGTGGCAGCGCCATGCCGCGCACCTGGCGAAACAGCGCCCCGTCCTGGAACGGCCGGTTCACCAGCACCGCCACGCCCCGCGCCTGGCAGGCCGGCAGCAGGCGCTTTTCGGCGTTGCGCGCGCCCACCGACAGGTTGACCTGCACGAAGTCGGGCCGCTCGCGCTCGACCAGCGCGGTCAGCTCGTCATGCGCATGGTCGGCGTAATGCGTGATGCCGACGTAGCGGATCACGCCCTGGCGTTTGAGGTCGCGCAGCAGCGCCAGCTGGTTGGCGGTGTCTATCAGGTTGTGCACCTGGACCAGGTCCAGCTTGTCGCTGCCCAGCGCCTTTTGCGACTGGCGCAGCTGGCGCATGGCCGACTCGTGCCCCTGCGTGCTGATCTTGGTGGCCAGGAAGGCCTGCGACCACAGGCCGCCGTTGCGGGCCAGCAGCGCGCCGGTCACGGCTTCGGCGTGGCCGTAGCTCGGGGCCGTGTCGATCAGCGAGCCGCCCGCCTGCAACAGCGTGTCCAGCACCTGGGCCAGCGGCGCCAGGGCGGCGGCGTCGCCGGGCGGAACGTTGAAGGTGTCGGCCGTGCCCAGCCCTATCACCGGCAGCGCCTCGCCGGTGGCGGGGATGGCGCGCGTCAGCATGGGCGCCTGCCGGCTGAGCGCGCGGGCGGTCCAGGACGGGCCGAGCAGGGCGGCGCCGGCGGCGGTCTGGATGAAGCGGCGGCGATTCGGCATGGCGCGGGCTTCCCGAATGAAAAAAGGGCCTACATGGAAATGTAGGCCCTTTGGACTGGCAGGCGGACGGCGATTACTCGCGGTTACCGCCGAAGATGCCCAGCAGCATCAGCAGGTTGGAGAAGACGTTGTACACGTCCAGGTAGATCGCCAGCGTGGCGGACACGTAGTTGGTTTCGCCGCCGTTGACCACGCGCTGCAGGTCCACCAGCATGAAGGCCGAGAAGATCACGATGGCCAGGACCGAGATGGTCAGCATCAGCGCCGGCAGCTGCAGGAAGATGTTGGCCAGGGCCGCCACCAGGATCACCACCGCGCCGATGAACAGGAACTTCTGCAGCCCCGAGAGATCGCGCTTGATGGTGGTGGCCAGCGTGGCCATGGTGCCGAACACGACGGCCGTGCCGCCGAAGGCCGTCATGACCAGCTGGGCGCCGTTGCCCATGCCCAGCACGAAGCCGAGCAGGCGCGACAGCATGATGCCCATGAAGAAGGTGAAGGCCAGCAGCAGGGCGACGCCCAGCGAGTTGTTCTTGTTTTTCTCGATGGCGAACATCATCCCGAACGCGCCCACCAGGAACACGATCGCGGACAGGCCGGGGCTGGCGCCCATGACGGTGTTGATGCCGGTGTACAGGCCCACGGCGGCGCCCAGCACGGTGGGGATGAGCGACAGCGCCAGGAGCCAATAGGTGTTGCGCAGGACCTTGTTGCGCGCGACCTCGCCCGGCGCGCCGGCCAGCGCGCCGGAACGGTTAAAAGGGGACGGACGATATTCGTTCATGGAGAACTCCTGTGTGCGGCGAAATGACGATTGCCTAGAATTAGATGCGAAGGATACCTTACAGTTCCCTGAAGAATCCAGTTTCGTCAGGAATTAGACCAGACGCCGGGCGAAGGTTCCAGGCGGATCAACCCGGGCGCACGTCGCGCAGCACGCGGGCCACGATGACGGGTAGCTCGGCGTCCATGCGGGCCTGGATCTGTTCGACGGCGTCGGCCAGCGCCTGCTGCATGAGCTGTTCCACCTCGGCCTGCAGGCGGGCGCTGAGCACCGCCGGGTCGGGCAGGGGGACGGATCTGGCCGGCGCGGGCTGCGCCACTTCGGTCAGCACCGGAAACGCCTCGTCGGCGTCGTCCGCGCCCGGGGGTAGCGCGGGTTCGGCCCGCTGGGTCAGGGTGGGGATGCCGGGGTCGTAGCGGCGAGAGGGCATGTTGGCTCCCGAAAATCGATGGGGCGGCGGCGCGCGGAGCGCCGGCTGCCGGTTCAGCCGCCGGCGGACTGGCGGCTGAGGTCGTGGCTGTGCGGCGTATGGCCGGCGCCCTGGTAGGCGCGCCAGCGCTGGCGCGCGGCCTGCTTGTCCTCGGGGTCGTCGGAGACGATTTCGAGCAGCCTTTCGAAGGCCTCGAAGCCGGGCGGGCAGTCGTTGTCCAGGTTCAGCAGCCAGGCGGGGGGCGGCTGTTCGCCCTGGCCCGCGGCCGCCGCGGCCTGCTGCGGATCGCCCGCCGTCAGCACCACCGGGGTGTCGGCCGCCAGCGGGTCGTTGGCCAGCACGTGCGGCACGAAAGACGTGTCGTCGAACGCCCACAGCATGCGGTCGAACGCGGCCAGGCGGCTGCCGTCTTTACAGTACACCACCAGCCGCTGGCCTGCCAGGTAGCGCTTGCGCACGACCTGGCAGGCCATGCGCAGGCGGTCCGGCGCGCCGAAGGCGAAATCGATGCGCGTCATGCCGGATACCGTCGCAGGCGCTTCAAGCCTGGTCCAGCAGGTACTGCATCAGCAGCGGCACGGGGCGGCCGGTGGCGCCCTTGTCCTTGCCGCCGCGCCAGGCGGTGCCGGCGATGTCCAGGTGCGCCCACGGATAGGCCGTGGCGAAGCGCGACAGGAAGCAGGCCGCCGTGACCGCGCCGGCCGGGGGGCCGCCGATGTTGGCCAGGTCGGCGAAGTTGGACTTCAGCTGTTCCTGGTAGGCCTCGTCCATGGGCATGCGCCAGGCCGTGTCCAGCGAGGCGCGGCCGGCGGCGGCCAGCGCCTCGGCCAGCGCGTCGTCCTTCGAGAACAGGCCGCTGTTGACGTTGCCCAGGGCGACCACGCAGGCGCCGGTGAGGGTGGCGATGTCGATGACGGCCGAGGGCTTGAAGCGCTCGGCGTAGGTCAGCGCGTCGCACAGCACCAGGCGGCCTTCGGCGTCGGTGTTGAGGATTTCGATGGTCAGGCCGGACATGCTGGTGACCACGTCGCCCGGCTTGTTGGCCTTGCCGCTGGGCAGGTTTTCGCAGGCCGGGATCAGGCCGACCACGTCCAGCGGCAGCTCCAGCTCGGCCAGGGCGCGGAACGAGCCCAGCACGCTGGCGGCGCCGCACATGTCGTACTTCATTTCGTCCATGGTGGCAGCGGGCTTGAGCGAGATGCCGCCGGCGTCGAAGGTGATGCCCTTGCCGACCAGCACGATGGGGCCGGGGGCGTTCTTCGCGGTCTTCTTGGCGGTTTTGCTGCCGGCGTGGCGCAGCACGATGAAGCGCAGCGCCTCGTCGGAGCCGCGCGCCACCGACAGGAACGAGCCCATGCCCAGCGCCTCGACCTGCTTCTTGTCCAGCACTTCGACCTTGAGCGACTTGAATTCGCGCGCCAGGCGCTTGGCGGTTTCGCCCAGGTAGGTGGGGGTGCAGATATTGCCGGGCAGGTTGCCCAGCGTGCGCGTCAGTTCCATGCCGTTGGCGATGGCGGCGCCTTCGCGCAGGCCTTTCTGGGCCTGGGCGGCGTCGGCGCGCTCGACGACCTGCACGATCTTCTTGAGCTTGGGACGGGCGTCGCGGTCGGGCTTGCCGAAGCTCGCGTCGTAATGATAGGTGGCGTTGCCGGCGGCGATGGCGGCGCTGCGCGCGCGGGCCGCGACGGCCACGTCGGCGATGGGGTCGGCGACCAGCGTGGACACGCCTTCGGCGAGCTGGGCGGCCACGCAGGCCGCGGCGAAGGCCTGCTCGGCCGAGGCGTGGGCGCGGGCCGAGTATTCCTCCTGCTTGCCCAGGCCCACCAGCACCACGCGCTGCGCGGTCACGCCGGGCAGGTTGCGCAGCGTCAGGGTCGAGCCGGTGCGGCCGCGGAACTCGGCCTTGACCACCGCGCGCACGGCGCCGTTGGAGGCGCGGTCGATGAGGTCGGCGGCCGGGCTCAGCACGCCTTCCGCATAGACGCCGACGGCCAGGGCGGCGGTTTTCACCTGGTGCAGGGAAGCAGTGGTCTGTGTGCTAAATTCCATGAGGGTTTCCCGTGTACGTCTGTGTATGATGCGGTCGATTATCCCGCATATTCTCCCATGTCTCTATTCAAACGATCGGTCGTCAGCGAGATCACCAGTCACGCTGTCGTTGTCTTCTCCACTCTGCTCGTCGTGTGGCTCAGCGTGTTGCTCGTGCGCCTGCTCGGCGAAGCCGCGGGAGGCAACATCGGGGCCGACGTGGTGCTGGTGCTGGCCGCGCTGTCGACCATCACGGCCCTGCCGACCGTGCTCGCGGTCTCCGTCTTCATCGCGGTCCTGACCACGGTCACGCGCAATTACCGCGAATCCGAAATGGTGGTGTGGTTCGCCAGCGGCCTGTCGCTGGCCGACTGGCTCAAGCCCGTGCTGCGCGTGGCCATTCCGGTGGCGCTGGCGGTGGCCGGGCTGACGCTGGTGGCCGCGCCGTGGGCCTATCGCCAGATCGGCGAATACCACGAACGCTTCGAGCAGCGCTCCGACCTGGCCAAGGTCACGGCCGGCCAGTTCGCCGAATCCTCCGGCGGCAGCCGCGTGTTCTTCGCCGAAGATCCGCTCGACGCCAGCGACGAGCTCGGCACCGTGTTCGCGCGCGAAACCGGTCCCGAATGGCTGAGCGTCCTGACCGCCAGCAGCGCGCACAGCGAAACGCAGCCCAACGGCGACCGCTTCCTGGTGCTGGGCGAAGGCCACCGCTACGATCTCAAGCCGGGCACGCCGGAACTGCGCCTGGTGCACTTCGAGAAATACGGGCTGCGCCTGGAAAGCAAGGCGGGCGCCGATCCGGTGGCCGAGGCCCGCGCCGCCGCCGAGCGCTCGTCCAAGGCGCGCACCACCATGCAGCTCATGGAAGACAACACCGACAGCAGCTGGTCGCAGGTCATGTGGCGCATCTCGCTGCCGCTGGCGGCGCTGAACCTGGCGCTGCTGGCGATTCCGCTCGGGGCGGTCAACCCGCGCCTGGGCCGCTCGGGCGACCTGCTCATCGCGGGCCTGGTGGGCCTGCTCTATATGAACCTGATCAACCTGTCGCGCGCCTGGATCTCGGGCGGCAAGCTCAGCTTCGGCGTGGGCGTGTGGGCCATCCACGGCGTGGTGGCCCTGTTGACGGTGTTCCTGCTGATGCGCCGCCTGCGCGTGAAGGCGCCGCGCAACAACGCCTGAGCCCGGCCGTCACGGCAGGTATTTCATGGTGCCGCGGCGGCCGGCCAGCAGGTCGGCGTTCTTCAATATCGACCTGCGGATGAACTCCCACAAGACCGTCACGCGCTTGAGCTTGCGCAGGTCTTCGTGGCAGTACATCCAGAACGAGCGGGTGATGGCCACCTCGTCCTCCAGCACTGGCTTGAGCCGCGGGTCCTGCGCGGCGATGAAGCAGGGCAGGATCGCCAGCGACTGGCCCTGCAGCGTGGCGTGGTATTGCGCCACCACGCTGGTGCTGCGCAGCACCACCTTGCTGGCCGGCAGCAGGTCTTCCAGATAACGCAGGCGTTCGCTGAACAGCAGCTCGTCCACATAGCCGATGAAGGAATGGCCGGCCAGGTCCGCGCGCGACGTGATCGGCGGGTGCCGGGCCAGGTAGCCCGGCGTGCCATACAGGCGCAGCGTGTAGTCGCACAGCTTGCTGCATACGTAGGGGCCGCGCTGCGGGCGTTCGATGGTGATGGCCAGGTCGGCCTCGCGCTTGGACAGGCTGACGAAGCGCGGCACCGGCAGGATGTCCAGCGTGATGTGCGGATAGCGTCGCTGGAAGTCGGCGGCCAGCGGCGTCAGCACATAGCTGCCGAAGCCCTCGGTGGCGCCGATGCGCAGATGCCCGGACAGCGCCTGGCCGATGCCCGACAGGTTCTCGCGCGCGGAGTGCACCGCGCTTTCCATCTGTTCGGCGTGGACGAAGAGACGCTGGCCGTCGTCGGTCAGCATGAAGCCGGCGCTGCGCGATTTCTCGAACAGCAGCGTGTCCAGCTCCGCCTCCAGCGCGCGGATGCGCCGCGACACCGTGGTGTGTTCGACCCCGAGCTTGCGCGCGGCCGCGCTGACCCGCTGCGTGCGGGCCACTTCCAGGAAATACCGCAGACTGTCCCAATCAAGCACGATCCGGCGCTCCGCGCCCGCGCCGCCATGGCGGCGGCGGGCATCCATCCTATTGTTCATTCATGCACAAGGAATGTGCATTTCTGGCCTTGCTTGTTGATTTTCACACATCTACACTGGGTTGGCAGGTCCAGGGGGAACCCCCGGGGCCGCAGGCCGCAAAGACGGCGCAACAACGCATAAAACTCAGGAGACAAATCCATGAAATTGCACGCACGCGGGCTGGCCGCAGGGCTGTGTCTGGGCGCCGCCCTGGTCGCCCAGGCCCATGCGGCGGATAAGCCGCCGGTGAAGATCGGGATTCTGACCGATATGTCGGGCACCTACGCCGCCATGGGGGGCGCGGGATCGGTGGCTGCGGCCCAGTTGGCGATCGACGATTGCCTGGCCGCGGAGTGCAAGGGCATGAAGATCGAGCTGGTGTCCGCGGACAACCAGAACAAGGCGGACGTGGGCGCGGCCAAGGCGCGCGAATGGTTCGACCGCGACGGCGTCACCGCCATCGCCGACCTGACCAACTCCGCCGTGGCGCTGGCGGTGCAGGGCATCGCGCGCGAAAAGAACAAGGTCGTGATGTTCTCCGGCCCGGCCACCACGGCCCTGACCAACAAGGAATGCTCGCCGGTCGGCTTCCACTGGATGTTCGACACCTATTCGCAATCGGCCGGCGGCGCCAAGGCCACGGTGCGCGCGGGCGGCAAGTCCTGGTTCTTCATCACCGTGGACTACGCCTTCGGCCACTCGCTGGAAGCCGACACCGCCAAGGCCGTGCAGGCCCTGGGCGGCACGGTCGCCGGCAGCGTGCGGCATCCGCTGAACGCGCCCGACTTCGCTTCCTACCTGCTGCAGGCGCAAAGCTCCAAGGCGCAGGTGGTGGCGCTGGCCAACGGCGGCCAGGACACCGTCAACGCCGTCAAGCAGGCGCGCGAATTCGGCATCGTGGCGGGCGGCCAGCGCCTGGTGTCGCTGCTGATCTTCCTGTCCGACCTGCGGGCGCTGGGCCTGGAGAACGCCCAGGGGCTGTCGTACGTCGACGGCTTCTACTGGGACTACGACGACAACACCCGCCAATGGTCCGGACGCTTCGAAAAGGCCTTCCGCGGCCTCAAGCCCACCATGACCCAGGCCGGCGTGTATTCCAGCGTGCTGCACTACCTGCGCGCGGTGGCGGCTACCGGCAGCACCGACGGCAAGGTGGTGGCCGACAAGATGCGCGAGCTGCCCATCAAGGACCCGATCATGCGCAATGCCTCGATCCGTCCCGATGGCCGCGTGATCCACGATATGTACCTGTACGAAGTGAAGAAGCCCGCGGAATCCAAGGGCGGCTGGGACTATTCCAAGCTGGTGGCCACCATCCCGGCCGCCGAGGCCTTCCAGCCCCTGTCCGATTCCACGTGCCCGCTGGTGAAGAAATAAGGCAATGCGGGCGCCGCCCCCGCGGCGTCCGCTGAATCCATGAACGCGGAGTCCGCTCCGCATCGACTAGGCAGTGTGAGGAGCATCAAATGAGTGAAGTCCCGCGCGTTCCGCTATTGATCGGCGGCAAGCTAGTGCAGTCCAAAACCACCGAATGGCGAGACGTGATCAATCCCGCTACCCAGGAGGTCGTCGCCAAGGTTCCCTTCGCCACCCGCGAGGAACTGGACCTGGCCGTCTCCAACGCCAAGGAGGCCTTCAAGACCTGGCGCAACAGCGGGCAGGGCTTGCGCATGCGCGTCATGCTGAAGTTCCAGGAGCTGCTGCGCGCCAACACCGGCAAGCTGGCCGAGATGATCACCCGCGAGCACGGCAAGACCCTGCCGGACGCCGAGGGCGAAGTCGGCCGCGGCCTGGAAGTGGTCGAACATGCTTGTTCCATCGCCAACCTGCAATTGGGCGAATACGCCGAGAACGCCGCCACCGGCATCGACGTCTACACCCTGATCCAGCCGCTGGGCGTGTGCGCGGGCATCACCGCGTTCAACTTCCCGGTGATGCTGCCGTGCTTCATGTTCCCGATCGCCGTGGCTTGCGGCAACACCTTCGTGCTCAAGCCCTCCGAGCAGGACCCGACGTCCTCGCTGTTCCTGGCCCAGCTGGCGCTGGAAGCCGGCCTGCCGCCGGGCGTGCTCAACGTCGTGCATGGCGGCCCCGACATCGCCAACGGCCTGTGCGAGCATCCCGACATCAAGGCGGTCTCGTTCATCGGCTCGACCCGCGTGGGCACCGAGATCTACAACCGCGCCTCGGCCGCCGGCAAGCGCTGCCAGTCCATGATGGGCGCCAAGAACCACTGCGTGGTGCTGCCCGACGCCGATCCCGAAGTCGCGCTGAACCAGCTGCTGGGCGCCGCCTTCGGCGCGGCCGGCCAGCGCTGCATGGCCTCGTCCGTGGCCGTGCTGGTCGGAGAAGCGCGCAACTGGCTGCCCGACTTCGTCGAGCGCGCCAAGAAGCTCAAGGTCAACGCCGGCACCGACCGCGCCGCCGACCTCGGCCCGCTGGTCTCGCCCAACGCCAAGAAGCGCGTCGAAAGCCTGATCCAGAAGGGCGTGGACGAAGGCGCCAAGCTGCTGCTCGACGGCCGCGAACTGAAGGTGGCCGGCTTCGAGCAGGGCAACTTCGTGGGCCCGACCATCTTCGAAGGCGTCACCGAGAACATGACCATCTACACCGAAGAAATCTTCGGCCCGGTCCTGTGCGTGGTGGGCGTCGAAACCCTCGAAGAAGCGGTGGAGTTCATCAACCGCAACCCCAATGGCAACGGCGTGGCGCTGTTCACCCAGGACGGCGGCGCGGCCCGCTACTTCCAGAACAACATCGACGTTGGCCAGGTCGGCATCAACGTGCCGATCCCGGTGCCGGTGGCCTGGTTCAGCTTCACCGGCTCGCGCGCCTCCAAGCTGGGCGACCTGGGTCCCAACGGCAAGCAGGCGGTGCAGTTCTGGACGCAGACCAAGACCGTCACCGCGCGCTGGTCGGCCCATGCCAAGAGTGTGAACACCACGATCACGATGCGCTGAAAGCGGGACGCCTTGCGCCTAAGCATATACAAATAAGTCATATAGCAAGGCGTCCTTATTACTTATAATTGGCCCGTCTAACAGGGGCCAATTCATGAACCTGCAGCAATTTCGTTTCGTGCGGGAAACCATCCGGCGCGACTTCAACCTCACCGAAGCCGCCCGGATGCTCTATACCTCCCAGCCGGGGGTATCCAAGGCGATCATCGAGTTCGAGGACGAACTCGGCATCAAGATCTTCGAACGCCACGGAAAACGCATCAAGGGGCTGACCAAGCCCGGCCTGGCGGTGTCGCAGGTCATCGACCGCATCATGCGGGAAGTGGACAACCTCAAGAAGGTCAGCGACGAGTTCGCGCGCCGCGACGAGGGCGGCCTGGTCATCGCCTGCACCCACACCCAGGCGCGCTACCTGCTGCCCAGGGTCATTCCGGCGTTTCGCAAGCAATTCCCCAAGGTCCACCTGTCGCTGGCCGAAGGCAGCCCCGCCCAGCTGGCGGAAATGGTGCTGCACGAGCAGGCCGACCTGGCGCTGGCCACCGAATCGCTGGCCCTGACGCCCGGCCTGGCCACGCTGCCGGTCTACGCCTGGGAGCACACGGTGGTGGTGCGCCCGGACCATCCCCTGGCCGAACTGACCTCCAGCGCCGCCAAGCGGCTGACGCTGGCGCAGTTGGCCGAATACCCCATCGTCACCTATGACCGCGCCTTCACCGGCCGCACCACCATAGACGAGATCTTCGCCAACCAGGGCATACACCCGGACATCGTCCTGGAAGCCATCGACGCCGACGTGATCAAGACGTACGTCGACGTAGGATTGGGCATAGGCATCATCGCCGGCGTGGCCTACGACCCGCGGCGCGATTCCAACCTGGTCGGGCTGGCCGTGGGCCACCTGTTCGGCACGCATACCACCCGTGTGGGCGTCAAAGCGGGCGTGTTCCTGCGGGACTACGTCTACACGTTCCTGGAAATGCTGGCGCCGTCCCTGACCCGCGCGGTGGTGACCGAAGCCGTGCAGGGAAGCCCCAAGTAGGCTTGGCATGCCTTCGCGGGCCACCCGCACGGCGCCTTCGGGCGCCATTTTTTTTGTCGATCCGGGGATCTCGCTATCCCCGTTCAGGGGCTCATAAAAATAATTAAATAAGAACCGATCTCATTTGGGTTGACTAAAAAATGGGAATCATTATCATTACTACCAGTCTCAACGACCCAGCGAGGTTCATCATGACCGCAGGACTCAGTGCAGTGATAGTGGGCGCCGACCGCCTCGGCAACATTCCCGACCTACTCAAGGGGCACAACATTTCGATCACGCACCACATCAGCGGGCGCGATCCTTCGCACCAGAAAAAAACCTTGCAGCTGCCCTCGGGCACCCAGCTCGTCATCCTGCTGACCGACTTCCTCGGCCACAACGTCATGAAGACCTTCCGCAACGCGGCGCAACGCGGCGGCATCCGGGTCGTCGCTTGTCGCCGCTCGGTATGCAGCATGCAGCAGGCGCTGCAGCAATGCGGCCTGTGCGCGCACGCAGGCACGGTGCACTAGGCAGGTCCTGCCGCCGGGGCAAGCTGGGTAGACCCGCTGCCGGCAGGCCGCAAGATCAAGGCAAAACGCCGCCGGACTTCGCAGTCCGGCGGCGTTTTGCTTATGCGTTATCCGGGGGGGGCGGGCGGATCAGTTGGCCGCGCGGGCCGAGGCGATCAGGCTGTTGTCCAGGCGGCGGGCGCCGTTATAGCGCTTGGCCCAGTAGGTCATGGTCATGTTCTCGACGCGGACCACGCCGCCGGAACTGGGCGAGTGCACGAAACGGTCGTCGCCAAGATAGATGCCGACGTGCGAATAGCGGCGGCCCAGCGTGTTGAAGAAGACCAGGTCGCCGGCCTTCAGTTCGCTCTTGTCGATGACGGTGCCCTGGCGCGCCATTTCGGCGGCGTTGCGCGGCAGTTTCAGGCCCAGCGAGCGTTCGGCCGTGTAGGTGACCAGGCCGCTGCAATCGAAACCGGTGTCGGGAGAACTGCCGCCGAAGCGGTAGCGGATGCCGAGGTAGTTCAACGCTTCGCTGACCATGGCGTTGTCGCTGTCGACGCCGGTGTGGGGCTTCTGGCGCTCGCGCTTGAATTTCTGCGCCACCAGCATGCCGATGGGGTCGTAGCTGGCTGTCA
Organism: Achromobacter sp. HZ01; assembly: GCF_003267925.1. Lineage (NCBI taxonomy): Bacteria > Pseudomonadati > Pseudomonadota > Betaproteobacteria > Burkholderiales > Alcaligenaceae > Achromobacter > Achromobacter sp. HZ01. The sequence goes on from NZ_LWKV01000003.1 coordinate 594,080, forward strand.
GCGCGCCGGATTCGTAGGGATCGATTTCCGACGTATAGGCGGTAGACTTTTGACTTGTGCCGGCACAGCCGGCCAGAACCACGCACGCCGCCAGCGCCAGCAATTGCAGACTGCGAGGCAGACCGCGGCTTGCTTGGCCCGGGGATGAATTCAGTCGCGCGCGTGTGGAGTGTCGATGCATTCGCCTGGGGAAGATCTGCTGATGACGGCAGAAAACACGGCGATCACCGTGAATCCGGCCAAGATGTCAGCAAAATCAACATTTTTGTACAACTTCGCGGGGATTCTACCAAACTTTCAAGTCCGGTTTGTGACGTTTGTGTCACTTTAAGGACTTTAATGTCCATGCAGCGTGGACGTCGGGCAGAATGTTTTGACTTGCGGCAAGCCTCGTGCAAGGTTCGCCTACCAAAATGTGGCTGAAAGATTCCAGAAAAAAGCAATCAGCCCAAAGGCGGAAGAAAGATAACAGGAGACATAAATGCAAAAAACCCGGGATTTCCATTACCGCTCGGTACATGACCGCGACGCGTTCTGGCGCGAACAGGCCGACCGCGTGCATTGGGAGACGCTGTTCGAGTCCGTGCTGGACTTTTCGCGCCCGCCGTTCGCCAAGTGGTTCACGGGCGGGCGCACCAATCTCTGCTACAACGCGGTCGACCGTTGGCTGCCGACCCAGGCCGACAAGCCGGCCCTGATCTGGGTCTCCACGGAAGTGGACCGCGAGCGCGTCTATACCCGCCAGGAGGTCTACGACGAGGTCAACGCGGCCGCCGCCATGCTCAAGGAACTGGGCGTGGGGCGGGGCGACCGGGTGCTGCTTTACATGCCGATGGTGCCGGAAGCCGTGTTCGCCATGCTGGCCTGTGCCCGTATCGGCGCGGTGCATTCGGTGGTGTTCGGCGGTTTCGCCTCGGTCAACCTGGCGCAGCGCATCGACGATGCGGCGCCCAAGGTGGTGGTCTGCACCGACGGCGGTTCGCGCGCCGGCAAGGTGGTGCCGTACAAGCCGCTGCTGGACCGCGCGCTGGCCCTGGCCAAGTCGCCGCCGGCCTCGGTCGTGGTGTTCGACCGCGGCCTGGCGCCGTTCGAGCCGGTGGCCGGGCGCGACCTGGACTACGCCACGCTGCGCCAGCGCCACCAGGGCGCGCGGGTGCCGGTCGAATGGCTGGAGTCGTCCGAGCCCAGCTATATCCTCTACACCTCCGGCACGACCGGCAGGCCCAAGGGCGTGCAGCGCGACACCGGCGGCTACGCCGTGGCGCTGGCTTCGTCCATGGAATACCTGTTCAACGGCAAGGCCGGCGACACCTTCTTCTGCACCAGCGACATCGGCTGGGTGGTGGGCCATTCCTATATCGTCTACGGCCCGCTGATCGGCGGGCAGGCCACGGTGCTGTACGAAGGCACGCCGGTGCGTCCGGACGGCGCGATCCTGTGGAAGCTGGTCGAGCAGTTCGGCGTCAACACGCTGTTCTCGGCCCCGACCGCGGTGCGCGTGCTCAAGCGCCAGGACCCCGAACTGCTCAAGCGCCACGACCTGTCCTCGCTGCGCGCGGTCTACCTGGCGGGCGAACCGCTGGACGAGCCCACGGCGCAATGGATCTCCAGCGGCCTGGGCAAGCCCATCATCGACAATTACTGGCAGACGGAGTCGGGCTGGCCCATCCTGTCGGCGCAGCCGGGCGTGGAAAAGGTGCCCACCCGCTATGGCAGCCCGTCGTTCCCGGTGTACGGCTTCGATGCGCGCATCGTCAGCGAATCCACCGGCGAGGACCTCGGGCCCGACCAGAAGGGCGTGGTGGCCATCGTGCCGCCGCTGCCGCCCGGCGCCATGTCCACCATCTGGGGCGACGACGAACGCTTCGTGCAGACCTACTTCACGTCCATCCCGGGTCGCCAGGTGTATTCGACCTTCGACTGGGGCCTGGTCGACGCCGACGGCTACTGGTTCATCCTGGGCCGCACCGACGACGTGATCAACGTGGCCGGCCACCGGCTGGGCACGCGCGAGATCGAGGAATCGGTCAACAGCCACAGCGCCATCGCCGAATGCGCGGTGGTGGGCGTGGCCGACTCGCTCAAGGGGCAGGTGGCGATGGCCTTCGCCGTGCTCAAGAATCCCGCCGGCGCCGAGACGCCGGAGGCGGCAAAGCAGCTGGAAGGCGATATCATGCGGCTGGTGGAAGATCAGCTGGGAGCGGTGGCCCGACCCGCCAGGATCAGGTTCGTGGGCGCGTTGCCCAAGACCCGCTCCGGCAAGGTCCTGCGCCGCGCGATCGTCGCGGTATGCGAAGGACGCGATCCCGGAGATCTGACCACCATAGAAGATCCAACCGCCCTGGAACAGATAAAGGAGTCGCTGCAATGAATACCAAGCCCGTGCTGAGCGCCGAAGACGTCAAGAAGATCCTGGCCGCGGCCGAAGCACACGCCCTGCAGAACAAGTGGGCCGTCACGATCTCCGTGGTCGATGACGGTGGCCACCTGCTGGGCATGCTGCGCCTGGACGGCGCGGCTCCGATCTCGGCGCACATCGCTCCGGCCAAGGCCAAGACCGCGGCGCTCGGCCGCCGCGAGTCGCGCGTCTACGAAGAGATGATCAACAACGGCCGCTACTCGTTCCTGTCGGCCCCCTCGCTCGACGGCCTGCTCGAAGGCGGCGTGCCGGTCGTGGCCGATGGCCACGTGGTCGGCGCGGTCGGCGTGTCCGGCGTGAAATCGAGCGAGGACGTGCTGATCGCTCAGGCAGGTATCGCCGCGCTGGGCCTATGAGCGATGGCATGCCGCCGCAGGCGCCGTCCGGCGCTTGCGCGAAAAACGCCGGGGCAGGCGACGACAGTCCCCTGAACCCCGGCGTGGCCAGGCGCGAAGTCTGGGCCTGGGCCATGTACGACTTCGCCAATTCCGGCTACACCACCGTGATCCTCACGGCGGTGTTCAGCACTTATTTCGTCGGCGTGGTGGGCGGGCGCGCCCCGTGGGCCACGCTGGCATGGACCGCGGCGCTGTCGCTGTCCTATCTGCTCATCATGCTGACCATGCCCGGCCTGGGCGCCCGCGCCGACGCGCGCGCCGGCAAGCGCCGCCTGCTCTACGCGAGCACGGTGGGCTGCGTCGCGGCCACGCTGATGCTGACCCAGGCGGGTCCGGGCGACGTCTGGCTGGCGCTGGCCGCCATCGTCGTCTCCAACTACTGCTATTGCGTGGGCGAGTCGGTGGTCGCGGCCTTCCTGCCCGAACTCGCCAGGCCCTCGGCGCTGGGGCGGGTCTCGGGCTGGGGCTGGAGCTTCGGCTATTTCGGCGGCATGCTGACGCTGGGCCTGTCGCTGCTGGTCGTGACGCAGGCCGAGGCGCGCGGCGCGGGCGCCGAGCAATTCGTGCCCTGGGTCGTCGTCGTCACCTGTACGGTGTTCGCGCTGGCGGCGCTGCCGTCTTTTTTCATGCTGCGCGAGCGCGCCCGGCCGCAGCCCGGCCAGACCCAGGCGCTGCACATGCTCAAGCGCCTGGCCTACGCCTGGCGCGAGACCGGACAGCACTTTCCCGAGTTCCGCCGGCTGCTGATGTGCATCGCCTGCTACCAGGCCGGCATCTCGGTGGTGATCACGCTGGCGGCCGTCTACGCCTCGGAAGTCATGGGCTTCACCACGCCCCAGATCATGCTGCTGGTGTTCACCGTGAACATCGGCGCGGCGGCGGGCGCGTTCTCGTTCGGCTACGTGCAGGACCGCATCGGCCACAAGCCGGCGCTGGCCATCACGCTGGCCGGCTGGATCGCGATGGTGCTGGTGGCCTACGCCGCCGTGACCGCGCCGGTGTTCTGGGTGGCCGCCACGCTGGCCGGGCTGTGCATGGGCACGACCCAGAGCGCCGGCCGGGCCATGACGGGCGCGCTCGCGCCCGCGGGCCGGCTGGCAGAGTTCTATTCGCTGTGGACCTTCGCGGTGCAGCTCGCCGCCGTGATCGGTCCGCTGACCTATGGCCTGGTGACCTGGGCCACGCACGGCAACCATCGCCTGGCGATCCTGGTGACCGGCCTGTTCTTCGTCGGCGGCCTCATCCTGCTGGCGCGCGTGGACGTGCGCAGCGGCCTGGCGCGGCGGGGCGCCTGACTCGCGAAAGCGCCGCCGCGGCTGCTATCCTTATGGTCTGCCCAGCGGCGCCGCCACCATGCGGCGCCGATGCGCCAATGGCTTGTGCGGGCCGCGAGGCCTATGCCCTGCGATCCCGGCGCTCCAGGCGCCTGCGCACGCGGACTCCGGCCCGCATTTTGCGTAAGGTGCCCGTAAGAGCGTGGCGATACGGTTGCAGGTAGGTCTGAAAAAGCGGCACAAACAACAGAATCACCGATTGGAGACAAAAATCATGTCGAACGCTATTGAGTCCGTCCTGGTGGAAACCCGCGTATTCCCGCCGCCCGAGCGCGCGGCGCAGGGCGCCGCGATTCCCAGCATGGACGCCTACAACGCGCTGTGCGCCCAGGTCGAGAACGATTTCGACGGCTTCTGGGCCGGCCAGGCGCGCGACAACCTGCAATGGACCAAGCCCTTCACGCAGGTCCTCGACGAATCCGACGCGCCGTTCTACCGCTGGTTCGGCGACGGCGAACTCAACGTTTCGGCCAACTGCCTGGACGTGCACCTCACCAACGGCAACGCCGACAAGACCGCCATCATCTTCGAATCCGACGACGGCAAGGTCGACAAGATCACGTACCGCGAACTGCTGGCGCGCGTGTGCCGCTTCGCCAACGGCATCGCCGCGCTGGGCTACAAGAAGGGCGACCGCGCCATCATCTACATGCCGATGTCGATCGAAGCCGTGGTCGCCATGCAGGCCTGCGCGCGCCTGGGCGTGACGCACTCGGTGGTGTTCGGCGGCTTCTCGGCCAAGAGCCTGCAGGAGCGCATCGTGGACGTGGGCGCCACGCTGGTCATCACGGCCGACGAGCAGGTGCGCGGCGGCAAGACCATCCCGCTCAAGCCGGCGGTCGAGGAAGCCTTCGCCATGGGCGGCTGCGAAGCCGTCTCCAAGGTCATCGTGTACCGCCGCACCGGCGGCAAGGTGCAGTGGAACGAAGGCCGCGACCTCTGGATGCATGACGTGGAAGCCGGCCAGGCCGACACCTGCGAACCGGTGCCGGTCAACGCCGAGCACCCGCTGTTCATCCTCTACACCTCCGGCTCCACCGGCAAGCCCAAGGGCGTGCAGCACTCGTCGGCGGGCTACCTGCTGTGGGCGCTGCTGACCGTGAAGTGGACCTTCGACGCGCGCAAGGACGACGTCTACTGGTGCACGGCCGACGTGGGCTGGGTCACCGGCCACACCTACATCACCTACGGCCCGCTGGCCGCCGGCCTGACGCAGGTGGTGTTCGAGGGCGTGCCCACCTACCCGAACGCCGGCCGCTTCTGGGACATGATCGCGCGCCACAAGGTCAACACCTTCTACACCGCGCCCACGGCGATCCGCTCGCTGATCAAGGCGGCCGAGGCCACGCCCGAAGCGCATCCTGGCAACTACGATCTCGACAGCCTGCGCATCATCGGCACGGTGGGCGAGCCCATCAACCCCGAAGCCTGGATGTGGTATCACAAGAACGTGGGCCGCGAGCGTTGCCCCATCGTGGACACCTGGTGGCAGACCGAGACCGGCGGGCACATGATCACCCCGCTGCCCGGCGCCACGCCGACCAAGCCGGGTTCCTGCACCTTGCCTCTGCCTGGCATCGCGGCGGCCATCGTCGACGAGACCGGCGCCGACGTCGAGCAGGGCAACGGCGGCTTCCTGGTGGTCAAGCGTCCGTGGCCGGCCATGATCCGCAACATCTGGGGCGACCCGGAGCGCTTCAAGAAAAGCTATTTCCCGTCCGAGCTTCGCGGCTACTACCTGGCCGGCGACGGCGCGCAGCGCGACGCCGACGGCTATTTCTGGATCATGGGCCGCATCGACGACGTGCTGAACGTCTCCGGCCACCGCCTGGGCACGATGGAAGTCGAATCGGCCCTGGTCGCCCACGAAATGGTGGCCGAGGCCGCGGTGGTGGGCCGTCCGGACGATACGACGGGCGAGGCCGTGGTGGCCTTCGTGGTGCTCAAGCGCGCCCGCCCCGAAGGCGACGAGGCGCAGGCCATCGCCAAGACGCTGCGCGACTGGGTGGCCAGGGAAATCGGCCCCATCGCCAAGCCCAAGGACATCCGCTTCGGCGACAACCTGCCCAAGACGCGTTCGGGCAAGATCATGCGCCGCCTGCTGCGCGTGGTCGCCAAGGGCGAGGAAGTCACGCAGGACGTCTCCACGCTGGAGAACCCCGCCATCCTGGAACAGCTGTCCAAGCCGCTGTGAGCGGGCCCGGCCGGCGCCGTCCGGCCGCGCGCTGCGCGACAGGCGCATAATGTGAGGCGCCCGTGCTCTTTCCGGCACGGGCGCCTTCTTTTTTTCTCGAACAACACGGAGTCGAAGACGTGAGCCGCAGCAGTTTCGATCGCGCAGGGCTGGCCCTGATGCTCAGCACCATCCTGGTCTGGGCGGGTAGCTGGATCGCGATGAAGCTGATCGTGCCCTACATCGGCCCGTTCGATTTCGTCGCGCTGCGCTACGTATCGGGCAGCCTGGTGCTGTTCGCGCTGGCCATCGCGACCCGCCGGCCGCTGGCCATGCCGCCGTGGAAGCTGACGCTGCTGATCGGCCTGACCCAGACCGCGGGCTTCCAGGGCTTCGTGCAGACCGCGCTGGTGACGGGCGGGGTCGGCAAGGTCTCGCTCATGGCCTACACCATGCCGTTCTGGGTGATCCTGTTCGCATGGTGGCTGCTGCGCGAACGGCCCACCGCCACGCACGCGCTGGGCATCGGCCTGGCCGCCGTCGGCCTGGTGTGCTTCGTCGAGCCCTGGAACGGCCTGGGCGACATCCGGCCGGTGCTGCTGGGGCTGGGCAGCGGCCTGAGCTGGGGCGTGGGCACCGTGCTGTCCAAGCGCATGTTCGAGCGTCACGCACCGGACGTGATGACGTTCACCGCGTGGCAGATGCTGTTCGGCGGCCTGGTGATGGTGCCGGTGGCCTGGCTCATGCCGCAGATGCCGGCGCAATGGGGCTGGCAGCTCTGGGCCGGCATGGTCTATATCGTGCTGATCGCCACCGCCGCGGGCTGGCTGCTGTGGCTGCAGGTCGTGCGCCGGGTGCCGGCCTCCATCGCCGGCCTGTCCAGCCTGGGCGTGCCGGTGGTGGCCATGCTGCTGGCCTGGCTGCTGCTGTCCGAGCGGCCCACTGCCGTGGAACTGGGCGGCATGGCGCTGATCCTGGCCGGCATCTGGGTGGTGAGCCGCGCCGCGCCGGCCCAGCGCGCCGACTGACCGGACCCCCATCCCATTTATCGAGGACTAATCATGATCGATCTGCGCAGCGACACCGTCACCCGACCCTCGGCGGCCATGCTGCAGGCCATGGTCGCCGCGCCGCTGGGCGATGACGTGATGGGCGACGATCCCACCGTGATCCGGCTGCAGGAAGCGGTGGCCGCGCGCGCCGGCAAGGAGGCGGGCCTGTTCTTCCCGTCCGGCACGCAGAGCAACCTGGGCGCGCTGATGGCGCATTGCGGGCGCGGCGACGAATACCTGGTGGGCCAGCTGGCCCATACCTACAAGTACGAAGGGGGCGGGGCGGCCGTGCTGGGCAGCATCCAGCCGCAGCCGATCGAGCACGCCGAAGACGGCACGCTGCCGCTGGAAAAACTGGCGGCGGCGCTCAAGCCGGCCGACGACGCGCACTTCGCGCGCACCCGTTTGCTGGCGCTGGAGAACACCTTCCACGGCAAGCTGATCCCGGCCGCCTACGTGCAGGCCGCCACCGACTGGGCGCGCCGCCACGGCCTGGCCACGCATCTGGACGGCGCGCGCGTGTTCAACGCGTCCGTGGCCAGCGGCCTGCCGTTGGCGCAGCTGTGCCAACCCTTCGATACGGTGTCGATCTGTTTTTCCAAGGGCCTGGGCGCGCCGGTGGGCTCGGTCCTGGCGGGCAGCGCCGAACTGATCGCGCGCGCCCACCGCTGGCGCAAGATGTTGGGCGGCGGCCTGCGCCAGGCCGGCGTACTGGCCGCGGCCTGCCTGTACGCGCTGGAACACAACGTCGAGCGCCTGGCCGAAGACCATTCCAATGCGCGCCTGCTGGCCGAGGGCTTGCGCGGCATCGCCGGCGTCAGGGTGCTGAGCCAGGACACCAACATGGTGTTCGCCGAATTCGAGCCCGCGCGCTGCGAGGCGCTGACCGCCGCGCTAGGCGCCGAGGGCATTCTGATGCGCGCCGTCTATGGCGGCCCGACGCGCCTGGTCACGCACCTGGACGTGTCCGCCGACGACGTGCGCCGGGTGGTCCAGGCCGTGGCGCGGCACCTGGCCTGAGGCCGCGGGCGCAGCCTCAGCCGTGCCGTTCGCGGCTGTCGGCCGGGGCCTGTTCGCGCTCGTGCATGCCGTAGTCGCGCAGCACCTGCGCGACCCGCAGCCGGTAGCCGGCGAACACGCCGCCGCGCCCGGCTTCCTGTGCGCGGCGGTGCGATTCCAGCGAGCGCCAGCGCCGCACGGCGTCTTCATCGCGCCAGAACGATAGCGACAGCAGCTTGCCCGGCTGACTCAGGCTCTGGAAGCGTTCGACGGAAATAAAGCCGTCGACGGCCCGCAGGTCCTCGACCAGTCCCGCGGCGATGGCCAGATAGGGCTCGGGATTGCCGTCGGCCGGCTGGACTTCGAATATCACGGCGATCATGGGGTGTGGTCCTTGGCAGTGTCGGGATGGCGCCAGTATCCGGCGCGTGCGCGGCCCACGCTTCGGCGCGCGGCGAACTATGCCTGCGGCGGCCGGGCCTCGGCCAGCAGCGCGGCGTAGCCCAGGCGCGAGTCGGGCCACTGCAGCGTGAAGCCGCTGGCACGCAGACGGGCGTTGCTGAGTTTCTTGCTGCCGACGTTGGCCGGGGCGGGCGCGGTGCGCGGCGCGGGCGCGCCGGCCAGCCTGGCCAGCTCGGCGTACAGCGTATGCAGGGGCAGCGGCGTGTCGTCGCAGCCGATGTACACCGGCGCGGCCTCGGGCAGCAGCGCCAGATGCGCCACGGCCGCGGCGGCGTCGTCGATATGGATGCGGTTGGCCCAGTGTTCGGGCTGGCGCGGCGCGCCGGCCGCGCCGCTGCGCAGGCGTTCGATCAGCTGCAGCCGGCCCGGGCCGTACAGGCCCGCCAGCCGCAGCGCCGTGGCGGGCAGGCCGCGCGCCGCCAGCGCGGCCTCGGCCTGCAGCAATATGCGGCCGTTCTCGCCCAGGGGAGCAGGGGGCGTGTCTTCGGTGACCCAGTCGCCGTCGTGCTCGCCATAGACGGCGCTGGAGGACACGAACACGATCCGCGCCAGCCGCGAGGCGTCCAGCGCGTCCAGCACCCGCGCCAGGCCGTCGATGAATACGCCGCGATAGGCCGCGGCGTCGCGCGCGCCGGGCGCAGGCAGGTGGATCAGGCGCGTGACGCCTTGCGGCAGCGCGCCGACTCCGCCGGGCGCGGCGATGTCGCCGCGCAGCCAGCGGATGCCCGAAGGGCCGTCGGCCGGCGGATGGCGGCGCAGGGCATGGACCTCGTCGCCGCGCGCCAGGAAGCGCCGGGCGACCCGCAGGCCCAGGTCGCCGCAGCCGATGAGCAGCACGCGTTCGGTCATGGGATTCGCGCCATTGCGCGCCGCCCCGCGGGGCGGCGCCGCTTACATGCCGCTGTAGACCGGACCTTCGCCGCCTTGCGGCGCCACCCAGACGATGTTCTGGGTCGGGTCCTTGATGTCGCAGGTCTTGCAGTGCACACAGTTCTGCGCGTTGATCTGCAAGCGGTCCTCGCCGTGGTCGTCCTTGACGAACTCATAGACGCCCGCGGGACAGTAGCGCGCTTCGGGCCCGCCGTACTTGGCCAGGTTGATCCGCACCGGAACGGTGGGGTCCTTCAGCGTCAGGTGGATGGGCTCGTTCTCTTCGTGGTTGGTGTTCGAGATGAACACCGAACTGAGCTTGTCGAAGGTGAGCTTGCCGTCCGGCTTGGGATAGTCGATGCGCGCGCATTGCGAGGCCGGTTGCAGGCAGGCGTGATCGGGCTTGTTGTGGCGCAGGGTCCAGGGCATCTTGCCCTTGAACACCAGCTGCTCGATGCCGGTCATCAGCGTGGCGATCGTGCGGCCCTTCTTGAACCACTGCTTGAAGTTGCGCGCCTTGTTCAGCTCGGCGTGCAGCCACGAGGCTTCGAAGGCCTGCGGATAGGCGGACAGCTCGTCCTGGCGGCGATCCGCGACCAGGGCGTCGAAGGCCGCTTCGGCGGCCAGCTTGCCGGACTTGATGGCGGCGTGGCTGCCCTTGATGCGCGAGGCGTTGAGGAAGCCCGCTTCGCAGCCGACCAGCACGCCGCCCGGGAAGGTCAGCTTGGGCAGCGCCAGCAGGCCGCCGGCCGTGATGGCGCGCGCGCCGTAGGCGATGCGCTTGCCGCCTTCGAAGGTGCCGCGGATGGCCGGGTGCGTCTTGTAGCGCTGGAATTCGTCGAACGGCGACAGCCACGGGTTGGCGTAGTCCAGGCCCACGATCATGCCGACGGCCACCAGGTTGTTGTCCAGGTGGTAGAGGAACGAGCCGCCGTAGGTGTCGGAATCCAGCGGCCAGCCGGCCGTGTGGATGACCAGGCCCGGCTTGGACTGGGCCGGATCGACTTCCCACATTTCCTTGATGCCGATGCCGTAGGACTGCGGGTTGCGGCCTTCGTCGAGCTTGTAGCGTTCGATCAGCTGGCGGCCGAGCTGGCCGCGCGCGCCTTCGGCGAACACCGTGTAGCGGGCATGCAGTTCCATGCCGGGCTGGTAGTGGTCGGTGTGGCTGCCGTCGCGCGCCACGCCCATGTCGCCCGTGGCCACGCCGCGCACCGCGCCCTTGTCGTCATACAGGACTTCCACCGCGGCGAAGCCAGGGAAGATGTCCACGCCCAGCGCTTCGGCCTGTTCGCCCAGCCATTTCACCACGTCGCCGAGGCGCACGATGTAATTGCCTTCGTTGTGGAAACAGGGCGGCAACAGCCAGTTGGGGGTCGCGCGCGCGCCGTTCTCCGACAGGAACAGGAACTTGTCCTGCGTGACGGGCACGTTCAGCGGCGCGCCTTTTTCTTTCCAGTCGGGGATCAGCTCGGTCAGCGCCAGCGGGTCCATGACGGCGCCGGACAGGATGTGCGCGCCGAGTTCAGCGCCTTTTTCAAGTACGCAGACGCCGATCTCCTGGTTCTTTTCAGCGGCCAACTGCTTCAGACGGATAGCAGTGGCCAGGCCGGCGGGTCCACCGCCGACCACGACCACGTCATATTCCATCGACTCGCGTTCAGACATTTGCAAAGCTCCCCGTATGTATTCCATATTTGGCTGGAAGTATTATCGGCGATTGTATTGCAGGCGGAGCCATGCCTGCCTTCGTATTTCATTCAGCCATCAGGAGTTATTGGTGAACCCGGACAATCTGTCTGCACGGATTCTTGCGGTGGGCGATACCCACCAGACGGAATTGCCTTTGCGTTGGGGCGATTCCGACGCTTTGAACCATCTCAACAACACGCTGTATTTTCGGCTCATGGAAGAGGCGCGGATGCAGATCCTCTATGGCGCCGGCTTCAAGCTGCCCTCGGAGACGGGCCTGATCCTGGCTCACGCATCCTGCGATTTCCTGCGTTCCTTCACCTATCCCGCGGACGTGCTCGTCAAGCACACGGTCACGCGCATCGGCCGTTCCAGCGCCGAATTCGAGCTGACCCTGGAGAAGGCCGGCGACCCGAGCGGCCCCTATGCGCGCGGGCGCAACGTGCTAGTCTGGATGGACTACGTGGCCAACGTGTCCGCCCCGTGGCCGCAGCAGGTGCTGGCGCAACTGGGCGCCATGTTCACGCCGGCCGCCTGAGGGACGCGCCGCGACTGCGGCAAAATGGCGATGGCGCCGGCCGGTCATGCCGGTAAAATCGAACGCAAAGCACAATAGCAACAGGAAAAACAGGGTCCGTTGCGGCGCGGGACGGGCTCTCTACGGTTTTACCTTAACTAGGAGTTGGAGCGATGGACAAGGTTTATGCAAGCGCGCAGGAGGCGCTGGCAGGCATCGTCAAGGACGGCCTGATGATTGCCGTCGGCGGTTTCGGCCTTTGCGGCATTCCGGAGGCGCTGATCGCCGCGTTGCGCGATTCGGGCGTCAAGGATCTCACCTGCGTGAGCAATAACGCGGGCGTCGACGGCTTCGGCCTCGGCCAGCTGCTCAACACGCGGCAGGTGCGCAAGATGATCGCCTCGTACGTGGGCGAGAACAAGGAATTCGAACGCCAGTACCTGTCGGGCGAACTCGAGCTCGAATTCACGCCGCAGGGCACGCTGGCCGAGAAGCTGCGCGCCGGCGGCGCCGGCATCCCGGCCTTCTTCACCCGCACCGGCGTGGGCACCATCGTCGCCGACGGCAAGGAAATCCGCGAATTCGACGGCCACCAGTACGTGATGGAGCGTTCGCTGGTGCCGGACGTGTCGCTGGTCAAGGCCTACATCGCCGACCGTAGCGGCAACCTGGTGTTCCGCAAGACCGCGCGCAACTTCAACCCCAACGTCGCCATGGCCGGCAAGCTGACCGTGGTCGAGGTCGAGAAAATCGTTGACACCGGCAGCCTGGACCCCGACCAGATCCATCTGCCCGGCATCTATGTGCAACGGATCGTGCTCAACGCCACGCCCGAAAAGCGCATCGAACAACGCACCACTCGCCCGGCCTAAGGAGAACAGACATGGCATGGTCCCGCGATGAAATGGCGGCTCGCGCCGCGCGCGAACTGCAAGACGGTTTTTACGTGAACCTGGGTATCGGCTTGCCGACCCTGGTGGCCAACCACGTGCCCAAGGGCGTGGAAGTGTGGCTGCAATCCGAGAACGGCCTGCTGGGCATCGGCCCGTTCCCCACCGACGACGAGGTCGACGCCGACCTCATCAACGCCGGCAAGCAGACGGTGACGACGCTGCCGGGCTCTTCGATCTTCTCCTCGGCCGATTCGTTCGCGATGATCCGCGGCGGCAAGATCAACCTGGCCATCCTCGGCGCCATGCAGGTCTCCGAAAAGGGCGACCTGGCGAACTGGATGATCCCGGGCAAGATGGTCAAGGGCATGGGCGGCGCCATGGACCTGGTGGCCGGCGTGGGCCGCGTCGTGGTCCTGATGGAGCACGTGGCCAAGAAGAAGGACGGCACCGAGGACATCAAGCTGCTGCCCGAATGCACGCTGCCCCTGACGGGCGTGGGCGTGGTCGACCTGATCATCACCGACCTGGGCGTGATGGAAGTCACCGAAAACGGCCTGAAGCTGCTGGAACTGGCTCCGGGCGTGACGGCCGACGAAATCCAGTCCAAGACCCAAGCCAAGCTCGACGTGTCCGGCGTGTGATGCCGGGCCGTTGACCGGCCGAGTCTTTCGACGCCCCGCGAGGGGCGTTTTTGTTTTTTGCGGAAAGGACGGGCGGCTGGAGCCGTCCTTCGATCAAGCCCCGCCCGCTTCCAACAACATCCCCACATGCGGGATGCCATCCTCCATATATTCCTCGGTGACCGCCACGAACCCGTGTCCGCCGTAGTACCCGCGCAGCCGCGCCTGCGCGCCCAGGTACACCGGCTGGCCGGGCCACAGGCGTTCGACCTCGGCCTTGGCGCGGCGCATCAGTTCGTGGCCCAGGCCGGCGCCGCGCGCGGCCGGCGCGGTGATCACGCGGCCGATGACGGCGCGGCCGTCGTTCAGGGCCGGTTCCAGCAGGCGGCAATAGGCCAGCAGCGCGCCGTCCTGCCAGGCCATCAGGTGTTCGGTCGCGCCGTTCAGGTCCTTGCCGTCCATGTCGAGGAAGACGCAGTTCTGTTCCACCACGAAGACTTCGGAGCGCAGGCGCAGGATGGCGTAGAGCTCGGCGGTGGTCAGGGCGGCGTGCGGTTTGCAGGTCCAGACGGGCATGGGGGCGTGCGGCAGGAGAGGGAGGAGCGGATAGGGTACCGCATGCCGGCGCCGCTTTTCAGGCCGCTCCGTTACATTTTTACGCGGGTATACCCCTAGTATGAAAATCTATTTTCTTATCTAAAATTTGCATGTAAACAGATTTACATAGATCTCCGCTACACATTCCCCCCGCTTTCCCGATGACCAAGGCCGCACTCACGATCGCTGATCGGATCGCCCGGGCCCAGCCCGCGTTGAGCCGCACCCAGCACAAGATGGCCGACTACGTGCTGGCGCACCAGTTCCGGGTCGCCACCATGACCATCGACGAATTCGCCGCGGCGGTCGGGGTGTCCGTGGCCACGGCGAACCGTTTCGCGCGCGCCCTGGACCTGCCGGGCTATCCGCAATTCCGCGCCGAACTGGCGCGCGGCTTCGAGGCCGCGCTGGAGCCGGTCGAAAAGCTGCGCACCGAGCTGGCCCATTCGGCCAGCGCCGTGCAGATCTTCGCCGCCACGCTGGAAGAGGACGTGCGCAACGCGCAGCGCAACCTGCAGTCGCTGGACGCGGCCGCCTGCGAGCAGGCGGTGCAGGCCATCCTGGCGGCCGAACGCGTGTTCATCATCGGTTTCGGCGCCAGCGGTTTCCTGGCGGGGCTGCTGCAGCGCGGCCTGTGCATGCACCTGCATTCGGTCGAATCGCTGGCCGGACCCGGCGGCGTTTCGCACGCGGCGCGCCAGATGTCGCGCATGACTTCCCAGGACCTGGTGATCGCCATCGGCTTTCCGCGCTACCTGGCCGACACCGTGACCCTGGCCGGCGCGGCCCGCCAGGCCGGCGTGCCGGTGCTGGTGCTGACCGACAAGCCCACGTCGCCGCTGGCGCCCACGGCATCCGTGGTGTTGTACGCGTATTCCGCGCGCCAGCTCAGTCCCAATTCCGAAACCGCCGCGCTCGGGCTGATCGAAGCCCTGTCGGCGGCGGTGGCCTATCGGGCCAAGAATTCCGTCGCGGCCGCCGCTGGGGTGACCCAGTCCGTCATGCCGTGGCTCATCCATGGAGTAGGTAAACGATGATTCAACCCGTGATCGCGATCCACGGCGGCGCCGGCGCGATGTCCCGCGCGGCCATGTCGCCGGAGAAAGAACAGGAATACCTCGACGCGCTGGAATCCATCCTGGCCGCCGGCCAGGCGGTGCTGGCCCAGGGCGGCAGCGCGCTGGACGCCGTGACCGAAGCGGTCCGCCTGCTGGAAGACTGCCCGCTGTTCAACGCCGGCCACGGCGCCGTGTTCACCAGCGCCGGCACCCATGAGCTGGACGCCGCCATCATGGACGGCGCCACGCTGCGCTCGGGCGCCATCGCCGGCGTGCACCGCGTGCGCAACCCGGTGTTCGCCGCGCGCAAGGTCATGGAAAACAGCAAGCACGTGTTCTTCGTGGGCGAGGGCGCCGAAGCCTACGCCAAGGAAGAGGGCCTGGAGCTGGTCGATCCGTCGTACTTCTCCACCGAAGCCCGCCGCGAGCAGCTGCTGCGCGTGCAGCGCGAGACGCCGGAAGCGGCGGTGCTGGACCACGACGGCCAGGCCCTGGTCGCGCGCGGCCAGCCTGCGCCGGCCGACCCGCTGGACGCCGACAAGAAATTCGGCACGGTGGGCGCGGTGGCGGTGGACGCCCAGGGCAACCTGGCGGCGGCCACGTCCACCGGCGGCATCACCAACAAGCAGGTCGGCCGCGTCGGCGACGCGCCGCTGATCGGCGCCGGCACCTACGCCAGCAACAAGACCTGCGCGGTGTCCACCACGGGCACCGGCGAGATGTTTATCCGCATGGTCGCCGCCTATGACGTGGCGGCGCAGATGGAGTACTGCGGCGCCACGCTGGAAGCGGCGGCGGACCGCGTCGTGCATGAAAAGCTGCCCACCATCGGCGGCAAGGGCGGCCTGGTGGCCGTGGACGCGCAGGGCAACGTGGCCCTGCCGTTCAACACGGAAGGCATGTACCGGGGCTACGCCCGGGTCGGCGAAAAGCCGGTCACCGCGATCTATCGATAAGCGGCGGCAGGTTCATTTTTTCAGTATTTGGGGAATCAAAAAAGATGGTTGATCGCGCAAACAGCCTGGCGCTGCCGGATAACCGCGTGGTCCAGGTCGACGACCTGACGGTGCGCTTCGTGGGTTCCGAGCGCACGGTCGAAGCCGTGCGCAATCTGTCGTTCCATGTGGACCGGGGCGAAACCCTGGCCATCGTGGGCGAATCGGGTTCGGGCAAGTCGGTGACGTCGCTGGCGCTCATGCGGCTGGTCGAGCACGGCGGCGGACGCATCGCCCAGGGCAGCATGGCGCTGCGCCGGCGCAACGGCTCCGTGATCGACCTGGCCGGCTCCAGCCAGCGCGTCATGCGCAATGTGCGCGGCGCGGACATGGCCATGATTTTCCAGGAGCCGATGACCTCGCTGAACCCGGTGTTCACGGCCGGCGACCAGATCGCCGAATCGATCCGCCAGCACCAGGGCAAGGACGCGGCCTCGGCCCGCGCCGAAGCCCTGCGCATGCTGGAGCAGGTGCGCATCCCGGAAGCCAGGTCGGTGCTGGACCGCTACCCGCACCAGCTCTCGGGCGGCATGCGCCAGCGCGTCATGATCGCGATGGCGCTGGCCTGCAAGCCGGCGCTGCTGATCGCCGACGAACCCACCACCGCGCTGGACGTCACCATCCAGGCGCAGATCCTGCAGCTGATCCGCCAGCTCCAGGAAGAAATGCACATGGGCGTGGTGTTCATCACCCACGACATGGGCGTGGTCGCCGAAGTGGCCGACCGCGTGCTGGTCATGTACCGCGGCGACAAGGTCGAGGAAGGCCCGTCCGACCGGGTGTTCGCCGCGCCCCAGCACCGCTATACCAAGGCACTGCTGTCGGCCGTGCCGAAGCTGGGCGCCATGCAGGGCACCGACCTGCCGGCGCGTTTCCCGCTGTTGCAGGTCGACGGCCAGGCCCAGCCCGAGGAAGCGCCCGCCGTCAGCGCGCCGCAGGCCGGCGAGGCCAAGCGCGAGCCCATCCTGAGCGTGCGCGACCTGGTCACCCGCTTCGACCTGCGCGGCGGCATCCTGAGCCGCGTGCAGCGCCGCGTGCACGCCGTGGAGCGCGTCAGCTTCGACCTGTACCCCGGTGAAACCCTGTCGCTGGTGGGCGAGTCGGGCTGCGGCAAGTCCACCACCGGCCGTTCGCTGCTGCGCCTGGTCGACAGCCAGGGCGGCGAGATCCGCTTCGGCGGGCGCGACATCGTGCGCCTGAAGAACAACGAGCTGCAGTCCCTGCGCCGCGACATCCAGTTCGTGTTCCAGGACCCGTTCGCCTCGCTCGACCCGCGCGTGACCGTGGGCTTCTCCATCATGGAGCCGCTGCTGGTGCATGGCGTGGCAAAGGGCCGCGACGCCGAACGCCGCGTGGCCGAGCTGCTGGAGCGCGTCGGCCTGCCGGCCGAGATGGCGCAGCGCTATCCGCACGAATTCTCCGGCGGCCAGCGCCAGCGCATCTGCATCGCGCGCGCCCTGGCCCTGAACCCCAAGGTGGTGATCGCCGACGAATCCGTGTCGGCGCTGGACGTCTCGATCCAGGCGCAGATCGTGAACCTGCTGATCGACCTGCAGCGCGACATGGGCATTTCGTTCCTGTTCATCTCGCACGACATGGCCGTGGTCGAACGCGTCAGCCACCGCGTGGCGGTGATGTACCTGGGCCAGATCGTCGAGATCGGCCCGCGCCGCGCCATTTTCGAGAACCCGCAGCACCCGTACACCAAGAAGTTGATGTCGGCCGTGCCGATCGCCGATCCGGCGCGCCGCCACCTCAAGCGCGCGTTGCTGTCCGATGAAATCCCAAGCCCGATCCGCAAACTGGGCGACGAGCCGGTGGTGCAGCCGCTGGTGCAGGTCGGAACGGATCACTTCGTCGCCCGCCATGCGGTCGGCGGAGCGTATTGAGTCTTTGCCGTACTTGTTTTTCTTCCACCAAACCCCCTAATTCCTCACGGAACCAGGAGTTGCAATGATGAAAGTTCTGCGCCCCACCAAGCTGATGGCCGCCGCCGCCGTGGCCTTCGGCATGCTCAGCGCGCCGCTGGCGCACGCCTCGAAGGACGTGACGTTCGCCGTCCAGATTGCGCTGGAAACGCTCGATCCGTACAACACCAACAGCACGCTGAACCAGGCTGCCGGCAAGGCCTATTACGAGGGCCTGTTCGAGTTCGACAAGGACCTGAAGATCCAGAAAGTGCTGGCCACCGACTACTCGGTCAGCGAAGACGGCCTGGTCTACACCTTCAAGCTGCGTCCCGGCGTGAAGTTCCATGACGGCACCGATTTCAACGCCGAAGCCGTCAAGGTCAACTTCGACCGTCCGTCCAACCCGGACAACCGCCTGTCGCGCTACATCCAGTTCAGCGTCATCGAAAAGACCGAAGTGGTCGATCCGATGACCGTCAAGATCACGCTGAAGAAGCCGTTCTCGGCCTTCATCAACGCGCTGGCCCACCCGGCCGCCATGATGATCTCGCCGGCCGCCCTGGCCAAGTACGGCAAGGAAATCGGCTTCCACCCGGTGGGCACCGGCCCGTTCGAATTCGTCGAATGGAAACCGGCCGAATACCTGAAGGTCAAGAAGTTCGACGGCTACTGGAAGAAGGGCTATCCCAAGATCGACACCCTGACGTTCCGCACTGTCACCGACAACAACACCCGCGCCGCCGTGGTGCAGACGGGCGAGGCGCAGTTCGCCTTCCCGGTGCCCTACGAGCAGGCCGCCGTGCTGAAGAAGAACGACAAGCTGGACGTGGTCGACAACAAGAACTCGATCATGGCCCGCTACATCGCCATGAACACGCAGCAAAAGCCGTTCGACAACGTCAAGGTGCGTGAAGCCATCAACTACGCCATCAACAAGGAAGCCCTGGCCAAGGTCGCTTTCTCGGGCTACGCCAGCGTGGTCGACGGCGTGGTGCCGGCCGGCGTGGACTTCGCCCACAAGACGGGTCCGTGGCCGTACGACATCAAGAAGGCCAAGGCCCTGCTGGCCGAAGCCGGCTACCCCAACGGCTTCGAAAGCACGCTGTGGTCCGCCTATAACGACGGCACCTCGGTGAAGGTCGTGCAGTTCCTGCAGCAGCAGCTGGCCCAGGTCGGCATCAAGGTCTCGGTCGAGGTGCTGGAATCCGGCCAGCGCGTGCAGCGCGTGCAGCAGGTGCAGAAGCCCGAGGACGCCAAGGTCCGCATGTACTACGCCGGCTGGTCGTCCTCGACCGGCGAGGCCGACTGGGGCCTGCGTCCGCTGCTGACCACCGCCGCGTTCCCGCCGGTGCTCAACAACGTGTCGTACTACTCGAACAAGTCGGTCGACGAAGGCATCCAGCAGGCCCTGGCCACGACGGATCGCGCCAAGAAGGCGGAAATCTACAAGAACGTCCAGGAAACCATCTGGAAGGACGCTCCGTGGGCCTTCCTGGTGACCGCCAGCAACCTGTACGTCAAGTCCAAGAACCTGTCGGGCGTGTACGTGGAGCCGGACACCTCGTTCTGGTTCGGCGACATCGACCTGAAGCAGTAACCCTAGCAGCAACCCCCGGGGCCGCCAGGCCCCACAGTAAGGCCGCATACGGCGGGGACGCGGTGTCCCCGCCGATGTCGCAGGAATTTCAATGCTGACCTACATCGTCAAACGTCTTTTGGGCATGATCCCCACGCTGCTACTGGTGGCCGTGGTCGTGTTCCTGTTCGTGCACATGCTTCCGGGCGATCCGGCTCGTCTGGCCGCCGGCCAGGACGCCGACCAGGCGACCGTCGAACTCGTGCGCCAGGAGCTCGGGCTGGACCTGCCCCTGCCGCAGCAGTTCGTGCGCTACTTCAGCCACATGCTGCAAGGCGACCTCGGCACCTCGCTGCGCACCAAGCGCCCGGTGTCGACGGAAATCGCGGACCGCTTCATGCCCACACTGTGGCTCACCATCGCCAGCATGGTCTGGTCGGTGGCGTTCGGCATGGTCATCGGGATCGTGTCCGCCGTGTGGCGCAACCGCTGGCCCGACCGCCTCGGCATGACGCTGGCGGTGTCGGGCATCTCGTTCCCCGCGTTCGCGCTGGGCATGATGCTGATGGAGATCTTCTCGGTCAAGCTCGGCTGGCTGCCGACCGTGGGCGCCTCCACCTGGCAACACTACATACTGCCGTCCATCACGCTGGGCGCCGCCGTCGCCGCGGTGATGGCCCGCTTCACCCGCGCCTCCTTCGTGGAAGTCATCCAGGAAGACTTCGTGCGCACCGCCCGCGCCAAGGGCCTGACCGAGAAGCGCGTGGTCATCAAGCATGCGCTGCGCAACGCGCTGATCCCGGTGGTCACCATGATGGGCCTGCAGTTCGGCTTCCTGCTGGGCGGCTCCATCGTGGTCGAGACCGTGTTCAACTGGCCCGGCCTCGGCCGCCTGCTGGTGGACGCCGTGACCCAGCGCGACTATCCGGTGATCCAGGGCCTGGTGCTGCTGTTTTCGCTGGAATTCATCCTGATCAACCTGATTGTCGACGTGCTCTACGGCGTCATCAATCCCAGCATCCGTTACAAGTGAGGCGGCCATGAGCAATACCACCCCCGCCGCGACCCTCGCCGCCGCGCCCAAGAACGACGTGCGCACCCCCGCCACCGAGTTCTGGCGCAAGTTCAAGAAGCAGAAGCTCGCCGTCGGCGCCGGCATCTTCGTCCTGCTGCTGGTCGCCGTCGCGGTCTTCGCGCCGTGGATCGTGCCGTTCGACGCGGAAAACTACTTCGACTACGACGCGCTCAACGCCGGGCCCTCGGCCGCGCACTGGATGGGCGTGGACTCGCTGGGCCGCGACATCTTCAGCCGCATCATCATGGGCGCGCGCATCTCGCTGGCCGCCGGCTTCCTGTCGGTCGCCATGGGCGCCGTCGTCGGCACCTTCATGGGCCTGATGGCCGGCTATTACCAGGGCTGGTGGGAGCGCATCACCATGCGCATCTCCGACGTGCTGCTGGCGTTCCCCGGCATGCTGCTGGCCATCGGCGTGGTCGCCATCCTGGGCTCCAGCATGGTCAACGTGATCGTCGCCGTGGCGGTGTTCAGCGTGCCG
This sequence comes from Achromobacter sp. HZ01, assembly GCF_003267925.1. Lineage (NCBI taxonomy): Bacteria > Pseudomonadati > Pseudomonadota > Betaproteobacteria > Burkholderiales > Alcaligenaceae > Achromobacter > Achromobacter sp. HZ01. The sequence goes on from NZ_LWKV01000003.1 coordinate 615,201, forward strand.
GCCTTCGCCCGCCTGGTGCGCGGCAACACGCTGTCGATCAAGCAGATGACCTACGTCGAAGCCGTCAAGAGCGTGGGCGCGTCCGACTGGACCATCATCATGCGCCACATCCTGCCCGGCACGATCTCGCCGATCGTGGTGTACGGCACGATGCGCATCGGCACCTCGATCATCACCGCCGCCAGCCTGTCCTTCCTGGGCATGGGCGCGCAGCCGCCCACGCCCGAGTGGGGCGCGATGCTCAACGAGGCCCGCGCCGACATGGTGATCGCGCCGCACGTGGCGATCTTCCCGGCCCTGGCGATCTTCCTGACCGTGCTGGCGTTCAACCTGCTGGGCGACGGCCTGCGCGACGCGCTCGATCCCAAGATCGACCGCAAGTAATCCTTCGCCGCCGTTCTTCGTCGCGCAACGCGCGCGCTGGCGCGCGCCGGCGGCGAAGACCGGCGGTGTTTTGCATTCTGGAGCGTGGCGACACGCAGCAAGCATGGAAAAACAAGTGCTGGAAATTCCCCGCATCGGGCGCCTGCCCGCGGGTCCGCTGGATTCGATCTGCGACGTGGGCGACGTGACCGTCGGCCACTGCACGCTGTCGGAAGGCGCGCTGCAGACCGGCGTGACCGTGGTGCGTGCGCACGGCGGCGATCCCTATCTGGACAAGACGCCCGCGGCCGCGACCGTGCTGAACGGTTTCGGCAAGAGCACGGGCCTGGTCCAGGTGCAGGAACTGGGCGTGCTGGAAACCCCGATCGGCCTGACCAACACCTTCGGCGTGGGCACCGTGGCCAATGCCCAGATCCGCGCCGCCGTGGCCGCCAACCCCGAGATCGGGCGCGGCATGGCCACCGTCAATCCGCTGGTCTTCGAGTGCAACGACGGCTACCTGAACGACATCCAGGCGCTGGCGGTGCAGGAAGCGCACTACGCGCAGGCGCTGGCCGCGGCCGGCAAGCGCTTCGAGCAGGGCGCCGTGGGCGCCGGCCGGGGCATGTCCTGTTTTTCCTTCAAGGGCGGCATCGGTTCGGCGTCGCGAGTGGCCGCCATCGAAGGCGAGCGGGCCTATACGGTGGGCGCGCTGGTGCTGGCGAACTTCGGCCGTCTGCCCAACCTGACCGTGGCCGGCCGGCCGTTCGGCCGCCGGCTGGTCCAGCAAGTCGCCGGCGGGCAGGCGGGCGTGGCGGAGAACGCCGCCATCGCGCCGGAGAAAGGCTCCATCATCCTGCTGCTGGCCACCGACGCGCCGCTGGATTCGCGCCAGTTGCGCCGCCTGTCGCTGCGCGCGGGCGCGGGCCTGGCGCGCACCGGCTCGGTGTTCGGCCACGGCAGCGGCGACATCGCGCTGGCGTTTTCCACCGCCTACACCGTGCCGCAGCAGCCCGACCGGCCCATGCCCGCGCTCGCCATGCTGCACGAGGCGCGCATCGATCCGCTGTTCGAGGCGGCCGCCGAGGCCTGCGAGCAGGCCATCATCGCCGCGCTGTGGCGCGCCGAGGCCGTGACCGGCCGCGACGGCCATCGGCGCGCGGCCATCCGCGAGGCCGCGCCGCACTGGCGCCAGTGGCTGGCCGACACGGAATTCTGAACCTCCATCCAAGGCACTCCCCATGAAGATCCTCATCTCCACCGATATCGAAGGCGTCGCCGGCGTCTTCCATTCCGAGCAGGTCCGCGCCGGCAACGGCGAATACGAGCGCGCCCGCGCCTGGATGACCGCCGAGGCCAACGCGGCCGTGCTGGGGGCGATCGCCGGAGGCGCGGAAGAAATCCTGGTCAACGATTCGCATGGCGGGTTCCGCAACCTGCTGCCCGACGGTCTGGACGAGCGCGCCCGCCTGGTGCTGGGCAAGCCGCGCTACCTGGGCATGATGGGCGGGCTGGAAGAGGGCTGCGACGCCGTCGTCATGATCGGCTACCACTCGCGCTCGCAGGGCCGCGGCATCCTGGCCCACACCATCAACAGCTTCGCCTTCGCGCGCGTGTTCATCAACGGCATGGAGCTGGGCGAGGCCGGTCTGTACGGCGCGCTGGCCGGGGAGATGGGCGTGCCGGTGATCCTGGGTTCGGGCGACGACGTGTTCATCGAGGAAACCCGCGATCTCTTCCCCGGCGCCGAATGGGTGCAGACCAAGACGGCGCATGGCCAGGGCAGCGGCGTGACCCTGTCGCCGGCCGCCTCGCGCCGCGCGATCGCCGCGGCCGCCGAGACCGCGGTGCGCAAACTGAAGGCGGGCGGCGCCGGCAAGGCCGTTCCTTTCCGCATTCCCGCCCCTATAGAATGCCGGTTGCAGACGCAAAGCGCCGCCCTGGCCGACCTGTTCTGCATGTGGCCCAGCCTGGAGCGGGTCGATGGCGCGACCCTGCGGTTCACTACCGACAGCATGCAGTCCGCCATCCGCACGCTCAACAGCCTGGCGGCCATGTCCTTCATGTTGCGCTAGGGCCCACAGCCTTCGAGGATTCCATGCCAAGCACCGACGCCCGTATCGCCCAATTGCGGCAGGCCATGAGCCGCCGCGGCCTGTCCGCCTATATCGTCCCGTCTTCGGACCCGCATCTGTCCGAGTATCTTCCGGAGCGCTGGCAGGGGCGGCGCTGGTTGTCCGGTTTCACGGGGTCCGTCGGCACGCTGGTGGTCACCGCCGATTTCGCCGGCCTGTGGGTCGACAGCCGCTACTGGGTGCAGGCCGAGGCGCAGCTGGCCGGGACCTGCGTGCAGCTGATGAAGATCGCGCTGGCGTCCACGCCCGGCCACGTCGACTGGCTGGCCGCCAACACCGGCCCGGGCGACGTGATCGGGGTGGACGGCCAGGTACTGGGGCTGGGCGCGTTCCGCGCGCTGTCGGCGGCCGCGGCGTCTTGCGGCGCCGCGCTGGAGATCCGGCTGGACCTGCTCGACGAGATCTGGCCCGGCCGCGCCGGCCTGCCGACCGCGCCGATCTACGACCACGTGGCGCCCGAGGCCTGCGTCACGCGCGCCGACAAGCTCGCGCAGGTGCGCGAAGCCATGCGCGCACACGGTGCGGACGTGCATTTCCTGTGCACGCTGGACGACATCGCCTGGCTCTTCAACCTGCGCGGCGCGGACGTGGACTACAACCCGGTGTTCGTCGGCCACGCGCTGGTCGGCCTGGACCACGCCACGCTGTTCGTGGCCGAGGGCAAGATCGACGCCGCCCTGCGCGCGCTGCTGGCGCGCGACGGCGTCGAGGTGGCCGACTACGCCCAGGCGGCCGATGCGCTGGCCTCGCTGGAACGGGACCAGAAACTCCTGATCGATCCGGCGCGCGTGACCTGCGGCGTGTTCCATGCGATGGACCCGGCCGTGCCGCGGGTCGAGGCCATCAATCCGTCGACGCTGCTGAAATCGCGCAAGACCGACGCCGAACTGGCCCAGGTGCGCCAGGCCATGGCGCAGGACGGCGCGGCGCTGTGCGAATTCTTCGCCTGGTTCGAAGGCGCGCAGGGCGGGCAGACCATCACCGAACTGACCATAGACGAGCAGATCACCGCGGCCCGCGCGCGCCGGCCCGGCTACGTCTGCCCGAGCTTCGCCACCATCGCCGGATTCAACGCCAACGGCGCGATGCCGCATTACCGCGCCACGCCCGAGTCGCACGCCGTGATCGAAGGCGACGGGCTCTTGCTGATCGATTCGGGCGGCCAGTACCTGGGCGGCACCACCGACATCACCCGCGTGGTCGCGGTGGGCGAGCCCAGCGCCGACCAGAAGGTCGATTTCACGCTGGTGCTCAAGGGCATGATCGCGCTGTCGCGCGCCTCGTTTCCGCGCGGCACGCCGTCGCCCATGCTCGACGCCATCGCGCGCGCGCCGATCTGGGAAGGCGGAGCCGAGTACGGCCACGGCACGGGACATGGCGTGGGCTATTTCCTGAACGTGCACGAAGGGCCGCAGGTCATTTCGTACCGCGCCGCGCCGGGTCCGCACACGGCGATGGAGCCGGGCATGATCACCTCCAACGAACCCGGCATCTACCGCCCGGGGCGCTGGGGCGTGCGCATCGAGAACCTGGTGGCCAACCGCGCCTGGCTGACTTCCGAGCTGGGCGAGTTCCTGTGCTTCGAGACGTTGACGCTGTGCCCGATCGACACGCGCTGCATCGAGCCCTCGCTGATGCGCCCCGACGAGATCGCCTGGCTCAACGACTATCACCGCACGGTGTACGACCGCCTGTCGCCGCTGGTCCAGGGCGAGGCGCTGGCCTGGCTGGAACGCCGCACGGCGGCGATCTGAACGGCCGCGGCCCGGCGGCGCGCCGGGTCGCGATAAAACAGGGACGCAGCACGCGCGCGACAGCGCGGGAGTGCTGCCAAATGTTACGCCTGTTCGCTAAGGGAAAACCCAAACAAGTTCCGCCTCCCGGCTATAATCCAAATTTCCCGCACGCGCCCGTTCGTCCCGGGTGCTCATTACGATGACCAAATACGTATTTGTCACCGGCGGTGTGGTGTCTTCCCTGGGCAAGGGCATCGCCGCCGCGTCGCTTGCCGCCATCCTCGAGTCGCGTGGCCTGCAAGTCACCATGCTGAAGCTCGATCCGTACATCAACGTCGACCCGGGCACCATGAGCCCGTTCCAGCATGGCGAGGTTTTCGTCACCGAAGACGGCGCCGAGACCGACCTGGACCTGGGCCACTACGAGCGCTTCATTTCCGCTCGCATGCACAAGGTGAACAACTTCACCACCGGCCAGATCTATGAATCCGTGCTGCGCAAAGAGCGCCGCGGCGACTATCTGGGCAAGACCGTGCAGGTCATTCCCCACATCACCAACGAAATCCAGGACTTCATCGCCCGTGGCGCCGAAGCCGCCTGGAACGGCAACACCGACGTCGCCATCGTCGAGATCGGCGGCACCGTGGGCGACATCGAGTCCCTGCCGTTCCTGGAAGCCGCGCGCCAGATGAGCCTGCGCATGGGCCGCAACAACGCGGCCTTCGTGCACCTGACGCTGGTGCCGTTCATCGCCTCGGCCGGCGAACTCAAGACCAAGCCCACCCAGCATTCGGTGCAGAAGCTGCGCGAAATCGGCATCTACCCGAACGCGCTGCTGTGCCGCGCCGACCGCCGCATCCCGGACGACGAGCGCGCCAAGATCTCGATGTTCTCCAACGTGCCGCTGGACGCGGTGGTGTCGGTGTGGGACGCCGATTCGATCTACAAGATTCCGGCCATGCTGCACAAGCAGGGCGTGGACAACATCGTCTGCGAAGCGCTGGGCCTGACCCCGCCGCCGGCCGACCTGTCCATGTGGGACAACCTGGTCGAAGCGCTGGAAAACCCCCAGCACGAGCTCACCATCGGCATGGTCGGCAAGTACGTCGACCTGACCGAATCGTACAAGTCGCTGACCGAGGCCCTGGTCCACGCCGGCATCCACACGCGCTCGAAGATCAACATCGAGTACATCGATTCCGAAGACATCGAGACCCGCGGCACCGACCAGCTCAAGCACCTGGACGCCATCCTGGTGCCGGGCGGCTTCGGCAAGCGCGGCACCGAGGGCAAGATCGCCGCCATCCGCTACGCCCGTGAAAACGGCGTTCCCTACCTGGGCATCTGCCTGGGCATGCAGCTGGCCGTCATCGAGTTCGCCCGCCACGTCGCCGGCCTGGGCGGCGCCAACAGCACCGAGTTCGATCCGTCCGCCCCGCATCCGGTGGTGGCCCTGATCACCGAATGGATGGACCGCGAAGGCAAGGTCGAAAAGCGCGACCACTCGTCCGACCTGGGCGGCACCATGCGCAAGGGCGCGCAGCGCGTGCCGATCAAGCCGGGCACCCGCGCGCAGGCCATCTACGGCGACGAAGTCAACGAGCGCCACCGCCACCGCTACGAAGTCAACAACGTCTACGTGCCCCGCCTCGAAGAGGCCGGCATGGTGATCAGCGCGCGCACGCCCACCGAGAACCTGCCCGAAATGATGGAACTGCCCAACCACCCGTGGTTCGTGGGCGTGCAGTTCCACCCGGAGTTCACGTCCACGCCGCGCGACGGCCACCCCTTGTTCTCCAGCTATATCCGCGCCGCCATCGAGCAGAAGGCTCGCCGCGGCCAGGAAGCGTAATGCGCGGCTGCGGTCTCGAGTTCCGCGTGCGGATCTCCGGGACCGCGGCCCCGCGTAGCGGCGCCGCCCTGTACGGCGGCGCTGCTTTCGGATACAACCAATTAGCATCGGATATGCGTCGCCAGGCCGCCTTGCGCGACACTGGCGGCGTCGCCGCATCCGGCGTCACACCGAAACCAACGCAACTGTCCTGAAGGAACCCCATGAGTGCTTACCTCATCGCCGACGTCACAGTGACCAAGCCCGCGCAATACGAGGACTACAAGCGTCTGTCCACGCTCGCCATGCGCGCGTACGATGCAAAGGTCCTGGTGCGCGGCGGCGAGTCCAAGCACCTCGAGGGCCGTAAGCCTGGCCGCACCGTCGTCATGGAGTTTCCCTCCCTGGCCGCGGCCCAGGCCTTCTACGACTCCTGGCAGTACCGCCGCGCCCGCAATGCCCGCGAAGGCGCGGCCGTCATGAATATGTTTATCGTTCAGGGAATGTAAAGTCATGAGTGCAATCGTCGACATCATCGGCCGCGAGATTCTGGATTCGCGCGGCAACCCCACCGTGGAATGCGATGTGCTGCTGGAATCCGGCGCCATGGGCCGCGCGGCCGTGCCGTCGGGCGCCTCCACCGGCGCGCGCGAAGCCATCGAACTGCGCGACGGCGACAAGAGCCGCTACCTGGGCAAGGGCGTGCTGCGCGCCGTCGAGAACCTGAATACGGAAATCTCGGAAGCCCTGATGGGCCTGGACGCCCAGGAACAGACCTTCGTCGATCGCACCCTGATCGAGCTGGACGGCACCGAATCCAAGGAACGCCTGGGCGCCAACGCCATCCTGGCCGCTTCCATGGCCGTGGCCCGCGCGGCGGCCGACGAATCCGGCCTGTCGCTGTACCGCTATTTCGGCGGCAGCGGCCCCATGAGCATGCCCGTGCCGATGATGAACGTCATCAACGGCGGCGCGCACGCCAACAACACCCTCGACCTGCAGGAACTGATGATCCTGCCGGTGGGCGCCGGCAGCTTCCGTGAAGCCCTGCGCTGGGGCGCCGAAGTCTTCCACATGCTCAAGAAGCTGATCCACGGCCAGGGCATGTCCACGGCGGTGGGCGACGAGGGCGGTTTCGCGCCCAACGTGGCCAGCCACGAAGCCGCGATCCAGCTGATCCTGAAGGCCATCACCGAAGCCGGCTACGAGCCGGGTTCGCAGATCGCCCTGGGCCTGGACTGCGCCAGCTCCGAGTTCTACCGCGACGGCAAGTACACGCTGGCCGGCGAAGGCGGCATTTCGCTGTCCTCGCAGGAATTCGCCAACCTGCTGGCGACCTGGTGCGACAAATACCCGATCATCTCGATCGAAGACGGCATGGCCGAAAACGACTGGGAAGGCTGGAAGCTGCTGACCGACCAGCTCGGCAAAAAGGTGCAGCTGGTGGGCGACGACCTGTTCGTCACCAACACCAAGATCCTGCGCGAAGGCATCCAGAAGGGCGTGGCCAACTCGATCCTCATCAAGATCAACCAGATCGGCACGCTGACCGAAACCTTCGCCGCCATCGAAATGGCCAAGCGCGCCGGCTACACCGCCGTCGTGTCGCACCGTTCGGGCGAAACAGAGGATTCCACCATCGCCGACATCGCCGTGGCCACCAACGCCATGCAGATCAAGACCGGCTCGCTGTCGCGTTCGGACCGCATGGCCAAGTACAACCAGCTGCTGCGCATCGAGGAAGAACTGGCCGAAGTGGCGTCGTATCCCGGCCTGGAAGCCTTCTACAACCTGCGTTGATGAAAAACGCGGCCCGCAACCCGGGCCGCGCAAACGCCGCGACTGCTGAGGGTTCTCGCGTATGCGCCTGTTGTTCCTGGTGCTGTTCGTGCTGCTAGGCCTGATCCAATACCCGCTGTGGCTGGGCAAGGGAGGCTGGTTCAAGGTCTGGGATCTGCAACGCCAGGTGGCGGAGCAGCGCGAGACCAACGAAGGCCTGCGCGCGCGCAATGCCGCGCTCGAAGCCGAAGTGCGCGACCTGGAGGGCGGCTCCGGCGCCATCGAGGAGCGCGCCCGCGGCGAGCTGGGCATGATGCGCGAGGGCGAGGTCTTTGTGCACATCCTGCCCCAGAACACCCAGCCGCCGGCAGGCGGCGCCTCGCTGGCGGCCGAACCGGCCGCGGCGCCGGCCAAGCCGGCCAAACCCGCCGCCGGCACGCCCGCGCGCGCCAGCGCCCAGGCGCCCAAGCCCGCCAATCCGGCGCCGGCGCGCCACTGAGGGGCCGCCGCAGGCGCGGCGCTCCATTCCCCATTCCCCATTCGCGTTTCCGTTCAGCCGCAGCGCAGCCTGCGGCATTCGCCGTACACGATGCCGGCGGGCGGTGGCGCGCCGCGCGCCCAGTCCGCCGGGTGCGAGTGCATTTCCGTTTCCAGTTCGACCCGGATGGGCAGCAGGCCTGCGCGCAGCGCATTGCCGGCATAGCCGGCGCGGCCGCGGCTCAGCAGCGCCAGCAGGCCGCGCACGGGCGGCAGCAGCGGCCGGTGCAGATAGGTCAGGCGCAGTCGCAGCGTATTGGCCTGGAAGATGCTCTGGCCGCCCGGGCGGGGCGGGCGGCGCGCGTGCTGCAGGTCCTGGTAGTCGTTGTCGATGGCGCGCAGCCCGGGGCCGGCGCGCAGGCCGGGCCGGGCATGTTCGCGAAACGATTGCGCGTCGGGCAGCAGCACTTCGATGCGCCACGGATGCACGCCGGCGATGGCTGCGAGGTCGGCCCGGCCCTGGCGCGGCGGCAGGGCCTGCAGGAAGGCCGCGCGCATGCGCGCCGGATCGCCATGCGCGGTGGCGCCGGCGCGCGCGGCTTCCATCAGCGCCAGGTGGGCCAGCTGGCGCGCGCCCTGCCAGTGGGCGGCCTCGATGGCCAGCAGGCCCAGCAGCAGCACGATGGCCGCCGCCACGGCGAACTCGACGGCGGCGGCGCCGCGCTGCGGGCGGCGGGGCGGGACAATGAAAAAGGCGGTCATGGCAGCGCAGTCTGGCGCCGGCATGACCGCCTGTCGATGCGGACTATCCGAGGGGTGGCTCAGTGCACGGTGGGGGGCGTGTCGCCCGCGGCCGGCTGGTGGGGCGAGAACAGGGCGGCGCAATCGACCGCGTCGAACTTGTAAGGCTTGCCGCAGAAATCGCAGGACACGTCCACCTCGCCGCGTTCGGCCAGGATGTCCTGGATCTCGGCCTCGCCCAGCGAGCGCAGCATGTTGGCCACGCGTTCCCGGGTGCAGGGGCAGTGCCAGCGCACCTCCAGCGGGTCGAAGCCCACCAGGGTCTCTTCCCAGAACAGGCGATGCACCAGGGTATCGATTTCGGTGGCCAGCAGTTCGTCGCGCTTGAGGGTGCCGGCCAGGGCGCAGATGCGGTCCCAGGTTTCGGCGGCGTCCTGGTCGGTCAGGACCGGCGCGTCCGTGCCGCCGTTGTGCGGCAGGCGCTGGATGAGCATGCCCGCGGCGTGTTCGGCGTCGGCCGCCAGCCACAGCCGGGTGTCCAGCTGTTCGGAGGCTTTCATGTAGTGCTGCAGCGCTTCGGCCACGGTCTCGCCTTCCAGCGGCACGACGCCCTGGTAGGCCTGCTGGCCGGGCAGCTTGCGCTGCGGGTCCAGCACCACGATGAAACGGCCGTTGCCGCCGGGATTCAGCAGGCTTTGCATATCGCCTTCGGCGGGAACCTCGTGGCCTTCGCGTATCTTGACGGTGGCGCGCAGGCTCAGGTCGTGGCGGCATTCCACCACCAGCAGGGCGATGGGGCCGTCGCCCTGGATCTGCAGCACCAGGGAGCCGTCGAACTTGATGTTGGCGGCCAGCAGCGTGGACGCGGCCACCAGCTCGCCGAGCAGGTTGGTGATGGCGGGCGGGTAGTCGTGGTTGGCCTGCACGGCCTTCCAGGTCGCTTCCAGGCGCACGGCCTGGATGCGGCCGCTACGGTCTTCGGTAAGGTATTTTTTAAGCTGATCGGTCATGGGGGAATGTTAGCCGATCGGGCCGGCCAAATTCCCCTGTTGCCGGCAGGGGCAGGGGCGCTGCGGGCGGGCCTCAGCCGATCCGCTTCAAGGCCGTCTTGTAGTGTTGGCCCCGCGCCACGTAGTGGGCGGTGTTCTTGTGCAGATTGGCGATTTCCTCGTCGGAGAGCTCGCGCACGATCTTGCCGATGCCGATGACCAGGGAGTTGTCGGGGATGACGCGGTCCTCGGGAATGATGGCGCCGGCGCCGATCAGGCAGTTGCGGCCGATGACCGCGTTGTTCAGCACGATGGCCTGCATGCCGACCAGCGCGCCTTCGTGGATGGTGCAGCCGTGCAGCATGGCCTGGTGGCCCACGGTGACGTTGGGGCCGATGGTCATGGGGCAGCCGGCGTCCACGTGCAGCACGCTGCCTTCCTGGATATTGGTGCCCTGGCGGATCAGGATGGCGTCGTTGTCGCCGCGGATCGAGACGTTCGACCAGATGCTGACGCCGGCCTCCAGGGTCACATTGCCGATGATGTCGGCGCTGTCGGCCACGTAGGCGGCCGCGTCGATGCGCGGAATCAGGTCGTCGAGCTGGTAGATGGGCATGCCTGGGGTCTCCTGTGCGGCCTCAGGCCTTGGAGGCCGGCGGCGCGTCTGTCGTGGCTGCGGCCAGGCGCGCGAGGTCTTCTTCGCGCTGGCGCAGGATGCGACGTTGGATTTTACCGGTGGTGGTCATGGGCAGCTCGTCGACGAACTCGATCTCCTTCGGATATTCGTAGGGGGCCAGGCGCTCGCGCACGTGTTCCTGCAGGCTTTCGACGAGTTCGCCGCGCTCGCGCTGGGCGAATTCCGGGGTCAGGACCACATAGGCCTTCACCAGCGCGCCGCGCTCGGGGTCGGGCTTGGGCACCACCGCCGCGTTGGCCACGGCAGGATGCCCGACCAGGCAGCTTTCGATTTCCCCGGGACCGATGCGGTAGCCGGCGGACTTGAAGACGTCGTCGGCGCGGCCGGCATACCAGAGGTAGCCGTCGGCATCCACGGTGGCCAGGTCGCCGGTCAGGCACCAGTCGCCCTTGAACTTTGCCTGGGTGGCGGCTTCGTTGCGCCAGTAGCCCAGGAACATCACCGGGTCGGGGTAGCCGTGGATGTCGAGCCGGTTGACGGCGATCTCGCCGGTGCCGCCGGGGGCCACCGGCTTGCCTTCGTCGTCCAGCACGGCGACGTTGTGGCCGGGATAGGGGCGGCCCATGCTGCCGGGCTTGGCGGGCCAGCGCTTGTGGCTGTTGCCCACCACGTAGTTCATTTCAGTCTGGCCGAACATCTCGTTGGGCGTCACGCCCAGCGCCGAGCGGCACCATTCGAACACGCTTTCGCCCACGCTTTCGCCGGCGCTCATGACCGAGCGCAGCGCCAGCTGGTAGCGGTTGCGCGGCTCGGGCACGGCCTTCATCATCATCTTGAGGGCGGTGGGGAAGAGAAAGGTGTTGGTGACCTGGTAGCGCTCCATCAGCTCGAACGCGCGCTCGACGGAAAAGCGCCCGCGCGTGCCGACGATGGCGTGGCCGAAGTAGAGCGTGGGCAGCAGCGCGTCCATCATGCCGCCGGTCCAGGCCCAGTCGGCGGGCGACCAGAAGACGTCGCCGGGCTTGGGGAACCAGTCCTGCGAGGCCACGAAGCCCGGCAGGTTGCCGATCAGCACGCTGTGCGGCAATAGCGCGCCCTTGGGCGCGCCGGTGGTGCCGGAGGTATAGAGCAGGATGGCCGGGTCGGAGGAGCGGGTCGGGACGGCCTTGAATTCGCTGGGCTGGCGGGCCAGCAGGCTGCGCCAGGGCAGCACGCGTTCGTCGGCGAAGCCGATGCCGATGATCTGCTGCAGCGCGGGACAGTCGTCGCTGATGGACAGCAGGTTGGCGCTGGAGGCGTAGTCCACGATCGCGACGCGGGCCTCGGCGTCGCGCAGGCGGCTCTCCAGGGCTTCCGGGCCGAACAGGGCGGATAAGGGCAGGACCACGGCGCCGACGCTGTAGATGGCCATGTGCGCCACCACGGTCTCGGGACGTTGCCCCAAAACCACACCGACCCGGTCGCCGCGGCCCACACCCATCTTGATCAGGCCGTTGGCCAGCTGGTTGGCGGCTTCCGCCAGGCGCGCATAGGTCCAGACCTCGCGGTTGCCGGATTCGTCTTCGTAGTAGATGGCGATGCGCCGCGCATCCGGACTGCTGGATGCCCAGCGGTGGCAGCACGCTTCCGCGATGTTGAACTGGGTGGGTACCAGCCAGCGGAATGTTTGGTAGAGCGCCTGATATTGGTCGTTCATGGCCCTATGTTGTGAGCATGTTGCAGCGTGAACGGGTCAGATCGCCCGTCGCCCCAGGTGCAAGCATGACCTAGAGGGCCGTGAACTGCAACATCCCCGTTGCGTAACGGGGACGCATAAGGGTTATCACGGGTGTTTGCTTTGGCGGCGCAGCGCCGAAGGCAGGGCGGGCAGGGTCAGCGAGCGCTGGCGGGGGCCGGGCTGGGTGCGCCGTTCGGCCTGCATGGCGGCCCAGTCCAGCAGTTGGAGCTGGCCTTCGTGGGTTTCGCCCAGGGCCGACAGGCTTTCGACCCAGTCTCCATCGTTGCAATAGAGTATGCCGTTCACGTCGCGCAGCTCGGCCTTGTGGATGTGGCCGCAGACCACGCCGTCCAGGCCGCGGCGGCGGGCCTCGCCCGCCAGCGCTTCCTCGAAGTCGGTGATGAACGACACGGCGTTCTTGACCTTGTGCTTGAGGTATTGGGACAGCGACCAGTAATGCAGCCCCAGCCGGTGGCGCAGCCGGTTGAAGTGATGGTTGACCCACAGCGCCAGCTGGTAGAGGCCGTCGCCCAGGTGGGCCAGCCAGCGGCTGTGCTGGACCACCCCGTCGAACTGGTCGCCATGCAGCACCAGCAGCTGCAGGCCCTTGGCGGTGACGTGCACGTCCTCGTCGAGGATTTCGATGTCGCCGAAGGCGTAGCCGGCGAATTCGCGCGCGAACTCGTCATGGTTGCCGGGAATGAACACCACCCGGGTGCCGTTGCGCGCCTTGCGCAGGATGCGCTGGATCACGTCGTTGTGGGCGCGCGGCCAGTGCCAGTGCTTGCGCAGCTGCCAGCCGTCGACGATGTCGCCCACGAGGTACAGCGTGTCGGAATCGTTGTGGTCCAGGAAGTCCAGCAGGAACTCCGCCTTGCACCCGGCGGTGCCCAAGTGAATATCGGAGATCCAGAGGGTGCGCCAGTGTGCAGGCTGGATGTCGTTCACGGTCGCGTCCCCAAGGGCTGTGGTTGTTCATGGCAATGAAACCACCCCGCGATGACGGGACCGTGAAACCTTTATGACGCTGTTGTGACGCTAGCGTGCCTTTTTGTGCGGCGGCGCGTTGCGCAGCCGCGTGCCCAGGATGCGGTCATGCAGGAACTGGCCGTCGGGATCGAACCACGACCAGATGAAGACGGTGAAGGGCGCGGCCACGATGAACATGTCCATCGACGGCCAGCCGGTGGCCTGGGCGGCCGCCCAGACCAGGCCGGCGCCGGCCAGCACCAGCGGCCAGGCCAGGACGTAGCGCAGGATCAGGCGGGGGGTGGACGGAATGCTGCCGTCCTGCTCGACCAGGCGGATGTTCCAGGTCTTCATGGGCAGCGTCTGGCCGCGGCGGCGCCAGCACAGCACGAAATAGGCGCCGATCGCGACGAACAGCCAGGCCTGGCGGGCGCTGCGCAGGTCCAGCGCGTTCCGGCTCTGGGTCAGCGTGTCCATCAGGTAGCCGGCCAGGAACACCACGCCGAACAGCAGCACGGCTTCGTACATCATGCAGGCGAATCGGCGCAGCCGATTGGGGGTCTGGTCGAGATGGGCGTCGGTCATGGACGCGTATTATGCCCGGAATGCCGGCGCCGGCATTCCGGCCTGTGCGTGGATCCTTTTAGTGTGAACAGGCCCTAGGCGTCGACCGAATCTTCCAGCGTCGACAGCGGCAGGTCGCGGCCGTCCTCGCGCACCCGGGTCTCCAGGCCCATGGCGGCCAGCAGCGACAGGAAGGGGCGGGGCGGCAACTGCTCGATGTTGGCCATGCGGCGCACGTCCCAGGTGCCGTCGGCGATCAGCAGGGCGGCCGCCGCCGCGGGCACGCCCGCCGTATAGGAGATGGCCTGGCTGCCGATCTCGCGATAGCTTTCCTCGTGGTCGCAGACGTTGTAGATGAAGATCTCGTGCGCCTTGCCGTCCTTTTCGCCGCGCACCAGATTGCCGATGCAGGTCTTGCCGGTATAGGTGGGCGCGAGCGAGGCCGGGTCGGGCAGCACGGCCTTGAGCACCTTCAAGGGCACCACTTCCAGGCCCTCGGCCGTGCGCACCGGCTTCTCGGACAGCATGCCCAGGTTCTTCAGCACGGTGAACACGTTGATGTAGTGCTCGCCGAAGCCCATCCAGAAGCGGATGTCGGGCACGTCCAGATGCTGCGAGAGCGAATGCAGCTCGTCGTGGCCGGTCAGGTAGGCGGTCTGGCGGCCCACCACCGGCAGGTCCCATTCCTTGCGGTACTGGAACATCTGGGCGGAGGTCCACTGGCCGCCCTGCCAGGACCAGACCGTGCCGGTGAATTCGCGGAAGTTCACCTCGGGATCGAAGTTGGTGGCGAAGTAGCGGCCGTGCCTGCCCGCGTTGATGTCCACGATGTCGATCGACTCGACGCGGTCGAAGTAGTGGTCGCAGGCCAGGCGCGCATAGGCGTTGACCACGCCGGGGTCGAAGCCCGCGCCCAGGATGGCGGTGACGCCGGCGGCCTGGCAGGCCTCGCGCCGCTTCCATTCGTGGTTGGCGTACCAGGGGGGCGCTTCGCAGACCTGGTCGGGCTGCTCGTGGATGGCGGTGTCGAGGTAGGCGGCGCCGGTGCGCAGGCAGGCCTCCAGTACCGACATGTTGAGAAAGGCCGAGCCCACGTTGATGACGATGCGGGCGGCGGTCTTCCTGATCAGCGCTTCGGTGGCGCCGATGTCCATCGCGTCCAGGCGGTGCGCGCGCAGCAGGCCGGGCTGGCGCAGGCTGCCCTTGGCGTGCACGGACTCCAGGATGGCCTGGCATTTTTCCAGGGTGCGCGAGGCGATGTGGATTTCGCCCAGGCGGTCGTTGTGCTGGGCGCACTTGTGCGCGACCACGTGCGCCACGCCGCCGGCGCCGATGATGAGGATATTGGGCTTCATCTGGACAACTCCTTGTTGTGGATGGCCTGGCCGGACGCTCAGGACAGACTGTCGACGTAATCGCGGTAGCCGAACTGGCGCACCACGCGTTCGGTGCCATCCAGGTCGCGCACGACGATGGCGGGCATGGTCAGGCCGTTGAACCAGTTTTTCTTGACCATGGTGTAGCCGGCGGCGTCGCGGATCGACAGCCGCTGTCCCACGGCCAGCGGCTGCGGGAAATCGAATTCGCCGAAGATGTCGCCGGCCAGGCAGGACTTGCCGTAGACCAGGCAGCGGTGCGGCCCGGCATCGGGCTCCACGCGCGCCTGCAGGCGGTAGATCAGCAGGTCCAGCATGTGGGCCTCGATGGAGGCGTCCACCACGGCCAGCTGCTTGCCGTTGTACGAAGTGTCCAGCACCGTCACTTCCAGGCTAGCGCTGTCGGTGATGGCGGCCTCGCCGGGCTCCAGGTAGACCTGCACGCCGTACTTCTCGGAGAAGGCGCGCAGGCGCGCGCAGAAATCGTCCAGCGCATAGCCTTCGCCGGTGAAATGGATGCCGCCGCCCAGGCTCACCCATTGCACCCGCGCCAGCAGCTCGCCGTAGCGCGCCTCGACCTCGCCCAGCAAGGCGTCGAAGCGCGCGAAATCGCGGTTCTCGCAGTTGTTGTGGATCATGAAGCCGCTGACGCGGTCCAGCACGGCCGCGATGCGCGCCGGATCGCTTTCGCCCAGGCGGCTGAACGGGCGCGCCGGGTCGGCCAGGTCGAAGCCCGAACTGCTCACGCCCGGGTTCAGGCGCAGGCCCACCGGCAGCCCGGCCGCGCGCGCGCCGTAGCGTTCCAGCTGGCCCAGGCTGTTGAAAATGATCTTGTCGGCGTACGAGACCACTTCGTCGATTTCATGGTCGGCGTAGGCCACGCTGTAGGCATGGGTCTCGCCGCCGAACTTCTCGCGGCCCAGCCGCACTTCGTACAGCGACGAGGACGTGGTGCCGTCCATGTATTCGCGCATCAGGTCGAATACCGACCAGGTGGCGAAGCATTTGAGGGCGAGCAGCACCTTGGCGCCGGAATGCCGGCGCACGTGGTCGATGCGCCGCATGTTCTCCATGAGGCGCGAGCTGTCGATGAGGTAGTAGGGCGTCTGGATCACGATGTCCCTTGTACGTAAGCGCAGGCCCGGCGGGGCGCGCGCAATGACGGAACCTGTCCGGCTTGCGGCCGGGCGGGCGCGGGGCGGGCAGCAAAAGCGGCCCTCGGTATCCGGGCTAGATGCTCGGGAAGTGCTCGGGATGAGGCCGGCCACGGCCGACGGCCAGGCGAGCGCGGGAATATTCCCGGCTATCTGGGGTTTCCGGGGTTTCCGGGTTTTCCGGGGTTTCCGGGTTTTCCGGGGTTTCCGTTAGGGAGGTGTTCAGACGGACTGAGACGATCCCCAATTGGAACAGGGCGTCTGGCGACATGGCGTCCTCTCCAACCAGCAGATGTGGTTCCGGCGCAAGGCCGGGCGTAACCGATTATTCTAATTCAGTACGCGCGCAAGCACAAAAGCGGCGCGGCGCGATTGGCCGCATTTCGGACCAGATGACCGCATCATGGCCGCAATTCGCGCCATGCGATCGATGCGCAGGCCGTCCTGGCCGCCGCCGGCCAGCGAGTACATGCCGCCGAGCGCGACTGGCTGCGCCGCGGTCCCGCCTCGCGCGTCGCGACGGTCACGCCGCGCCGCTATGCGGCCTAGTCCTGCGCGGCGGCGAAAAAAAACCCGCCGGTAAGGGCGGGTCTTAAAAGGGGCTGTGCAGCCCCCAAGGGGAAAATCGTCGGGGCCTTGCGGCCCGGGCCATGCTCAGGCGGCGGAGTGCGCGTCTTTGGCGCTCGTCTTGCCGGCCAGGGCACGGACGCCGTGGGCCAGCTTACGCAGGCCGGCGGCCAGCGCCCGCATCGGGTGCGGACGGAATTGTTCTTCAATAGCCTGGAGCATCAGTTGGCGCTCGAGTTCGTCGGTCAGGCGGATGGTGTTGTTCGGGTTGATCACGTTAGCCTCCACGGGCTTGCACAGTTGTTTCGCTACTAGGGATAACCCGAATTATAGGGGTTAACCCTGAACTTGTGCAAGAGGCTGGTGCATATCGGCAACACCACCGTCCGATGATGCACCAAAACGGCACGGCGCAGCACCATAAGCAAAGATAGATGCACTATGTTGCTGCGCGTTGACAGGCAGGCGAGGGGATTCAGGCGTCCCGATAGCCGGCCGCGACCAGTTCGAAGCCGAACAGTCGGCAGTCCAGCGAGCCGTTGTGCAGCGGCACCCGGCGCTTGGGCTTGAGGCGCATCTGGTTGGGCAGGGTCAGGTCGCTGGTGATGGCGTGCAGCTGCCAGCCGGCGAAGTTGCGCTTCAGGCAGGCCGCCCAGTCGCGCCACAGGTCCGGGTCCTGTTCCGTCCCCATGCGTTCGCCGTAGGGCGGGTTGGTGACGATCCAGCCGTGGTCGGCGGGCGCCGTGATGTGGCGGGCGTCGCCGACTTCGAAGCGGATCGAATCCGCCGTCAGCCAGGCGCGCTCGGCGTTGTTGCGGGCGAACTCGATGGCTTGCGGGTCCAGGTCGTAGCCGACCAGCGGCGCTTCCAGTTGCGGCAGGATGCGCGAGCGGGCGTCTTCCTTGAGGTCGCGCCAGCGGTAGGGATCGTGGCCGCGCAGGCGCTCGAAGCCGAAGGGGCGCGAGATGCCCGGCGGCACGCCCAGGGCGATCCAGGCGCCCTCGATGAGAATGGTGCCGGAGCCGCAGAACGGGTCGAGCAGCGGCGCGGCCGGGTCCCAGCCCGCCAGCGCCAGCATGCCGGCGGCCAGGTTCTCGCGCAGCGGCGCCTCGCCCTTGTCCAGGCGCCAGCCGCGCTTGAACAGGGATTCGCCGGACGTGTCCAGGTACAGCGTGGCGGTGTGGCCGGTCAGGAACAGGTGCACGCGCGCGTCCGGGCGCACCGTGTCGATGCTGGGACGTTCGCCTTCGCGTTCGCGCAGGCGGTCGCAGATGCCGTCCTTGGCGCGCAGGTTGCAGTATTGCAGGCTTTGCACCGGGCTCTTGATGGCCGAGGTGTCCACGCGCAGCGTCTGCTCCGCGCCGAACCAGCGTTCCCAGGGCGTATCGCGCGCCAGGTCCAGGATGTCGTCCTCGTGCGAGATCTCGGCGTGCGCGACCTGCACCAGGATGCGGGTCGCCAGGCGCGAATACAGGTTGGCGCGCTGCACGCCCGACCAGTCTGCGCTGAACGAGCAGCCGGCCCGGCCGATGCGGGCGTCGTCGAAGCCCAGCGCCTGCATTTCCGCCGTCAGCGCTTCTTCCAGCCCCTGGGGGCAGGGCGCGAAGACCGGGAACACCTCGGCCTGGCGCGGTTCGCGCGGGCGGCGGGGGCGGACTTCGACGGCGGGTTCGTGGCGCTGCGGCGCGTCGTCGGGCTCGGATTGCTCCAGGTAGCCGGGCGGCGGGGCGTCGTCCTCGAACGGGTCGTAAAAGCGCCCGGCCGGCGTGGCCGGGGCGATGTACTGGTCGTCGCGTTCGCGCGGGGCGCGGCGCGGACCGCCGGCGCGCTTGCGTGCCGGGCCGCCGGCCTCGTCCTGCTTGGACCGCGGCGCGGGCGCCGGATTCTTCTGCCGCTCGGCGGCTTCGCGGGCGCGCTCGTTCTGCGCCACCAGCCGGGCGCGGGCGCCGCTGCGGGTGCGCTTGCGGCTGTCTTCGGCGTGCGCGTCGCGCGCGGTTTTCTTGATGGTCAGCGTCTTGCGCGGACGGTCCTGGTCATCTGAGGACATACGAATCCTGGCGAATGCAGAGGTAGGGGGAATCAGAAGGGTTTGACGACGACCAGCGCCACCACCACCAAGAGCAGCAAGACGGGAACTTCGTTGAACCAGCGATAGAACTTGTGCGTACGGGTGTTTTCGCCCCGTTCGAATTTGCGCAGCATCGAGCCACAGGCGTGATGGTAGCCGATCACGAGCAGGACGAAAAAGAGCTTGGCGTGCATCCAGCCGTTGCCGGGCCCCATGCCGATGCCGTAGCCGATGTACAGCCACAGGCCGAGCAGCACGGCGACCACGGCGAGGATGCTGGTGAAGCGGTACAGGCGGCGCGCCATGCCCAGCAGCGTGGCCTGGACGGTGGGGTCCGATTGTTGCGCCAGGTTCACGTAGATGCGCGGCAGGTAGAACAAGCCGGCGAACCAGGAGGCGATGAAGACTATGTGAAAGGTCTTGACCCAAAGCATGGCCATGGCGCGATCCGTCCGAGGAAAGCCGCATTGTAAGCTGCGCGGCCACGGCAGGCCCGCGTTCGCGCGGGCCCGCGGCCAGCCTTCGGATCAAGGTTCAGATCACATACAGATCCACGTACTCGTGCACCGGCATGGCCTCCAGCGCGCCCTGGTCCAGCGAGGCCTGCAGGATGCGCGCCTGCTGGCGCGGCGGGAACATGCGCGCCAGGTTGGTGCGGAATTTTTCCTCCAGCAGCGGGATGCCTTCGGCGCGGCGGCGCTTGTGGCCGATGGGATATTCGCAGACCACTTCGTCCAGGCGGGCGCCGTCATTGAATTCCACCGTCAGCGCGTTGGCGATGGAGCGCTTGTCGGGATCGTGGTAGTCGCGGGTGTAGGCCGGGTCCTCGACGCAGACGATGCGGTCGCGCAGCGCGTCGATGCGCGGATCGCGGGCCACCGAGTCCTCGTAGTCGGCCGCGGTCAGGCGCCCGAACAGGATGGGCACGGCCACCATGTACTGGATGCAGTGGTCGCGGTCGGCCGGATTGGCGAGCGGGCCTTTCTTGTCGATGATGCGGATGCACGCCTCGTGCGTGCGGATCGTGATCTTCGCGATGTCCTCGGGACGCTTGCCCGCCGCGGCGAGCCGGCGATGGATGTCCATGGCGCATTCGACGGCGGTCTGCGCATGGAATTCGGCCGGGAACGAGATCTTGAACAGCACGTTTTCCATGACGTAGCTGCCGTAGGGGCGCTGGAAGCGCAGCGGCTGGCCCTTGAACAGCACGTCGTAGAAGCCCCAGGTGGGAGCCGTCAGCACCGAGGGATAGCCCATTTCGCCGGTGCGGGCGATCAGGGCCAGGCGCACCGCGCGGCTGGTGGCGTCGCCGGCGGCCCAGCTCTTGCGGCTGCCGGTGTTGGGCGCGTGCCGGTAGGTGCGCAGGCTTTGTCCGTCGACCCAGGCCAGCGAGACGGCGTTGATCACTTCGTCGCGGCTCAGGCCCAGCATCTGCGCCACCACGGCGGTGGAAGCGACCTTCACCAGCACCACGTGGTCCAGGCCGACCTTGTTGAAGGAATTCTCCAGCGCGATGCAGCCCTGGATTTCATGCGCCTTGATCATGCCGGTCAGCACGTCGCGCATGGACAGCGGCGGCTTGCCGGCGGCCACGGCGGTGCGCGAGAGCCAGTCGGCGGTGGCCAGGATGCCGCCCAGGTTGTCGGACGGGTGGCCCCATTCGGCGGCCAGCCAGGTGTCGTTGAAGTCCAGCCAGCGGATCATCGCGCCGATGTTGAACGCGGCCTGGACCGGGTCGAGCTGGAACTGGGTGCCGGGGACCTTGGCGCCGTGGGGAACGGCGGTGCCGGGCACGATCGGGCCCAGCAGCTTTCTGCACGCCGGATATTCCAGCGCTTCCAGGCCGCAGCCCAGGGTGTCGATGAGGCAGTTGCGGGCGGTCTCGTAGGCCAGGCCGCTGTTGATTTCGTAGTTCAGTACGTAGTCGGCGATGTCGACCAGGACCTGGTCGGGATCGGGACGCACGTTGGATATCGGGGCAGACATGTCGGAACCTCTCCTGAGTGAGTACAGGAGGCCCGGGGCCCGCGCGGCGCTGCCGGTTTCATGCGCGGGCCCATGGGTCGCCTTACTTGCGCTTTTCGATCGGCACGAACTTCTGATCTTCCGGACCCACGTAGTTGGCGGTGGGGCGGATGATCTTGTTGTCGATGCGCTGTTCGATGATGTGGGCCGACCAGCCCGCGGTGCGCGCGATGACGAACAGCGGGGTGAACATGGCGGTGGGCACGCCCATCATGTGGTAGCTGACGGCCGAGAACCAGTCCAGGTTGGGGAACATCTTCTTGATGTCCCACATCACGGTTTCCAGGCGCTCGGCGATGTCGAACATCTTGGTGCTGCCGGCCTTCTTGGACAGCTTCTTGGCCACGTCCTTGATGACCTTGTTGCGCGGGTCGGACACGGTGTAGACCGGGTGGCCGAAGCCGATCACGACTTCCTTGGCTTCGACGCGGCGGCGGATGTCGGCCTCGGCCTCGTCCGGGGTCTCGTAGCGCTTCTGCACTTCGAAGGCGACTTCGTTGGCGCCGCCGTGCTTGGGACCGCGCAGCGCGCCGATGGCGCCGGTGATGGCCGAGTACATGTCCGAGCCGGTGCCGGCGATGACGCGCGAGGTGAACGTGGACGCGTTGAACTCATGCTCGGCGTACAGGTTCAGCGAGATGTGCATGGCCTTGACCCAGTCCTCGCTGGGCTTCTCGCCGTGCAGCAGGTGCAGGAAGTGGCCGCCGATGCTGTCGTCGTCGGTCTGCACGTCGATGATGCGGCCGTTGTGGCTGTAGTGGTACCAGTACAGCAGCGCCGAGCCCAGGTTGGCCATCAGGCGGTCGGCGATGTCGCGCGCGCCGGGGATGTTGTGGTCGTCCTTCTCGGGCAGCACGCAGCCCAGCACCGACACGGCGGTGCGCATCACGTCCATGGGGTGGCTGGCGGCGGGCAGGGCTTCCAGCGCGGCTTGCAGCTGGGCGGGCAGGCCGCGCAGGCTGCGCAGCTTTTCCTTGTAGGCCTTCAGTTCGGCCTTGTTGGGCAGCTTGCCGTGCACGAGCAGGTGGGCGACTTCCTCGAACTCGCTGGCGTCGGCCAGGTCCAGGATGTCATAGCCACGGTAGTGCAGGTCGTTGCCGCTTCGGCCGACCGTACACAGCGCGGTGTTGCCGGCGACCACGCCGGACAGCGCCACCGACTTCTTGGGTTTGAAGCCGGCCTTTTCTTCCGGCTTGGCGTCGGTCTTCGCTTCCTGCTTCTTGGGAGCCATGCTCATGTCTCTACTCCTTTCCTTTCGCGGGGGTCGATGCAATGGGTGGGTTTGCATGGCGCCGGGCCGTGGCCGCGGCGCCGGTTATCGTCAGGCCTTGCCCTTCTGGAACAGCGCGTCCAGTTTCGATTCGAATTCGTGGTAGCCGATGCGGTCGTACAGTTCCTCGCGCGTCTGCATCAGGTCGACCACGTTCTTCTGGTGGCCGTCGCGGCGGATGGCGGTGTAGACGGCTTCGGCGGCCTTGTTCATGGCGCGGAAGGCCGACAGCGGGTAGAGCACCATGCCCACGCCCACGCTCTTGAGCTCTTCAACCGAGAACAGCGGGGTCTTGCCGAATTCGGTGATGTTGGCCAGCACCGGCACCTTGACGGCCTTGACGAAGCGGTCGTAGGTGGGCAGGTCGTAGGCGGCCTCGGCGAAGATGGCGTCGGCGCCGGCTTCCACGCAGGCCAGCGCGCGCTCGATCGCGGCGTCCACGCCGTGCGAGGCGATCGCGTCGGTGCGGGCGATGAGGTAGAAGTCGCTGTCGGTGCGGGCGTCGGCCGCGGCCTTGACGCGGTCGGCCATTTCCTCGGTCGAGACGATTTCCTTGCCCGGACGGTGGCCGCAGCGCTTGGCGCCGACCTGGTCCTCGATGTGGCAGGCGGCGGCGCCGAACTTGATCAGGCTCTTGACGGTGCGGGCGATGTTGAACGCCGACGGGCCGAAGCCGGTGTCGATGTCCACCAGCAGCGGCACGTCGCAGACGTCGGTGATGCGGCGCACGTCGGTCAGGACGTCGTCCATCGTGTTGATGCCCAGGTCGGGCAGGCCCAGCGAGCCGGCCGCCACGCCGCCGCCCGACAGGTAGATGGCGCGGTAGCCGGCGCGCTTGGCCAGCAGCGCGTGGTTGGCGTTGATGGCGCCGATGATCTGCAGCGGGCTTTCTTCGGCGAGCGCGCGGCGGAAGAGGGCGCCGGCGGATTCGGGTTTGGACATGGGTGGTCTCCGTATGTATGTGAGGCCCGGGTGTTCTTGGAAGCCCCGGATGGCACGATGGGGAAGCGGGCTGCGGGCCCGGAACATAAAGCTGTCCCCTTCGCGCGGGCAAAGGGACAGGTTTATGCCGCGCATGCGCGGGCAGCTAGGAATTGGGCCCGAAAACGGGCCCAATCCTTTCATCCTGCGCTGCTTACTTCAGCAGGTCCTTGACGCCGTCGCGCTCTTCGAGGAGCTCTTTCAGCGTGAAGTCCAGGCGCTCGCGCGAGAAGGCGTCGATTTCCAGGCCTTCGACGCGCTTGTATTCGCCGTTTTCGGTCGTGACCGGCACGCCGTAGATGATGCCTTCGGGGATGCCGTAGGAGCCGTCCGACGGGATGCCCATCGTGACCCACTTGCCGTTGCTGCCCAGGACCCAGTCACGGACGTGGTCGATGGCGGCGTTGGCGGCCGAGGCGGCCGAGGACAGGCCGCGGGCTTCGATGATGGCGGCGCCGCGCTTGCCCACGGTGGGGATGAACGTGTCGCGGTTCCAGGCGTCGTCGTTGATCAGCTTGGCCAGCGATTCGCCGCCGACGGTGGCGAAGCGGTAGTCGGGGTACATGGTGGGCGAGTGGTTGCCCCACACGACCAGTTTCTCGATGTCGGCCACGGCCTTGCCGGACTTGGCGGCCAGTTGCGACAGGGCGCGGTTGTGGTCCAGGCGCAGCATGGCGGTGAAGTTCTTGGCGGGCAGGTCCGGCGCCGACTTCATGGCGATGTAGGCGTTGGTGTTGGCGGGGTTGCCCACGACCAGCACCTTGACATTGCGGCTGGCCACGTCGTTCAGGGCCTTGCCCTGCGCCGTGAAGATCTGGGCGTTGACCGACAGCAGGTCCTTGCGCTCCATGCCGGGGCCGCGCGGGCGGGCGCCGACCAGCAGGGCCACGTCGGCGTCCTTGAAGGCGGTGCGCGGGTCGCTGTGGGCGGTGACTTCCTGCAGCAGCGGGAAGGCGCAGTCATCCAGTTCCATGATGACGCCCTTCAGGGCCTTTTGCGCCTTCTCGTCGGGGATTTCCAGCAGTTGCAGGATGACGGGTTGATCTTTACCCAGCATTTCGCCCGAGGCGATGCGGAATAGCAGTGCGTAACCGATTTGGCCGGCGGCGCCGGTGACGGCGACACGCAAGGCAGGCTTGGACATGGACGTTCTCCGTAATGGTTTGGCGAGAAAAAAATCTCACCAATCAGTGTAATCGCTGGGCCGTTGAAACCGGCGCGCGCGTAGCGCGCGACCTGGCGCCCGGATAGCGCTGAATCCTAGATTGATTTTACGTATGCGTCAATTGCTCTTCTATCTTATATAAGACATAAGACGTTGGACAGCGCCAGCCGCGATATGCCACAATAGAGCGTTTATTCGAATGCGCCGCAGCCTCGACGGGCCACGCGCCTGTATCGAGCCGGCACGCTGCACCGACAGCGCGCGGCGGCAGCGCATTGCGGATGGGTTCGCGTCCCTTGCGCCGCCTTCCCATTCTCCGGATAAACATGACACAACCAAAAAGATCCATGGCAGAGTCCCGGCCCGAAACCTCCCTACGCAATCGCGCCGCCCGTCCGGCGGGCGAGGGGGCCGCTTTCAGTCCGCTGTATCGCCAGATCAAGGACCTGCTGGTCCAGAGCCTCGAACGCGGCGAATGGAAGCCGGGCGAGCTCATCCCCAGCGAGATCGACCTCGCCGCCCGTTTCCAGGTGAGCCAGGGCACGGTGCGCAAGGCGGTCGACGAACTGGCCGCCGAGCACATGCTGCTGCGCCGCCAGGGCAAGGGCACCTTCGTCGCCACCCACCACGAAGCGCGCGTGCGCTACCGCTTCCTGCGCCTGGCCCCCGATGACGAGACCGAGGCCGGCCGCGCCGAAAGCCGCATCCTCGAATGCCGCCGCCTGCGGGCGCCGGCCGAGATCGCGCGCGCCCTGGACCTGCGCGCCGGCGAAACCGTCGTGATGATCCGCCGCCTGTTGTCCCTGGGGCATGCGCCCACCGTGGTCGACGACATCTGGCTGCCGGGTTCCATTTTCCGCGGACTGACCCTGGAACTGCTGACCGCCAACAAGGCGCCGCTCTATGGTCTGTTCGAATCCGAATTCGGCGTGAGCATGGTGCGCGCGGACGAGAAGCTGCGCGCGGTCGTCGCGCCGGCCGAGGTCTGTGCGCTGCTTAATGTCCCCGCCGGGACGCCGTTGTTGCAGGTGGATCGGGTGTCCTACACCTACGGTGACCGCCCCATGGAAATACGTCGGGGCTTGTACTTGACCGATCGATACCATTACCGCAATAGTTTGAATTGATGAGCTTTTTGACTACGATTTGATACCAACCCTGTCTCTGGGCGAAAATACCGTGATTTCCCGCCAGGGTCCCCGCAAGGGGCTCGAAATGGGCACGGCGTTCTTGCCGTAACGATTCCCTAGTTCCGAAACACCGAGGCCGTCATGTCCGACACCGCTGCCAAGCCACGTCCGCAGTTTCGCAATATTGGCATTGCGCAACTCGCCAGCTATCGCCTGCCCCTGGCCGGCAAACTGTCCATCCTGCACCGCGTCAGCGGCGCGCTGCTGTTCCTCTGTCTTCCCTTGGTCATCCTGCCGCTGTTCGCGGCCAGCGTGGCCGCGCCGCAGACGTTCGCCGCCGTGGCCGTGTACGCCGGCAACCCGATAGTCAAGCTCGTGTTCCTGGTCCTCGTCTGGGGTTATCTGCACCACTTCTGCGCCGGTATCCGCTACCTGCTGCTGGACCTGCATCTCGGCATCGACAAGCTGTCGGCCAAGAAGAGCGCCGGCGTGGTTTTCGGGGTGAGCCTCGCGCTGACCCTCGTGTTCGCCCTCAAACTGTTCGGAGTGCTGTAATGGCCGACGTCAAAAACTACGGACCCAAGCGTCTGGTCGTGGGCGCCCATTACGGCGTCATGGATTTCATCATTCAGCGCGTCACCGCGGTCATCATGGCCGTGTACACGCTGGTGCTGCTCATCGGCATCCTGATGATGCCGGCCTTCACGTACGAACACTGGACCGCGCTGTTCAATTTCTACGTGGGCGTTCTTCCGGTCGGCCAGATCCTGGCCACCCTGGCATTCGTTGCGCTGGCCTGGCACGCCTGGATTGGCGTGCGCGACATCTGGATGGACTACGTCAAGTCGGCGGGCCTGCGCCTGCTGCTGCAAGTGCTGACGATCCTCTGGCTGGTCGGTTCGGTCGTTTACTTTGCGCAAATCCTCTGGAGCATTTAAGCCGTGGTCTCTGTCCTGAAATCCCTGCCGCGCCGCCAGTTTGATGTGGTGGTCGTCGGTGCCGGTGGAGCCGGCATGCGTTGTTCGCTGCAACTGTCCCAAGCGGGCCTGTCCGTTGCGGTGCTGTCCAAAGTGTTCCCCACGCGTTCGCACACGGTTGCCGCCCAGGGCGGCGTGAGCGCCTCGCTGGGCAACATGAGCGAAGACAACTGGTACTGGCACATGTACGACACTGTCAAGGGGTCGGACTGGCTGGGCGACCAGGATGCCATCGAATTCATGTGCCGCGAAGCCCCGAACGCCGTGTACGAGCTCGAGCACTTCGGCATGCCCTTCGACCGCAACCCCGACGGCACGATCTACCAGCGCCCGTTCGGCGGCCACACCGCCAACTTCGGCGAGAAGCCGGTCCAGCGCGCCTGTGCCGCGGCCGACCGCACCGGCCACGCGCTGCTGCACACCCTCTACCAGCGCAACGTCGCCGCGCGCACCCAGTTCTTCGTCGAATGGATGGCGCTGGACCTGCTGCGCAACGAGGCCGGCGACGTCGTGGGCGTGACCGCCCTCGAAATGGAAACGGGCGAAATCTACATTCTGGAAGCCAAGACCACGGTGCTGGCCACCGGCGGCGCCGGCCGCATCTGGGCCGCTTCCACCAACGCCTTCATCAATACCGGTGACGGCCTGGGCATGGCCGCCCGCGCGGGCATCCCGCTGCAGGACATGGAATTCTGGCAATTCCACCCGACCGGCGTGGCCGGCGCCGGCGTGCTGATCACCGAAGGCGTGCGCGGCGAAGGCGGCATCCTGCTGAACAAGGATGGCGAGCGCTTCATGGAGCGCTATGCGCCTACGCTGAAGGACCTGGCCCCGCGCGACTTCGTCTCGCGCTCGATGGACCAGGAAATCAAGGAAGGCCGCGGCTGCGGTCCGGACGGCAGCTACGTGGTCCTGAAGCTCGACCACCTGGGCGCCGACGTGATCAACAAGCGCCTGCCCTCGATCCGCGAAATCGCCATCAAGTTCGGCAACGTCGACCCGATCAAGGAACCGATCCCCGTCGTCCCGACCATCCACTACCAGATGGGCGGCATCCCGGCCAACTACCACGGCCAGGTGCTGACGCGCGAAAACGGCGAGAACAAGATCGTCAACGGCCTGTACGCCATCGGCGAATGCGCCGCGGTGTCGGTGCACGGCGCCAACCGCCTGGGCACCAACTCGCTGCTCGACCTGATCGTGTTCGGCCGCGCCACCGGCAACCACATCGTGAATTCGCACCCCGAGCGCCAGCACTCGCACCAGCCGGTGCCGCAGCAGGCCGTCGAGTTCTCGCTGGACCGCATCAACCGCCTCGAATCGCGCACCTCGGGCGAGAAGCCCCAGGACATCGGCAACGCCATCCGCTTCTCGATGCAGCGCCACTGCGGCGTGTTCCGCACGCTGGACCTGCTCAACGAAGGCGTCGAGCAGATCGAAGACCTGGCCAAGCAGGCCCAGGACATCTACTTCAAGGACAAGTCCAAGGTGTTCAACACCGCGCGCGTCGAAGCGCTGGAAATCGCCAACATGACCGAAGTGGCCCGCGCCACGATCAAGTCGGCGGCCAACCGCACCGAAAGCCGCGGCGCCCACGCGCTGGATGACCACCCGAACCGCGACGACGAGAACTGGCTCAAGCACACGCTGTGGTACTCCGAAGGCAGCCGCCTGGAGTACAAGCCCGTGCAGATGAAGCCGCTGACGGTCGAGTCCTTCCCGCCCAAGGCACGTACCTTCTAAGTCCGGATAGAGCCTATTATGAGCACCAAGAGAATCGTCAAGTTCGAAATCTACCGCTACGATCCGGACAAGGACGAGCGCCCTTACATGCAGAAGCTGGAAGTCGAACTCCAGCCCACCGACAAGATGCTGCTCGATGCGCTGGTGCGCATCAAGAACGACGTGGATGACAGCCTGGCCCTGCGCCGCTCGTGCCGTGAAGGCGTGTGCGGTTCGGACGCCATGAACATCAACGGCAAGAACGGCCTGGCCTGCATCACCAACCTGCGCGAACTGAAGGAACCCATCGTCCTGCGTCCGCTGCCGGGCCTGCCCGTGATCCGCGACCTGATCGTGGACATGACGCACTTCTTCAACCAGTACCACTCGATCCGCCCGTACCTCATCAACGACACGCCGCCGCCCGAAAAAGAGCGCCTGCAGTCGCCCGAGGCCCGCGAAGAGCTCGACGGCCTGTACGAGTGCATCCTGTGCGCGTGCTGTTCCACTTCCTGCCCGTCGTTCTGGTGGAATCCGGACAAGTTCGTCGGCCCGGCCGGCCTGCTGCAAGCCTACCGCTTCATCGCCGACAGCCGCGACGAAGCCACGGGCTCGCGCCTGGACAACCTGGACGATCCGTACCGCCTGTTCCGCTGCCACACCATCATGAACTGTGTCGACGTCTGCCCCAAGGGCCTGAACCCGACCAAGGCGATCGGCAAGATCAAGGAACTGCTGGTCCGTCGCACGGTCTAGTGTTTACGGTCTGTATGTAATGCCGGGCCATGTCCCCTGTAAAACGGGGACGGCCAGCCTGCCTGACGGGCCCGGCGCAGGACTTTTTATTAAGGTGTAATGATGAGCAGGCTTACTGAACTACAGCGGGCGCGTCTGCGTTGGCGGGCACGCCGTGGTCTGCTCGAAAACGACTTGATCATCACCCGGTATCTCGATGCCCACGAGGCCGAGCTGACCGATGATGACGTAGCCGCATTGACGCAGTTGTTCGAGCTGGGAGACAACGATCTGCTCGACCTGCTGCTGGCCCGCAAAGAGCTGGAAGGCGAGCTGGACACGCCCAGGCTGCGGAGCATTATTGGCCAGATGCGCGCGCTCTGATTAATTGAGAGGAAAAAAGCATGAACCTGTCTGACAAAAAAGCCACGCTATCCTTTTCGGATGGCAGCGCCCCCATCGAGTTCCCTGTGTACAAGGGCACGGTCGGTCCGGATGTGATCGACATCCGCAAGCTTTACGGCCAGACGGGCATGTTCACGTTTGACCCGGGCTTCATGTCCACCGCCGCCTGCGAATCGGGCATCACGTACATCGACGGCGACAAGGGCGAACTGCTGTACCGCGGCTACCCCATCGAACAGCTGGCCGTGAACTGCGACTTCATGGACATCTGCTACCTGATCCTGAACGGCGAACTGCCCAACAAGGACCAGAAGGCCGATTTCGACTCGCAGGTGACCCATCACACGATGGTCAACGAGCAGCTGCATTTCTTCCTGCGCGGCTTCCGCCGCGACGCGCACCCGATGGCCGTCCTGACGGGCCTGGTCGGCGCGCTGTCGGCGTTCTACCACGACTCCACCGACATCACGAACCCGCAGCACCGCCACATCTCGGCCATCCGCCTGATCGCCAAGATGCCGACGCTGGTCGCGATGGCCTACAAGTACTCGCAAGGCCAGCCCTTCATCTACCCGCAGAACGACCTGTCCTACACGGGCAACTTCCTGCGCATGATGTTCGCCACCCCGTGCGAAGAATACAAGGTCAATGAAGTCGTCGAGCGCGCGCTGGACCGCATCTTCATCCTGCACGCCGACCACGAACAGAACGCCTCCACCTCGACCGTGCGCCTGTGCGGTTCGTCGGGGACCAACCCCTTCGCCGCCATCTCGGCCGGCGTGGCCTGCCTGTGGGGTCCGGCCCACGGCGGCGCCAACGAAGCCTGCCTGCAGATGCTGGAAGACCTGCAAGCCAACGGCGGCATCGCCAAGGTCGGCGAGTTCATGGAGAAGGTCAAGGACAAGAACTCGGGCGTGCGCCTGATGGGCTTTGGCCACCGCGTCTACAAGAACTACGACCCGCGCGCCAAGCTGATGCAGGAAACCTGCAAGGAAGTGCTCTCGGCCCTGGGCCTGGAAAACGACCCGCTGTTCAAGCTGGCCATGGAACTGGAACGCATCGCCCTGGAAGATCCGTACTTCGTGCAGCGCAAGCTGTACCCGAACGTCGACTTCTACTCGGGCATCGTGCAGCGCGCCATCGGCATCCCGACCTCGCTGTTCACGGCCATCTTCGCGCTGGCCCGCACGGTGGGCTGGATCGCCCAGTGGAACGAGATGCTGTCCGATCCCGACTACAAGATCGGCCGTCCGCGCCAGCTGTTCACCGGTTCGGTCACGCGCGACGTGCCCCCGATGGACAAGCGTTGATACGCTTTCCGGCTTGAACAATAAACCGCCTTCGGGCGGTTTTTTGTTGCCGGGCCGGCCCGCGCGGCGGGCAGGCGCCCGTAGGCGTATATCATCCTGCCCATGATTCCGATCGCACTGCCTTCCGCCGGCTTCTATATCTTTGTTTCCCTCGGTTTTCTTGCCGGCCTGGCGCTGCTCGGCTGGGCGCTGGTCCTGGTCGCCAGCGCGGGCGCGCGCCGCACGGTGCGCAGGTACTGGAAGACCTCTGCCCTGATATTCGCGGTGCTGGCCGTGCCTTTCGCTTTCTATGCCTGGGTCCAGATGGCGATCTGGCAGGTGGAGAAGGAAAGCGCGCGCGCCCAGGCCGCGCGCAAGGTGACCTTGCAGCAAGAGACCACGGTGGGCGGCGTCGCCATGCCGGCCGGCACGCGCCTGGAGCTGCAGGACGAAGCGCAGCTGGAAACCTATCTCGAAGCGCAGTTCCCGCGGCCGGTGGCCATGTATGGCGTTCAGGCCACGAGCGCGCGCCGCTACCTGGATTCCGACTACGACCGCGAGACCTACGCCTTGCTGGGCCGCCATCCGCGCAACGTCATCCTGCGCGGCGAGGGCAGCCAGACGGTGCTGGGCTGGCGATGCGACGCCACCCAGGATATCGAGTTCGACGTGGCGCCCGACGGCGCCATGAAGGCGCTGGATAAGTGCGTGCTGGGTCCGGGCAACCGGGCCGGGGACCTGGCGCTTGCGCCGGGTTCGGTGGTCTATGGCTCGGACGGTTCGGTCTACACCGATGGCTCGCGCGATCCCGACCGCTGGCGCATCGAGGTCAAGAATCCGGTGGCGCTGCGCATTTACGGGCTGCCCCTGAGCGAGCCCACGCTATACCTGGACGAAGCGCGGCGCCTGCTGCGGGTCGACAATGCGGAACTGGCCTGCGCGGCGCGCCTGGGCGAGCTGCGCTACGCCGCCGGCACCCGGGTCAAGACGACGCGGCGCGGCCGCGGCGACCGGCGCGAGCCGTTTCCGGGCGTGCTGGTGTTGAGCCCCTGGAACGGCCAGGCCGCGCAGCGCGATGGCGCGGCCGACGTACCCGAGGGCATGTCGGTGATGCAGACGCTGGCCGGCGAGGTCGTGGAGGTGGTGAAGAACGACGCGGTGGGCGTTTTCCATTTCGCCACCATCACCGTGGGCGACCAGGAGCCGCAGCAGAGCAGGGCGTCCTGCCCCTGAGCGGCGGCGCGCGTCCTACGCGCCGATGCCGCGCGCCATCAGCACGGCGAACAGCGGCAGGAAGATGAACAGGTGCGATTCGATCATGACCCAGCGGCGGGCGCGCTTGATGTCGGCCGCCGCCGGCAGGAATTCCGGCTGCTGGCGCGACTGCCTGGCCCAGCGCAGGAAGGTCATGGTGGGCGGGATCGAACACAGCGCGATGATGACGAACAGCGTGATCTTGGCGTGGAACCAGGGATTGGCCATGTAAAAGGCGGCGCCCTTGATGCCCAGCGTCAGGCGCAGCACGCCGGTGATGAGCACGACCACGGCGCTGGCCAGATAGAGGCGGTCGTAGATGACCAGGCGCTTGAGGCCATTGACGGTGAGCTCGGGACGCAGCAGCACCGCTTCGGCCGTCAGGACCACCACGAGCAGGAAAATCGCCAGGTAGTGAAACCAGGCATACAGGGCATCGGCCAGCATGTTGACTCCATAAGCAAGGGCAACACCGGTTTTACCATCAGCACAGGCAGGCGGGCCAGCGCGATGGCCTGGCCGCCTGCAAAGAAAAAGGGCGCCGCCGCGAACGGCGGGCGCCCTTTGCCTTAGCGGCCGTCGGGAATCAACGGCGCTTCTTGGCGGCCTCGGCGGCTTCCTGCTGCGCGTCCACCACGGCCAGCGCCGTCATGTTGACGATGCGGCGCACGGTGGCGCTGGTGGTCAGGATGTGCACCGGGCGCGCCGCGCCCAGCAGGATCGGACCCATGGCGATGCCGTTGCTGCCGGTCATCTTCAGCATGTTGTACGTGATGTTGCCGGTGTCCAGGTTGGGCATGACCAGCAGGTTGGCGCGGCCCTTCAACGTGCTGTCCGGGTAGGCCAGCATGCGGATCTTCTCCGACAGGGCGGCGTCGGCGTGCATTTCGCCGTCGACTTCCAGGTCGGGGGCGCGGTCGCGCACCAGCTGGTTGGCCTGCGCCATCTTGCGCGAGGAGTCGGTCGCGCGGCTGCCGAAGTTGGAGTGCGACAGCAGCGCGATCTTGGGCACCACGCCGAAGCGCACCATCTCGTCGGCGGCCTGGATCGTGATGTTCGCCACTTCTTCGGCCGTCGGGTTTTCGTTGACGTGCGTGTCGGTGACGAACAGCGTCTGGTCGGGCAGCATCAGCACGTTCAGGGCGGCGTAGGTCTGGCCTTCCTTCCGGCCGATGATCTCGTCCACGTACTTGAGCTGGTTGTCGTACTTGCTGGCCACGCCGCACAGCAGCGCGTCGGCGTCGCCGCGGCGCAGCAGCATCGCGCCGATCAGCGTGTTGTGCTTGCGGATCATCGCCTTGGCGATGGCCGGGGTCACGCCTTCGCGGCCCTTGAGCTGGTAGTACGCGTTCCAGGTTTCGTTGAAGCGGCTGTCGTCTTCGGGATCGACGATCTCGAAATCCTTGCCGGCGAGCAGGCGCAGGCCGAACTTCTTGATGCGCATCTCGATGACGGAGGGGCGGCCGACCAGGATCGGGAAGGCCAGCTTCTCGTCGCTGACGGTCTGCACCGCGCGCAGCACGCGCTCGTCTTCGCCGTCGGCATAGATGACGCGCTTGGGCGCCTTCTTGGCCTGGGCGAACAGCGGACGCATCAGCTGGCCGGAGTGGTAGACGAAGCCCATCAGTTTCTGGCGGTAGGCCTCGATGTCCTCGATGGGACGGGCGGCCACGCCCGAGTCGGCGGCGGCCTGGGCCACGGCCGGCGCGATCTGGACGATCAGGCGCGGGTCGAAGGGCTTGGGAATGATGTAGTCGGGGCCGAACGACAGCTCCTGGCCGGCGTAGGCGCGGGCCACTTCGTCGTTCTGCTCGGCCTGGGCCAGTTCGGCGATGGCCTTGACGCAGGCCAGCTTCATTTCTTCCGTGATGCGCGAGGCGCCGGCGTCCATGGCGCCGCGGAAGATGAAGGGGAAGCACAGCACGTTGTTGACCTGGTTCGGGTAGTCCGAACGGCCGGTGGCGATGATGCAGTCGGGGCGCGCGGCCTTGGCGACTTCCGGCCGGATTTCCGGTTCCGGGTTGGCCAGCGCCAGGATCAGCGGGCTGGCGGCCATGGTCTTGACCATGTCGGCGGTCAGCACGCCGGCGGTCGAGCAGCCCAGGAACACGTCGGCGCCGTTGACCACGTCGGCCAGCGTGCGCGCGTCGGTCTTCTGCGCGTAGCGCTTCTTGTTGGCCTCCATGTTCTCGTCGCGGCCTTCCCAGATCACGCCGCGGGAGTCCACCACGTAGATGTTCTCGCGCTTGACGCCCAGGTTGACCAGCAGGTCCAGGCAGGCGATGGCGGCGGCGCCGGCGCCCGAGCAGGCGAGCTTGACCGAGCCGAGATCCTTGCCCACGACCTTCAGGCCGTTGAGGATGGCGGCCGACGAGATGATGGCGGTGCCGTGCTGGTCGTCGTGGAAGACGGGGATCTTCATGCGCTCGCGCAGCTTCTTCTCGATGTAGAAGCACTCGGGCGCCTTGATGTCCTCGAGGTTGACGCCGCCCAGCGTGGGTTCGAGCGCCGCGATGATGTCGACCAGCTTGTCGGGGTCGTTTTCGGCCAGTTCGATGTCGAACACGTCGATGCCGGCGAACTTCTTGAACAGGCAGCCCTTGCCTTCCATGACCGGCTTGGCGGCCAGCGGGCCGATATTGCCCAGGCCCAGCACGGCCGTGCCGTTGGTGATCACGCCCACCAGGTTGCCGCGCGAGGTGTACTTGGACGCGGCGTCGTCGCCCTGGTCGAAGATGGCCATGCACGCGGCCGCCACGCCGGGGGAATAGGCCAGGGACAGGTCGTCCTGGTTGGCCAGCGTCTTGGTCGGGGTGACCGAGATTTTGCCGGGGGTGGGGTAGGCGTGGTAGTCCAGCGCCAGTTTGGTGAGAGTTTCGTCCATGGGTACAAGCCTTAGAGGCGTAAAACGGAAGAGAAAACGGACTGCAAAAAGCGGGCTCGCGGCCCGCCGTATTGGTTTGGCAATGCTTGGGAACACCCGTATTTCAACAGAAAGCGGGGCGACTTGGTTGTTGCGGTGCAGCGAACGTTGACGGCGGGGCGCCTCGTCCGCCCGTCTTGCGGCCGTTACAGCTCCCAGGGCGGGGTCTGGCGGCCCGCCGCGTTCAGCCGGGCGCGCACGGCCTGGGCGTCGTCCTGCCGGCCCAGGCTGTCGAGGGCGTAGAGCACGATCCAGTCGGCGCTGACTTCGAAGAAATCGCGCAGCTGGGCGCGGGTGTCGCTGCGGCCGAAGCCGTCGGTGCCCAGCGTGCGATAGGGCGCGGGCACCCAGGCGCGGATCTGTTCGGGCACGGCGCGCACGTAGTCGGTGGCGGCGACGACCGGCGCGTCGCTGCCGCCCAGGCAGGCTTGCACCCAGTCGGCGGCCGCGCCGGATTCCAGGCCCAGCACGCGGGCGCGCTCGGCCTGGCGGCCGGCGCGGGCCAGTTCGGAAAAGCTGGTCACGCTCCAGACTTCGGCGTCCACTCCGTGGTCGGCCAGCAGCCGCTCGGCGGCCATTTCGGCCTCGCGCAGCATGGGGCCGGCGCCCAGCAGGCGCACCTGGGCCTGGCCGCGGGCCGGACGCAGGCGGTACATGCCGCGCAGAATGCCTTCGCGCGCCTGCGGGTCCGAGGGCATGTCGGGCTGCGCCAGGTTCTCGTTGGTGACGGTCAGGTAGTAGAACTCGTCGTGCTGCTCGTCGAGCATGCGGCGCATGCCGTGCTCGACGATCACGGCGACCTCGTAGGCATAGGCCGGATCGTAGGCGCGGCAGTTGGGCACCGCCGCCGCCATGATGTGGCTGGAGCCGTCCTGGTGCTGCAGGCCTTCGCCGCCCAGCGTGGTGCGCCCCGACGTGGCGCCGATCAGGAAGCCGCGCGTGCGCTGGTCGGCGGCCGCCCAGATCAGGTCGCCGATGCGCTGGAAGCCGAACATCGAGTAGTAGATATAGAACGGCAGCATCGGCAGGCCGTTGACCGAGTAGCTGGTGCCGGCGGCGGTCCAGGAGGAAATCGCGCCGGCCTCGGTAATGCCTTCTTCCAGGATCTGGCCGTCGCGGGCCTCGCGGTAGTACAGCACCGACCCGATGTCCTCGGGCTCGTACAGCTGGCCCTGCGCCGAATAGATGCCGATCTGCCGGAACAGGTTGGCCATGCCGAAGGTGCGAGCCTCGTCGGCGACGATGGGCACGATGCGCGGGCCCACGGTGGCGTCCTTGAGCAGCGCGGTCAGCATGCGCACGATGGCCATGGTGGAAGACATTTCCTTGCCGTCGGCGGCCAGCGCGAAGCGCGCCCATTGCTCGGCGGCCGGCGGCGCCAGGCGCGGCGCCTGCGTGCCGCGCCGCGGCAGGTGCCCGCCCAGCGCCTCGCGGCGCGCCTGCAGGTGGCGCAGTTCGGCGCTGTCCTCGGCGGGGCGGTAGAACTTCAGCGCCAGGCAGTCGGCGTCGGAGATCGGCAGCGCGAAGCGGTCGCGGAAGGCCAGCAGGGCCTCGTCGTCCAGCTTCTTCTGCTGGTGGGTGGTCATCTTGCCCTGGCCGGCCGCGCCCATGCCGAAGCCCTTCTTGGTCTGCGCCAGGATGACGGTGGGCTGGCCGCGGTGGTTCGCCGCGCGGTGATAGGCGGCGTAGATCTTCACCATGTCGTGGCCGCCGCGGTGCAGGCGGTCGATGGCTTCGTCGGTCCAGTCGGCCACCAGCGCGGCCAGCTCGGGATTCTGGTTGAAGAAATGGGCGCGGTTGAAGGCGCCGTCGTTGGCGGCGAAGGTCTGGAACTGACCGTCCACGGTATTGGAGAACGCGCGCGCCAGCGCGCCGCCGGTGTCGCGGCGCAGCAGCGCGTCCCAGTCGCTGCCCCAGACCAGCTTGATGACGTTCCAGCCGGCGCCGGCGTACAGCGTTTCCAGCTCGTCGATGATGCGGCCGTTGCCGCGCACCGGGCCGTCGAGGCGCTGCAGGTTGCAATTGACCACGAACACCAGGTTGTCGAGCTTTTCGCGCGCGGCCAGCGTCAGCGCGGCGATGGATTCAGGCTCGTCCATTTCGCCGTCGCCGAAAATGCCCCAGACCTTGCGGTCGCCGCCGGGCATCAGCGAGCGGTGTTCGAGATAGCGCATGAAGCGCGCCTGGTAGATCGCGTTGATCGGGCCGATCCCCATCGAGCCGGTGGGAAACTGCCAGAAATCCGGCATCAGCCACGGGTGCGGGTAGGAAGACAGGCCGCGCAGGCCGCGTCCGGTGGCGGTGATTTCCTGGCGGAAATGCGCCAGGTCGTCCTCGCTCAGAAAGCCTTCCAGGTAGGCGCGGGCGTACACGCCGGGCGCCGAGTGCGGCTGCATGTAGACCAGGTCGCCCGGTCCCTGCGGTGTGCGCGCGCGGAAGAAATGATTGAAGCCCACCTCGAACAGGTCGGCGGCCGAGGCGTAGCTGGCGATGTGCCCGCCCAGCTCGCCGTGCGCCTGGTTGGCGCGCACCACCATCGCCAGCGCGTTCCAGCGGTTGATGCGGGCGATGCGCTCTTCGACGGCCAGATTGCCCGGAAACGCCGGTTCCTGGTCGGCGGGGATGGTGTTCAGGTAGGCCGTGCGCGTCTGGCGCCGGGCGCGCAGGCCCAGCGTGGCGGCATGGCCCAGCAGATTGTCCAGCACGTAGGCCGCGCGCACGGGGCCTTCGGCCTGCGCCAGCGACTGCAGGGCGTCGCGCCATTCGGCGGTTTCGTCGGGGTCGATATCGTGGTCCGGGTCCTGCCCCGAACGCAGGGAACTGGCGTCGCGCATGGTGGTGTTGTCTCCTGGTTTAATGTTCATGCTAGACCCCAACCCCTGGCATGGGTGATTGAAATTCCGACGCAATTCCCGCAGTTTCAGCATAATCTTTTGCAGGGTGGGCTGCCTGCAGCAGCTTATGCCGCAGATTCGCCCGATCGCCACCTTCCCGGACCGATGCCTGCGAGGCGCTAGAATTCGCGGCTAGAAATTAAGGAAGATTTCCATGACCCAACCCAACAGCGTCCCCGCAGAGGTCACGCTGCCGGAGCTGACGTTCCGCGGCATCCTGCTGGGCGCCCTGATCACCATCATTTTTACCGCCTCCAACGTGTTTCTGGGGCTGAAGGTGGGCCTGACGTTCTCGTCGGCCATCCCGGCGGCGGTGATTTCGATGTCCGTGCTGCGCCTGTTCAAGGACGCCAATATCCTCGAGAACAACATGGTGCAGACCCAGGCCTCGGCGGCCGGCACCCTGTCCTCGATCATCTTCATCCTGCCGGCGCTCGTCATGATGGGCCACTGGCAGGGCTTTCCGTTCTGGCAGACGCTGGGCATCTGCGCCGCCGGCGGGATGCTGGGCGTCATGTTCACGATTCCGCTGCGCCACGTGATGGTGGTGCAGAGCGACCTGCCGTACCCCGAAGGCGTGGCGGCGGCCGAGATCCTGCGCGTGGGCAGCGCCGAGCGCAGCCAGGACGAGGCGGCCGACGCCGGGCAGGCGCCGGCCAGGACCGCCACCGGCATGGGCGACATCGTGGCCGGCGGCCTGACCGCCGCCGCGGTCAGCTTCGCGGCCAGCGGCCTGCGGGTGCTGGGCGACAGCGTCAGCGGCTGGTTCTCGCTGGGCGGGGCGGTGTTCCGCCTGCCCATGGGCTTTTCGCTGGCGCTGCTGGGCGCCGGCTACCTCATCGGCATCGTCGCGGGCCTGGCCATGCTGACCGGGCTGGTCATTTCGTGGGGCATCGCGGTGCCGATCCTGAGCGCGATGGGCGACATGCCCGCCGGCCAGACGATCGCGCAATACGCCAACGGCCTGTGGGCCACGCAGGTGCGCTTCATCGGCGCCGGCGTGATCGGCGTGGGCGCCATCTGGACGCTGGCCACGCTGTTCATGCCGATGGCGCGCGGCGTGAAAGCCTCGTTCGCGGCCCTGACCAAGGCCGGCGCCGCCCGCGCCGGCCGCGCCCCGCGCACCGAACGCGACCTGTCGGCGGGCTGGATCTCGGTGGTGACGCTGGCGCTGGTGGTGGTGCTGGTCGTGACCTTCCAGGTGTTCCTGTCGGGCGCGCCGCTGTCGGCCGGCGCGATCTGGAAGCTGGTGGCCTACGCCGTGCTGTTCGCCTTCGTGTTCGGCTTCCTGGTGGCGGCCGCCTGCGGCTACATGGCCGGCCTGGTGGGTTCGTCGACCAGCCCGATCTCGGGCGTGGGCATCGTGGCCATCGTGCTGGTGTCGCTGCTGATGCTGACCTTGGGCGGCGAGCTGCTGGGCGCCGAGAACGGCGTGCAGATGGCGATCGCGCTGTCGATCTTCAGCACCTCGGCGGTGGTGGCCGTGGCCTCGATCTCCAACGACAACCTGCAGGACCTGAAGACCGGCTGGCTGGTGGGCGCGACCCCGTGGCGCCAGCAGGTGGCCCTGCTGATCGGCTGCGTGGCCGGCGCGGCGGTGATTTCGCCGGTGCTGGAGCTGCTGTACAACGCCTACGGTTTCGCCGATTCCATGCCGCGCGAAGGCATGGACCCGGCGCAGGCCCTGTCGGCGCCCCAGGCCACGCTGATGCTGGCCATCGCCCGCGGCATCTTCACGCACCAGCTCAACTGGACCATGATCGTCATCGGCATGCTGGTCGGCCTGGGCCTGATCCTGGTGGACCAGGTGCTCAAGCGCACCTGCCGCGTGGCCCGCATGCCGGTGCTGGCGGTCGGCATCGGCATCTACCTGCCGCCGACCGTGGCCGCGCCCATCGTGGCCGGCGCGGTCCTCGCCTGGCTGCTCGAGCGCGCGCTGCGCCGCCGCGCCGCCGCGGCCGGCCAGCCCTACGAGCAGTTCGCCGACGCGGCCAACCGCCGTGGCGTGCTGATCGCCTCCGGCCTGATCGTGGGCGAAAGCCTGGTCGGCGTGCTGATGGCCGCCGTCATCGGCGCGGCCGGCACCGAGGCCCCGCTGGCGATTGCCGGCGCGGGTTTCGAGCACATCGCGTCCTACCTGGGACTGGCGGTGTTCGTGCTGGTGGCGGTGTTGTTCTGGCGCAGGGTGTTGAGGTTGGCGTAGGCGCCGACCGATGGGTTCCGCGCGGTCGGCGGTGGCGTTTTTGCCGAGGGTTTGCCGCGCTACATCCATCCTACGGCATGGTGTCGTAGGATGGGTGCAGCGCGAGATGCCTTAAAACAAGAAAACGAATATCAAGCGCGCGGAACCCATCACTCTCCCAGCAAATCACACAGCGTGCGCGCAATCACCTTGGTGGCGCGCCGCAGATCCTCCAGCGCGACGCGCTCGTCGTTGCGCTTGGCGTGCGATTCCAGCACGGTTCTCGGCCCCGCGCCGTAGATCACGCCGGGGATGCCGGCTTCGGCATACAGGCGCACGTCGGTGTAGAGCGGCGTGCCCATGGCCGGTATCGGTTCGCCGAACAGTTCCTGCCCGTGTTTCTGGATGGCCTGCACCAGCGGCTGATTGCCGGGCAGGGGGCGCATGGCGTTGGCCAGCAGCAGGCGCCGGATCTCCACCGTGATGCCGGGCTGGGCGGCGGCGGCCTCGGCGATGATGCGGCGGATGTCGGCCTCGACTTCGGCGGCGTTTTCCTCGGGGATCATGCGCCGGTCCAGCTTGAACACCACCTTGCCGGGCACCACGTTGGTGTTGGTGCCGCCTTCGATGCGGCCGATGTTCAGGTAGGGGTGGGTGATGCCGGGCACCTGCGAGCGGATCTCGCGGTAGCGCGCATTCTGCGCGTACAGCGCGCCCAGTATCGCGACGGCGGCCTGCAGCGCGTCCACGCCGGTGGCGGGAACGGCGGCGTGGGCCATCTTGCCGTGCACGGTCACTTCCATCTGCAAACAGCCGTTGTGCGCGGTCACGACCTCGTAGCTGAAGCCCGCCGCGATCAGCAGGTCGGGCCGGGTCAGCCCCTGCGACAGCAGCCAGCCGGGTCCCAGCAGGCCGCCGAATTCCTCGTCGTAGGTGAAGTGCAGTTCGACCGCGCCGCGGCCGGGACGGGCCACGGCCTCGAGCGCGCGCAGCGCGAAGGTGTAGCTGGCGAAGTCGCTCTTGCTGACGGCGGCGGCGCGGCCGTAGAGGCAGCCGTCCTCGATTTCGCCGCCGTAGGGATCGTGGCGCCAGCCCTCGCCGGGCGGCACCACGTCGCCGTGGGCGTTGAGCGCGATGCGCGGCCCGCCGGCGCCGTATTCGCGCCGCACGATCAGGTTGGTGATGGATTGCAGCCCGTAGTCGCGGACCTGCGCGGCCGGCACCGGATGGGCCTCGGCCGGCAGGCCAAAGCCTTGCAGCAGCTCGGCGGTGCGCTCGGCGTGCGGGGCGTTGTTGCCGGGCGGCGTGTCGGTGGGCACGCGCACCAGCTCCTGCAGGAAGCGGACCTCTTCGTCGAAGTGGGCGTCGATCCAGGCGTCGAGTCGGGCGTAGTCGGTCATGGCGGTCATGGTGTTTCGTGGGCGAGGTTGTCGAGCAGGTTGAGCATGGCCTGCGCGGCGAGCTGGATGTCGTCGCTGGTGGTGGATTCGCGCGGGTTGTGGCTGATGCCGGCATTCTGGCCGCGCACGAACAGCATGGCCTGCGGCATGATTTCGTGCAGCTTCATGGCGTCGTGGCCGGCGCCGCTGGGCATGCGGTGCACCGGCAGCCCGAGCGCGTCCACGGCCCGTTCCCAGCGCTGCTGCCAGGCGGGATCGCTGGGGGCGGCGGCGGCGCGCATGGTTTCCTCCAGCGCGTAGCGCAGGCCGCGGCGGCGGCACACGGCTTCCAGCTCGGCCAGCACGTCGCGGGCCAGCGCATCGCGCTGCGCGTCGCTGGGCGCGCGCAGGTCGAGGCTGAAGCGGCACTCGCCGGGCACCACGTTGATCGAGCCGCCGGGCACTTCCAGCATGCCCACGGTGCCGACCGAATCGCCGTCGAGCGCGGCGCGCCGCTCCACGTACAGCACCAACTCGGCGGCCGCGGCGGCGGCGTCGCGGCGCCGATCCATCGGCGTGGTGCCGGCGTGGCAGGCCAGGCCCGAAACCTGGACCTGGTAGCGCAGGCAGCCGTTGATGGACGTGACCACGGCTAGCGGCAGCCCCATCTCGTAGAGCACGGGACCCTGTTCGATATGGATTTCGACAAAGCCCAGGTAGCGCGCCGGATCGCGGCGCAGCGCCGGGATGTCCTCGGGGCGCAGGCCGGCGCGCGCCATGGCCTCGCGCATGCTGACGCCGTCGGCGTCCTGCTGCGCCAGCCATTCCTCGCGAAAACCGCCGGTCAGCGCGCCCGAGCCCAGGAAGGTGGCGCGGTAGCGCTGGCCTTCCTCTTCGGCGAAACCGATCACTTCCAGGTGATAGGGCAGGCGCCGGCCGGCGCGGCTCAGTTCGCGCACGCAGGCCATGG
The DNA here is from genome assembly GCF_003267925.1 of Achromobacter sp. HZ01. Classification (NCBI taxonomy): domain Bacteria; kingdom Pseudomonadati; phylum Pseudomonadota; class Betaproteobacteria; order Burkholderiales; family Alcaligenaceae; genus Achromobacter; species Achromobacter sp. HZ01. The sequence continues at coordinate 657,605 of NZ_LWKV01000003.1, forward strand.
GCACGAAGATGCCCAGGCGGCCGTCGTACTTGCCGGCGTTGCGCACCGTGTCGTAGTGGCTGCCGGTCATCAGCGTGGGCGCGTCGGCGCGGTCGGCCAGGTAGCGGCCCACCACGTTGCCGACGGCGTCGATGCCGACCTCGTCGAAGCCGCAGTCGCGCATCCATTGCGACAGCAGCCCGGCGCAGGCGCGGTGCGCGTCGGTCAGGTAGGTGACGGTCAACTGGCCTTTTTCCGCATAGCCCGGATCGCTGTGCGCGGCGAGCCGTTCGCCCCAGTCCCAGATGTCGTTGCCGATGGCCGGCGCCTCGCCGAAGCGGTCCTGCAGGCGGATCTCGGCGATGCGGTGCAACTGGTGCAGCGCCTCCTGCAGCTCGACCTCGGGCGGGTTGTCCTGGCGGCGCGCGAATTCGTCGGCGATTTCCTGGCGCGTCAGATCCGTGCCGCGCGGGCCCTGCGGGGCCAGCACGAAGGGAAAGCCGAAGCGCTCGCGGTAGGCGGCGCCGCGTTCGGGCAGGTGCGCAGGCTCGGGATGGGCGCGCACCAGCGCCAGGCGCGTTTCGGCGTCGGCCTCGTCGACCGCCTGTCGCATGCGCTGGCGCAGCTCGGCCAGCGAGCGGAACGGACGCGAGCGCAGCGCGCTTTCGGCGATCCAGGGGGCTTGTTCGTAGAGGCCCTCGAGCATCGCGGCGGCGGCCGCGGGCGGGGCTGAATTGAGTTGGGCTAGGGTGTGGGCCATGGCCGTCCTGTTCAGGGCTGAGGGGTGTAGGGATGCGCCGCTCTCCAGTGGCGCGCGATGTCGATCCGGCGGCAGACCCAGACGCGGTCGTGGCGGGCGATGTGGTCCAGGAAGCGCTGCAGCGCGACGATGCGTCCGGGGCGGCCCAGCAGCCGGCAGTGCATGCCTATGCTCATCATCCTGGGCGTCTCGTCGCCTTCGGCGTAGAGCGCGTCGAAACTGTCTTTCAGGTATTGCAGGAACGGGTCGGCGTGCGAAAAGCCCTGCGGCAGCGCGAAGCGCATGTCGTTGCAGTCCAGCGTATAGGGCACGATGAGCTGCGGCGCGCTGCCGCCGTCGGTCTTGCGCACCAGCATCCAGAAGGGCAGGTCGTCGCCGTAGTAGTCGCTGTCGTACTCGAAGCCGCCGTAGTCGGCCACCAGCCTGCGGGTGCGCGGGCTGTCGCGGCCGGTGTACCAGCCCAGCGGGCGCGTGCCGGTCAGCTGCGTGATGGCCTGCATGCCCAGGCGCATGTGTTCGCGCTCGGTGGCTTCGTCCACGTCCTGGTAATGGATCCAGCGCCAGCCGTGGCAGGCGATCTCATGGCCCAGCTCGACGCAGGCGCTGGCCACCTCGGGGTGGCGCTGCAAGGCCATGCCGACGCCGAACACGGTCAGCGGCAACTGCCGCTTTTCGAATTCGCGCAGGATGCGCCACACCCCGACCCGCGAGCCGTACTCGTAGATGCTTTCCATGCTGAGGTGGCGCTCGGGATAGCTCGCGGGATTGAACATCTCGGACAGGAACTGTTCCGAACCGGCGTCGCCGTGCAGCACGCTGTTCTCGCCGCCTTCCTCGTAATTCAGCACGAACTGCACGGCGATGCGAGCCTGTCCCGGCCAGCCGGCATGCGGCGGGTTGCGGCCGTAGCCGATCAGGTCGCGTGGGTAGGGGCGGGTGGCGTCGTAAGTCATGGCGGGCGAAGAGTGGGAATGCGAACCGGCGATGACCGGCACCATAGCCGGAAATCGCAGTTTTGTATACAAATTATGTACATCATCTGGACGGTCAAGCCGGCGCCGGATACAGAACGCCCCGCTCGGGGGCACTCCCGGCGGGGCGCGGGCCCATGGCCATCATGGGCGCGGAAGGGGCGCGCTGGCAAGTCCGGGCGGGCCCGGCGTTCAGCGCAGGTCGCCGCAAGGCCAGCCCAGCGGGCCGTAGGCGCTCTTATCCGTTGCGGTACAGAAAGCTGTAGGCGTTGATCGCCGGCACCCCTCCCAGGTGCGCATACAGTACGCGGGAGCCGGCGGGGATGTCGCCGCGGCGCACCAGGTCCATCATGCCCTGCATCGATTTGCCCTCGTACACCGGGTCGGTCATCATGCCTTCGAGCCGGGCGCACAGGCGGATGGCCTCGTTGGTCTCGGCCGAGGGCAGGCCGTAGGCGGGGTAGGCGTAGCGCGTGTCCAGCACCACGTCGCGGTCTTCGATGGCCCGGCCCAGCCCCACCATGTCGGCGGTGCGCCGCGCGATGCGCAGGATCTGCGCGCGGGTCTGGTCCGGCGTGGCCGAGGCGTCGATGCCGATGACGCGGTCCGCGCGCCCGTCGGCGGCGAAGCCCACGACCATGCCGGCCTGCGTGCTGCCGGTGACGGCGCAGACCACGATGTAGTCGAACTTGAAGCCCAGCTCGGCCTCCTGGCGCCGCACTTCCTCGGCAAAGCCCACATAACCCAGGCCGCCCAGTTCGTGATCGGAGGCGCCGGCCGGAATGGCGTAGGGCTTGCCGCCGCGCCGCCGCACCTCTTCCAGCGCTTCCTCCCAGCTCGGGCGCAGGCCGATGTCGAAGCCCTGGTCCACCAGGCGCACGTCGGCGCCCATCAGGCGGCTCATCATGATGTTGCCGACGCGGTCATACACCGCATCCGAATAATCCACCCAGTTCTCCTGCACCAGCACGCAGCCCAGTCCCAGCTTGGCCGCGACCGCGGCGACCATGCGGGTGTGGTTGGACTGGATGCCGCCTATCGTGACCAGCGTGTCGCAGCCCTGTTCCAGGGCCTGCGGAATGAGGTACTCCAGCTTGCGCAGCTTGTTGCCGCCGAAGGCCAGGCCGCTGTTGCAGTCCTCGCGCTTGGCGTAGATCTCGACCTTGCCGCCCAGGTGCGCGGACAGGCGGTCGAGCTTTTCGATCGGGGTATCGCCGAAGGTCAGGCGATGACGGGGAAAGCGTTGCAGATCCATGCGGGCTCCTGTGGGGTCTGGACGTGTCGGCCGGGATGGCTCGCACGGAAAAATCATAGGAATCGCACGAATATTTGGTCAATTGCGTATTTTTTTGATTCATCGTTTTTTAAAACAGATAATTATCCAGATATGGATTTATTATTTGGCAGATAAAAATCCTGGCGAAATTTAATTTTTAGGGACGTATTAATGGCAGCCATTTCCGGCCTGGACCGCATCGACCGCCAGATCCTGCGCGTGCTGCAGGAGGACGCCCAGATCACCAACCTGGAACTGAGCGCGCGCGTGCACCTCAGCCCGGCCGCCTGTCTGCGCCGGGTCGAAAAGCTCAAGGCCGAGGGCATCATCCGCAAGACCGTCGCGCTGCTCGAACCGGCCGAGGTCGACATGGCCACGCTGGTCATCGTGGGGGTGGTGCTGGACCGCTCCACGCCCGAATCCTTCACCGACTTCGAAGCCGCCGCGCGCGGCATCAGCGGCTGCCTGGAGTGCCACCTGGTGGCCGGCGAGTTCGACTACTTCCTGATGCTGCGCATCCGCGACCTGGAACGGTTCAACAAACTGCACGCCGGCGAGATCATCAAACTGCCCGGCGTGCGCCAGATCCGCACGTTTTTCGTGCTCAAAGAGATCCTGTCCACCACCGAGTTGCCGGTCTGATCGCGGCGAACACGCAACACTCGCCTTGCGTCCGATCAAAAATGACGCGCCGCCGCATTTTGGAATGACGGTTTTTGAGCGCGCGTAGACGGCTCGATAGAAGGGGTTCGCCGGACATTCCAATACCGCATGCAGCCATTCCCCATGCGCTTTTGCGGCACGCAATCGCAGGCAGACGCCCGTAAACTCAAAGGGTTATACTTTCGGGCATACGGCTTTCAAGGCTTGTACGCGCCTTCTGCCCCTGCTATCCGCTAACCGGGAAGCCCGTGTCGCGGAAGGTTTTCCTGCATCGTGTCGAGTGAAGCACTCGTAAAGGTGAAGCGATATGTCTTCGGAATTGGAATCTCTATCCACGTCTTATCTATTCGGGGGTAATGCCCCGTATGTCGAGGAGCTTTACGAAGCCTACCTCGATAACCCCGGTTCGGTGCCCGACAACTGGCGCGAATATTTCGACCAGCTGCAGCACGCTCCCGCCACCGACGGCCAGGAGTCCACCCGCGATCAGGCCCACGCGCCCATCGTCGAATCGTTCGCTCAACGCGCCCGCGCCAACGCCTTCGTGCAGCGCTCGGCCGAGCCCGACCTCAGCGTCGCCAGCAAGCAGGTTTCCGTTCAGTCGCTGATCGCCGCCTACCGCTCCCTGGGTTCGCGCTGGGCCGACCTGGACCCGCTCAAGCGCCAGGAACGTCCGCCCATCCCCGAGCTCGATCCCGCCTTCTACGGCCTGACCGAAGCCGACCTCGACCAGACCTACTCGGCCACCAACACCTACTTCACGACCGCCAGCACCATGACGCTGCGCGACATCCTGAAGGCGCTGCGCGACACCTACTGCCGCAGCATCGGTGCCGAATTCACGCACATCTCCGACCCCGCCGCCAAGCGCTGGATCCAGGAACGCCTGGAAGCCACGCTGGGCGCGCCCACCTACACGGCCGAAGAAAAGCGCCACATCCTGCAGCAGCTGACCGAGTCCGAAGGCCTCGAGCGCTTCCTGCACACCAAGTACGTCGGCCAGAAGCGCTTCTCGCTGGAAGGCGGCGAAAGCTTCATCGCCTCGATGGACGAAGTGGTGAACCACGCCGGTGAAAACGGCGTCCAGGAAATCGTGGTCGGCATGGCCCACCGCGGCCGCCTGAACCTGCTCGTGAACATCATGGGCAAGATGCCCGGCGACCTGTTCGCCGAATTCGAGGGCAAGCACGCCGAAGGCCTGACCGACGGCGACGTGAAGTACCACAACGGTTTCTCGAGCGACCTGTCCACCCGCGGCGGCCCGGTCCACCTGTCGCTGGCCTTCAACCCCTCCCACCTGGAAATCGTCAACCCGGTGGTCGAGGGCAGCGCCCGCGCCCGCCAGGAACGCCGCGGCGACGCCGAAGGCAAGCAAGTGCTGCCGGTGCTGGTGCACGGCGACGCGGCATTCGCCGGCCAGGGCGTGGTCATGGAAACGCTGAACCTGGCGCAGACCCGCGGCTACGGCACGGGCGGCACGCTGCACATCGTCATCAACAACCAGATCGGCTTCACCACCTCCGACCCGCGCGACTCGCGTTCGACGCTGTATTGCACGGACGTGGTCAAGATGATCGAAGCCCCGGTCTTCCACGTCAACGGCGACGATCCCGAAGCCGTGGTGTTCGTCACCAAGCTGGCGCTGGACTACCGCCTGCAGTTCCGCCACGACGTGGTCGTGGACATCGTCTGCTTCCGCAAGCTGGGCCACAACGAGCAGGACACCCCCTCGCTGACGCAGCCCCTGATGTACAAGCGCATCGGCCATCACCCCGGCACGCGCAAGCTGTACGCCGACAAGCTGACCACGCAGGGCGTGCTGGCCGAAGGCGAAGCCGACCAGCTGGTCAAGGACTACCGCCAGCTGATGGAAGACGGCCAGCGCACCATCGAGCCGGTGCTGACCGACTACAAGAGCAAGTACGCCATCGACTGGTCGCCGTTCCTGGGCGCCAAGTGGACCGACCAGGCCGACACCGCCGTGCCGCTGGCCGAGCTCAAGCGTATCGGCGAACGCATCACCACGGTGCCGGAAGGCTTCACCGTGCACCCGCTGGTCGCCAAGCTGCTGAACGACCGCCGCACCATGGCCAAGGGCGAAATGAACCTGGACTGGGGCATGGGCGAGCACCTGGCCTTCGCCACGCTGGTGGCTTCGGGCTACGCCATCCGCATCACCGGCCAGGACTCGGGCCGCGGCACGTTCACGCACCGCCACGCCGTGCTGCACGACCAGAACCGCGAACGCTGGAACGACGGCACCTACATTCCGCTGCAGAACGTCTCGGAAGGCCAGGCTCCGTTCACCGTGATCGACTCGGTGCTGTCCGAAGAGGCGGTGCTGGGCTTTGAATACGGCTACTCCAGCGCCGAGCCCAACACGCTGACCATCTGGGAAGGCCAGTTCGGCGACTTCGTCAACGGCGCCCAGGTCGTGATCGACCAGTTCATCAGCTCCGGCGAAGCCAAGTGGGGCCGCCAGTCGGGCCTGACCCTGATGCTGCCGCACGGCTACGAAGGCCAGGGCCCCGAGCACTCGTCGGGCCGCATCGAGCGCTTCCTGCAGCTTTGCGCCGACAACAACATGCAGGTGATCCAGCCGACCTCCGCGTCGCAGATCTTCCACGTGCTGCGTCGTCAGATGATCCGCCCGTTCCGCAAGCCGCTGGTGCTGTTCACGCCCAAGTCGCTGCTGCGCAACAAGGACGCCGGCTCGCCCCTGACCGAACTGGCCGGCGGCAGCTTCCGCCCGGTCATCGGCGAGGTCGACGAGGCCATCGACGCCGCCAAGGTCAAGCGCGTGCTGGCCTGCTCGGGCAAGGTCTACTACGACCTGGTCAACGCCCGCCGCGAGCGTGGCGCCGACAACGTCGCCATCATCCGCGTCGAGCAGCTGTACCCGTTCGCGCACAAGTCCTTCGAGGCCGAACTGCGCAAGTACCCGAAGGCCAGCGAAGTCATCTGGGTCCAGGACGAGCCCCAGAATCAGGGCCCGTGGTTCTACATCCAACATCACGTGTACGAGAATATGGCCGAAGGCCAGAAGCTGGGTTACGCGGGCCGCGCCGCGTCGGCATCGCCGGCCGTGGGCTACCTGGCCAAGCACCAGGAGCAGCAGAAGGCGCTGATCGAAGCGGCTTTCGCTCCCAAGTTCAAGGTCATGTTGACGAAGTAACCATCGCTAGCTGCGCGCGTGGCGCGCGGCAGGTTTGCTGAAAGCCTGCCGCGCCTCGCGGTCAGAACTCAAACCTCTACGGAATAAACAAAATGGCTATCACCGACGTCGTCGTCCCCCAACTTTCCGAATCCGTCTCCGAAGCGACGCTGCTGACCTGGAAGAAGCAGCCGGGCGCTGCCGTCGAAGCGGACGAAATCCTGATCGAAGTCGAAACCGACAAGGTCGTCCTGGAAGTGCCGGCTCCCGCCTCGGGCGTGCTGGCTGAAATCGTCAAGGGCGACGGCAGCACCGTCACCTCCGGCGAAGTGCTGGCCCGCATCGACACCGCCGGCAAGGCCGCCGCCGCCGCGACCGCCCCGGCCGAAGCGCCCAAGGCCGCCGAGCAGGCCGCTGCCGCCGCCGCGCCGGCCGCCGCCGCCCCGGCCTCGACCTCGGCCGCCGGCGTGGCTTCGCCCGCCGCCTCCAAGATCCTCGCCGAGAAGGGCGTGGACGCCGCCAGCGTCGCCGGCACCGGCCGCGACGGCCGCGTGACCAAGGGCGACGCCCTGGCCGCCAGCGCGCCCGCCAAGGCCGCGCCCGCCGCCGCCCCGGCCCCGACCACGCTGTCGCTGGACGGCCGTCCGGAACAGCGCGTGCCCATGAGCCGCCTGCGCGCCCGCATCGCCGAGCGCCTGCTGCAGTCGCAGCAGGAAAACGCCATCCTGACCACCTTCAACGAAGTGAACATGCAGGCCGTCATCGACCTGCGCGCCAAGTACAAGGACAAGTTCGAGAAAGAGCACGGCATCAAGCTGGGCTTCATGTCGTTCTTCGTCAAGGCGGCCGTCGCCGCGCTGAAGAAGTTCCCGCTGATCAACGCCTCGATCGACGGCAAGGACATCATCTACCACGGCTACTTCGACATCGGCATCGCCGTGGGCAGCCCGCGCGGCCTGGTCGTGCCGATCCTGCGCAACGCCGACCAGCTGTCGATCGCCGACATCGAAAAGGCCATCGCCGACTTCGGCCGCCGCGCCGCCGACGGCAAGCTGGGCATCGAAGAGATGACCGGCGGCACGTTCTCGATCTCCAACGGCGGCGTGTTCGGCTCGATGCTGTCCACCCCCATCATCAACCCGCCGCAATCGGCCATCCTGGGCGTGCACGCCACCAAGGAACGCCCGGTGGTGGAAAACGGCCAGATTGTCATCCGCCCGATGAACTACCTGGCGCTGTCCTACGACCACCGCATCATCGACGGCCGCGAAGCCGTGCTGGGCCTGGTCGCCATGAAGGACGCCCTGGAAGATCCGCAGCGTCTGTTGCTGGACCTGTAATCTCGACGCCCCGGCCCGGCGCCCGCGCGGCGCCCGGGCCCGGCTTGCAGCCGGCCCGCAGGGCGGGGCGTGTTTCACTCCCTTCCTCACCGCGAGAACACTATGTCCCAACAATTTGACGTCGTCGTGATCGGCGCCGGCCCCGGCGGCTACATCGCCGCCATCCGCGCGGCCCAACTCGGCATGTCGGTGGCCTGCATCGACGCCTGGCAGAACGGCCAGGGCGGCCCGGCTCCCGGCGGCACCTGCACCAACGTCGGCTGCATCCCCTCCAAGGCGCTGCTGCAGTCGTCCGAGCACTTCGAACAGGCCAACCACCACTTCGCCGAACACGGCATCGAGCTCAAGGGCGTCAGCCTCAAGCTCGACACGCTGATCGGCCGCAAGAACACGGTGGTCAAGCAGAACAACGACGGCATCCTGTACCTGTTCAAGAAGAACAAGGTCACCTTCTTCCACGGCAAGGGCGCCTTCGCCGGCCAGGTCGACGGCGGCTGGTCGATCAAGGTCACCGGCACCACCGAGGCCGACCTGGTCGCCAAGCACGTCGTGGTCGCCACCGGCTCCTCGGCGCGCGAGCTGCCGGGCCTGCCGTTCGACGAAAAGGTCGTGCTGTCCAACGACGGCGCGCTGGCCATCGGCGCCGTGCCCAAGACGCTGGGCGTGATCGGCGCCGGCGTGATCGGCCTCGAAATGGGCAGCGTGTGGCGCCGCCTGGGCTCCGAAGTCACCATCCTGGAAGCGATGCCGGAATTCCTGGCCGCCGCCGACCAGCAAGTGGCCAAGGAAGCCCTCAAGGCCTTCACCAAGCAGGGCCTGAACATCCAGATGGGCGTCAAGATCGGCGAGATCAAGGCCACCGCCAAGTCGGTGACCGTGCCCTACGTCGACGCCAAGGGCGCCGAGCAGAAGCTGGTGGTCGACAAGCTGATCGTCTCGATCGGCCGCGTGCCGTACACCGGTGGCCTGAACGCCGAAGCCGTGGGCCTGAAGCTCGACGAGCGCGGCTTCGTCGCCGTCGACGGCGACTGCAAGACCAACCTGCCCAACGTCTGGGCGGTGGGCGACGTGGTGCGCGGCCCGATGCTGGCGCACAAGGCCGAAGAAGAAGGCGTGGCGGTTGCCGAGCGCATCGCCGGCCAGCACGGCCACGTCAACTTCGACACCGTGCCGTGGGTGATCTACACCTCGCCGGAAATCGCCTGGGTCGGCAAGACCGAGCAGCAGCTCAAGAAGGAAGGCCGCGAGTACAAGGCCGGCAGCTTCCCGTTCCTGGCCAACGGCCGCGCCCGCGCGCTGGGCGACACCACCGGCTTCGCCAAGGTGATCGCCGACGCCAAGACCGATGAGGTCCTGGGCGTGCACATCGTCGGCCCGATGGCCTCGGAACTGATCTCGGAAGCCGTGACCATCATGGAATTCCGCGGCGCCGCCGAAGACATCGCGCGCATCTGCCACGCGCACCCGACGCTGTCGGAAGCCGTCAAGGAAGCCGCCCTGGCGGTGGACAAGCGCGCGCTGAACTTCTGATCGGCGCGCAGCCGATGCAAGACGAGGGCGGGTTCTCGGATCCGCCCTTTTTTCATGTTGCTTCTTAACCGCTTTCCCACATGAACGTCAGCGAATACTACGAACACGCCCTGGCCGAACGCGGCTACAAGCCCGACGCCGCCCAGAAGAAGGCGATCGACCGGCTGCAGCGCTATTACGACGACTGGGTCAGGTTCAAGTCGATGCGCTCGAACGCGCTGAAGAAACTGCTGAACCGGCCGGACGTGCCGCGCGGCGTCTACCTGTGGGGCGGAGTGGGGCGGGGCAAGAGCTTTCTGATGGACGCCTTCTACGCCACCGTTCCGGTGGTGCGCAAGACCCGCCTGCACTTCCACGAATTCATGCGCGGCGTGCACCGCGAGCTGGAAGAAGTCAAAGGCATGCAGGACCCGCTCGACGAAGTGGCCCGCCGCCTGGCCAAGCGCTACCGCCTCATCTGCTTCGACGAGTTCCACGTCTCCGACGTGGCCGACGCGATGATCCTGTACCGCCTGCTGCTCAAGCTGTTCGAGTACGGCACCTCGTTCGTGATGACCTCCAACTACGAACCGTCCACGCTGTACCCCGACGGCCTGCATCGCGACCGCATACTGCCCGCCATCGCGCTGATCGAATCGCGCATGGACGTGCTGAACGTGGACGCCGGCATCGACTACCGCCGCCGTTCGCTGGAGCAGGTGCAGTGCTACCACACGCCGCTGGACGAACACGCCCGGCAGGCGCTGCAAAAGGCCTTCGACACGCTGGCCGACACGCCGCCGCAGGAACCGGTGCTGCACATCGAGCACCGCGAGATCCGCGCGCTGGCGCTGGCCGGCACCGTGGTGTGGTTCGACTTCGCCACGCTCTGCGGCGGCCCGCGCTCGCAGAACGACTACCTCGAACTGGCCAACCGCTTCCACGCGGTGATCCTGTCCGGCGTGCCCAAGATGGGGCCGCGCCAGGCCTCCGAGGCGCGCCGCTTCACCTGGCTGATCGACGTGTTCTATGACCACCGGGTCAAGCTCATCATGTCCGCCGAATGCGAGCCCGAGGAGATCTACACCGAAGGCGCGCTGGCCAACGAATTCCATCGCACGGTCTCGCGCATCCTCGAAATGCAGTCGCGCGAATATCTGGAATCGGAGCGCCGGTTGACGGTGTCGCTCTAGGGGAGGGCGGGGGGGCGCCGCCTGACGGGTTTCCCAACGCCACATCGTAGTGAGAATGGTTATAATTCACGGCTCTGATCGAGCAAACCCGGCCTGGCCGGTCGTGAATCAAACCCATCTTGGCGTCCATACCCCAGTGAAAGCTCCCGCTGCCGGCGCAGGCATGATGCGCTACCGATTTGCCGTATTGTCCCGGGCCGCGGCCGCCATCCTGGGCGGTTATCTGCTGGCCTCGGCCGCGGCGGCCTGCCTGGCCGTGTGGCTGCCGCTGCAGCGCGCCGACGCCGTGGTCACGGCCCAGATGCTGTCTTTCGTGTTCTACACCTGCGGCGTGATCTGGGTTTTCGCCACGCGCAATGCGTGGCGCGCCTGGGCGGGCCTGCTGGCGCCGGCCGCGCTGCTCGGCGCGCTATTCCTGGCCGGGCGCGCGATGGGGGCGGCATGAAGGCGGCCAAGGCGCCGGGCCAGGAGGGCCTGCGCCAGGCCATGTCGTGGCTGCACACCTGGTCGGGGCTGATCTTCGGCTGGGCGCTGTTCGCGATGTTCCTGACCGGCACCCTGGCGTTCTTCCGCCCCGAGATCACGCGCTGGATGCAGCCCGAGATCGACGCGCAGCCGGTGCCGGCGGTCCAGGCGGTGGCCCTGGGGCAGCGCTACCTGGCGCAGCACGCGCCCGACGCCACGCGCTGGTTCATCACGCCGCCGTCGCGGCGCGAGCCGACGGTCCAGCTGCTGTACCAGCAGCCCAAGCCCAAGCCGGGCACGCGCGGTTTCGTGCGCGTCAAGCTCGACCCGGCCACCGGGCAGGCGGTGAGCGCGCGCGAGACGCGCGGCGGGGATTTCTTCTACCGCTTTCATTTCGAACTCGAAATGGCGTTTCCGTGGGGGCGCTGGCTGGCCAGCATCGCCGGCATGTTCATGCTGGTGGCCATCATCAGCGGCATCATCACCCACAAGAAGATCTTCGCCGATTTCTTCACCTTCCGGCCGCGCAAGGGCGGCCAGCGCGCCTGGATGGACGGGCACAACGCGCTGTCGGTGCTGGGGCTGCCGTTTCACCTGATGATCACCTTCAGCGGCCTGGTGCTGTTCATGACCATGCTGATGCCGGCCGGCATCCAGGCCGTCTACGAAAACCCGCGCCAGTACACCGACGAAGTCTTCAAGTCGTTCAAGATCACGCCGGCGCGCAATGCGCCCGCGCCGCTGGCCGAACTGGCGCCGCTGGTCGAGCAGGCCCAGCGCCATTGGCAGGGCCGGGTCGGCCGCGTGATCGTGAATCACCCCGGCGACGCCGGCGCGACCATCACGCTGGTGCGCGACGCCGCCGACGGCGTGTCGTTCGGCCGGCTGGCGCCCTACGTGCGGCTCGACGGCGTGAGCGGCCAGCGGCTCGAAGGCGAGGACGACCTCAGCGCCGCGGTGCGCACCGCGGGCGTGGTGACCGGCCTGCACCTGGGCCTTTTCGCCGAGCCCCTGCTGCGCTGGCTTTACTTCCTGGTCAGCCTGGCCGGCACCGGCATGGTCGGTTCGGGCCTGGTGCTGTGGATCGCCAAGCGCCGCCAGAAGGCGCGTCCCGGCGCGCGCGAGGCGTTCTCGCTGCGGCTGGTGGACGCGCTCAACGCCGGCACCGTCGCCGGCCTGTTCCTGGCGGTCGCGGCCTTCTTCTGGGCCAACCGCCTGCTGCCCGCCGACCTGCCCGGCCGCCAGCTCTGGGAAGTGCGCGCCTTTTTCGCCGGCTGGGGCCTGTCGCTGGCCTATGCCTTCCTGCTGCCGCGGCGCAAGTGGCGCGACCTGCTGGCCGCCGCCGCCACCGCGCTGGCGCTGGTGCCGGTGCTCAACGCGCTGACGACCTCGCGCCACCTGGGCGCGTCGCTGCCCGCCGGCGACTGGGTCATGGCGGGTTTCGACCTGACCTGCCTGGCCGCAGCCCTGCTGCTGGCCTGGATGGCCCGCAGAGCGGCCCGCGCCGGCGCGGCGCAGTCCGCCAGGCGCGCTCCGGCGCCGGCCGCTCCGACCCAACAGGCGCCGGCCCTCGGCGCCTACGAAGCAAGAGGTGATACGCCATGACGCTAGCCGCCTTCTGCCTGGCCTACGCCGGATTCTCCGCCTTGTGCCTGGGCATGGACCGCCACTACGAAGACCTCTTCAACCGCGCGCTGACGCGGCGCCATCGCGTGCCGCTGCGGCTGTTCGGCTGGGCCGCGCTGGCCCTGTCGCTGTGCGCGTCTGCGGCGGTCTGGGGCTGGAGCTACGGTACGGTCGAATGGATAGGCATACTCAGCATCGCCGGCCTGCTGCTGATCTGGTTCCTCACCTTCCGCCCGCGCGCCGCGCTGACCGCCGGCGGCCTGTGCGCGCTGGCCGCGCCGGTGCTGGCCGTACTGTAGCGGCGGCGGGCGCGGCGCCCGTCCGGCACGTTACACTGGGCGTTTTCCCCCAACGCCTTTTCGCCTCATGAATACCCGCGTCCTCACCGGCATCACCACCTCTGGAACTCCCCACCTCGGCAATTACGCGGGCGCGATCCGTCCCGCCGTCCAGGCTAGCACCCAGCCCGGCGTGGACGCATTCTTCTTCATGGCGGACTACCACGCGCTGATCAAGTGCGACGATCCCGTCCGCGTGGCGCGTTCGCGCCTGGAGATCGCCGCCACCTGGCTGGCGGTGGGGCTGGACCACGAGCGCGTGACCTTCTACCGCCAGTCCGACATCCCCGAGATTCCCGAGCTGACCTGGATGCTCAACTGCGTCACGGCCAAGGGCCTGATGAACCGGGCGCACGCCTACAAGGCCGCGGTGGACCAGAACGAGGCCAAGGGCGTGGAGCCGGATGACGGCGTCACGATGGGGCTGTTCTCGTATCCGGTGCTGATGGCCGCGGACATCGTCATGTTCAACGCCAACAAGGTGCCGGTGGGCCGCGACCAGATCCAGCACCTGGAGATGGCGCGCGACATCGCGCAGCGCTTCAACCATCTGTACGGCCGCGAGTACTTCACGCTGCCGGAAGTGGTGATCGAGGAAGAAGTGGCGACGCTGCCGGGCCTGGACGGCCGCAAGATGTCCAAGAGCTACAACAACACCATTCCGCTGTTCGAGGGCGGCGCCAGCGCGCTGCGCGCCTCGGTGATGCGCATCGTGACCGATTCGCGCCAGCCCGGCGAGCCCAAGGACGCCGAGAACTCGCACCTCTACACCATCTACCGCGCCTTCGCCACGCCGCAGCAGTCCGCCGCCTTCCGCAAGCAGCTCGAAGAAGGAATGGGCTGGGGCGACGCCAAGCAGGCGCTCTACGACCATCTGGAGAACCTGCTCGCGCCCATGCGCGAGAAGTACTTCGACCTGATGGCCAACCCCGGCCGCATCGAAGACATCCTGCAGGCCGGCGCCGCCAAGGCGCGCAAGCTGTCCACGCCGTTCATGCAGGAACTGCGCCAGGCCGTGGGCCTGCGCAACCTGCAGGTGGCCAGCGCCGCGCAGGGCGCGCCGGCCAAGAAGGAAAAGGGCAAGGGCGCGCGCTTCGTCAGCTTCCGCGACGAGGACGGCGGCTTCCGCTTCCGCCTGCTGGCCGCCGACGGCGAGGAACTGCTGCTGTCGCAGCGCTTCGCCGATCCGAAGGAAGCCGGCGCCTTGATGCGCCGCCTACAATCGGAGCCGGCCGACGCGGTGCTGCAGGCCGACGGGCAGGGCTATGCCGCCGTGATCGACGGCGTGGCCGTGGCGGCCGCGCCGGCCGGCGCGCAGGCCGAAGCGCTCGAGCGCGCACGCGCGGCGCTGGCTTCGATGGCCCAGGAATAGGCGATGGCCGGCAGGTCCGGCCCATGAATAAAAAATCGGCGCGATTGCGCCGATTTTTTTTGCAGGCCGGGAACGGGACTCAGCGCTTGAGCTTGGCGAAGGCGTCGGCCATGGCGCTGTTCATCATGCCGCCGCCGGCGCCGCCACGACCGCCATCGCCTTGCGGACGGCGGCCGGCGCCGGCGCCCTTGGGCGCATCGCCGCTGCGGCGGGCAGGGGCCGCGGTGTCGTTCAGGCGCATCGTCAGCGCGACCCGCTTGCGCGCCACGTCCACTTCCAGCACCTTAACGCTGACCGTCTGGCCCACGCGCACCACGTCGCGCGGGTCCTTCACGAACTTCTCGGCCAGGGCCGAGATGTGGACCAGGCCGTCCTGATGCACGCCGATGTCGACGAAGGCGCCGAAGTTGGCGACGTTGGTCACCACGCCTTCCAGGATCATGCCCGGATACAGGTCGTTCAGGGTCTCCACGCCTTCCTTGAACTGCGCGGTCTTGAACTCGGGACGCGGGTCGCGGCCGGGCTTTTCCAGTTCGGCGAAGATGTCGCGCACCGTCGGCAGGCCGAAGCGCTCGTCGGTGAAGTCCGAAGGCGACACGCCCTTGAGCGCGTCGCGCTGGCCGATGATCTGTTTGACCTCGGCCTTGATCTTGGCGACGATGCGCTCGACCACCGGATAGGCTTCCGGGTGCACCGACGAGGCGTCCAGCGGGTTCTCGCCGTTGGGGATGCGCAGGAAGCCGGCGGCCTGCTCGAATGCCTTGTCGCCGAAGCGCGGCACCTTGCGCAGCACTTCGCGGGTGGGGAAGGCGCCGTTCTCGTTGCGCCAGGCCACGATGTTCTTGGCCAGCAGCGAGTTCAGCCCGGACACGCGCGCCAGCAGCGCGGCCGACGCGGTGTTCACGTCCACGCCCACGGCGTTCACGCAGTCCTCGACCACGGCGTCCAGCGAGCGCGCCAGCTCGCGCTGGTTGACGTCGTGCTGGTACTGGCCCACGCCGATGGCCTTGGGATCGATCTTGACCAGCTCGGCCAGCGGGTCCTGCAGGCGGCGCGCGATCGACACGGCGCCGCGCAGCGTCACGTCGAGGTCGGGGAATTCCTGCGCCGCGGTTTCCGAGGCGGAATAGACCGACGCGCCGGCCTCGGAGACCACCACGCGGGTGACCTTGAGGTCGGGGAAGCGTTCCATCATGTCGCCGACCAGCTTTTCGCTCTCGCGCGAGGCGGTGCCGTTGCCGATGGCGATCAGGTCGACGTTGTGGCGCGCGACCAGCGCGGCCAGCGTGTTGATGGTGCCGTCGCGGTCGCGGCGCGGCTCGAACGGGTAGACGGTGGTGGTGTCCACGACCTTGCCGGTGACGTCGATGACCGCGACCTTGCAGCCGGTGCGGATGCCGGGGTCCAGGCCCAGCACGGCCTTGGGGCCGGCCGGCGCGGCCAGCAGCAGGTCCTTGAGGTTGGCGGCGAACACGCGGATGGCCTCGGCTTCGGCGCTTTCGCGCAGGCGGCCGATCAGCTCGCTTTCGAACGCCGTCAGCAGCTTGACGCGCCAGGTCCAGCGGCAGACTTCGCCCAGCCAGCGCGCGCGCGGCGAGGCGTCCAGCGCGAACAGGCCGTTGCCCAGCTTGAGAAAGCCGGCGATGCGGGCCACGCAGGGATGCGGCAGCTGCGCTTCGAGTTCGGCTTCCAGGCCCAGGCGCAGTTCCAGCACGCCTTGCTGGCGGCCGCGCAGCAGCGCCAGGATGCGGTGCGAGGGCAGGGTGCGCAGCGGTTCGCTGAAGTCGAACCAGTCGCGGAAATTGGCGCCCTCGGCTTCCTTGCCTTCGACCATCTTGGAATAGAGCAGGCCGGTGGACCACAGGTGTTCGCGCAGGTCGGCCAGCAGGTCTGCGTTTTCCGCGTAGCGCTCGGCCAGGATGTCGCGCGCGCCGTCGAGCGCGGCCTTGGCGTCGTTGATCGAGGCCTCGGGGTTCAGGTATTGGGCGGCCAGCGCGGCGGGATCGCAGGCCGGATCGGCCAGGATGGCGTCGGCCAGCGGTTCCAGGCCGGCTTCGCGCGCGATCTGGGCGCGGGTGCGGCGCTTGGGCTTGTACGGCGCGTACAGGTCTTCCAGGCGCTGCTTGGTGTCGGCGGCGCTGATTTCCTGCTGCAGTTCGGGCGTGAGCTTGCCCTGCTGCGAAATCGATTCGAGGATCGCGCCGCGGCGCTCTTCGAGTTCGCGCAGATATCCCAGGCGGACTTCCAGGTTGCGCAGCACGGTATCGTCCAGGCCGCCGGTGGCTTCCTTGCGGTAGCGGGCGATGAAGGGCACGGTGGCGCCGTCGTCCAGCAATTCCACCGCCGCGGCGATCTGGGAGGCGCGCGCGCCGAGTTCGGTGGCGAGTTGCGCGACGATGCGGGCGTTGTCGACGCCGGCGGCGACGTTCGTGATAGTGGAAGTTTCAGACATCTCTATACGACGACAAAAAGGGAAAACAAGGGGCGGATTGTGCCATAAGCCGCTGTTACAAAACGTGCCAGAGCGGACCGATATGTCCCTCTTGCGGCGCGCCGAAGTCCGGAAGCGGATGCGGCAGCGGGTATCATTTGGTCCTTTCCCACATAAAGTTGTCTGGCGCCCGAACCGCAACCGGCACCGGCGAGACTGTTCTGATGCTGGACCTGGATATTTCCGAATTCTTCGACGAGGACGGCCCTCTGGCCACGGCCTTGCCCGGCTACAAGCCGCGCCCCGCGCAAGTGGAGCTGTCCCAGGCCATCGGCCAGGCCATCCAGGACCGCGCCACGCTGGTGGCCGAGGCCGGCACCGGCATCGGCAAGACCTGGGCCTACCTTGTACCCGCCTTCATCCAGGGCGGCAAGGTGCTGATCTCCACCGGCACCCGCACCCTGCAGGACCAGCTTTTCTCGCGCGACCTGCCGCGCGTGCGCGCCGCGCTGGCCGCGCCGGTGACGGCCGCGCTGCTCAAGGGCCGCGGCAACTACGTCTGCCATTACCACCTCGACCGCCTGCAGGGCGACGAGCGCGCGCTCAAGTCGCGCAGCGAAATCCAGCAGCTGCGCCAGATCCAGGTGTTCGCCGGCATCTCCAAGACCGGCGATCGCAGCGACCTGGCGCAGGTGCCCGAAGACGCCGACATCTGGCAGCGCGTCACCTCCACGCGCGAGAACTGCCTGGGCCAGGAATGCCCGCGCATCCGCGACTGCTTCGTGGTCAAGGCCCGCCGGCAGGCGCAGGAAGCCGACGTCGTGGTCGTCAACCACGCGCTGTTCATGGCCGACCTGGTGCTGCGCGAAGAGGGCGTGACCGACCTGCTGCCCGAAGCCGACACCGTCATCTTCGACGAAGCGCATCAGTTGCCCGACACCGCCACGCGTTTTCTGGGCAGCAGCGTGTCCACCCACCAGCTGATGGACTTCGGCCGCGCCATGGA
Organism: Achromobacter sp. HZ01; assembly: GCF_003267925.1. Classification (NCBI taxonomy): domain Bacteria; kingdom Pseudomonadati; phylum Pseudomonadota; class Betaproteobacteria; order Burkholderiales; family Alcaligenaceae; genus Achromobacter; species Achromobacter sp. HZ01. The sequence goes on from NZ_LWKV01000003.1 coordinate 675,688, forward strand.
GGCCGCGGGCCTGGCCTACGCGCGCGAAGCGGCCAAATGGAGCGACGTCAGCCGCCACCTGGAGACGGCCGCGCGCGAGCTGCGCCTGGTCTGCGCGCCGCTGGACCGCATGCCCGGGCGCAAGGCCACCTTCGAGGCCATTCCCAATGCCGACGAGTTCGACGCCGCGCTGCACGTGCTGCGCGAGGCCGTCGACGGCGCGGCGCAGGCCCTGGCCGCGGTGTCCGAAAAACATCCCGACCTGATGGCCGCGGCCCGCAGCGGCGCCGAGATTTCCGCGCGCCTCAAGCGCTGGGCCACGCCCGGCCGCACGGGCGCGGAGCCGGCCGACGAAGGCTGGGGCCGCGACGACCAGGCGCCCGAACCGGTGGCGCAATCCGTGGCCGGAGACGGCCTGCCCACGCCGGCCGCCATCCTGGCCGGGGCCGCGGCCGCCGCGCAGCAATGGACCGGCCCGGCCGTGCGCTGGGTCGAGCACGGGCAGCACCACGTGCGCCTGCATTCCGCGCCCTTGTCGGTGGCGCAGGCCTTCTCCAAGTACCGCAAGCCCGGCCAGGCCTGGATCATGACGTCGGCCACCTTGTCGGTGAACGGCGAGTTCACGCACTTCACCAGCCAGCTGGGCCTGGACCAGGCGCGCACCGGCAAATGGGAATCGCCGTTCAACTATCCCGAGCAGGCCTTGCTGTTCGTGCCCCGCGGCATGCCCGAGCCGCAGTCCCCGCAGTTCCTGGACCGTTTCGTGCAGACGCTGATGCCGCTTCTGGAGGCCAGCCCGGGCGGCACGCTGGTGCTGTGCACGACGCTGCGCGCGGTGGACAAGGTCGCGAACCTGCTGGCCGATGAATTCGACGACGCCGGCCACGACTGGCCCCTGCTCAAGCAGGGCGACGGCACGCGCCGCGACCTGCTGGACCGCTTCTGCCGGCTCCAGCATCCGGTGCTGGTGGGCAGCGCCAGCTTCTGGGAAGGCATCGACCTGCCCGGCGATGTGCTGACCCTGGTGGCGATCGACAAGCTGCCGTTCGCCCCGCCCGACGATCCGGTGATCGAGGCGCGGCTGCGCGCCTGCCGCGCGCAGGGCGGCAATCCGTTCTCGGAATACCAGTTGCCCGAGGCCGCGATCTCGCTCAAGCAGGGCGCGGGCCGGCTGATCCGTACCGAATCGGATTGGGGGGTGTTGATGGTGGGCGACGGCCGTCTGGTCGAAAAACCCTACGGCAAGCGTCTGTGGCGCGGGTTGCCGCCGTTTGCGCGGACCCGGGAATTGGAAGAGGTGCTGGCGTTTTATCGGCGCAAGGCCGAGGGCGGGTAGCGCGCGGCCCATCGGCCGCGCGCAGAAATCAGATCAATCGAACGGATTCCACCAGCTCCGGTCCGCCTTCAGGCCCTTGGTGCGGAACTCGCTGTTGGGGAAGTTCTTTTCGTAGACGCGCTGCGAGTCGTTCTTCAGTTCGGTCATGCCGAGCTTGTCGTAGGACTCGACCATCAGGTAGAGCGCTTCCTCGGTGGCCGGCACGCCTTCGAAGTCGGTGATGACGGTCTGTGCGCGGTTGGCCGCGGCCACGTAGGCGCCGCGCTCGTAGTAGTAGCGCGCGACGTGCACTTCGTTCATGGCGATGGTGTTGACCAGCCAGGCCACGCGCTTTTCCGCGTCCACCGTGTACTTGCTGTCCGGATAGCGCTTGATCAGTTCGTTGAAGGCGTCATAGGACGCGCGCAGGCCCTTGGGGTCGCGCTCGGACGGGTCCTGGCCGGTGATGTTGCTCATGAAGGCGCTGGCCGGCGTGAAGTTGATCAGGCCTTTCAGGTACAGCGCGTAGTCGGTGCCCGGATGGTTGGGATAGAGCTGCTGGAAGCGGTCGATGGCGGCCAGGGCCTGTTCGTTTTCGCCGTCCTTCCAGTTGACGTAGGCCAGCTCCAGCAGGGCCTGCTGGGCATAGACGCCGAAGGGGTAGCGGCTTTCGATGGCGGTCAGGCGTTCGCGGGCTTCTTTCCAGCCGCCCGAGGACATTTCGGCCTTGGCGTCGGCGTAGAGCTGCTCGGCGCTCCAGTTTGCGGTCTTGTCGTACTTGCTGTTGGACGAGCCGCAACCGGCGATCGCGATGACGGCAACCAGCGCGATGACCACGCGCAAGATCGGCCCGCTGCGGGAGGCGGGGTTCGAGGGAGCTGCGGAGTGGTGAATCACGAGAATCCTATCCTTGGTGTTAGCATGGCAGGCTGATTATATGATTTGTCTCCATGTCTGATACAGCCGCCGGCGCCGATCTCGTTTCCGACGATGACTTCCTGGGTATTCCGGACGGAAATCCGGAGCAGAATCCCAGGGGAGAACCGCAACTTGTAACCGTGCCTGACGGCACGCGGGCCGACCGGCTCGACAAGGTGCTGGCGGGGCTGATGCCCGATCATTCCCGCAGCCGGCTGCAGGGCTGGATCGAAGCCGGCAACGTCCACGTCAACGGCGCGCCCGGCAAGGTCCGGCAGACGGTCGGCCCGGGCGACGAGATCGCCGTGTGGCCGCAGCCCGCGCCCGAGGCGCTGGCCTTCTCGCCCGAACCGGTGGAATTCGGCGTGGTCGCCGAAAGCCCGGACTGGATCGTGGTGAACAAGCCCGCGGGGCTGGTCACGCATCCCGGCGCGGGCAACTGGAGCGGCACCCTGCTCAACGGCCTGCTGCACCGCTATCCCGAACTGGCCCAGGTGGCGCGCGCCGGCATCGTGCACCGGCTGGACAAGGACACCTCCGGCCTGATGGTCGTGGCCCGCAACGAAACCGCGCAAACCCATCTGGTGCGCCAGCTGCAGGCGCGCAGCATGGGCCGCGAATACGTGGCGCTGGCGCATGGCTGGCTGGCCGCGGCCGGCAAGGTCGATCGCCCGATCGGGCGCGATGCGCGCGTGCCGGTGCGCATGAGCGTGGAGCGGCCGGTGGCGCCCAAGCCCGCCGTGACCCATTATGCGCCGGCGCGCCGCGGGCAGGTCGAGCCCGGCGGGCGCGTCACCGAAGTGGTGTGCCGCCTGGAAACCGGCCGCACCCACCAGATACGGGTGCACCTGGCCAGCCTGGGGCACCCGCTGCTGGCCGATACCATTTACGGCGGCAAGCTCATCGCGGGCGCGCAGCGGCAGATGCTGCATGCGCGCGCGCTGCATTTCGAAGATCCGGGCGGCCGCGGCGAAGTCGAATTCACCGCCGCGGCACCCGCCGACATGACCCAGGTACAGGAAAGCATCGCATGGAACGCGTAGTGGCAGGCCTGCCGGTGGTGACCGGCCCGCAGTGGGCGGGCGTGAACTATTTCTGCACGACGCGCGCCGGCGGCGCCGGCGTCGCGCCGCACGACACGCTGAACCTGGGCCGGCGCGCCGGCGACGATCCCGACACCGTCGCGGAGAACCGGCGCCGGGTGCGCGCGGCCGTGCCGGACGAGCCGCTGTGGCTGCGCCAGGTCCACGGCAGCGAGGTGGTGGATGCGGATCGCGCCGACCTGCCCGAGGAGCCGGCGGTCGACGCCAGCGTCACCGCGCGTCCCGGCCGGGTGCTGGCCGTCATGGTGGCCGACTGCCTGCCCGTGGTGATCGCCGACGCGCAGGGCACGGTGCTGGGCGCGGCGCATGCCGGCTGGCGCGGCCTGTCGGGCGGCGTGCTCGAAAACACGCTGGCGGCCATGCGCGCCAAGGCGCCGCAGGCCGCCGGCTGGCGCGCCTGGGTGGGGCCGGGCATCGGCCCGCAGGCGTTCGAAGTGGGCCAGGACGTGCTGGACGCCTTCGTCGCGCAGGCGGAGGACGCGCGGCGCTACTTCACGCCGCGGCCCGAGCGGCCGGGAAAATGGCTGGCTGACCTCGCCGGTCTGGCCGATTTCCGCCTGCGCCGCGCCGGTGTAGAAGAAGTGCACTTGAGCGGCCTGTGCACCGTGGCTCGAGCGGACCGGTTCTTTTCCTACCGGCGCGATGGAGAAACCGGCAGAATGGCCTTGTTGGCCTGGCTCCAGCGGAATTCTTGATCTTTCGCAAGAAGACCGTTTGGGTTTGCGGTCTGCGCGGCAGCTCTCCTTGTATACCCGCATTGACAGGCCCTGACCCGGAATGCAACATCAATCGCGTAGTTTCGATAACAAGGTGTCGAAGTGAATGCCAATCTCTCCGCCGCAGGGCCCATTCCGGTGAGCGTGGCACCGGAAGCACTGGCCGACATACAGGCCGAATTCTCTCGCGAATGGCAACGCCTTTGCGATGATGCACGCCGCGGCGCGCTCGCCCCGCCGCCGGACCGCCGTTTCGCGGGCCAGGCCTGGGCCGCCAATCACTCGCACCTGCTGCTGGCGCACACCTATCTGTTGTCGGCTCGCGCCATGTCGCGCATGGTCGACGCCGCGCAGGTCAGCGAACCCTTGCGCGAGCGGCTGCGCTTTTCCATTATGCAGTGGGTCGACGCGCTGTCGCCGTCGAACTTCCTGGCGCTGAATCCGGACGCGCAGCAATCCATCGTCGAAAGCGCCGGCCGCGCGCTGAACGAAGGCCTGGCCAATCTGCTGGGCGACGTCAAGAAAGGCCGCATCACGCAGACCGACGAGACCAAGTTCGAGATCGGCCGCAACGTGGCGGTGACGCCCGGCGAGGTCGTGTACGAGAATCCGCTCTTCCAGCTGATCCAGTACGCGCCGTCCACCGCCACCGTGCACGAGCGCCCGCTGGTCATCGTGCCGCCCAACATCAACAAGTTCTATATCCTCGACCTGCAGCCCGAGAACTCCTTCGTGCGGCATGCCGTGGACCAGGGTTTCACCGTCTTCCTGATCTCGTGGCGCAATCCGGTCGCCAGCGACACCGACGGCGTGGACCGCGCCACCTGGTCCGACTACCTGGACAACGCGGTGCTGCAGGCGCTGCGGGTGGCCAGCGACATCACCGGCCAGCCGCAGGTCAACGCACTGGGTTTCTGCGTGGGCGGCACGATGCTGGCCTCGGCGCTGGCGCTGGCCGAAGCGCGCGGCGAGCATCCGGTGGCCTCGCTGACGCTGCTGACGTCGCTGCTGGACTTCCACAACACGGGCGTGCTGAACGTGTTCGTCGACGAGGCCCACGCGCTTTTGCGCGACCATCAGCTGGGCAAGGGCGGGCTGATGCCGGGGCGCGAGCTGGCCACCACCTTTTCGTTCCTGCGGCCCAACGAACTGGTCTGGAACTACGTGGTCGGCAACTATCTGAAGGGCCAGACGCCGCCGGCCTTCGACCTGCTGTTCTGGAACGGCGACAGCACCAATCTGCCCGGTCCCTTCTTCTCCTGGTACTTCCGCAACACCTACCTCGAAAACAATCTGAAGGTGCCCGGCGGCGCGCAGGCCGCGGGCCTGCCGCTGGACCTGACGCGCCTGCAGATGCCGGCATACATCTTCGGCTCGCGCGAGGACCACATCGTGCCCTGGGTCTCGGCCTATGCGTCCACCCAGGTGCTGCGCGGTCCGCAGCGTTTCGTGCTGGGGGCTTCCGGGCATATCGCCGGCGTGGTCAATCCGCCGGCCAAGAAACGCCGCAGCTACTGGGTGGCGGACGAACTCGAACAATCGGGCCATTACCTGCCCGGCGATCCCAACGCCTGGCTGGCGCAGGCGGTGGAGCAGCCCGGCAGCTGGTGGCCGGACTGGACCCATTGGCTGGCCGGCCATTCCGGCAAGCAGGTCAAGGCGCGAACCAAGTTGGGCAACGCTAGGCACCGGCCGATCGAACCGGCGCCTGGCAGGTATGTGAAGGTCCGGGCAGCCTGAAACCGCGAATTGCGGTAGGCCCGGGGCAGTAAATCAATCAACGAGGCGTCCGTCGCACACAGGAGGAAATCCAATGAGCGGAAAACTGGCTTACGTTACAGGCGGGATGGGCGGGATCGGCACCTCAATTTGCCAGCGCCTGGCCAAAGATGGCTTTCGCGTGGTGGCAGGCTGCGGCCCCAGCCGCAATTACCAGCAGTGGCTGGACGAACAGGCCGCGCAGGGCTATACGTTCTACGCGTCCGTGGGCAATGTGTCCGACTGGGACTCCACGGTGGAGGCCTTCGAGCGGGTCAAGCGCGACCTCGGTCCGGTCGACGTGCTGGTCAACAACGCCGGCATCACGCGCGACGGCTTGTTCCGCAAGATGAGCGCCGACGACTGGCGCGCCGTCATCGACACCAACCTCAACAGTCTTTTCAACGTGACCAAGCAGGTGATCGACGACATGGTGGAACGCCAGTGGGGCCGTATCGTCAACATCAGCTCGGTCAACGGCCAGAAGGGGCAGTTCGGCCAGACCAACTATTCCACGGCCAAGGCCGGCATCCACGGCTTCACCATGGCGCTGGCGCAGGAAGTGGCCAGCAAGGGCGTCACGGTGAACACCGTGTCGCCCGGCTACATCGGCACCGACATGGTTCGCGCCATCCGTCCCGACGTGCTGGAAAAGATCGTCGCCACCATTCCGGTGCGCCGCCTCGGCACCCCGGAGGAAATCGCGTCGATCACGTCGTGGCTGGCCTCGGATGAGTCGGGCTTCTCGACCGGAGCGGACTTCTCGCTCAACGGCGGCCTGCACATGGGCTGACGCACACGGGCCGCCGGCAGGCGGCCCCTGGCGCCGGACGGTCTCGGGGAGTGGGCCGTCCGGCATTACACTAACCTTATTCTAAGTCTTAGAGATCGCCCGATCCGGGGACAACCATGACGCAAGCACAAACCGGCGCCAGCCTGCGCCTGATTAAAAAGTACCCCAACCGTCGCCTGTACGACACCCGGACCAGCACCTACATCACGCTCGCCGATGTCAAGCAACTGGTCCTGGCCAACGAGGAGTTCCAGGTCGTCGACGCCAAGAGCAGCGAAGACCTGACCCGCTCCATCCTGCTGCAGATCATTCTCGAAGAGGAAAGCGGCGGCATGCCCATGTTCTCCTCGAACATGCTGTCGCAGATCATCCGTTTCTACGGCCACGCCATGCAGGGCATCATGGGTTCGTACCTGGAGAAGAACATCCAGGCCTTCATGGAAATCCAGCAGCGCATGGCCGAGCAGTCCAAGGGCCTGTACGGCAGCCAGTTCGGACCCGAGGCCTGGGCCCAGTTCATGAACGTGCAGACGCCCATGCTGCAGAACATGATGAACAACTACATCGACCAGAGCAAAAACCTGTTCGTGCAAATGCAGGACCAGATGCAGGACCAGACGCGCGCAATGTTCTCGACCTTCCCGTTCACGCCGGGCGGCACGCAAGGCCCGGGCCGCAAGTAGCCGCGCCGTCGCGCCACACCTTGAATGTGCACGCCCCTGCGGGGGCGTTTTGTTTTGCCGGCCGCCGCGCCGGGCCGCGAAGCGCGCTTGACCAAACGCAACGATCTCGGAATTTTCCCAGGCGCAGGTTCAGGGATATGTCAGTTGTTTTGGTTACATTAATGAAAACGGTTCTTGTTTATGTTTTTGAGCCGCCACTTCATTCGTGTCTCGAGGATTATGCACATGTTCAAGAAAGCCTTGGCCCTGGCCATCGTCGCGCTGAGTGCTTCCGCCGCGCATGCGGCCGAATACCCCATCGGCAAGCCGGTGGAGAAGGGCGGCATGGAAATCGGCGCCGTGTACCTGCAGCCGATCGAAATGGACCCGCCCGGAATGATGCGTCCGGCGAAGGATTCGGACGTCCACCTCGAGGCCGACATCCACGCCACCGCTGGCAACAAGACCGGTTTTCCCGAGGGCGAGTGGGTGCCTTACCTGGTCGTGAAGTACGAGATCCAGAAGGTCGGCAGCGACAAGATCCAGAAGGGCACCTTCATGCCCATGGTCGCCAACGACGGTCCGCACTATGGCGAAAACATCAAGCTGGAAGGTCCGGGCAAGTACAAGCTGAAGTACTCGATCCTGCCGCCGACGGCAGACAAGATGAGCCACTTCGGCCGCCACATCGACAAGGAAACCGGCGTGGGTCCGTGGTTCGAGCCGTTCGACCTGGAATATGAATTCGTCTTTGCCGGCACCGGCAAGAAGGGCGGCTACTGATCGTGAAACGCCTGCTCCGCGTCGCCGCCGCATTGCTGATCGGCCTGGCCGGCCTGGCCGGCACGGCGCCCGCGCGGGCGGCCGACCTGCCCACCTTCACCCTGAAGTTCAAGCCCGACGGCACGTTCGAGCCCGCCACGCTGGAAGTGCCGGCGGGCCGTTTCAAGATCGAACTCATCAACGAAAGCAACGAGCCGGTGGAATTCGAAAGCATTCCGCTGCGCAAGGAAAAAGTCCTGGGCCCGGGGGTGAAATCCTTCGTGGTGATCACCATTTCGCGCCCGGGCGAATATCCGTTCTTTGACGACTTTCACCAGAGCGTGAAAGGCACCCTGGTCGTCAAACCCAAGGAATAACGCGGTACCTATACATGGAACAGGTTCTATTCATCGTCTGGCGTGAAAGCGTCGAAGCCATGCTGGTGGTGGGCATTCTGTACACCTGGCTGCGCTCCACGCCGGAAGGCAAGCGCGGGCTGAACTACCTGTGGGGCGGCGTGGCCGGCGGCCTGGCCCTGGCCGTGGCGCTGGCGCTGGTGCTGCTGGGCGTGTCGTCCTGGCTCAGCGACGAAGGCCAGGAATGGTTCCAGGCCATCATGTCGCTGGCCGCCTGCGCGCTGGTGGTGCAGATGGTGGTGTGGATGAAGAAGCACGGCCGCACGCTCAAGGGCGAACTCGAAGGCGGCGCGCGAGCGTCCATCGCCAACGACAACTGGTGGGGCCTGTTCGTGCTGGTGGCCATCGCCGTGGCCCGCGAAGGCAGCGAAACCGTGGTGTTCCTGTACGGCACCGTGTCGGCCGGCAGCGACGGCAGCAGCATGCTGATGCTGGCGCTGGCCGGGGTCGCCGGCTTCGCGATGGCGCTGCTGACCTTCTGGCTGCTGCAGCTGGGCGGCAAGCTCATCACCTGGCGCCGCTTTTTCCGCGTGACCGAAATCCTGCTGCTGCTGCTGGCCGGCTCGCTGCTGGTCGGCGGCCTGGACCACCTGATTTCCCTGGACGTGCTGCCCACGCTGGTCGATCCGGTCTGGGACAGCTCCTGGCTGCTGGACGACAGCACCGGCCTGGGCAAGGTGCTGGCCGACTTCGCCGGCTACCGCGCCTATCCCGCCCTGATCTCGGTGCTGTTGTGGGCGGCGTACTGGCTCGCCGTCTGGGCGCTGCTGCGCTGGGCCGATGCAAAGCCCGGCCGGGCGGCGTCGGCGGCCCGCAGCGCGTCCTGACCCGGAGCCGCACCGGACCGAACACTCGAAGGCTAGACCATGGCTGCTGCACTCGGGAGGGCGACCTCCCGTATCGCCGATTTCCTCCGCGACCATGCCCCGCTGCTGCGCAAGCTGCAGTGGGGCATCGTCGCGATATACGCATTCCTGCTGATTGTGCCCGTGCTGCTGCCGCTGCCGGACAACGCGTCATCGGTGTTCAACAACCTGACCATCGTCGCGCAGTTCGCGTTCTGGGGCGTGTGGTGGCCGTTCGTGCTCATCTCCATGCCGATCCTCGGCCGCGCCTGGTGCGGCTGGCTGTGCCCCGAGGGCATGCTGACCGAATGGGCCAGCGAACGCGGCAAGGGGCTGGCGATTCCCAAATGGATACGCTGGGGCGGCTGGCCGTTCGTGGCGTTCGCGCTGACCACCATCTACGGCCAGCTCGTCAGCGTGTACCAGTATCCGCTGGCGGTGCTGGCGGTGCTGGGCGGTTCCACGGCGGCCGCCATGGTGGTCGGCTGGCGCTATGGCCGCAGCAAGCGGGTCTGGTGCAAATACCTGTGCCCGGTCAACGGCGTGTTCAACCTGCTGGCCAAGCTGGCGCCGTGGCACTTCAAGGTCGATGAAGAAAAATGGCGTCATCCCGTCATCCGCATCGAACCCATCAACTGCGCGCCGCTGGTGCCGCTGCGCCACATGAAGGGCGCGGGCGATTGCCATGTCTGTGGACGCTGCAGCGGCTACCGCGGCGCGATCCAGCTGACCCCGCGTTCGCCCGAAGAGGAAATCGTCCGCGTCGCCTCGGGCGATCCCTGGCAGACGGCGCTGCTGTGCTTCGGCATGATGGGCATCGCCATGGGCGCCTTCCTCTGGACCGCCAGCCCCTGGTACGTGACCGCCAAGCAATGGGCGGCCACCTGGCTGGTCGAGCACGACATCATGTGGCCGCTGCTGGACAACGCGCCCTGGTTCATCCTGACCCATTACCCCGAAGTCAACGACAGCTTTTCGTGGCTGGACGGCGCGGGCATCTTGCTGTTCGTCTTCGGCGCCGCGATCAGCGTCGGCGGCGCGGCCTTCCTGTCGCTGTGGATCGCCGACCGCCTGGCCCCGGCCGCGCCCGAGCCGGGCGAAACCGCGGGGCGCTGGGGCCGTCCGGGCCTGCACAAGCTGGCCCAGGCCCTGATCCCGTCGGCCGGCATCGGCGTGTTCCTGGGCCTGTCGGCCACCACCATCAACCTGCTCAAGCACGAAGGCGTGGAGGCCGCGTGGGCCGCGCCGGTGCGCTTCACGCTGTTGAGCCTGGCGGTGCTGTGGACGCTGCGCCTGTATGCGCGCCTGCTCAAGCCGCGCGCGGCCAGCGCCTGGCGCAAGGGCCTGGCCTGGCTGACGCTGGCGGCCGGGCTGGCGCCGTTCTGCATCGCCTGGGTGCTGTTCTTCGCGATCTGGTAGCCGGCCCCGGGGGGCTGCGATAAAGTGGAGGGCCGCTTCCACGACATCGCCTGCTCCCATGGCTTCATACGCTTTCCGCCTGCTCAACGTTTTTGCCGCCACCACGTTCGGCGGCAACCAGTTGTGCGTCTTCGAAGACGCGCGCGGCATGGACGACGCCACCATGCTCAATCTGGCGGCGCAATTCAACCTGTCCGAAACCACGTTCATCCTGCCGTCGCAGCGCGCCGACGCGCGCGTGCGCATCTTCACGCCGGGCTACGAAATGAAATTCGCCGGCCATCCCACCATCGGCACTTCGCAAGTGGTGCGCGACCTGTTCAAGACCGGCGATGCGCTGACACTGGAATTCACGGCCGGCGTCGTGCCGGTGACCGCGCAAGGCGACGCCTGGACCTTCACCGCGCCCTGTCCCGACGGCGTGCGCACCGCGCCGCCGACGCTGGGCCGGGCAGAGATCGCCGGCCTGGCCGGGCTGGACGAGTCGGACCTGCTGGACGACCCGATCTGGGTGGACACCGGCGCGGACCAGCTGCTGGCGCCGCTGGCCAGCGTGGACGCGGTGCGCCGCGCCGCGCCCGACGTTTCGCGGCTCGAGCGCTGGCAGGCCAACAGCCTGGATCGCAAGATCCTGTACGTGTTCGCCTTCGACGGAGACCGCAGGCAGGACGGCCGGCAGGTCGTGGTGGCCCGCTACTTCTACGCCAAGCCCGGCGGCGGCGTGAACGAGGACGCCGGCACCGGCTCGGCCTGCGCCAACCTGGGCGGCTGGCTGCGCCATCGCGGCCATGCCTTGCCCGCCAGCATCCTGGTGGAGCAGGGCGACCAGATGGGCCGCCCATGCCGGCTGCTGCTGGACGTCCAGGCCGACGGCCGCATCCAGGTGGGCGGGCGCGCGCTGGAGATCGGGCGGGGTGTCGTGGATATCTGATCGCGCGGTTGTCTTCCAGCGCCGGTTGCACTACCGTGGAACCAGACCATGTAGGGAGACCGCCCGATGAAACCGTCTGAAGCCCTGGACTCGAACCGCATCGTGATCCGGCGTGTGGTCGAATCCCATCGAGCCCGCAATGCCAGGGTTTTCGGTTCCGTGCTGTACGGCCTGGATACCGAAGGCAGTGATTTGGACATACTCGTCGACCCGACAGCGGAAACGACGCTGATGGACGTGGCCGCCATTCAAGTGGAATTGCAACGTCTGCTCGGCGTGTCGGTCGACGTGCTGACTCCCAAGGCTTTGCCCGATGCGTTTCGCAACCGGATTCTCTCCGAAGCCGTGCCGGTATGACGCAAGCGCAGCGCATCCCCGACTACCTCGCGCATATTCTGGAGGCGATCGATCGCATCCATCGTTATACGTCCGACATGGATGAAGCCTCGTTCCTGGCCAATGAGCTGGTGCAGGACGCTGTCATTCGCAATATTGAGATCATCGGCGAAGCGTCGAACAAGATCCAGCGCACGGCGCCGGCATTTGCAGCGCGGCATGACGGCGTTCCTTGGCTCGTCATGTACACGATGCGAAATCGTGTCTCGCACGCTTATCACAATGTGGATTTGGAAATCGTCTGGAAGACGATTCAGAGCGACTTACCCGCCTTGCGCAAGCAGATCCATGGCGTGCAGGCCGATATCGCTCGCAACCCAGGCATGGAGTCGTGACGAAGCATTCACTGATCCGGGGCCCAAAGGCTTTGGGGCCGCGCATGGAACCGCAATAAAAAACGGCGCCCGCATATCGATGCAGGCGCCGTTTGCCGCTCCGGGCGCAGCCCGAAGCCATCTTGCCTTAACGCTTGTTCTTGGCAGGGTCGACCTTGACGTTGTTCATCACCTGCTTGACGCCTTCGACTCCGCGCGTGACGGTGGCGGCGTGATCGGCTTCGGCGGCGGTGCCGACGGTGCCGGTCAGGGTGACGACGCCGTTATTCGTTTCCACGGCGATGTCGAGCGCGCTCAGCTGCTTGTCGGCCACGAAGGCTGCCTTGACCTTGGTGGTCACGGTGGCGTCGGACGCATATTCACCCACGGACTGTTTCGGCTTGCCGTCGTCGGCGGCAAAGGCGATGGAAGTGAAGGCGGCGCCCGTGCCCAGTGCGGCGGCGGCGATCAGCTTGCGTAGTTCCATAGTCGTGCTCCTTGTTGATATGGTTGGGCGCGTTCGAGGCGCAACAGTGGTCGGAATGCCTTGGGTACGGGTTCTATTTCTTGCGGAATGCGCCGCCCAGGATGGACAGCAGCGCCAGTACCAGGAAGACGAAGAACAGGATCTTGGCGATGCCCGCGGCGCCGGCGGCGATGCCGCCGAAACCCAGGACAGCCGCGATGATGGCGATGACGAAGAAAACGACGGCGTAGTGCAACATGTCAGCTTCTCCTGGTGGGGTGAGGGATCAGGGATTGCGGTCGAAGAAGTCGCGGACTTCCTTCTCGGCTTCTTCCCGGGTCTTGCCGTAGCGTTCCTGGATCAGGCCCGCCAGGCGTTCGGCGTTGCCTTCGGTGCGGGTCAGCTCGTCATCGGTGAGTTCGCCCCAGGCCGCTTTCGCCTTGCCCGTCAGTTGTTTCCATTTGCCCGCGATGATGTCGTTATTCATGGTGACCTCTCCGTTTGCATGCGGCGGCGGGGTTTGCGGCCTACAAACCTTGCCCCCGCGGTTGAGTGGGACACTGATCAGTCGGCCTGCCTGGCGGATGCCGCCGGCGCAGGCCATGTGTTCAACGTACGGGGGGCCGGCAAGCGCTGTCAAACGCGGCTGTGGGCAAATGTAACAGCGCCGCGAGGGCGGCTTCGCGGAATTTCCGGCGGCAGGGGTTGCAGGCGCACTAGGGGCGTACGTTACATTCTGGCAACGTCTTGTCCGCTTTTGTGGGGAGGCTGGTAACGGGATCTACGGGCGGAGCCGGGCGCCGCGGCAGGGTATAGTCGTGGCGGAATCCGCGCGGGCGGAATGAAAGAGGAGCAGGGATGACGCAACGACTTTGCAGTGCGATCTTGTTGGCGCTGGCCGCGATGGCGGCGACGGGATGCGCGCAGGTGACGGACCGCTACCAGGCCAATGCGCCGGCGGCGGCCGCCGCCGGCTGAGCCGGGCCGCAAGCGGCCATGCATGAAAAAGGGGCGCCCGCGGGCGCCCCGTTGCATTGCGCCGACGCGCCGCTTCAGGCTTGCGCGATGCGGCCGGCGATATGCGCCAGCGCCTCTTCCACCTGGTCCACCAGGATCAGGCACAGGTCGCCCGGCGTCAGGCGCGCGAGCGCGGTGTCGATGGCCAGGAACTCGCCGTAGATCTCATCGACGCGCTTGCTGCGCGTGGCGTTGGCCAGGCCCTGCTGCAGCAGCGCCAGCACCTCGCCGTCGGCGCGGCCGCGCTGGCACTGGTCCTGATAGAGCACCACCTCGTCGAAGGCCTCGCCCAGGATCTCGGTCTGCATGCGGATGTCTTCGTCGCGCCGGTCGCCGGCGCCGCTGATGACGACCGAGCGGCGCTTGGCCGGCATGGCGTCCACCGCGCGCACCAGCGCCAGGATGGCGTCGGGGTTGTGGCCGTAGTCCGCGATCACCGTGGCGCCGCGGTAGTCGAACACGTTGAAGCGTCCGGGCGCGGTCTGGGCGTCGTTGACGAAGCTGGCCAGGCCGCGGCGGATCACGTCCTCGCTCAGGCCCAGCGCCCAGGCCGCGGCGACCGAGGCCATGGCGTTCTCGACCTGGAAGCTGATCGTGCCGTTGCGCGTGAGCGGAATCGCCGCCAGCGGATAGCGCGTCTCCGCCGCGCCCTGCGCGGCCACGATCGCGTCGCCGTCGCGGTACACGGCGCGCAGGCCCTGCGCGCGGTGCGTGGCCATCACCGGATGGTTGCGGTCCTCGGCGAAGTAGGTGATGGAGCCCGGGCAGCTCGCGGCCATTTCGGCCACGATGGGGTCGGCCGCGTTCAGCACGGCGGTGCCGTCGGGATGCACGTGCTGCACGATCACGCGCTTGACCACGGCCAGGTCCTCGACGGTGCTGATGTAGCCCAGGCCCAGGTGGTCGCCCATGCCGATGTTGGTGACCACGGCGACGTTGCAGCGGTCGAAGGCCAGGCCTTCGCGCAGGATGCCGCCGCGCGCGGTCTCGAACACGGCCGCGTCCACGTCGGGATGCATCAGCACGCTGCGGGCGCTGCGCGGGCCGCTGCAGTCGCCGGTGTCGATGCGCAGATTGTCCACGTAGACGCCGTCGGAGTTGGTCATGCCGACCCGGTTGCCGGCCACGCCCAGGATGTGCGCGGTCAGGCGCACCGTGGTGGTCTTGCCATTGGTGCCGGCCACCGCCACCACCGGGATGCGGCCGTCGTCGCCGTCGGCGTACATGTTCGCGATGATGGCCTCGCCCACCGCGCGGCCCTTGCCGAACGAGGGGTTCAGGTGCATGCGCAGGCCGGGCGCGGCGTTGACTTCGACCACGCCGCCGTGCTGGTCCTCGAGCGGATACAGCACGCTTTCGGCCACCACGTCCACGCCGCAGATGTCCAGCCCGATCATGCGGGCCGCGGACACCGCGCGCGCCGCCATCTCGGGATGCACTTCGTCGGTCACGTCCGTGGCCGTGCCGCCGGTGCTCAGGTTGGCGTTGTTGCGCAGCAGGATCAGGGTGCCGGCCGGCGGCACGGAATCGGCCTCGAAGCCCTGCTTCTTCAGCGTGGCCAGGGCGATGTCGTCGAAGCGGATCTTGGTCAGCGAGGTCGCGTGGCCGTCGCCGCGCAGCGGGTCGGCGTTGACCTGGTCGACCAGCTGGCGAATGGTGTGCTGGCCGTCGCCGGTGACCTGCGGCGGGTCGCGGCGCGAGGCCGCCACCAGCGAGCCGCCCACCACCAGCAGGCGGAAGTCATGGCCCGGGATGTAGCGTTCGACGATGACCTCGGCGCTGATCTCCTCGGCCGCCTCGAACGCCTGGATCACGCGCTCGCGGGTCTCGATATTGACCGCCACGCCGCGTCCCTGGCTGCCGTCGCGCGGCTTGACCACGACCGGGCCGCCCAGCTCCTGCGCCGCGGCCCAGGCGTCTTCGGCGGTGGTGACCGAGCGTCCCATCGGCACCGGCACGCCGGCGGCGTCCAGCAGCATCTTGGTCAGGTCCTTGTCCTGCGCGATGGATTCGGAGATGGCGCTGGTCCTGTCGGTTTCCGCGGCCTGGATGCGGCGCTGCTTGCTGCCCCAGCCGAACTGCACCATGCTGCCCTGCGTCAGGCGGCGGTAGGGAATATTGCGCGCGACCGCGGCGTTGACGATGGAGCCGGTGCTGGGGCCCAGGCGCACGTCTTCGTCCAGCTCGCGCAGGCGCTTGAGGGCGTCGGCCAGGTCGAACGGCGCGTCGTCCAGCGCGGCGCGCACCAGCGTCTGCGCCAGCTCCATGGCCAGCCGGCCGACTTCCTCCTCGCTGTATTCCACCACCACCTGGAACACGCCGGGCTCGATGGTGGAGGCGACGCGGCCGAACGTGACCGGGCAGCCGGCGTGGGCCTGCAGCGTCAGCGCGACGATCTGCAGCACGTGGGCGATGGACACCGCGCCCTGGTGGCCTTCGGGGCGCAGCACCCCGGTCTGCGGCAGCCGCGCGCGCAGGCGCGCTTCGAACTCGGGCAGGTTGTCGATGGAGCACTCGGCGTCGGCGCAGGAGACGATGGCCTCGATCGCCGTGTTCTTGCTCCACAGATTGGGACCGCGCAAGGCTCGGATACGGGAAACTTCCATGGCAGGTATTCCTGTCTAGCTCGCGCGCGCCCGCGCGATGCGCAGGGCGCGCGCGGATATTGTCAGTATTGCTGAATCCAGCGGCGGACCAGGTCGATGGTGGGGCCGGAGAACGCCTCGTCCGATTGCAGCAGGATGAAGTCGCCCGCGACGATGCCCTTGAGCAGGCTGTCGATCGCCTTGCCGTGGTCGGGCTCGTCCAGCACTTCCTGCACCCGCGAACCCTGCGCCAGGCCCTGGCGCAGCAGCGCGCGCGCCTGGCCCGGCGGGCGCTTGCTCCGCACCGTGAGGTCGTCGTAGAGCACCACGCGGTCGAAGGCGTCGCCCAGCAGCCTGCCTTGTTCGACCAGGTCCTGGTCGCGCCGGTCGGCGCCGGCCGAATAGGCGGCGGCGCGGCGCGCCGACGGGAACTGGTCGATGGCGGCGATCAGCGGGCGCAGGGCCGAGGCGTTGTGCACGTCGTCGACCACCACGGTGCTGCCGTTGCGTTCGAACAGCGTGAACTGCCAGGGCGCGTCGGCCTGGTCGATGTCGAAGGTCTCGATGCCGGCGCGGATCAGTTCGACCGGAATGTCCAGCGCCCAGGCCGCGCCGACCGCGGCCAGCACGTTCTCGACCTGGAAGGCCACGCGCCCGCCGTGGGTCAGCGGAATGGCGGCCACGGCGGCCAGCTTTTCCTCGCGCGCGCCTTGCGCCAGCACGATGGCGCCGTCGCGCACGAACACGGCGCGGCCATCCTGGGCCAGGTGCGCGGCGATGGCGGGCAGGGCGGGGTCGATGCCGAAGAAGATCACCGCGCCGTCGCACAGCTCGGCCATCTCCACCACTTGCGGATCGCGCGCGTTGAGCACCGCCGCGCCGCCGGGCAGCACCACGTCGACCTGGGTGCGGAACACATTGAACATGCGCTCCGTGTCGTTGATGTCGAAGTCGCCCAGGTGGTCGGCGTCGTCGATATTGGTGACCACGCCGACCTGGCAGCGGTCGTAGGAAAGGCCCTGGCCCAGGATCACGCCGCTGTCGTTCTCGATGACGGCGGCGTCCAGGTTGCGGTTCATCAGCAGGCGCGTGCCGGAATCGAAATCGGCGCGGTCGCCTTTCTGCACCAGGCGGCGGTCGAGGTACAGGCCTTCGCTGCAGGCCAGGCCGGTGCGCTTGCCCGACAGGTGCAGCAGTCGCGCCACCAGGCGCGCCACCACGGTCTTGCCGTTGGTGCCGGTCACGCCCACGATGGGGATGCGGCCGCTGTCGCCCTCGGGGAACAGGTGGTCGACGATGGCGCGGCCCACCGGGCGCGGCGCGCCGTCGGCCGGCTTCAGGTGCATCAGCAGGCCGGGGCCGGCATTGACCTCGACGATGGCGCCGCGCTGCTCGTCCAGCGGGCGCGAGATGTCTTCGGCCACCAGGTCCACGCCGGCGATGTCCAGGCCGACGATGCGCGCGGCCAGGGTCACGGTGGCGGCGACGCTGGGATGCACGCGGTCGGTCACGTCGAAGGCGACGTTGCCGCTGCGCTGCACCAGCACGCGCTGGCCTTCGGCCGGCACGCCGTCCTCGGACAGGCCCTGGCGCGCGATCTCCAGGCGCGCCGCCGAATCCAGGCGCACCGGATTCAGCGGGTGGTTTTCGGTGCGGCCGCGGCGCGGGTCGGTATTGATCTGGCTGTCGATCAGCTCGGCGATGGTGGACTTGCCGTCGCCCGTCACCCAGGCCGGCTCGCCGGCGGCGGCGGCCACCATGCGGTCGCCGACCACCAGCAGGCGGTGCTCGTTGCCCAGCACGAAGCGTTCGACGATCACGCCGCTGCCTTCGTCCACCGCCACGCGGTAGGCCGATTCCACTTCCTCGCGCGTGACCAGGTTGGTGAATACGCCGCGGCCGTGGTTGCCGTCATAGGGTTTCACGACCACCGGCAGGCCGATGTCCTCGGCCGCCGCCCAGGCGTCTTCCGCGCTGTCGACCAGGCGGCCTTCGGGCACCGGCACGCCGCAGGTGGACAGCAGCTCCTTGGTCAGGTCCTTGTCGCGCGAGATGCCTTCGGCGATGGCGCCGGTGCGGTCGGTCTCGGCCGTCCAGATGCGGCGCTGCGCCGAGCCGTAGCCGAACTGCACCAGGTTGCCCTCGAACAGGCGGATGTACGGGATGTCGCGGTCGTCGGCGGCGTCCACGATACAGGCGGTGCTGGGACCCAGGCAGTGCTGGTCGATCAGGCCGCGCAGCTTGGAGACGGCGGCGGGCACGTCGTAGGGGCGGTCTTCGATGGCGGCCATGACCAGGTCGCGCGCCTCTTGCAGCGCGGCGCGGGTGACCTGTTCCTGCCAGGCGCGCACGACCACCTTGTAGACGCCGCGGGTGGAGGTTTCGCGGGCCTTGCCGAAGCCGCCGCGCAGCCCCGCGAGGTTCTGCAGCTCCAGCGTGACGTGCTCCAGGATGTGGCCCGGCCAGGTGCCTTCGCGCACGCGGGACAGGAACCCGCCCCGCACGCCCGGGCTGCAGCGGTGCTCGATCAGCGTGGGCAGCCATGCGGTCAGGCGTTCGTAGAAGCCGGGAATCGTGTTGGAGGGATAGTCCTCCAGCTCTCCGATATCCACCCATGCTTCCAGAACCGGGCGATACGTCCAAATGTTCGGGCCGCGCAAAGCCACGACATCGAGAAATTCAATGTCTTTCTTTTTCATGTTTTAATTTGCTGAAGAAGCAGGTTGGCACGCGCGGACGCCCCTATGCTAGACCGCGAATTTATTGGGGTTGCGCCTTTAGAATAATGCCAACGAGTCGGGGGATCCCAGATATTCCTAATTAGAAAAATCGGCTGATACTATACGACGCCTTCAGGGCGTTAACTCGTTGTGTTGTAAGGAAGGGACACGTTTCCCGCCCCTCCCGGTGGCGAACCGGTGGCCTCGTAGGGCAGAGTCCTGGCCCGGTATGCGCTTCAATGAAAAAAACACACCTGTTTTCCGGCTTGGCCGCTGCCGTTCCTGCCCGCTGGCAGGATGAAATCCGCGCCGAACTGGCCGATGGCGAGAGCCTGCTCGCCTGGGTCGAGACCGATCTGGACGCCCGTCTGCAATTCCGGCCCGGCCTGGTCGCCGCCACCGACCGACGCCTGCTGGCCCGTCGCGCCGACGACGCCGGCTGGGAATCCTGGGCCTATGGCCCCGGGCTGAAGCTGGGCCTGAGCGACCACGCCGGCGCCGCGCTGCTGGAGCTGCACGACGACGCCGCCCGCCTGGGCGCGTGGCGCTTCACCCTGGCCCGCAACCCGGCCGCGCTGCGCCTGCTGGCGCAGTTCGAGGCCCAGCAGGCCATCCGCCTGTCCGGCCGCCCCGCCGAGGAGCCGGCCGAACGCACCTGTACGATCTGCAACAACGCCATTCCCGCGGGGGCGCAGGAGTGCCCCACGTGCAAGCAGGAACAGGCGGCGCCGTCCTCCACCTGGGCGCTGCTGCGCCTGTGGCGTTTCGCGCGGCCCTACCGCGGCCCGCTGCTGGCCGGTTTCCTGCTGACGCTGATGGGCACGGCGGCCACCCTGGTGCCGCCGTACCTGACCATGCCGCTGATGGACGACGTGCTGATCCCGTTCCAGAACGGCGCGCCCATCGACTACGGCAAGGTCCGCCTGTACCTGGGCGGCCTGCTGGCGTCGGCCTTCCTGGCCTGGGGGCTGGGCTGGGCCCGTACCTACATCCTGGCCTGGGTCAGCGAGCGCATCGGCGCCGACCTGCGCACCACCACCTACGAACACCTGCAGCAGCTTTCGCTGGAATACTTCGGCGGCAAGCGCACCGGCGACCTGATCTCGCGCATCGGCAGCGAGACCGACCGGATCTGCGTGTTCCTGTCGCTGCACCTGCTGGACTTCGCCACCGACATTCTGATGATCGTCATGACGGCGGTGATCCTGGTGTCGATCAATCCCTGGCTGGCGCTGGTCACGCTGGTGCCGCTGCCCTTCATCATCTGGATGATCCACGCGGTGCGCGACCGGCTGCGCCACGGCTTCGAGAAGGTCGACCGCATCTGGTCGGAAATCACCAACGTGCTGGCCGACACCATACCCGGCATCCGCGTGGTCAAGGCCTTCGCCCAGGAAAAGCGCGAGGTCGCGCGTTTCCGCGAGGCCAACAACCGCAACCTGGAAGTCAACGACCGGGTCAACACCACCTGGTCGCTGTTCTCGCCCACGGTCACGCTGCTGACGGAAGTCGGCCTGCTGGTGGTGTGGATCTTCGGCATCTGGCAGGTGTCGCAAAAGCAGATCACCGTCGGCGTGCTGGCCGCGTTCCTCGCGTACATCGGCCGCTTCTACACGCGCCTGGATTCGATGAGCCGCATCGTGTCGGTCACGCAGAAGGCAGCCGCCGGCGCCAAGCGCATCTTCGACATCCTGGACCACGTCTCCAGCGTTCCGGAGCCGCAGAATCCGGCCCGGCTGCCGCACATCGACGGCCGCATCGAACTGCGCGACGTGGGCTTTCGCTACGGCAACCGCCAGGTCATCCGCGGCCTGAACCTGAACATCGAGCCGGGCGAGATGATAGGCCTGGTCGGCCACAGCGGTTCGGGCAAGAGCACGCTGATCAACCTGATCTGCCGCTTCTACGACGTGTCGGAAGGCGCGGTGCTGGTCGACGGCGCCGACATCCGTTCGGTGCGCGTGGCCGACTACCGGCGCAACATCGGCCTGGTGCTGCAGGAGCCTTTCCTGTTCTTCGGCACCATCGCCGAGAACATCGCCTACGGCAAGCCCGAGGCCACGCGCGACGAGATCGTGGCCGCGGCGCGCGCCGCGCACGCGCACGAGTTCATCCTGCGGCTGCCGCACGGCTACGACTCGCTGGTGGGCGAGCGCGGCCAGGCGCTGTCGGGCGGCGAGCGCCAGCGCATCTCGATCGCGCGCGCGCTGCTGATCGACCCGCGCATCCTGATCCTGGACGAGGCCACCTCGTCGGTCGACACCACCACCGAAAAGGAAATCCAGAAGGCGCTCGACAACCTGGTGCGCGGACGCACCACGATCGCCATCGCCCACCGCCTGAGCACGCTGCGCAAGGCCGACCGGCTGGTGGTGCTGGACCGCGGCCAGATCGTGGAGCAGGGGCCGCACGAGGAACTCATGGCGCGCGAGGGCGCCTACTACCGGCTCTATCAGGCGCAGGCGCGCCAGGCCGAGGCCGACGCCCAGGCGTCGGGCAGTGAAGACATGGCCGCCGTGGCCTGACGCCAACCGGGATGACCGCCATGACCCTGCCGCCGTTTCAATTGCGCCGCAACGCCTTCGGGCGCCTGGAGTTCCAGTCCGCCGAGGGCGAGGTCCACGAGGGCGTCATCCCGGTGCGCGCCTTCCCGATCAGCGAGGCCGGCCGCGGCCTGTCGCTGGTGACCGGCGAAGGCCGCGAACTGCTCTGGATCGAACAGCTGTCCGACCTGCCCGCCTCCGCGCGCGCGTTGGTCGAAGAAGAGTTGCAGCGCCGGGAATTCATGCCCGAGATCCGCAAGCTGGCCAGCGTGTCCAGCTTCGCCACGCCCAGCGTCTGGAAGGTCGAAACCGACCGCGGGCCGACCTCGTTCACGCTGCGCGGCGAAGAGGACATCCGGCGCCTGAGCCCGCAGACCCTGCTGATCGCCGACAGCCACGGCATCTTCTATCTGGTGCGCGACATCCAGTCGCTGGACAAGCACAGCCGCAAGCTGCTGGACCGGTTTCTGTAGGATGGGTGCAGCGCGAGAATTCTTGAGCAAGAACTCCAACATCCAACGCGCGAAACCCATCAAGCGGCGCAGCCGCCGCCTTTCGCGGCAGACGCAAATACCGGCTGCCACCGGCCGATGGGTTACGCGCGTTCGATGATTGGGTTCTTGCCCAGGAACTGCCGCGCTGCACCCATCCTACGTGCCTTGGCCTGCACGCCTGCGTCCGCGCCGACGTGGGCGTGTAGGATGGGTGCAGCGCGAGAGCCCTTAAGCAAGAACACCGATCGCGAGCGCGCGAAACCCATCAGGCGGCGCAGCCGCCGCCTTTCGTGGCAAGAGCCAAGCGCCGGCTCCCGCCACGCCATCCACCTCAACCCACCCGCTTGAACGGCGTGTGCGTTTCCAGTTCTCCAAGATAATCCGCCACCGCAACCGTCTCTTCGTCCAGAAAGCCCCGTATCGCGTCGGCGAAGCCGGGGTGGGCGACCCAGTGGGCCGACCAGGTGGGGGTCGGCAGCAGGCCGCGGGCCATCTTGTGCTCGCCCTGCGCGCCGCCCTCGAAGCGGGCGATGCCGTTCGCGATGCAATAGGCGATCGACTGCATGTAGCAGGTCTCGAAATGTAGCCCCGGCACGTACTCGGTCGCGCCCCAGTAGCGGCCGTAGAGCGCGTCGCCGCCGGCCAGGTTGAGCGCGGCCGCCACCGGTACGCCGTCGCGTTGGGCCAGGATCAGCACGAAGGCCTCGGGCTGTTCGCGATGCGCGCGTTCGAAGAATTCGCGGCTCAGGTAGGGCGGGTTGCCGTGGCTGAAGTAGGTGCGGCAGTAGCACTCGTAGAAAAAGCCGAGTTCGGCCGCGCCGATCTGCTCGCCGCGCAGCCAGCGGTAGTCCAGGCCGGCGGCGGCGACCTTCTTGCGGTCCTGCCGGATCTTCTTGCGCTTGTCGTGGCTCATCGCGGCCAGGAAGGCCTCGAAGTCCGCATAGCCCGGGTTGGTCCAGTGGAACTGCACGCTTTCGCGCACCATGAAGCCGGCCGCGCGCAGCGCGCGCAGGTCGGCGTCGTCCGGAAACAGCAGGTGCAGCGAGGACACGCCGATTTCTTCGGCGAAGGCGACCAGCCCGCGCACCAGCGTGTCGCGGTCCTCGTCGGTGCGCGCCAGCAGCCGCGGGCCGGTCACGGGCGTGAACGGAACGGCCGACAGCAGCTTGGGGTAGTAGCGCATGCCGTGGCGCTGGAAGGCGTCGGCCCAGGCGTAGTCGAACACGTACTCGCCGCGGGAATGCGATTTGAGGTAGAGCGGCGCGGCCGCGGCCAGCGCGTCGTCCCGCCACAGCGCCAGGTAGTGGGGCGCCCAGCCGGTTTGGGGCGCGGCGCAGCCGGTCTCGTGCAGCGCGTGCAGGAAGGCGTGGCGCAGGAAGGGCTGGTCGCCCGCCAGGGCATCCCACTGTCCGGCGTCGATGCGGGCCAGGTCGGTTTCTATGGTCAGGCGCAGGGAATCCATAGGCGGATGATAAAGTCTCCGTGCTTGCACGGCGTTGAAGCCGTGGCGTTTTTTGGCGAGGCGCCGTTTTCCGGCGCGGGATGGAGTATGGATATCAAGACGGCGCCGCCGGCTGGCGGCAATGGGCGCGATTGCCTGCGCGGACAGGCCCTGGCGGCGCTGGCCGCCACGGCGTGGCAGGACAAGCTGGCCGCGGTGCGCGCCATTTCGGACGCCGCAACGCTGGACTGCGACGCGGTGTTCACGCCCGACGCCGCGCTGCCGGGCCGCCCGGCGCGGCCGCCGCTGGTTGCGCCGTCCGAAGTCCGGCAGCGTTCCATGGCCACGCAGGAAGGGCGCGCGGCGCTGCTGCACGCCCTGGCCCATATCGAGTTCAATGCGATCAACCTGGCGCTGGACATCATGTGGCGCTTCGAAGGCATGCCCGAGGCCTTCTATCGCGACTGGCTGCGCGTGGCGCGCGAAGAGGCGTATCACTTCGATCTGCTCAGGCAGCGCCTGGAGGCCCTGGGCCACGCCTACGGCGATTTCCCCGCCCACAACGGCCTGTGGGAAATGGCGGAGCGCACGCGCGACGATCTGCTGGCGCGCCTGGCGCTGGTGCCGCGCACGCTGGAGGCGCGCGGCCTGGACGCCTCGCCGCTGATCCGCGACAAGCTGGCCGGGGCCGGCGACCGCGAAAGCGCGGCCATCGTCGACATCATCCTGGCCGACGAGATCGGCCACGTCGCCATCGGCAACGCCTGGTACAAGCGCCTGTGCGAACAATCGGGCCTGGACCCCGTCGCCTGTTACGCGGAACTGGCCAGGCGCCACGGCGCGCCGCGCCTGCGCGGGCCGTTCAACCTGGAGGCGCGCCGCGCCGCCGGCTTCGACGACGCCGAGCTCGCGGCGCTGCAGGAGGGCTGAACCCATGCGCAAGCGTATCCCTGCCCACGCCTTGCTGGCCTGCGCCGCGCTGGCGCTGCCGGCTTTCGCGGCCCAGGCCGCCGAGCCCTTCGCGGCCTGCCTGGCGCAGCTGCGCGGGCCGGCCCTCAAGGCCGGCGTGTCGGGCGCGACCTTCGACACCCATACCGCGGGCCTGGCGCCCGACATGGCGGTGATCGGCCTGCTCGACGCGCAGCCCGAATTCAAAACGCCCATCTGGGACTACATGGCCGGACTGGTCGACGACGAACGCGTGGCCGACGGCCAGGCGGCGATGGCGCGCTGGCAGGCCGAGCTGCAGCGGGCCGCCTCGCGCTATGGCGTGGACCCGGCCACCGTGGCCGCCGTCTGGGGCGTGGAAAGCAATTACGGCCGCACGCTGGGCGGACGGCCGCTGCTGGTCTCGCTGTCGACGCTGTCCTGCTTCGGCCGCCGCCAGGCCTATTTCCGCGGCGAGTTCTATGCCACCCTGAAAATCATCCAGGACGAGGGCATGGCGCCGGAACGCCTGACGGGGTCCTGGGCCGGCGCGTTCGGCCAGACCCAGTTCATGCCGTCCACCTACCTGCGGCTGGCGGTGGATTTCGACGGCGACGGCCGCCGCGACCTGGTCGACAGCGTGCCGGACGCGCTGGCCTCGACCGCCAATTTCCTCAAGCGCGCGGGCTGGAACCCGGCCCTGGACTGGGGCTACGAGGTCCGGCTGCCCGCCGGCCTGGACGCCGGCGTGTCCGGCCGCAAGAACAAGCGCCCGATGTCCTATTGGGCGCAGCGCGGCGTGGCGCGCGCGGACGGCCGGCCCTTGCCGGCGGGCGACGCGCCGGCCGGCCTGCTGCTGCCGGCGGGACGCAACGGTCCGGCCTTTCTGGTCACGCGCAATTTCGACGCCCTGTATTCCTACAACGCCGCCGAAAGCTACGCGCTCGCCATTGCCCATTTGTCGGACCGGCTGCGCGGCGGCGGGCCGCTGGTCCAGGCCTGGCCGACCGACGACCCGGGCCTGTCGCGGGCCCAGCGCCGCGAACTGCAGCGCCTGCTGATCGCGCGGGGCCATGACGTGGGCGAGCCCGACGGCATGATAGGCGCGCGCACCCGGGCCGCCTTGCAGGCGGCGCAGCGCGAGCTGGGCCTGCCCGCGGACGGGCGCGCCGGCCTGAAGTCGCTGCAGGCGCTGCGGGCGGGCCAGCCCAAGGCGGTCGACTGAAACGGCCGGCAACGACAAGCTTTGCAAAGATCTGCAACCGCGAGCGCCGGATGACGCCCGCCGCGCCGGACTCGGGCCTATACTGGTTTTCCGATTTTTCTGGAGCACGATGATGAGCCTATTGGATACCTTGGCCTCGATGGCCGGCGGCAATCAGCAAGGGGGCTCGGCGTCGCTGTTGCCCGCGCTGATCGAGCAGTTGAACAACTACCCGGGCGGACTGGCGGGACTGATCGCCGCCTTCCAGAAGGGCGGCCTGAGCGAGATCGTTTCCTCCTGGGTAAGCACCGGCCAGAACCTGCCGGTCAGCGCCGACCAGCTGGGCTCGGTGCTGGACCCCGGCGTGGTCAATGAGCTGGCCGCCAAGACCGGCCAGGACACGAATTCGGTGCTGGGCTCGCTGGCCTCGCTGCTGCCGCAGCTGGTGGACCAGGCCACGCCCGACGGCGCGGTGCCGGCCAGCCCGCAGTTCAACCCGGCCGACCTGCTGGCCTCGCTGTCGGGCATGTTCGGCAACCGCGCGGGCTGATTCCCATCGCCCGGCAGTCCCAGCCCGCATCTTCCGGCCGGCGGCGCCTGTTGTGCGGCCTGGGCCTGGCGGCGGCCGCCGCCGGCCTGCCCGCATGCGCGCCCGCCTGGTCGCCGCAAAGCACGTTCTGGCAGTTGTGGCCCAGCCACCTGGACCTGGCGCCGCAGGCATGGCGCGAACGCATCGCCGCCATGCACGGGCTGGGTTTCCGCGAGATCGTCATCCAATGGGTGGGCGCCAGCGGCGGACCCCGGCCGTGGCAGCTGCCGGCCGCCACGCTGGGGCTGATCTTCGACGAGGCCGAGCGCCTGGGCATGGGCCTGCAGCTGGGCCTGCCCTACGACGAGCGCTGGTGGCGGCAGCTGGGCGATCCCGACGACGCGGCGCTGGCCGCATTCCTGCAGGCGGCGGGCGCGGCCGCGCTGGACTATGCCGGCTCCTCGCCCTGGCCGCGGCGCGCGGCGTTTCGCGGCTGGTACATCCCTTACGAAATCGAGCAGCACAGCTGGGCCGCGCCACAGCGCCGCCAGCGCCTGCGCGAATGGCTGGCCGGCCTGTGCGCGCCGCTGGCGCAGCAGGCCGGCGCGGCCCTGCCGATCTCCACCTATCACAGCAAGCTGCCCGGGCCGTTGAGCCTGGCTGACCTGTGGAGCGAGCTGCTGGACGCGGCGCCGCTGCATCCCATGCTGCAGGACGGCGTGGGCGTGGCGGGCATGGCCGCCTACGATGCGCTGGAGCCGCTGCACCGCATGCTGCTGGCGCGGCGCGCGCCGTTCGACCTGATCGTGGAACTGTTCGAGGAACTGCCCTCGGAACGGCAGGACGGCACCACCTTCCGCGCGCGCTCGGCCGACGCCGCGCGCGTCCGCAGGCAGCTGCGCATCGCGCGCGGCTATCGCGCGCAGCGCGTGGCCGCCTTCGCCGCCGATCCCTGGCTCATCGGACCCACGCCCGAGGCCGAGCGCCTCAGGCGGCAATGGCCGCCGTAGCGCCGCGGCGCGTCAATACGACAGCGTCATGTTCATGAACCAGCCCTTGGCGCGGTCGCTCGCGCCGCCGCCGATGCTGGCCCGGTACTGCACGCCCAGGTCCAGGTAGGAGCGGGGCGCGTTGTAGTGGTCTTCGCGGAACCAGTAGCGCACGTTGAAGCCCGGGCCCACGCCCAGCGACCAGGAACTGTCGTGATTGGACAGGACCACGGACTGGCTGCCATAGAGCGGCATGTCGTCCAGTTTGGCTACGTCTTTCTGCCACAGCCAGTCCGCGCCCACCACCGCGTAGGGGAACAGCACCAGCTTGTCGCTGATGGCGGTCGCGCGGAAGCTTCGGCCCACGCGCAGCTCGCCGGACAGGAAAGCCTGCTCGCGCTTGAGGCGGCCGGAGGCGCTGCCCAGTTCCTGCTGGCGGTTGCCGCGCGAGTCCACCGAATAGGCGGTATAGCGCGCGCTGTTGTCGTCCCAGGCATAGCCGGCCTGCGCGTAGCCCTCGATGGTGAGCCAGCTGGGCGTGTCCACGCGCAGTTCGCGGCCCCGGTAATAGCCATAGGTGACGTAGGTCATCCATCCGCCGGCGTTGCCGTTGAGCTTGTAGCGCGCCACCGCGCTCTGGTCGTCCAGGCCGGGGTATTGCTGGTGGAAGGCCTTTTGCGCATTGCACTGGACCGAGCTGGATTCGGGATAGGCATAGCCCTGGCGCGTGGCCGAGCCCAGGTAGAAGCGGCGTTCGATGCCGAAGGTCACGCCGGTGTCGGCCAGCAGGTAGCGCAGGCCCAGCGCGCCGATGGTGCTGGGGATGCCCGAGGCCGTGCGGTTGTCGCGGAAGCGCTCCTCGTCGTCGCGTTCGTCCGGCGTGCGCTCGCCGGTGCAGGGGTCGACGTTCTGGCGCGATTCGTAGGTGCTGCCGCTGTCGTGCAGCGTGTTGGAGCTGCGCGCATAGGCTTCCAGCATGCCCCAGCGGTTGTTCAGTTCGGGCGGGCGCCAGAAGATCTCGGCGGTGCTGAACACCACGTCGCCGGGCGTGTTGATGGCGGCCCCGCCCAGGCTGGAGCTGGCCGGCCGCGCGCCGCGGTACGAGGCCGAGAACGACGCGCCCCATTCGCGCGACAGGTTGGCGATGGCGCTGCGCGTGTTGTAGCGCTCCAGCGGGTTCAGCCCCAGCTGGCCGGCGTCGTCCTGGTCTATCGCCTGCTTGAGGGTATCGGTGGCGGCGCGGTTGTCTCCCATCGCCGATTGCGCATAGGCCTGGTCCAGAATGAGGCGGGGCGGGGCCTTGCCGGTGGCGCGCGCGGCGGCGAAATCGTCCGCCGCGCCGGCCGGCTGGCCCAGGCGCTGGCGCACGTAGCCGCGTTGCGCCAGCAGTTCGGCCGAATCCGGCTGGCGGGCGATCTCGTCGTCCAGCCGGGCGCGCGCCTCGGCGGCCTGGGCCGGATTGCCCGCGGCCAGCGTGGTCGTCAGCAGACGGGCGTAATCCGGATTGCCGGGCGCCTGCGCCACGGCCTCGCGGGCCTGCGCGATGGCCTGCTGGTATTCGCCGCGGTCGTAGGCGGCATAGGCGCCGGCGGCGGCCTCGCTGCCCGGGGCGGGAGCCGGCGGCATCCGGCTGGCGGCGATCTGCCGCTGCAAGTCCTGCTTGCGCGCGCGCAGCGCGGCCTTGTTGGGCGCGCCCAGCGCCAGCGCGCTGTCGACGGCGCGGCCGGCGGCTTCGAACTGCTGCTGCGCGCCCAGCGATTCCACCCACAGCAACGCCCATTCTCCTTGCGACGGCACGGCGCGGAAGGCGCGCTCGGCGCCGGCGGCAGCCGCGGCGTAATCGTGGCGCGCATAGTCCGCGTAGGCGCGCGCGGCCACGGGATAGGCGCGCTGGTAGGCGGTCCTGGGGGCGGGGCGGGCGGCGGTCCTGGGCGCCGGTTGCGCGGGCTGCTGCGCGGATTGCGGCGCGGGCGTGCGCACGGCGGCGGCCGGCGCGGCCCGCAGGCCGGCCAGGGCCTGGCGCAGTTCGGGCGTGCCCAGGCCGTCGGCGATCGCGCGGTCGGCGGCGCGCGCCGCCTCCTGGCGCTTGCCCTGTTTCTCCAGCGCGTAGACCAGGAGCAGCCGCAGCCGCGCCACGTCGGGCCGCAGCCGGATGGCGTTCTCCGCCATGACCTGGGCGGTTTCGTAGTGGCCGGCGTCGTACTGTTTGTAGGCCTGGTCGGCGAGCTGGTAGGCGTCGCCGTCGAGCGGCCGTTCGGCGGCGCCGGCCGCCGCCGCGCACGTCAGCAGGGCGGCGATCGCCAGCGAGCGGGAAAGAATAGTCATGGCGAAGACGGCTTGTGGGAGGGCGGGTCGGCCGAGGCGCCTTGCTGGAACGAGAGCGCTTCGTGCAAGGTATGCGGGTCCAGCGAGCCCTGTTCCATCAGGATCTCCCCGAGCGGGCGTTTCTCGCGCGACTGGATCTCCAGCGCGCGTTCCAGCGCGGCGTGGTCGATGGCCTGCCACGACAGCAGCAGGTCGCCCAGGCGCTGGCGCTGCTGGCTCAGCTGGTCGGTGGACGGGAAGTCGTGCATGGTCTTGTCCCACGCCAGGCGCTTGCCGGTGATCAGATGGCCGATGAACAGCCGCCACGCGCGTGCCGCCGCCATGGCGTTGATGAAGTTGCCCACGATCATCCGCGGCATGGAAAGCAGGGCGTGCTCCCAGCCGTACATGCGGTTGACGAAATAGGCACGCTGCACGACCCGCAGCAGCAGTGCGACGGCGTTGACCCACATCAGCGTGACCAGCCAGCCGTCCGGCCGGAAGTACGAGGGGTAATACACCGTCCACCAGCCGTAGCGGTCGGCCAGGTAGAACAGGAAGAAATTGGCCAGCAGCAGGTAGGCCAGGATCGCGATGAACGAGGTGACCAGCCCCTTGCGGTCGCGAAACAGCAGGTACTTGGTGGCCAGCGTGCCGGTCCAGCCCACCTGCTGCCAGCCCTGCAGTCCGATGCCCAGCGTCCAGCGCGCCTTCTGCCGGTAGGCGGTGCGGAAGGTGTTGGGGAAATACTCGCGCACGCCCAGCGGCATCGAGATGGCCGAGACTTTCTCGGGGCCCAGGCCGAACCACGAGCGCCGGCGGGCGACGTACTCCACTTCGAACTTGCCGAAAATCTGGCGCATGCCGCGCTGCGCCAGGCGCGCGCCGATGTCGTAGTCCTCGGTCAGCGTGTCGGTGTTGAAGGGCTGGTTCTGGGTTTCCGCCGCCAGTTCGGTCAGGGCCCGGCGCGAAAAGCAGGTGCCCACGCCGGCCGAGGGCACCATCTTCGACAGGCTTTCGCGCACCACCAGGTCCTTGGTGTGCCATTCCGCGAATTCGTCCATGTAGGTGCCGGCGACCAGCTCGTACCAGTGCCGTTCCAGCGAGGTGACCGGCAGTTGGATGAAGTCGATGCGCGGCAGCAGGTAGTTGTAGTACTTCAGTTCCAGCGGGTGCAGCACGTCCTCGCTGTCGTGCAGGATCACGCCGGCGAAGGGCACAGGCTGGCGGCCGTCCTGCGCGAAGATCGCCTGCACGATCCAGTTCAGGCAGTCGGCCTTGCAGGTCGGGCCGTCGTGCGGCACTTCCACCCGTATCAGCTGGCGGTAGCGGCGCCGCATGCGCTCGACTTCCTTGATGGTGCGCTCGTCGTTCTGGTAAGTGCCGGCGAAGATCATGTAGTTCTTGTATTCCAGCGTGGAAACCATGGTCTCCAGCATGGACGCGATCACGTCGTACTCCAGCCATGCCGGCACCATGATGGCCAGCGGCTGCTCGGGCTTGGCGCGCAGCTGTTCGGCGGTCAGCGGCGCGTAGCGGCGCTTGACCGTCAGCGCGCGGCGCGCCTGCCGCAGCCAGTACCAGGCGTCGATGAACAGGTCGTCCAGGCTCGACAGCAGGATGATCACGCCGACCGCCGCGGTCACGATTTCCAGGCCGCGGTAGTAGTCGGCGATGAGGTAGGGCCAGTAAAGCGAGGACATGGCGCCGCCTCCGGATTACTTGGGGCCCTTGTTCCTGCGATTGATCCGCATCGCGGCGATCAGGATCAGCAGCAGCACCAGCAGCCCGACGCTCAGCGCCGGCACGCCCCACGACAGATAGCGGCGCCATTCGAAGAACGCGCTGTCGCCCGCGCCCGGCGCCTGGCCGGCGCCGGGATTGGCGCTGTCGATCCAGGCCAGCGGGCCGGCTGCGCCGATGATGGCGATGTCGCCGCGGTTGAGCACGAAAGGCGTGTCCAGGCCCGGCTCCTGGCCCAGCGCGTGCCACAGCACGCCGTCCTGGCCGCCCGCGCTCACGACCTCGGCGGTGCTGAGCTTGTCCAGGCCCGAGATGTCCAGCCAGGTCGCGCGCTTGCCGGCGACCGTGAGCTGCTTGCGGTCGGCGACCTTGACCTGCGGCTGGGCGCCGTCCAGCGCCACTTCCATCGCCACGAAGGGACGCCCCGGCCTGGCGGCCTGGCCGGCCGGCGCGACCGACAGCGCCGCGCGCGAGGCCGACAGCCCGCTGGCCGCGGCGATGCCGATCACGCGCTTGAGGCTCGCGGGGGCGTCGGCCAGATAGGCGTCGGGCACGATCAGTTCGGGATGGCCCGCCAGCAGCGGCAGCAGGCCGATGAAGCTGCCGTCGGGCCGGGCGCGGCCGGGCTTCACATGGCTGGTGGGCAGCACGTTGACGGGATAGCCCTGCGGCGTCTCGTTGCAGTCCACCGAGACAGGCTGGCGCTGGAACGTCACGCGCACGGTGTTGGTCACGCCCAGCGCATAGCCGGGCACGCGCGCCGTCAGGCGTTCGGGCTTGCCGTCGGCGTCCATCTGCCTGGCGCCCAGCAGGATGCCGTTCCAGAACACCGAGGCCACCGGCCGGGTGGACGAAGCGCCGGGCGCGGCGGCCAGGTCCAGCACCAGTTCTTCGGGCATGCCGCCGTCGGCCGACACGGCGGCCAGCGGAAAGCTGAGGTTCCAGTCTCCGCGCGCCACCACGTCGAAGCTGGCCGACGAGCCGCCCAGCGTGCTCAGACGCAGGCCGCCGTGGTCCAGCGCCTGCGGCGGGGTGGCCGCCTGCACCTGGACCTGGCGGGTCACCAGGATGCGGCGCCAGGCGTTATCGAACGCGCCCGCGCCTTGTGCGCCGGCATCGGCGGCCACCGCGATGGCGGGCTGGCGTCCCAGCGGCAGCACGCGGATCTCGCGGGATTGCAGCGCCTGGTCGGCCAGCGGCATGCGCCGCGCGCGCCACGTCTTGTAGGCCTGGGCCGCGTCGGCGTCCGAGTCGAACTGCGCCTGCAAGGCGTCGAGCGCCTCTTTGTAGCGGGCGCGCAAGGCGGCGTCGGCGATCACCACGTCGCCGCTGACCGCGGGCGCGCCCATCACCAGCAGCGCGCCGATTTCGGCGGGGTTGGCGAGCTTGTGCTTGTCGCCGCCGGCCAGCGCGGCGAAGGCCGCGAGCTGCCCCAGCCCGGCCGGGACCTGCAGGCCGCGCGTGTCGACCTCGTCTCCCACGGACGGGAAGCCGCGGACCGCCACGCGCTTGCCGCTGCGTTCCATCGCCACGCCCAGGCGCCAGGCGCTGTCGAACGCCTGCTGCTCCAGCCGCGCGCCCGACACCATCAGCACCGGCCGGGCGGGCAGCATGCCCCAGGCTTCGTCCAGGCTGTCGATGGCCGAAGCGTCGTAGCGGTAGCTCAGCCGCGTGCGCGGCGAGATCGTCAGGGCATTGGCGGTGGCGCGGTTGCTCTCGCACTGGCGCAGGCCGATGTCCGATTGCCAGTCCACGCTCAACCGCAGAAAGCCGGTCTCGCGGCTGCGGCGCTCCACCTTCAGGCTGCGCGCGGCCGAGCCTTCCCCGTCGGCGATGCGCTGCGCGGTCTGCGGCACGCCGTCCACCCACAACACCATGCTGGCGCGGCCCGGCTCGCCCTTGGCGTAGCGCGCGTCGAATTCGAGCGCGGCGTCGGCGATGGGCGCGCTGCGCGGCACCGGCAGATAGAACTCCTGGCGCGCGTCGCTGTTGCTGAGCACCACCGGCTCGCGTATGCCCAGATCCTCCAGGCTGACCTCCCGCGCGACCCAGTCGTCGGTCTGGCGCCGCAAGGCGTCGCCGGCGGGACTGGCCAGGGCGCCCAGGGGAAGCAGCAGCCCGGCGGCCATCAGGGCGCGGCGGAGAAGGCGGGCGGAGGAGTGCGGGGCGTGAGACATGAGGGCTCCGGGCAGGGGAGGTATCGCGGGAACAGGGACTAGCCGGCGGCCGGGCCGTAGGGATCGAATTCGGCGACGGCGCGGCCGCACAGCGCATCGACGATGCGCCGGCTCGCGCGGCCGTCGCCATAGGGATTGATGCGGCGCGAGTAGGCCGCGTGCAGCTCGGGATCGTCGAGCAGCCGGCTCACTTCGGCGAGGATGCGCTGCGTGTCGGTGCCGACCAGCGCCACCGTGCCCGCGCGCACCGCTTCCGGACGTTCGGTGACCTCGCGCATCACCAGCACCGGCTTGCCCAGGTAGGGCGCCTCTTCCTGCACGCCGCCGGAATCGGTCAGGATCAGATAGGCGCGCTGCATGAACCACACGAAATCCAGGTAGTCCAGCGGTTCGATCAGATGCACGTTCCCCAGGCCGCCGAGTTCTTTCATGACCACGTTGCGCACCTGCGGATTCAGGTGCACCGGATAGACGATCTGCAGGTCGTCGCGCCGCGCCAATCCCGCCAGCGCCGCGCAGATGTTGCGAAAGCCCTCGCCGAAGCTCTCGCGCCGATGGCCGGTGACCAGCAATAGGCGGCGCGACGGGTCGAGCCAGGCGTAGCGCGCGGCCAGCTCGCGCGCCAGCGGCCCGGGCGCGGCCAGCTTGGCGCAGGTCGCGGCCAGCGCGTCGATGACGGTATTGCCGGTCACGGTGATCCGCCCCGCCAGGTTTTCGCGCAGCAGATTGCCGCGCGATTCGGCGGTGGGGGCGAACAGCCAGTCGCCGACCGCGTCGACCACGCGCCGGTTCATTTCCTCGGGGAAGGGCAGCGCCAGGTTGCCGGTGCGCAGGCCCGCTTCGACGTGGCCGATGCGCGCGCGCCGGTGGAAGGCGGCCAGCGCGCAGGCCGAGGCCGTGCTGGTGTCGCCATGGACCAGCACGCAGTCCGGCCGTTCGGCCTCGAGCACGCCGTCGACGCGGCTGATCAGGCGCGCATACAGTCCGTTGAGCGTCTGGTTCGGCACCATGATGTCCAGGTCGTGCTGCGCATGCAGCTCGAACAGCGCCAGCACCTGGTCCAGCATCTCGCGGTGCTGGCCGGTCACGCAGACGACGCTGTCGATCCGGGGTTCGCTTTGCAGCGCCGCGACCAGCGGCGCCATCTTGATCGCCTCGGGGCGCGTGCCGAATATGGACAGGACTTTCATCGCGGGCGGCCCCCCATCCGGTGGCATTTACTCGCGAGAATTATCGATTGAAAGCATTGGTAATACGTGACGGAATATTTCCTTTCGATAAACACGCAAGGAAATATGTCGTCACATTCGCGATGCCGCCGGGCGGCGAACGGGGGATGGCACGAGGGAACAGGGCGATCCTCGCACGGGAAAGCGCGTCCGCCGGGGCACTACCGCCTGTTACGTTGTCGTCCGTCCGCAACAGCCGCGAGGCGCGGCCGGCTCACGATGCGCGCCACAGCGTGACGCGATTACGCCCGTCCTGCTTGGATGCATACAGCGCCTGGTCGGCGCGTTCGATCACGGCCTGCGGCGCGGCGCCGTCGCGGGGCCACAGGGCCACGCCGATCGACACGGTCACCGCGCCCACGCCTTCGGGCATGGGCCGGGCGGCGACCGCGGCGCGCAGGCGTTCGGCGACTTCCGCGGCCTGTTCGGGCCGGTCGGTGGGCAGCAGGGCGATGAACTCTTCGCCGCCGGTGCGAAACGGCCGGTCAGGGCCGCGCAGTCCCTCGCGCATCGCCTGCGCCAGCGCGATCAGCACCTGGTCGCCGACCGCGTGGCCATGGGTGTCGTTGATGCGCTTGAAGTGATCCAGGTCCAGCGCGATGACGGCGAACGGCTCCTGCTTGTCCTCGTAGTCCGCCAGCGCCTCGTCCAGCGCGCGGCGGTTCATCAGGCCGGTCATCGGGTCGGTCAGGGTTTCGCGGTTGAGGCGACCCACCTCGCGCCGGTGCTGGGCCAGCGTGGTCTTGACGGCTTCGCGCAGCGTGTCGGCTTCGGCGTACCAGGCCGGCAGCCGGTCCAGGTCGCGGCCCGCGTCCTGGCCGCGCACCAGCGCGCGGCTCAGGCGCGACAGCGGCGACGCCACCGCGTAGGCCAGCGCGCACACCAGCGCCAGCGTCAGCACGAAGGCCGGCACCGCGAAGCGCAACGATTCCGCCAGCAGGGCGCGCAGCGGCGAAAGCACGTGGTCCAGCGTGCGCTGCGTGACGATGGCCCAGCGTCCTTGCGCCAGCGGCGCGTAGCCGGTCAGCACCGTCTCGCCGGCCGCGTCCTGCAGCGGCGCGGCGCCGGCCTCGCGTATGGGCGCCAGCCGGGCCAGCACCAGCGCGCTGCGGGCGCTTTGACGGCGATACAGCACGTCGCCCGCCTGGTTGACCAGGAACACCGAGGTGCCGTCGGCCGGCACCTGGCCGCTGATCACGCGGTCCATGCCGCTGCCTGCGTCGAGCGCCACCGCCATGGCCACATAGCCGGCCGCGCCGCCGCCGCGCATCACCGGCTCCACCACGACCAGCGCCGCGCCGGCCGGACGCAGCCATATCCATTGGCCCGCGCGCAATTCGTCCACGCCCAGCTCGGCCAGGCGCCGCACGCCGCCGGCGGTGCCGTCGATGACGCGGCCTTCGGCGTCGGCCAGCCAGACCGCGTGCACGGCGTCGGCCTGGCTGGCCAGGCGCTGCAGTTCGGCGCGCGCGGCGGGCGCATCGTTTTCCAGAAGCGCTAGCTGGCGCGCGCCCGCGCGCAGCTGCAGATGCACGGCGTCGACATAGACGTCGATGACCTGCGCGAGCTTTTCGGCATAGACGCGGTTGGACGCCAGCGAGTTCGCCAGCACCTGCGCCTTCTGCACCTGGTACCCGGAATACAGCGCGTTGCCGAAGCCCACGCACACGCCCAGGACCGCCAGCAAGGTGAGCACGGCCAGCAGGCCGATCTTGCGCTTGCCGCCGGATGCCGCGCCACGCCGTTCGATCATCGTCGCTCCCGCACAGAATGTGCATCGTGGAAAGAAAGGGGCGCGGCCATCGCGCGGCGCCGTTGCATTTGTAGCATTGGCCGTTGTATTACGCGAAATCTTGTGTACGATTTATGCAAACAACGCACACATTTGCACGACCTCATTGCCTGACTGATCCCGCGTTACCGCGCGGCCATCCATTCCACACGTCTGGAGCGCATGTCATGATGAAGTTAGACCGCGGTGCAGCTGTTTTTCCCGATATCCAAACACGTTCCCGCGCGCCCAAGAGACGGCTGGCGCAGGCGGCGTTGACCGCGCTGGCGTTTTCGCTGGCCGGCGGCGCATGGTCGGCCGAGCAGGCCAAGCCCGCGGAGGCCGCGACCAGGGACGCCAACGCGGCCCTGCTCAAGGAACTGCCGTTCGACGACAAGACCTCGTTCGACCTGGCGCACAAGGGTTTCATCGCGCCGCTGCCGGCCACCGTCATCAAGGGCGAGCAGGGCAACCTGATATGGGACCCGGCCAAGTACGACTTCATCAAGGAAGGCGCGCCGGCGCCGGACACCGTCAATCCCAGCCTGTGGCGCCAGTCCCAGCTGCTGAACATCTCGGGCCTGTTCCAGGTCACCGACGGCATCTACCAGGTGCGCAACTACGACCTGTCGAACATGACGATCGTCGAGGGCAAGGAAGGCCTGACGATCATGGACCCGCTCATTTCGGCGGAAACCGCCAAGGCCGCCCTGGACCTCTATTACCAGCACCGTCCCAGGAAGCCCGTGGTGGCGGTGATCTACACCCATAGCCACGTCGACCACTATGGCGGCGTGCGCGGCGTGGTGGACGAGGCCGACGTCAAGGCCGGCAAGGTCAAGATCTATGCGCCGCTGGGCTTTCTGGAACACGCCGTCGCCGAGAACGTGATGGCCGGCAACGCCATGAGCCGCCGCGCTTCCTATATGTACGGCAACCTGTTGGCGCCCAGCGCCACCGGACAGGTCGGCGCGGGCCTGGGCACGACCACCTCGGCCGGGACCGTCACGCTGATTCCGCCTACGGACATCATCGAAAAGACTGGCGAGACGCGCACCATCGACGGCCTGACTTACGAATTCCTCTATGCGCCCGGCAGCGAAGCGCCGGCCGAGATGCTCTACTACATCAAGGAAAAGAAGGCGCTGAATACGGCCGAGGATTCCACCCATACGCTGCACAACACGTATTCGCTGCGCGGCGCCAAGATCCGCGATCCGCTGGCCTGGTCCAAGTACCTGAACCAGGCGCTCGCGCTGTGGGGCGACGACGTCGAAGTCATGTACGCCATGCACCACTGGCCGGTGTGGGGCAAGAAGGAAGTCCAGGAACAGCTCGGCATGCAGCGCGATATGTACCGCTACATCAACGACGAGACCTTGCGCCTGGCCAACATGGGCTACAACAAGGAAGAAATCGCCGAGAAGGTCAAGCTGCCCGAGTCCATCGCCACCAAGTTCTCGAACCGCGGCTACTACGGCTCCGTGAACCATGACGTGCGCGCCACCTACGTGCTGTATCTCGGCTGGTTCAACGGCAATCCCGCCACGCTGCACACCCTGCCCATCGAAGAGTCTTCCAAGCGCTACGTCGACATGATGGGCGGCGTGCCGGCCATCCTGAAGAAGGCGCGCGAGTACTACAAGCGTGGCGACTACCGCTGGGTGGCCGAAGTCGTGAACTACGCGGTCTTCGCCGATCCGAACAACCAGGAGGCCAGGAACCTGCAGGCCGACGCGCTCGAACAGATGGGCTACCAGGCCGAGAGCGGGCCGTGGCGCAACTTCTACCTGACCGGCGCCAAGGAACTGCGCGAAGGCGTGCAGAAGCTGCCGACGCCGGACACCGCTAGCGCGGACACGGTGCGCGCGATGACGCTGGACATGCTGTTCGACTATTTCGCGGTGCGCCTGAACCGTGACAAGGCGGCGGGCAAGCACGTGGTGCTGAACCTGGACTTCACCGACACCAGGCAGAAGTACACGCTGGAGATGGTCAACAGCGTGCTCAACCATACCGAGGGCAAGCAGGCCAAGGAGCCCACGGCCAGCATGACGCTCAGCCGCGACACGCTCAACCGCATGATGCTCAAGGAAACCACGCTCAAGGACGCCATCGCCAAGGGCGACGTGCAGGTCAGCGGCGACCAGCAGAAGATCACCGACATGTTCGCCGCGCTCGACAACTTCGAGTTCTGGTTCAACATCGTCACGCCGTGACGCGCTGAAGCGCCCGGCGCCGCCGCATCCGCGCTGCGGCGCCGGTTCTTGTTCCAGATCATATCGGCCCGGATTTCCCCGGGGCGTCTGCTACGCCCCTGCGTGATACCATCTGCGCTCATCGGGAAATACGAATGCATACAGCTATCAACGCCAACAGACGGTGGGTCGCGCTTGCGGCAGCGCTGCTGTTCGTGTTCCAGGCGTTGATCGCATCTTCCTCGATGGCCTCGCCGGGCCCCGCGCCAGGCAAGACCGCCACCACCATCGTCTGCACGGCCAGCGGGCCGCGCGTCGTCTCCCTCGATATCTCCGGCGCCACCCAGGACGCCAGCCAGCACAGCGGCTCCCTGCCGCATTGCTGCGTCGCCGGCTGCGCCATGCTGTCCGGCGCCACGCTGCCCGAGCTTTTCGTGCTGGCATGGCTGCTGCCCGAGGCTGCGCCCGTCCTGCCGCGCCCGAGCGTCGCGGTCCATTTCTCCAGCGCGCTGGCGCGGCTGCCGCAGAAATCGCGCGCCCCGCCGCCGTCCGCCTGACCGTCTTCCTGCGCCTTCGATGCGTTGCGTGCGCGGCCGCCGGCCGCGCGCGCAGGCACGCACGCGCGCCGACCTGATTCCCGACACTGCGCAGCGGCGCTGCTTTGGCGCGGCCGTCGCACGCGGGTGTCCGACAAGAATTCCGATAGAGCCCGACATGTACAAGAAAGACGAACTCCTGCGCACGGCCGGCCTGGCCGCCGCGCTGGCCGCCCTGTTCCCGGCAGGCGCGCAGGCCGCCGACGCCAACGCCGCTCCCACCATGGACACGGTGGTCATCACCGGCGTGGCGCCCAGCGCGCCGCTGACCTTCACCACCGATCCGAAAATCCCGCGCCAGCCGCTGCCGGCCAGCGACGGCACCGACTATCTCAAGACCATTCCCGGCTTCTCGGCCATACGCAACGGCGGGACCAACGGCGATCCGGTGCTGCGCGGCATGTTCGGCTCGCGCCTGAACCTGCTGACCAACGGCGCCTCCATGCCCGGCGCCTGCCCCGCCCGCATGGACGCGCCCAGCTCCTATATCTCTCCGGAGAACTTCGACCAGCTCACCGTCATCAAGGGACCGCAGACGGTGCTGTGGGGGCCGGGCGCGTCGGCCGGCACCATCAAGTTCGACCGCGACACGCCGCGCTTCACCGGCGCCGGCGTGCGATTCGACGGCAGCCTGCTGGGCGGGTCGTTCGGCCGCAACGACCAGGCGGCCGACCTGGCCGTGGGCAACGAAAAGGTCTACACCCGCTTCACGGCCAACCATTCCCACTCGCAGGACTACAAGGACGGCGACGGCAATACGGTGCCGTCGCGCTGGGACAAATGGAACGCCGACGTCACGCTGGGCTTCACGCCCGACGCCGACACGCTGTACGAACTGACCGCCGGCACCGGCGACGGCGAGGCGCGCTATGCCGGGCGCGGCATGGACGGCGCGCAGTTCAAGCGCGAGACCTTCGGCCTGCGCTTCGAGAAGCGCAACATCGGGACCGTGCTCGATCGGGTCGAGGCGCAGCTCTACTACAACTACGCCGACCACGTGATGGATAACTACACGCTGCGCTCGCCCGACCCGATGAGTTCGATGCCCATGCGCATGGCTTCCGACGTGGACCGCGCCACCTGGGGCGGGCGCTTCGCCGGCACCTGGAACCTGTCCGCCGACGTGGAGCTGGTGACCGGCATGGATTTCCAGCAGAGCCGCCATCGCTACCGCAACGGCATGGGCGCGATGTCGTACCGCAGCCAGTCGTGGATCAAGGACGCGGACTTCTCCAATACCGGGCTGTTCGGCGAACTGACCTGGCGCGCCGCGCCCGGCAGCCGCGTCATCGGCGGCGCGCGCGTGGACTGGGCCTCGGCCAAGGACTTCCGCCAGACCACGGGTTCGATGATGCCCATGCCCAATCCCACCGCGGACGAGCGCCGCCGCGACACGCTGCCCAGCGGTTTCCTGCGCTACGAGCATGACCTCGAAGCCGTGCCCGCCACCCTCTACGTAGGCCTGGGACACGTGGAGCGCTTCCCCGACTACTGGGAGCTGTTCTCGCCCAACCGCGGGCCGGCCGGTTCCGTCAACGCCTTCGACGGCGTGCGGCCCGAGAAGACGACGCAGCTGGACTTCGGCGCGCAATACCGTACCGATGACCTGGACGCCTGGGTGTCGGGCTATGCGGGCTACGTCGACGACTTCATCCTGTTCAACTACACCTCGGGCGGCATGATGGGGCCGTCGTCCCAGGCCACCAACGTGAACGCCAGGATCGCCGGCGGCGAGCTGGGCGCGTCCTACCGGGTCGCGCCCAGCTGGAAACTCGGCGCCACGCTGGCCTATGCCTGGGGGCAGAACCGCAGCGACGGCAGGCCGCTGCCGCAGATGCCGCCGCTGGAAGCCCGGCTCAGCGCCGCCTATGACGACGGCACCTGGTCGGCCGGCGCGCTGTGGCGCATCGTGGCGGCGCAGAAGCGCTACGCCTTGAACGAAGGCAACGTGGTCGGCAAGGACTTCGGCCCCAGCGCGGGTTTCGGCGTGCTGTCCATCAATGGCGGCTACGCGGTCAACAAGCAGGTGCAGTTGTCGGTGGGCGTGGACAATCTGTTCGACAAGACCTACAGCGAGCACCTGAACCTGGCCGGCAACGCCGGTTTCGGCTATGCCGCCAACACGGCGGTCAACGAGCCGGGCCGCACGTTCTGGGCGCGCCTGAGCTTCAAGTACTGAGGCCCGCGGGCCCGTGTCGTCGCCGCGCCGGCTGGAAAAGTTGCTACGATACGGGCTCATTGCCGCAACGGACGGCGCAGCGCGTTCAGACCGTCAAAACGTCGTGGGGAGTATCCGCCTTGCCCGCCGTTCCTGCCCGCATCCTGCCGACCATCGTCCTGTCGCAATTCGCCGCCACCTCGCTGTGGTTCGCCGGCAATGCGGTAATGCCCGACCTCAGCCGCAGCGCTGGCCTGCCGGAATCGGCGGTCGGCGACGTCACCATTGCCGTGCAGCTCGGCTTCATCGCCGGCACCCTGGTCTTCGCCTGGCTGGCGCTTGCCGACCGCTATTCGCCGCGCAGGCTGTTCTTTCTGTCCACGCTTGCCGGCGCGGCGGCCAACGCCGCGACGCTGGCCGCCGGCGGCGAATTGCTGCCGCTGCTGGCGGCGCGCTTCGCCACCGGCTTTTTCCTGGCGGGCATGTATCCGGTGGGCATGAAGATCGCTTCGGGCTGGTACGACCGCGACCTCGGGCTGGCGCTGGGCTGGCTGGTCGGCGCGCTGGTGCTGGGCACGGCGCTGCCGCACCTGATCCGCGGCCTGGGCGGCGACCTGCCGTGGCAGGGCGTCATCCTGTCGGTGTCGGCGATCGCCGTGGCCGGCGGCCTGGCGATCCTGCTGCTGGTGCCAGACGGTCCGCATCTGCGCGCCGGCGCGAAATTCGACCCGGCCGCCTTCGTCGAGATCTTCCGATCGCCGGACTTCCGCGCCTCGGCTTTCGGCTATTTCGGCCACATGTGGGAGCTGTACGCGTTCTACGCCTTTCTGCCGGTGCTGCTGGCCGCGCGTCTGGGCGGCGACGGCGCGGCGGTATCGGTATGGAGCTTTGCGGCCATCGGCGCGGGCTTCCTGGGCTGTACGCTGGGCGGCTATCTGTCGCGCCGGATCGGCAGCGCGCGCGTCGCGTTCATGCAGCTGGGGGCGTCCGGCCTGTGCTGCCTGGTCTCGCCGCTGGCCTTCGCGGCGCCGCTGCCGGTGTTCCTCGGATTCCTGTTGTTCTGGGGCGTGGTCATCGTTGGCGATTCGCCGCAGTTCTCGACGCTGAATGCGCGTTTCGCCCCGCCGGCGCTGGTCGGGTCGGCACTGACCATCGCCAACTGCATCGGCTTTTCGATCACCATCGCCGCCATCGCGCTGCTGGCCCGCCTGATAGATGCCGTCGGCCCGCAGTATGTCTTCCTGATCCTGGCGCCCGGGCCGGCGCTGGGACTGGCGGCGTTGAAACGGCTGGCCGTCCGGCCGGCGTGAAGCGCATTCTGCTTACATATTTATCGGTTTTGCCTCTACGCCAAAAGATTGGACCCGCTCTAGAATCGGTGCAGTCTTTCGGCTGAGAGGAGCCATCCATGAAACGTCGTCCCGCACTCAAGCATGTTGCCGCCGCCATTCTGTGCTGCGCCTTCGCGGCCGGCCAGGTCCTGGCCGCGCCGCCCGACGGCAAGGGCAAGCCGGACAACGCCGGGCAAGGGCAGGGCAAAGGCAATAGCGGCAAGGGCAATAACGGCAAGGGCAATAGCGGCAAGGACAATAACGGCCACGGCAATTCGTCGGGAGGCGGAAACAAGGGCGGCGGCGACGTCACGCTGCGCCACGCCGGCATCACGATCACCACCGCCCGCGGGTACGCACAGGAATACGGGCTGTCCGGCTACAGTTCGCTGCCGCCGGGCGTGCGCAAGAATCTGGCTCGCGGCAAACCGCTGCCTCCGGGAATCGCCAAGAAAATGGTGCCCGGACCGATGCTGGCGCGCCTGCCGGTTTATCCCGGCTATGAATGGCGGGTGGCCGGTTCCGACCTGATTCTGGTGGCCGTGGCCACCGCCATCGTGGCCGACGTGCTGTTCGACGTTTTCGACTGAATTCGACATTCCGGATACTAAAAAGTAATCAAGCTGTCCGGATTCTGTCGGGAGGACATCCGTAGAATCTGCAATGACGGTTCCGGAATGCCGATGCGGCTGTTGTCGAGTTCAACCGCGTCGGCATTTGCGGGAATCGTTCAGGGCGTGACCTCCATCCTCCGCGAAGGGATGAGGCATTCCGGCCGCGCATACCATGCAGGATCATGGTATGCGCGGTTTTTTTACGGCCGCCAGCGGCGCCAAGCCGGTTTATCGGAAACCTGCGCAGCGATGACCAAAAAGTAATTTCCCGGTCGACATTTAGCCAGAACCCGATATTTAGAATTTGTTTTACCCCTTGGTTGAACGCCCACTGATGGAGTAAAGCATGAAGACGACTACCAAATATCTGGCCGCCGCACTGGCTTTGATCGCCGCGCAGTCCGTATATGCCGGCGCCGCCAATTCCGACAAAACCTTTGCGCAGAAAGGCGAACTTACCCGCGCCGAGGTGCTGGCCGATCTGGCGATATGGAAGCGCGCGGGCATGGATAAATTCTGGCGCGGAAACAATACGCCGGATATTTATAGCCGCGAATATCGCACCGCCCAGGCCGAGTATCTGCGCATGCGCAGCGGCCCCGAATACCAGCAGGAACTGCAGCGGCGCACGCAGTAACTTCAATACCGGCCCAGCCGTGCGCAACGTATGCCGTTGCGCCGCAGCCATTCGGCCATTTCCGGCCGCCTCCATACCTCGAATTCCGCCTGGCGCTGGGCCGCCCGCGCATCCTGCGCGCCCGGCCCGGCCGGGTGGCAGACCAGCAGGTCGCCGTCGCAGG
Organism: Achromobacter sp. HZ01; assembly: GCF_003267925.1. NCBI lineage: Bacteria > Pseudomonadati > Pseudomonadota > Betaproteobacteria > Burkholderiales > Alcaligenaceae > Achromobacter > Achromobacter sp. HZ01. The sequence goes on from NZ_LWKV01000003.1 coordinate 719,851, forward strand.
CATTGTCCAGCCAGCGCTGCAGCAGTCCCGCATAGCGGCGCGCGCCGCCGCGCATCTCATAAATGCCGTGCATGCGACGGTTGATCGGCCAGTTTTCCCGGCGCGCGGCGCGTTCGACGCCGCGGGCGCCAAGCGCGCCGATCAGCCGGGCCCTGGCGCAATCCGCCATCGGGATGCCGTGTTGCGATCCGGCTGCGGTGTGGCGCAGCCAGGGCCTGGGGCCGTTCCCATAGTGCCGGCGCAGCGCGCCCAACAGCGCCGGCAGCACGGCCGGCAGTTGGTGGACCTGCCGGTAGCCGCCGATATGGTCCGGCGCGCGGCCCAGCACCCGCTCGAAAGTTTCCAGCTGCGCCCGCAGCTGCCGCTCGATCCAGGCGGAATCCAGGCGGCCCGAGCAGGCCCGCGCCAGCAGTTTTCCCGGCGCCAGCACCTCGGGCTGGGCGGTCGATCCGAAGCGCTCCGTGAGATTGAAGTGCAGCCCGACGTCCAGGCCGGCGTCGCGCAGCGCCGGCCCGTGAGCGGCGAAGGAGGGGCCATGCGCCAGGCAGCTGACCGCGCTGAGCCGGTTCAGCCCCGCCAGTTCCAATATGCCGGCATCGACACCGGCGTTCAGGCCGAAGTCGTCGCCGCAGAATACGATGCGCCGCTGCACGGTGGCCCGGTCCGCTTCAATCGGCGCCGGACGCCGGCTGCCGGGCGGCGGCGCCCGTCAACTCGTACAGCGTGAAACGGCGGCTGGAATAGCGTGCCTGCGCGCTTATGCCGGGCTGCTGCAGCAACGGCCAGGACTTGCCGCGCGGCACGGCCACCAGCATGCGGCGCGCAGGCCCGGGCGCGGCGATTGCCGCGTCCTGCCAGGAAAGAAGCCGCGTGGCGCCGCGCGAATAGAAGCGGGCGGAGAACGGCTCCGAGCCGACGAAGTAAAGCGTCTCGCCCGGCGCGAGAATCCGGCCGGCCGCCGCGATCAGGCCTTTTTCGGACTTGAACCGCTGCTCGTCGTAGATGCCCAGCACGCCCAGCGTGACGGCCACCGCCGGGATCAGCAGCAGGGCCGCCGTCAGCGCATGGCTGGCCAGCCGCGCGCGCCCCGCGGGCTGGACGCGCGCCAGCCAGAGGCCCAGGCCCAGCGCCGCGGCGGGCAGGCTGGGCAGCACATAGGTCCACAGGATATTGCCCGAAAGCGTGAATAGCCCGGGCGCGGCCAGCGCCCACAGGATCAGCAGCTTGACCGCCGGTTCGCGCAGGCGGTTCGTCGCGGCCTGGCGCGCGCGGCGGCTGAAGGCCAACGCGGCGATGGCGGCCACGCACAGCAGGCTCCAGGGCGCGCCGGCCGCCAGCCAGTCCAGCCAGATTGCGCCCCACGGGCGGGCATGCGCCGAGCCGTAGCGGTCGCCCGCCCAGCCCGAATCCACGAAGCGCATGAAGTGTTCGCCCACCAGGAAGTAGTTCAGGAAACCCGGCGTCTTCAGTTCGGCCGCGACGTACCAGGGCAGGCTTAGGGCCAGCATCAAGCCCAGCCCGCCCAGCCAGGGCAGGGCGGCCAGCCTGGCGCGCGCCTCGCGCGACCAGAGCGCCCAGGCGGCGCACACGCCGCCGACCAGCGCCAGCGCGAGCGGGCCCTTGGCCAGCAGCCCGATGGCCAGCCCCACGAAGAAGCCATAGCGCCAGAATGCGTTCAGGCGCGGCGGCGGCACCAGCAGCGCCAGCATCGGCAGCGCCACGCCCAGCGCCAGGAACGGATCGGTCAGCACGGCGCCGGCGCAGAGCAGCGGCAGCAGCATCGTCGCCAGCACCAGGGTGGACCAGCGCGCCGTCTGGCGGCCGAAGCCGGCGAGGGCGGCGGCGTAGACCAGGCCGGCCACCAGCGCCATGACCGCGAACGTGGGCAGCCGCAGCGCGAACTCGCTCAGGCCGAACAGCTCGATGCTCAGGGCCTGGGCCCAGAAGGCCAGCGGCGGCTTGCCCCAGAACGGCACGCCCGGCTCGAACCACGGCGTGATCCAGTCGTCCGAAGCCGCCATCAGGCGCGCGATCTCCGCGTAGCGCGGCTCCGAGGTGTCGGCCAGCGGAATTGCGGCCATCGCGAACAGGCGGGCCACGATGACGAGACCCAGGACGATCAGGAAGCGCTTATTGCCGATGGGCATCGAGGATCTCCACGTTGGCGCGCATGCTGCCGGACGCCGCGGCGGGTTCGATCACCTCGCGCACCAGATAGACGGGGCGCTGCTTGGATTCCATGTACGTCTTGCCCAGGTACTCGCCGAGCAGGCCGATGGTCAGCAGCTGGATGCCGCTGAGCACGGTGATCATGGCCATCAGCGAGGGATAGCCCGGCACCGTGTCGCCGTACAGCAGCGTCTTCAGGACGATGGCCACGCCGAAGCCGCCGCCCAGCAGCGCGATCACCGCGCCGATGGCCGTGGCCCAGCGCAGCGGCGTGGTCGAGAAAGAGGTAATGCCCTCCATCGCCAGGCCGAACAGGGAAAAGTAATTCCACTTGGTGGCGCCGGCCGCGCGCGGGGCGCGGTCGTAGTCGATCACCGTGGTGGGCATGCCGACCCATGCGTACAGGCCCTTCATGTACCGGCAGCGCTCCGGCAGGCTCAGCAGGGCGTCGACGGCGCGCCGGCTCATCAGGCGGAAATCGCCGGTGTCGGCGGGAATCGTGGAACGGCTCAGGCGGCTCAACAACCGGTAAAAGGCATAGGCCGAGAGCCGTTTGAGCAGGCCTTCTCCCTGCCGCGAGCGGCGCCGCATGGACACCACGTCGGCGCCCGCGCGCCAGGCTTCCATCATTGCCGGGATGAGCTCGGGCGGGTCCTGCAGATCGGCGTCGAGCACGATCACCGCGGCGCCGCGCGCATGCGCCAGGCCGGCCGACATGGCGGCCTCCTTGCCGAAGTTGCGGCTCAGGCGCACGATGCGCAGCGTCGGATCGTGGCGCGCCGCCGCCGTCAGCAGGGCGACGCTGGCGTCGGTGCTGCCGTCGTCCACGAAAACGAGTTCATACGGATACCCCTGGTCCTGCAGCAGGGGCCGCAGGCGTTCCAGGCACAACGGCAGCACTTCCTGCTCGTTGAGAAACGGAATCACGACGGACAGGCAGATCGCGTCGGAGGCGGTGGCGGATCGCGCAGGCGCTGGCGCTTCGGAAAACAATGCGTGCATGGGAGCAATCGATAATGCGATGCACCACTCTAATCGGCCGCCCGCGACAACATACGGTCCGCAAAATTACATTTCTGTCTGGTTCGAGACGCGCGCGCCCCAGGCCTTTCCGCCCAGCACTTCCACCGCCTCGAGCGTCATGAGGCCGATGTCCGTGACCTGCTCCAGCGAGGCGGCGAAGGCGCGCAGCTTCGCCTCGGTGTCGACGATCTCCACCACCACCGCGCGGTCGTTTTCCAGCACGTGTCTGCGGTGGATCTGCGCGGCATGGCCGAAGCCCAGCAGGGCTTCCAGCACGGTCACGCCGCCCAGCCTGGCGTCGCGCGCGGCCGAGGCGATGTATTCGAACACCCGCCGGTCGCCCACGTAGGCGGATTCGTCGGTGTAGATGCGCAGCAGTTTCATGTCGGATGCGTTCACAGCGCTTCTCCCGGTTGCGGCCGGACCGTGCCGGCGGGCCCGCCTTCCTCTTCCTTCTTCGATCCCAGCACCACCCTGGCGATGGCCGGCAGCACCAGCAGCGTCAGGATCGTCGCGGCGATCAGGCCGCCGATCACCGTCGTCGCCAGCGGCTTCTGCACTTCCGCCCCGGTGCCCATGGCCAGCGCCATGGGCACGAAGCCGATGGCCGGCACGAAGCCCGTCATGATCACCGCGCGCATTTTCTCCTTCATGCTTTCGCGGATGGCGTCGGCCAGCGGCAGCCCGGCTTCGGTGTGGGTGCGCACGGCCGACATGACGACCAGGCCGTTGAGCACCGCCACACCGGCCAGGCAGATGAAGCCCACCGCCGCGGAGACCGAGAAATTGATGCCCGTCAGCGCCAGGGTGTAGACCCCGCCGGCCAGGCCCAGCGGCACGGCCAGGAACACGGCCAGCGCGCGGCCCAGTCCGCCCAGGGCCATGTAGAGCAGTCCGAAGATGGCCAGGAAACATATCGGCACCACGATGGACAGCCGCTGCGAGGCCGCCTGCAGGCTTTCGAACTGGCCGCCCCATTCCAGGTAATAGCCGGCGGGCAGCTGCAGCTGCGCGATCTTGGACTGCGCTTCCTGCACGAAAGAACCGGCGTCGCGGCCCGCCAGGTTGACCTGCACCACCACGCGCCGCTTGCCGTTCTCGCGGCGAATCTCGTTCAGCCCTTCGGTCAGGCGGATCTGCGCGACCCGGGCCAGCGGCACCTGGCGGCGCAACTGGCCTTCGGTTTCGGGCAGCAGGATGGGCAGCGACTGGATGTCGTCCAGGTTCTTGCGGGTCGCCTCGGGCACGCGGACCGTGATGTTGAAGCGCCGGTCCCCTTCGTACAGCAGGCCGGACGGACGTCCGCCCAGGGCAGCGGCGATGGTGTCCGAGACGTCCTGGATGGTCAGGCCGTAGCGCGCGATCTCCGCGCGGTCGAGCTTGATGTCCAGCGTCGGCGCGCCGCCCACCTGGTCGGCCTTGACGCTGCCCGCGCCGGGAATGTCCTGCAGCACGCGCACCATGTCATTGGCGGTCTGCTGCATCTTGTCGAGGTCGTCGCCGTAGAGTTTGATCGCGATGTCGCCGCGCACCCCCGCGATCAGCTCGTTGAAGCGCAGTTCGATGGGCTGGCTCACTTCGTACAGATTGCCCAGCTGGCCGCCGGCGGCCTTCTCGATGCGCTCGATCACCTGCGCCTTGCTGGTGACGCCGTCGGGCCAGGCTTCCTTGGGCTTGAGGATCACGAACGCGTCGGAGACGTTGGGCGGCATCGGGTCGGTCGCGACTTCGGCCGTGCCGGTCTTGGAGAACATCAGTTCCACCTCCGGCAGCTGCTTGATCGCCGTCTCCACCTTGCGCTGCATGGCGAGCGACTGCTCCAGGCTTACCGACGGCACGCGGGTCGAGGCCAGGGCCAGATTCTTCTCGTCGAGCTTGGGGATGAACTCCGAGCCCAGCAGGCCGAAGGCGGGTATGGCCGCCAGGAAGAACGCCAGCCCGGCGAAGATGAACGGCCAGGGGCGCGCGATGGCCCGGTCCAGCAGCGGCAGATAGCGCGCCTTGGATTTGGCGATGAGCCAGACTTCCTTTTCCGCCACGCGGCCGCGGATCAGGATCGCGACCAGCGCGGGAACCAGCGTGATCGACAGGATGAACGCCGCGATCAGCGCCAGCATGATGGTGATCGCCATCGGCGAGAACGTCTTGCCCTCGACCCCGGTGAACATGAGCAGCGGCGCGAAGGTCAGCAGAATGATGAGCTGCCCGAACACCGTCGGCTTGATCATCTCCTGGGCCGCGCGCATGGTCTCTTCCAGGCGCTCGCGCAGGTACAGCAGCCTGCCTTCCTGCTCCTGCCTGTGCGCCAGCCTGGCCAGGCTGTTCTCGATGATGATGACCGCGCCGTCGACGATCAGGCCGAAGTCCAGCGCGCCCAGGCTCATCAGGTTGCCGGGCACCTTGAACGCGTTCATGCCCATCGCCATCATCAGGAACGAGAACGGGATCACCAGCACCGCGATCAGCGCGGCCCGCCAGTTGCCCAGCAGCAGGAACAGCGAGGCCGCGACCAGGATCGCGCCTTCGGTCAGATTGCGCTCCACGGTGGCGACGGTGGCCGACACCAGCTTGGCGCGGTCCAGCACGATTTTCACCTCGACGCCGGGCGGCAGGCTCTTGGCGATCTGGTCGAGCTTGGCCGAGACGTCCTCGGCCACCACGCGGCTGTTCTCGCCGATCAGCATGAGCACCGTGCCGATGACCGCTTCTTCGCCGTTCATGCTGCCGGCGCCGGTGCGCAGGTCGCCGCCGATCTTCACGTCGGCGATCTGCCCGACCGTGATCGGCACGCCGCCGCGCGTGGCGGCCACGGCGCTGCGGATCTGGTCCACCGAACGCACGCGCGCATCGACGCGCACCAGATAGGCTTCGCCGCCGCGGTTGTAGTAGTTGGCGCCCACCGCCAGGTTGGCCCGTTCCAGCGCCTCGCCCAGCTCGCTGTACGAGATGCCGTAGCTGGCGAGCCGGGTCGGATCGGGCTCGACCACGAAGGTCTTGGCGTAGCCGCCGATGGAGTCCACGCTGGCCACGCCGGGCACCGCCTTGAGCTGCGGGCCGACGATCCAGTCCTGCACGGTGCGCAGATACCCGGCCTGGCCGACCTCGTCGGTCAGCAGATCGCCCTCGGGCGTCAGATATGCGCCGCCGGGCTGCCATCCGGGCTGGCCCGCCACCGCCTCGGCGCCGGCGCCGTCGGGATTGCTGTAGCCGACGGTGTACATGATGACTTCGCCCAGGCCCGTCGTGACGGGGCCGATCTGCGGCTGCACGCCGTCGGGCAGGCTTTCCTGCGCCTTGATCAGGCGTTCGCCGACCTGCTGGCGGGCGAAGTACAGATCGGTTTTCTCGCTGAAGATCGCGGTCACCTGGCTGAAGCCGTTGCGCGAAATCGAGCGGGTCGATTCCAGGCCCGGTATGCCGGCCAGCGAAATCTCGACCGGATAAGTCACCAGCTTTTCGATCTCCACCGGCGACAGGCGCGGGTCCACGGTGTTGATCTGAACCTGGTTGTTGGTGATGTCCGGCACCGCGTCGATGGGCAGCTTGATCAGCTGCCAGACGCCGAGCGCGCCGATGGCGATGAAGATGAACAGGACCGCCCAGCGCGCGCGTACCGATAGGGCCATGAGGCGTGCAATCATGCTTTATTCCTCCTCGCCCGCGCCCTTGGCGAGTTCGGCCTTGAGCAGGAACGCCTGGCCGGTGGCGATGGTCTCGCCGGCGGACAGCCCCTTGGCGACTTCGATGCGGCCGGCGCTGCGCGGCCCGATCGTGACGAAGCGGGCCTTGAAGCCTTCGGCGGTGCGGATGAACACCGCGTCCTTGCCTTCCAGCGTCTGCACCGCCTCCTCGGGAATGACGATGCCGGCGGAAGCCGCCTTCTTTTCTGGAAAGATGCGCACGCGCACCGCCAGTCCGGGCTGCAGCGAGCCGGCCGCGACGTCGATGACGGCGGTCGCCTGGCGGGTGGCGCTGTTGAGCGATGGCGTGACCGAGCGGACCTGCGCCTCCAGCGTGGCGTTGCCGGGCAGCTCGACGACGGCGCGGTCGCCGGCGGCGATGCGCGCGGCGTCGCCGGGCAGGATGGCGGCCTCGACCTGGATTTTCCGGGGGTCGGCGATCCGGAACAGTTCGGCGTCGGGTTGCACGTAGGCGCCCAGGCTCGCGCTTTGCGCGGTGATGCGGCCGTCGATCGGGCTGGCCACGGCCACGCCCTGGCCGTCCTTGGTGACGTTGGCCACTTCGGCTTCGACCTGCGCGCGGCGCGCATCGGCGGCGGCGGCGCGCGCCTCGGCCTGGGCCTGCTCCAGGTCGACCCGCGCCGAGACCTGCTGCTTGTAGAGATACTGCTCGCGCGCCAGATTCTTGCGCGCCAGTTCGGCGCGCGCGTTGGCGGCGGTGCGCGCGGCGGCCAGCTGGGCGGCATCGCGGCTGGCGACCACCGCCAGCGCCTCGCCGGCCTGCACCGGATCGCCCAGCCGCTTGAGCACCTGCGTCACCGCGCCCGCGGCGCGGGCGGTGACGACGGCCTCGCCGCCGGGCTGCGGCGCGACGATGGCCTGCGCATTGATTTCCGATTGCAGGCCGCCGGCGCGCAGCACTTCCGTGGTGATGCCGGCCTCGCGTATCGCTTCCTCGCTCATCGCCAGGCTGTCGGCGGGGACCGGTTCGGCGGCGGCCGCCGCCGCAGCAGCCGGCGCGCTGCCGGCGACGGCCGCGGCGGGCGCCGTATAGCGGGCGAGGGCGAAGCCGCCGGCGCCGGCCAGCAGCACGGCGCCGATCACGCTGCGGATCAGGCGCTTGTCATATGGATTCATTTCCGGTCTCCGAAACAGTTGTGCAGCGGGCGCCGTGCTCAGCGGCCGATGATGCGGTCGATCTCCGCGCGGGCGAGAAAGGCCTCGCCCAGCACGTTCAAGTAGGAGATGTTTCCCTGCGTCAGGGTGCGCTGCGCGTCCAGCACTTCCAGGTAGTTCATCTTTCCCGCGGCGAAGCCGGTCCGGGCGGCCTCGTACGCTTTCTGCGCGCCGGGCAGCACGGCGTCCCGGTACTCCCTGGCGGACGCCGCGGCCAGGTCGTAGCGCGAGGCCGCCTGCAGCAGCGCCGTGCCCAGGCGCGCCTGGGTGTCGCGGTAGAGATCCTGGGCCTTGTAGGACCGCATCGAGGCGGCGTAGACGTTGCCCTGGTTGCGGTCGAACAGCGGCAGCGGAATGGAGACGCCGAACTGCCCGCGGTTGCGCCCCATCTGGTTGTCGCGCGCCACGCCCACGCCCACGGTCACGTTGGGAAAGCGCTTGGTCTTTTCCACTTCCAGCTCGGCCCGGCTGAGTTCGACCGACGCGCGGCCGGCCTCCATGCGCGGAGACTGGCCCAGCGAGGCCTGCAGCTCGTCGAGCGACGGCCGGGGCGGCAGGCTGTCCAGGCTGGCCGAGACGCGCTCGAAGTCGGGCGCGCTGTCGCCCCAGTTCAGGGCAAGCGCGCGGCGCGCGTTCTCCCAGTCGTTGCGCGCCTTCTTTTCCGCCAGGCGCGCATTGCTCAGCTCGACCTGCGCGCGGGTTTTTTCCAGCGGCGCGCCCTTGCCGGATTCGACCCGCGCGGCGGCGATGCGCAGCGCGTTCTCGGCGATCTGCCGGGTTTCGTCGGCCACGCGCATGTTCTCCTGGGCCACGGCCACCTCAAAAAATGCCGTCGCCACCGCGGCGCGCAGATCGGATTGCGCGGCCTGCACGTCCAGCCTGGACATGTCGCGGGCGAGGCTGGCGGCCTTCACCCGCGCGCCGCGCTTGCCGCCGGTTTCTATCGGAATGTTCAGCATCGTCGTGGTGGTGCGCGTCGCGCGCTTCTGATCGTCCACGTTGATGTCGATGCTGGGGTTGGGTATGAGCCCGGCCTGCGTCACCAGCCCGTCGGCGGCGCGCGATTCATTGCGCGCGGCGGCCAGCATGGGATTGCGTTCCAGGGCCCGGTCCATCGCCTGTTGCAGCGTGATGGCGCCGCCCTGATCCGCCGCCGCGGCCGCGGCTGAAAGCGCGCAAAAAACGGCGCCCGTCATGAATTTCCTGATACGTGGGGAAAGCATAGTTACGTTCCGCTGGAACTGCAGACCGCTGGTACTGTATCGAAGCGTTCCCGTCAGAATGTCGACGTCAGCATGACAAATTTGTCGGACGTTCGTGGCCCTGGCGGACGCTGACCGATTTGTAATCTGGCGGAACGGCGCCTGACGCGATTGCGTCTGTAAGATGTCGGCAATCGATGAGGACTGTTCATGATTCATCCCCGCCGATCGTTGCGGCGTTGGCTTTCGCGCTGGCTGGTGTTGCAGACTTTCGCCGCGCTGGGGCTGGTGTGCGCGGTGGTCTATATCTCCGTCGACCTCAACCTGATGTCGCGCCAGAGAATCCACCTCGAAGAAAGAAAAGAGGTGATCGTCCACCTGGTCCAGGAATTCGATTCCTACGGCGACCTGTCCAGCCTGAAGCACAAGCTGGAGGATTTCTTCTATGGCAAATCCGAACTCAGCCTGCGGCTGAACGTCAATGGCGAACTCGTCACTTACGGCCCGGACGTGTCGCTGCTGGACGCCGGGGATCTCAAGCTGACCCGCTTCACGCTGGCCATGCCCGGCCGGCCCGACATGCGCATGGAGGCGCAACTGCTGCTGGACGCGTCATCCGACCGCCATCTGCTGTCGATGCTGGCATGGACCCTGTTCGCCTGCGCGCTCGGGGGCGCCCTGATCGTGTCGGTCATCGCCGACGTGCTGGTGCGCCGCGCCCTGGACCCGCTGCGCGACGTGGGCCGCCAGGCCGAACAGCTGTCGCCCGACCGCATAGGCGAACGGCTGGACGAGAGCGGCCTGGCCGAGGAGCTGCAGCCGCTGGTGCGGCAGTTCAACCAGGTGCTGCAGCGCCTGGAACGCGCCTACGTGCAGATGGAAGGATTCAACGCGGACGTGGCGCACGAGCTGCGCACGCCGCTGGCGACGCTGGTGGGCCAGACCGAACTCGCGCTGTCGGCGCCGCGCTCCAGCGAAACGCTGCGCGAGATGCTGGGCTCCAACCTCGAAGAACTGCAGCGCATGTCCGGCATCATCAACGACATGCTGTTCCTGGCGCAGGCCGACGGCGGTGCGAAGGCGCGCTCGCGTCAGCCGGCGGACCTGCGCGAACTGGTGCGGGAAGTCCTGGCCTACCACGAGGCCGAAGCGCTCGACGCCGGCGTGAGTTTCGCCATCGTGGGCGACCGGAGCGCGGAGGTGGACCGGACCCTGTTCCAGCGCGCGGTCTCGAACCTGGTGTCGAACGCCGTGCGCTACGCCTATCCCGACACGCAGGTCGAAGTCCATATCCAGGACATCGGCGACAGCCAGGTCCGCATCGCGGTGAGGAACATCGGCGATCCGATAGACGCCGAGCATCTGCCGCGGCTGTTCCACCGTTTCTATCGCCTGGACTCGTCCAGGGCCAGCGATACCGTGCATCACGGGCTGGGCCTGGCGATCGTGGCGGCCATCGCCCGCATGCACGGCGGCCAGTCGTATGCGGCGAGCGACGCCGCCGGCACCACCATCGGCTTCAGCGTCGACCTCGGGCGCTAGCGGACGGCGCGGTCCGAACCTTGCAGCGACATTACATTTTTCGCGGCGCAGCGTGTCATATTCGTAATGCACATGTCTGCCTTTTGACGCTGGCGCGGGAATAAAGTTTTCAGTACCGACTATCGGCGTGGGCGCGCATCGCGCCGGCGCCGGCGTCGCGCCATTTCGGAACTATTCAGGCCGACCGGATGAAAATACTGATAATCGACGACGAGAAAAAACTAGCGGACATAGTAAGACGCAGCCTGATGGAGAACGGCTACCTCGCCGATATCGCGCTCGATGGCACCAGCGGCCTGCAGCTGGCGTATGAAGTGCAGTACGACCTGATCATCCTGGACATCAATCTTCCCGACATGGAGGGGTTTGAAGTCCTGCAGCGCATCCGCCAGAACGATGCCGTCATGGTCATGATGCTGACCGCGCGATCCAGCCTGGAGGACCGCGTGCGGGGGCTGGAGCAGGGCGCCGACGATTACCTGCCCAAGCCGTTCGCGCTGTCCGAACTGCAGGCCCGCGTGCTGGCCCTGCGCCGCCGCGGCGCCAGCGTGGAGAACGGGCGCGGCCCCAACGTGCTGCGCGTGGCCGACCTGGAGCTGGACCTGCTGCGGCGGCGCGTGATGCGCGCCAACGCGCGCATCGACCTGACGGCAAAGGAGTTCTGTCTGCTGACCATACTCATGCGGCGCCAGGGCGAAGTGGTGTCGCGGCTGGTGCTGGCCGAGCAGGTCTGGGACATGAATTTCAGCAGCAACACCAACGTCGTGGAGGTGGCGGTGCGGCGCCTGCGCTCCAAGATCGACGATCCCTTCGACACGCGGCTGCTGCATACGGTGCGCGGCATGGGCTACACGCTCGAACACCGCTCGGACTGAACGGGAGCGGCGCGAGGCCGCTCCCGGTTTGCTGCTTAGAACGAGTGGCGCATGCCCACCAGCGCTTCGGTGGCCTTGGCGTCGCTCAGGAACGCGAAGTTCTTGGTGTACGAACCCACGGCATACAGGCTGGTGCGCTTGGACAGGCTGTAGGTATAGCCCAGCGCGAACGTATTCGACGTGGAGTCGCCGCCGGTCAGGTCGCGGCCGTTCGGATCCACGCGCTGCCACGACGCGAACATGCCGCTGGAGGCGCCGGTGGGAACCGACACGGCGAGCAGGTACGAGTTGGTGTTGAAGTTGTTGAGGAAAGCGTTCGACGGCGTTCCGCGGAAGCCGTTGATGGCGGCCCCGGACGGCAGCCCCTTGCCGGCGAACCAGCCGTCGGTCGCGCGTTCATAGGCCGCGGCGATTTTCAGCGCCTCGAAGTCATAGGACGCGCCCACGGTGTACGCGCGCGGCGTGGCGCTGGTCTGGGCCGAACTCAGCTTGTTGGAGGGATTGAGCTGCTCGTACGAAACGAACGCCATCAGCGGGCCGTTGTTGTAGCTCAGGCCGCTGGTGATCGCGCGGGTATTGTCGGCGGTGGCGAATCCGGTCTGGGCCGCGGTCTGGTCGTTGGCGTTGAAGGCATAGCCGGCGGAGAAGCGGAAACCGCCGCCGAAGCTCGAGGACTCATACAGGGCCAGGTTGTCGTAGCGGACCCAGTACGAACTGCTGAAACCCAGCCCGCCGCCGGTATTCAGCTGGGTGAACCCGCCGCCGAAGTTCGAGCCGAACATGCCGGCCATCATGCGCGTGGCCACGTTGTACTGGCGGCCGAGGCGGAATTCGCCCCAGTCGGCGCTGCCCAGGCCGATCGTGGCGTTACGGCCGAACAGGCGGCCGCCCTGCGACGAACTGCCGTTGGTCGAATCGAAGCCCGACTCCAGCTGGAACGAGGCATACAGGCCGCCGCCCAGGTCTTCCTTGCCGCGCAGGCCCCAGCGCGAACCGGCGGTCTGGCCGGTGGTGGCGCCGAAGCGGCTGGCCTTGAAGTCGCTGCTCACCCCGGTGACCGGGTTGGTGTACGAACCGTCCACCTTGGCGAAGCCGATACCGGTATCGATCTTGCCGTAAAGCGTGACCGACGTTTCCGCGTGCGCCGCCGCGGTCGAGAGCGTGGCCGCCGTAGCGGCCAACAGGATGGTCTTTTTCACGATTGCTCCTTGATAGATTTGGGCTGCTTGCTTGCGCCAGGCCGGCAGAAGGAGCGTCGGGAAAAAGAAGAGCTGTCATTCACGATGCAACTGCCCGATCCACCGGCCTTGGCTTTTGCCAGTGTGGGTAGCGGCATTCGTCAATCAGCCGACATGGGAATTACATATTTGTTCCGATATGGTTATCTTGGCCGCGGAGCATATCCGAGGCCATTGTCTAAGTCCTTGTTTTTGCTGGGGAGCCAGGCGACCCGTCGGGAATGGGCGCGAGCGTCCGATATTCAAGCCGCTGTAAGAGCAGGGCAGTTTTACTGTCGCAAATCCACCACGAACAAATAATCCCGCGCGGCCCGATCATGACCAAAAAGTAATTTCCCCGTCGGGATTTTGGCAGAACCGGATAGGTAGACTTTTTCCTACGCGCTGTCGTCGGCCTGATATCCGGACCGATGACGGATGATGAAACTGCCTACAGGAATGCCCTATGAAAAACTCTCTGAATATGCTGCTGGCCATTATCGCGATCGCAGCCGCGCCGCAAGCCATGGCCCAGTCCGCGCCCCGCGCCGTGGTTCAGGATGCCGCCCGCTCCGCGCCCCAGCGCGAACTCTCCCGCGCCGAAGTCCAGGCCGACCTCGCCCTCTGGAAACGCGCCGGCGTGGCGGACTTCTGGAACCGCGAGCTGACGCCCGATATCTATAGCAGCGAATACCGGGCGGCTTATGCGGAGTACCTGCGACTGCGTTATGGGCCGGCATATCAGGAAGAATTGCAGCGGCTGCAGTAATGCATTCTGATTGAGTGAATGAAAAAGGGCGGACCGGTTATGCGGTCCGCCCTTTTTTAAAACTCAGGAGTGAATATTATTCGTCCAGCTTGCGAGCCGATTCCAGCGCTCCCGCCGCGGCCTCATTAATTCCGCCGTCACGGCGGCCCACGACCAGGACGACTATGTCCGGCGGGATTGCATTATCCCTCACCAGATATACCAATCTATAACCGACGCCGCGCAGCTTGATCTTGTAGCAATCAACCAAGGGTGGATGAAGTTGCGACCCAGGTAACCGGAGAGTGTCCAGCCGTTTCTTCAGAGCCGCTTTGAACAGGGTTTTGATGGAGCCATCCAACGCGTCCCATTCCTGCCTTGCCTCTGGAACAAAGAAAAGTCTGTATGCCGCTTACAGCTCGTCAAGGCTGACTTCGACGGCCCGATCGACCGATTTCAGGCGCGAGCGAACCAGTGATTCGAGTTGGCGCCCATCGTACAGCTCAGCCATCTGCGCCATGAGCTCCGGTGAAACAGTGTAGAAGGCCGGACGATTGTGGTTGAGCACCGCCACCGACTGCCCCTGGGCATCTTCGACCACCTTGCCAGGATTCTGTTTGAACTCGGAGATACTGACGGTCAGCAAGCTATGGATGCGTTCCATACGCTACCTAAATGGGGCTAAATTTGGACCTATTTTGGCTGAAGAAGCGTTTAATGTCGAGCATGAGAGGGGAAGGCATGGGAGTGGCAGCGTGTATTGATCCTGCGGGCTGACGTGCCCCCGGAATGTCCGTACAGATACCAAAACGTCGGTTGCGCCATGTGGCGACAACTGAGACAGTTTTAGACAGAAAAGGGCGGATCGGTTAACCCGTCCGCCCCTGTCCTGTACTGTCTAATGCTTGCTAATTTGGTGGAGCCGGGGGGAATTGAACCCCCGTCCGCAAGCCCTCCGCAACCAGTTCTACATGCGTAGTCGATCTATTTAGTTTTAACCCTGGACTTAGCCAACCGACAGGCCGGACCAGAGCGATTCACGTAATTTAAATTTGAACCGTGTGACCCCAGTTCAAACCGATTCCTTGTGAATGTCGCTGCTGCGGTTCGAGGGTTGCCCCCCTAGGAAGTTGCCTTCCTCCGCCTGACCCAAGGACAGATCAGTGCAGCGGCTCACCGCTTAAGCGGCGAGAGCGAAACGCTCGTCGTTGGCGTTTGTAGTGTTCCAGTGGATTAACGAGCGAACTGGTGCTCGGCATGCCCTGAGTTGTTTCGCGACCCACGTCGAATCCGGATCGGCCCCAAGTAAGACCTATTGTACTGGGAAATCCCATAGCCTGCACGGTTTCCCGTGCAGGCGTGGCCCGGGGGAGACAGCGCCGGTCAGGCCGGGTTCGGGCAGGCGGCCTTGGCCGCCGGGCGGGCGCGGGAGGCGGCCATCAGCAGCAAAGCCAGACCGACCGAAAGGCCGACGATGGCGGCGGCGGCCCAGCCCAGGGCGCCCAGGCCGTACTGGTCGATGACGTGGCCGCCGACTACGGCGCCCAGGCCGATGCCGATGTTGGCGCCCGAGATATTCAGGGACGCGGCAAACGCCGGCGCTTCGGGGGCGGATTTCATCAGCCGCACGTGGCACACGATGAAGAGCGCCGCCTGCGCGATGCCCCAGACGCCCAGCGCCACGGCCAGCAGGCCGTGCGAGGCCATGACCGGCGCCAGCGCGGCCAGGCCGGCGGCCATCAGGCTGGAGAAGAGGGCGGTGGCGCCCAGCGGGCTGCGGTCCACCAGGCGGCCGCCCAGGGTGTTGCCGACCAGGCCGACCGCGCCGAACGCCATCATGGTCCAGCCCACGATCTGGCCGTTGAAGCCGGCCAGCCGCTCCAGCATGTCGGCCAGGTAGGTGTAGGCGGTGAACATGCCGGTGAAGACCAGCAGCGAAAGCAGCACGTGGCCGACCACGATGGGGCGGCGCAGGATGCGCAGCTGCGTAATGAGCCGGACGCCGTCGCCGTGCACCCGGATGCTGGGGAAGGCGAAAAGCAGCAGCACGGCCTTGGCGAAGGCGACGGCCGACAGCACGGCGAAGGCGGCGCGCCAGCCGAAGGCGTCGGAGATGAGCACGCCGATGGGAATGCCGAACACCGTGGCGGCCACGATGCCGAAGGCCACCGTGGAAATGGCGCGCCCGGCGCGGGCCGGGCCGACCAGCTCGACCGCCGTGGCGCTGGCCAGGGACCAGAACACGGGAAGGGCCAGCGCCGGGACGAAGCGGGCGACGGCCATGACCCAGATGTTGGGGGCGGCCGCCGCCAGCGCGTTGGACAGGCCGAAAAGCAGCAGCACGCCGATGAACAGCCGCTTGCGCTCGATGTTGGCCATGAGCGCGGTCAGCAGCGGCCCGGTCGCGGCCACGGTGAAGGCGAACAGCGAGACCAGCAGGCCGGCCTGGGACACGGTGACGTCCAGGTCGCGGGCCAGTCCCGGCAGCAGTCCGACGATCAGGAATTCCGTCGTCAGGATGGTGAAGCCGGCGGCGGAAAGCAGCAGGATGGGCAATAGCATGGGCGTTCTCGGGCGCGACGCACCGCGGCGCGCGGACAGGCGATGGTGAAGGGAGGGCGGCGCCGCGGCGGAGATTGCGGCGAAGGCTTCGGGTAGACCCTGATGCCGTGCATGGGTCACACTTTAAGTGACCGGGCTATCAGGATAAAGATGGCGATTGCGGAAAGATTATTCCGTCTATCAGACTAATTCGCCTGACCGGCGCCGGGACCGGGACGGGCGCGGCCCGTCCCTTCGGGCGGCCCTAGCGCAGGTCGCTGGGCAGCAGGGGCTCGATGGCCGGCCACAGCTCCGCGGGGGAGTGGGCGCAGGTCTCGGCTTCCCAGGTCGTGATGTTGTCGTCTTCGCCGACGTAGCCGTAGGCCGCGGCGACGGCGGGCATGCCGGCGGCGTGCGCGGCCTGGATGTCGCGCAGGTCGTCGCCGACGTAGACGCAGCGGTCCACGGCAAAGCCGGCCTCGCGCGCGGCGTGCTGCAGCGGCAGGGGATGGGGCTTGGCGTGCGCCGTGGTGTCGCCGCAGACCAGCACGGCGCTGTCGCGCGTCAGGTCCAGGTGTTCGACGATGGGCAGGGTCAGGTAGGTGACCTTGTTGGTGACGATGCCCCAGGACAGGCCGCGGCGGCGGATATCGGCCAGCAGCTCGCCGATGCCGGGGAACAGCTTGCTGTGGACGGTGGAGCCGGCCGCGTAGTCTTCCAGGAACTGCAGGCGGGTGGGCTCGTAGTCGGGATCTCCGGGCTTGAGGCCCAGCGCCACGCGCAGCAGGCCGCGCGCGCCCTGCGAGGCCACCGGACGCAGCAGTTCGTAGGCCATCGGTTCCAGGCCCTTGCGGGTGCGTTGGCGGTTGGCCGCGGCGGCGAGGTCGGGGGCGGTGTCGGCCAGCGTGCCGTCGAAGTCGAACAGGATCAGGGCGCTCATTTGCGGGTAGCCATCAGGTAGTTGACCGAAGTATCGGATGACAGGGAGTAGATCTGGGTGATCGGGTTGTATTCCATGCCGCGCATGCCGACCGGCTCCAGGCCGGCGCCGCGCGCCGCCGCCGACAGCTCGCTGGGCTTGATGAACTGCTCGTAGCTGTGGGTGCCGCGCGGCAGCAGGCGCAGCACGTATTCCGCGCCCACGATGGCGAACAGAAAGGATTTGGGGTTGCGGTTCAGGGTGGAGAAGAACACCCAGCCGCCCGGTTTGACCAGGGTCGAGCACGCGCGCACGATGGAGGCCGGGTCCGGCACGTGTTCCAGCATTTCCATGCAGGTGACCACGTCGTAGTGGCCGGGCCGTTCGGCCGCCAGCTCTTCGACCGGGACCTTGCGGTATTCCACTTGCACACCGGATTCCAGGCCGTGCAGGCGCGCCACCTTCAGGGACTTGTCGGCCAGGTCGATGCCGGTGACCGCCGCGCCGCTTTTGGCCATGGATTCGGACAGGATGCCGCCGCCGCAGCCCACGTCCAGCACGGTCTTGCCGGCCAGGCTGCCCGCGCACTCCTGGATCCATTCGAGCCGCAGCGGATTGATGGCGTGCAGCGGCTTGAACTCGCTTTCGGGGTCCCACCAGCGGCTGGCCAGGGCGCCGAACTTGTCCAGTTCGGCCTGGTCGGCGTTGACGGCGGGGCGGGCGGTGTCGTGGGTTTGCGTGGTCATGGGCAGTCCAGCGTAAGGCGACGCTATATATAGAGGGGCTCCTGCGCGCCTGGCGAGGAGGGGCGCCGCACCGCTGCACCAAAAGGGTGCGCAGGCGACGAAAAAAAGGCCTCGCTATGCGAGGCCCCTTTATTGTAGCTAGTCCGGCAATTACTTGCGGCTACCCACGATTTCGATCTCAACGCGACGGTTCTGGGCGCGGCCTTCCTTCGTCTTGTTGGAAGCGATCGGGTTCAGCTCGCCCTTGCCTTCCGTGTAGATACGGTTGGGGTCGATACCCTTGCTGACCAGGTAGCTCTTGACCGAAGCGGCACGACGCTCGGACAGCTTCTGGTTGTAGGCTTCGGTGCCGATCGAGTCGGTGTGGCCCACAGCGATGATGGTTTCGAGGTCGATGCCGTTGGCTTGCTGGGCGACTTGGTCCAGCAGCTGGCGGCCTTCGGGCTTCAGGGTCGACTTGTCGAAGTCGAAGAACGTGTCGGCGTTGAACACGACCTTGGCCGCCATCGGGGCGGGCTTCGGCTTCTGTTGCGCAACCGGAACGCCGTCGCAGCCGGGGATGCCGGTGGCCGGGGTCCAGAACGCATCGCGCCAGCACAGTTCGTTCGTGCCGTTCTTCCAAACGTCACCGAACGGATTGCGCCAGTTGTCCACCGTGTCGGGATAGGTCTGGGCCGAGGCTACACCCGAGGCCGTGACGGCGGCGAAGGCGAGCGCCAGAGCGAATTTGGAGGGTTTGTTCATGTTTCTCCTCGTTGAGCTTGAAGCTGGATAAGTGACTCGCAGCGAACCCCCGCCGCATATCAGGAAAACGGGGCCAGTATAGCAACGCCAAGAGCTGGTTCAAAGGAATAGCTACTGGGTTTCCTGCGTGCTGGAAACAATCTTAAGGCATTTGGGGGGCTTTGGCTTCCCTGGACAGGCGCATTGACGCTGGATATGACGTTTTCGGCGCTCCATCGGTTTTCCATGTTGGTTTTTGACAACAGGCCCGCAGGGCGCGGGCGGACGCGCCGGCGGCCGGGTCTGGATGTCGTCCGGCCGGGCCCGCCGGCGAGCGTCCCGGGGCGCTCCTTCTGACCGCTCGGTGAATCGAATGATAGAATTTCCTGTTTACCCGGCCCGGGTTCCTCCTTACACGATTCTGTCGTTATATATATGGATTCCTTTGCCAAGGAGACGCTTCCGGTATCGCTGGAAGAAGAGATGCGCCGCAGTTACCTCGATTACGCGATGAGCGTGATCGTGGGTCGGGCGCTACCGGATGTGCGGGACGGCCTCAAGCCCGTCCACCGGCGCGTGCTCTACGCGATGCACGAACTGAACAACGACTGGAACCGCGCCTACAAGAAGTCGGCGCGTATCGTCGGGGACGTCATCGGTAAGTACCACCCCCACGGCGACCAGTCCGTCTACGACACCATCGTCCGCATGGCGCAGGATTTCTCCATGCGCTACATGCTGGTGGACGGCCAGGGCAACTTCGGCTCGATCGACGGCGACAACGCCGCGGCGATGCGTTACACCGAAATCCGCTTGGCCAAGATCGCCCACGAGCTGCTGGCCGACATCGACCAGGAAACGGTGGACTTCGGCCCCAACTACGACGGCAGCGAACAGGAACCGCTGCTGCTGCCGTCGCGCCTGCCCAACCTGCTGGTCAACGGCAGCTCGGGCATCGCGGTGGGCATGGCCACCAACATTCCGCCCCACAATCTGCAGGAAGTGGTCGACGGCTGCCTGTACTGCCTGCGCAATCCGGCGTGTTCGGTCGACGAGCTCATGGAGCTCATCCCGGCGCCCGATTTCCCCACCGGCGGCGTCATCTACGGCATGTCGGGCGTGCGCGAAGGCTACCGCACCGGCCGCGGCCGCGTGGTCATGCGCGCCAAGACCCACTTCGAGGACATGGAGAAGGGCAACCGCCAGGCCATCGTGGTCGACGCGATTCCCTACCAGGTCAACAAGAAGACGCTGCAGGAGCGCATCGCCGAGCTGGTCAACGACAAGAAGATCGAAGGCATCTCCGACATCCGCGACGAGTCCGACAAGGACGGCATGCGCCTGGTCATCGAGCTCAAGCGCGGCGAGGTTCCCGAGGTCGTCCTGAACAACCTCTACAAGAACACGCAGCTGCAGGACACCTTCGGGATGAACCTGGTGGCGCTGGTCGACGGCCAGCCGCGCCTGCTCAACCTGAAGCAGATGATCGACTACTTCCTGCAGCACCGCCGGGAAGTGGTCACGCGCCGCACGGTGTTCCAGCTGCGCAAGGCCCGCGAACGCGGCCACGTGCTGGAAGGCCTGGCCGTGGCGCTGGCCAACATCGACGACTTCATCGCCATCATCAAGGCTGCGCCGACCCCGCCGGTCGCGCGCCAGGAACTGATGGCGCGTTCCTGGGATTCGTCGCTGGTGCGCGAGATGCTGTCGCGCGCCGACGGCGACACGCCGGGAGGCCGCGCGGCCTTCCGCCCGGACGACCTAGGCGCCGAATTCGGCCTGCAGGGCGACGGCCTGTACCGCCTGAGCGATACGCAGGCCCAGGAAATCCTGAACATGCGCCTGCAGCGCCTGACCGGGCTGGAGCAGGACAAGATCGTCGGCGAATACAAGGACATCATGTCCACCATCGCCGACCTGCTCGACATCCTGGCGCGCCCCGAGCGCATCACCACCATCATCGGCGAGGAACTGCAGGCCATCAAGGCCGAGTTCTCGACCGGCGCCAAGGACTCGCGCCGCTCGGAAATCGAGCTCAACGCAACCGAACTCGACACCGAAGACCTGATCACGCCGACCGACATGGTCGTGACCCTGTCGCACGGCGGCTACATCAAGAGCCAGCCGCTGTCCGAATACCGCTCGCAAAAACGCGGCGGACGCGGCAAGCAGGCCACGGCCATGAAGGAAAACGACTGGATCGACCAGCTCTTCATCGCCAACACGCACGACTTCCTGCTGTGCTTCTCCAACCGCGGCCGGGTGTACTGGCTGAAGGTCTGGGAAGTGCCGCAGGGCACGCGCAATTCGCGCGGCAAGCCCATCGTCAACATGTTCCCGCTGGCCGACGGCGAGAAGATCACGGTGGTGCTGCCGGTCAAGG
The DNA here is from genome assembly GCF_003267925.1 of Achromobacter sp. HZ01. NCBI lineage: Bacteria > Pseudomonadati > Pseudomonadota > Betaproteobacteria > Burkholderiales > Alcaligenaceae > Achromobacter > Achromobacter sp. HZ01. The sequence continues at coordinate 740,795 of NZ_LWKV01000003.1, forward strand.
AATTCAGCGAAGACCACTACGTGTTCATGGCGACCTCGCGCGGCACGGTCAAGAAGACGCCGCTGTCGGACTTCTCCAATCCGCGCAAGGCCGGCATCATCGCCGTGGACCTGGACGACGGCGACTACCTGATCGGCGCCGACCTGACCGACGGCAAGCACGACGTCATGCTGTTCTCCGACGCCGGCAAGGCCGTGCGCTTCGACGAGAACGACGTGCGCCCGATGGGCCGCAACGCCCGCGGCGTGCGCGGCATGATGCTGGAAGACACCCAGACCGTGATCGCGCTGCTGGTCGCGGGCGACGAAACCCAGAGCGTGCTGACCGCCACCGAGAACGGCTACGGCAAGCGCACCCCGATCACCGAGTACACGCGCCACGGCCGCGGCACCAAGGGCATGATCGCCATCCAGACCAGCTCGCGCAACGGCAAGGTGGTGGGTGCGGTGCTGGTCATGCCTTCGGACGAGATCATGCTGATCACGACCGGCGGCGTGCTGGTGCGCACGCGCGTCTCGGAAATCCGTGAAATGGGCCGCGCCACGCAGGGCGTCACCCTCATCAACGTCGACGACGGCAGCTCGCTGTCGGGCGTGCGCCGGGTCGTGGAAAGCGACGCGGACGATGACGGCGACCTCGACGAGGACGGCCAGGGCACGGATGGCGGCGACGGCAACGGCGCAGCCGACACGACGGATTCGACCGAACCTACGGAGCAATAATGGCCCGCCCCTGGAACTTCTCGGCAGGCCCCTCGGCCTTGCCCGAGGTGGTGCTGCAGCAAGCCGCTGCGGAAATGCTGGACTGGCACGGCAGCGGCATGTCCGTGATGGAAATGAGCCATCGCGGCAAGCACTTCGTGCAGATCTGCGATGAAGCCGAATCGGACCTGCGCGACCTGCTGCAACTGCCGGCGGACTACGCCGTCATGTTCATGCAGGGCGGGGGTTCCGGGGAAAACGCCATCGTGCCCATGAACCTCATGGGGCGCCGCGGCACGCCGGCGGCCGACTTCGTGGTCACGGGCCACTGGTCCAAGCGTTCCTACAAGGAAGCCGGCCGCTACGGCAGCACGCAGCTTGCGGCCAGCAGCGAGCAGGCCGTCGAGCTCGACGGCCGCGAGCAGGCCCCGCTGACCTGGGTGCCGCCGGTCGAGACCTGGCAGGTGCGCAAGGATTCCGCCTATCTGCACCTGTGCAGCAACGAGACCATCGGCGGCGTCGAATTCATGGACTGGCCGGACACCGCCGCGCTGGGCGCGCCCGACGTGCCGCTGGTGGTGGACGCCTCTTCGCATTTCCTGTCGCGTCCCATGGACGTGACGCGCTGCGGCCTGCTGTATGCGGGCGCGCAGAAGAACGCCGGCCCGGCGGGCGTGACCGTCGTCATCGCGCGCCGCGACCTGATCGGCCATGCCCTGCCGATCTGTCCGTCCGCGTTCGACTACGCCAACGTGGCCGCCGAGCACTCGCGCTACAACACGCCGCCCACTTTCGCGATCTACGTCGCGGGCCTGGTGTTCAAGTGGGTCAAGGCCAACGGCGGCGTGGCCGGCATGGAAGCCGCCAACAAGGCCAAGGCCGACCTGCTGTACGGCTACCTGGACAGCACCTCGTTCTACCGCAATCCTGTACACGCGCCGGTGCGTTCGCGCATGAACGTGCCGTTCGTGCTGCGCGACGAATCGCTCAACGAGGCCTTCCTGCAAGGCGCGGACGCCGCCGGCCTGACGCAGCTGAAGGGCCACAAGAGCGTGGGCGGGATGCGCGCCTCCATCTACAACGCCGTGCCCCTGGCCGCCGTGCAGGCGCTGGTCGAGTATCTGAAGGAATTCGAGCGCCGCTATGGATGATGAACTGCAAAACAAGCTGCTTCCGCTGCGCCAACGCATCGACGCGCTGGACGCGCAGATCCTCGAATTGCTGACGCAGCGCGCGCGCGCCGCGCTCGAAGTGGGCGAGGCCAAGCACGCCGCGCACGCCGACGGCCCGGTGCTGCGCCCCGAGCGCGAAGCCGACGTCATCCGGCGCCTGCAGCAGACCAACCCCGGCCCGTTCCCGAACGCGGGCGTGGCGGCCGTGTGGACCGAGATCATCTCGGCCTGCCGCGGCCTGGAACGCGGCATGACGGTCGCCTTCCTGGGGCCGCAGGGCTCGTTTTCCGAACAGGCGGCGATGGAGCATTTCGGCCATGCCGTGCAGCAGCTGCCGTGCGCGTCCTTCGATGAAGTGTTCCGCGCCGTCGAGGCCGGCCAGGCCGACGTGGGCATGGTGCCGGTGGAGAACTCCACCGAAGGCGCCGTCAACCGCAGCCTGGACCTGCTGCTGAACACGCCGCTCAAGATCCTGGGCGAGCGTTCGCTGGTGATCCGCCATTGCCTGATGTCGCAGTCCGGCAGTATGGACGGCATCAAGACCATTTCCGCGCATCCGCAGGCGCTGGCCCAGTGCCAGGGCTGGCTGACGCGCCACTATCCCGGCGTACCCCGCGTGGCCGCGTCCAGCAATTCCGAGGCCGCGCGCGCGGCCGCGTCCGACCCCTCCATCGCCGCGATCGCGGGCGAGGTGGCCGCGCCCGCCTGGAACCTGAAGATCGCCGCCGCCGGCATCCAGGACGACCCGCAGAACCGCACCCGGTTCCTGGCCATCGGCAATATCGAGCCGCTGGTCAGCGGCCGCGACAAGACCAGCCTGATCCTGGCCGTGCCCAACCGCGCCGGCGCGGTCTACGAAATGCTGGCCCCGCTGGCGGCCAACGGCGTGTCGATGACGCGTTTCGAATCGCGTCCGGCCCGCACCGGCCAGTGGGAATACTATTTCTACGTCGACGTGCTGGGCCACCGCAACGATCCGAACGTCGAACGCGCGCTTGCCGCCCTGCAGGCGCAGGTCGCCTACCTGAAAGTGCTGGGTTCCTACCCGGCGTCGTGAGCCTCCACAACATGACCACCGCATCCAAGCCCCTCGCCGCCCCGGCGCACGTCAGCGCCATCGCCCCCTACCAGGCGGGCAAGCCCATCGAAGAACTGGCCCGCGAGTTCGGGCTGGATCCGGCCGGCATCGTCAAGCTGGCGTCCAACGAAAACCCGCTGGGCATGCCCGGCTCGGCGCGCGAGGCCATGCTGGCCGCGGCCGAATCGCTGGCGCGCTACCCCGATCCCAACGGCTTCGACCTGAAGGCCGCGCTGGCCGAGCGCTACGGCGTGCCGATGAACTGGATCACGCTGGGCAACGGCTCCAACGACATCCTGGAAATCGCCGCGCTGGCGCTGCTGGAGCCGGGCGCTTCCGCCGTGTACGCGCAGCACTCGTTCGCGGTGTACCGCCTGGCCACGCAGGCGCGCGGCGCGCGCCACATCGTGGTGCCGGCCAGGGACTACGGCCACGACCTGGACGCGATGTTCGACGCCATCGCCGACGACACCCGCCTGGTGTTCATCGCCAACCCGAACAATCCCACCGGCACCTTCGTGCCGGGCGAGCAGGTCGCGGCCTTCCTCGAACGCGTGCACGCCGCCCACGGCGAGCGCGTCACGGTGGTGCTGGACGAGGCCTATAACGAATACCTCGATCCCGAGTTCCGTTTCGACAGCACCGAGCTGGTGCGCCGCTATCCCAACCTGATCGTCTCGCGCACCTTCTCCAAGGCCTACGGCCTGGCCGGCCTGCGCGTGGGCTTCGCGGTGGCGCAGCCGGCCCTGACCGACCTGCTCAACCGCGTGCGCCAGCCGTTCAACGTCAACACGCTGGCGCAGGCCGCCGCCGTGGCCGCGCTGGGCGACGCCGCCTACCTGCAGCAGGCCTACTCCCTGAACAAGGCCGGCAAGGCGCAGCTGTGCGCCGCGTTCGAGGCCCTGAAGCTGCGCTACGTGCCCAGCTACGGCAACTTCGTGCTGGTGCACGTGGGCGATGCGCCGCGCATCAACCTCGAACTGCTCAAGCGCGGCGTGATCGTGCGCCCGGTGGCCGGAGACGGCCTGCCCGAGTGGCTGCGCGTGTCCATCGGCCTGCCCGAAGAGAATCAGCGTTTCATCGACGCGCTGGGCGCCATCCTGTCAGCATGAACGACGCTGCACTGTCTTCCGATCAGGGGGCCGCTGGCCCCCTGATTCCTGTATTGGCCGTCGTCGGCGTGGGCCTGATCGGCGGTTCGTTCGCCGCGGCGCTGCGCAGCGCCGGGCAGGTCGGCGTGGTGCTGGGGGCGGGACGCAATCCGCAGTCGCTGGCGCGCGCGCGCGAACTGGGCCTGATCGACGAGGCCGTGTCGCTGGAAGAGGCGGCCGCGCGCGCCGACCTGATCCTGCTGGCCACGCCGGTGGGCGGCCTGGCCGACGCCTTGTCGCGCATGCGCGCGCACCTGCGCGCCGGCGCCGTGCTCACCGACGCCGGCAGCACCAAGGCCGAAGTGGCCGCCGCGGCGCGCGCCGCGCTGGGCGAGCGGGCGGCGCAGTTCGTGCCCGGCCATCCGATCGCCGGCGCCGAACGCACCGGACCGGAAGCCGCGCAGGCCGACCTCTATCGCGATCGCACCGTCATCCTGACGCCGCTGCCCGGGAATTCCGCGGCCAGCGTCGATCTGGTGCGCCGCGCCTGGTTGGCCTGCGGCTCGCAAGTGATCGACATGGACGCCGACGCGCACGACCGGCTGCTGGCCTCGGTCAGCCATCTGCCGCACCTGTTGTCGGCGGTCTACATGAACCAGGTGGCCACGGCCGCCGACGCCGCCACCCGCCTGGACCTGGCGGGCAGCGGCTTTCGCGATTTCACGCGCATCGCGGCGGGTTCGCCGGAGATGTGGCGCGATATTTTCCTGTCCAACCGCGACGCGATGCTGGCCGAGCTGGCCGAGGTCCGCGCGGTGCTGGACCGGGCCGAGCACGCCATCGCCGCGGGCGACGGCGCGGCCTTGTCGACGCTGCTGGAGACGGCAGCGCGGGCGCGCCGCAACTGGCGCAAGGAGTAGCTGTCATGGGCGCTTTGCCTTATCTGGATCTGCCCCGGGTGCGCCAGGCGCGGGGCGAAGTGGCCCTGCCGGGCTCCAAGAGCATTTCCAACCGCGTGCTGCTGCTGGCCGCGATCGCCGAAGGCGGCACGGCCATCACCGGGCTGCTGGATTCGGACGACACCCGCGTGATGCTGGCCGCCCTGCGCCAGCTGGGCGTGCAGGTCTCGGACCTGGACGCCGGCCGCGTCACGGTGCAGGGCGTGCCGCGCTTTCCGGTCGAAAGCGCCGACCTTTTCATGGGCAACGCCGGCACCGCCATTCGTCCGCTGACCGCGGCGCTGGCGCTGATGGGCGGCGACTACCGGCTCTCGGGCGTGCCGCGCATGCACGAGCGTCCCATCGGCGACCTGGTCGACGCCTTGAACGCGCTGGGCGCGCGCATCGATTACCTGGGCCAGCCGGGCTATCCGCCGCTGCGCATCGGCCGCGGCGAAATCGCCGGCGACGCGGTGGCGCGGGTACAGGGGTCGGTCTCCAGCCAGTTCCTGACGGCGCTGCTGATGGCCGCGCCGCTGCAGGCGCGCGCCAGCGGCAAGCCGGTGGCGATCGAGGTCATCGGCGAGCTGATCTCCAAGCCCTATATCGAAATCACGCTGAACCTGATGGCGCGCTTCGGCGTGCAGGTGCGGCGCGAGGGCTGGAGCCGCTTCGTCATCGAGGCCGGCGCGTCCTATCGCAGCCCCGGGCAGATCGCGGTCGAGGGCGACGCGTCCACGGCGTCCTACTTCATGGCGCTGGGCGCGATCGGCGGCGGTCCGCTGCGCGTGACCGGCGTGGGCGCCGACAGCATCCAGGGCGACGTCGCGTTTGCCGACACCCTGGCCGGGATGGGCGCCCAGGTCAGCTACGGCCCCGGCTGGATCGAAGTGTCCGGCGCGCGCGTGGCCCAGGGCGAGCGCCTGAAGGCCTTCGACACCGATTTCAACCTGATCCCCGACGCCGCCATGACCGCGGCCGCGCTGGCGCTGTACGCCGACGGCCCGTGCCGGCTGCGCAACATCGGCAGTTGGCGCGTCAAGGAAACCGACCGCATCCACGCCATGCAGACCGAGCTGGCCAAGCTGGGCGCGCAGGTGGAATCGGGGCCGGATTGGCTGCGGGTCACGCCGCCGGCCGCCGATGGCTGGCGCGACGCGCACATCGGCACTTGGGACGACCACCGCATGGCGATGTGCTTCTCGCTGGCGGCGTTCGGCCCCGCGGCCGTACGTATTCTCGACCCCGGCTGCGTCAGCAAGACCTTCCCGGGTTACTTTGATGTCTACGCGGGCCTGGTTGCGGCCTAGCGACAATTACTCCATGACTTCGACTTCCTCCGAACTCTCCACCGCCGTTCCCGTCATCACGATCGACGGCCCCACCGCGTCCGGCAAGGGCACCGTGGCCCACCGGGTCGCCAAGGCCCTGGGCTGGGAAGTGCTGGACAGCGGCGCGCTGTATCGCCTGACCGCCCTGGCGGCGATCGAGCGCGGCCTGTCGGCCGACGACGAGCCCGCCGTGGCGCGCGCGGCCGAGACGCTGGACGTGCGTTTCGACGGCCCCCATATCTACCTGGAGGGCAGGGAGGTCGGCCACGACATCCGCCGCGAGGAAGTCGGCAATTTCGCCTCGCGCGTGGCGGCGTTCCCCGGCGTGCGCCAGGCGCTGCTCGAGCGCCAGCGCGCCTTTCGCCGGGCGCCCGGCCTGGTGGCCGACGGGCGCGACATGGGCACGGTGGTGTTTCCCGACGCGCCGCTGAAAGTGTTCCTGGTCGCCGACGTGGTCGCGCGGGCGCAGAGGCGCTGTAAGCAGTTGATCGAAAAGGGAATTTCTGCTAATCTAGACGACCTTTTGCGGGATATGCGCGAGCGCGACGCACGGGATACCGGGCGGGCGGCCGCGCCATTGGCTCCCGCAGCGGATGCACACGTACTGGATTCGTCGAATCTGACGATTGCGGAAACGGTGCAGGCAATACTGGATTTCTGGGGCGCCACGGCGTCCGGATCTGAATAGATTTGTTTTTTAGGCCCTGCTCAAGCCAGGCGACACCCCCACGGGCCACCCCGCAAGGGTAAGCCAGCAGGCAGGTATTTTGACTCCACTGTGGCGGGCAATCCGCTGCGGTGTGTTTTTAACGGCCATTGCGGCCCAATGGATTTCAACCCCATGTCTTCCGTTTCCACTACCGCCACCGGCGGCGAAAGCTTCGCCGACCTTTTCGCACAAAGCCTCAAGAGCCAGGACATGAAGTCCGGCGAGGTCATCAGCGCCGAAGTCGTGCGCGTCGACCACAACTTCGTCGTCGTCAACGCCGGCCTGAAGTCCGAAGCGCTGATCCCCCTGGAAGAGTTCCTGAACGACCAGGGCGAACTCGAAGTGCAGCCCGGCGATTTCGTCTCGGTGGCCATCGATTCCCTGGAAAACGGCTACGGCGACACCATCCTGTCGCGTGACCGCGCCAAGCGCCTGTCGGCCTGGCTGCAACTGGAAAAGGCCCTGGAGAACGGCGAACTGGTCACCGGCACCATCACCGGCAAGGTGAAGGGCGGCCTGACCGTCATGACCAACGGCATCCGCGCGTTCCTGCCGGGTTCGCTGGTGGATCTGCGCCCGGTCAAGGACACCACCCCGTACGAAGGCAAGACCCTCGAATTCAAGGTCATCAAGCTCGACCGCAAGCGCAACAACGTCGTGCTGTCGCGTCGCCAGGTGCTGGAAGCCAGCATGGGCGAAGAGCGCCAGAAGCTGCTCGAAACCCTGCACGAAGGTGCCGTGGTCAAGGGCGTGGTCAAGAACATCACCGACTACGGCGCGTTCGTGGACCTGGGCGGCATCGACGGCCTGCTGCACATCACCGACATGGCCTGGCGCCGTGTGCGTCACCCGTCCGAAGTCCTGCAAGTGGGTCAGGAAGTCGAAGCCAAGGTCCTCAAGTTCGACCAGGAAAAGAGCCGCGTCTCGCTGGGCGTCAAGCAGCTGGGCGAAGATCCGTGGGTCGGCCTCGCTCGCCGCTACCCGCAAGGCACCCGCCTGTTCGGCAAGGTCACCAACCTGACCGACTACGGCGCGTTCGTTGAAGTCGAAGCCGGCATCGAAGGCCTGGTGCACGTCTCCGAAATGGACTGGACCAACAAGAACGTCGATCCGCGCAAGGTCGTGACCCTGGGCGAAGAAGTCGAAGTCATGGTCCTGGAAATCGACGAAGACCGTCGCCGCATTTCGCTGGGCATGAAGCAGTGCCGCCAGAACCCGTGGGAAGAGTTCGCCACCAACTTCAAGCGTGGTGACAAGGTCCGCGGCGCCATCAAGTCGATCACCGACTTCGGCGTGTTCGTCGGCCTGCCCGGCGGCATCGACGGCCTGGTCCACCTGTCCGACCTGTCGTGGACGGAAGCTGGCGAAGAAGCCGTGCGCAACTTCAAGAAGGGCGACGAGATCGAAGCCGTGGTCCTGGGCATCGACACCGACAAGGAACGCATCTCGCTGGGCATCAAGCAGCTGGAAGGCGACCCGTTCAACAACTTCGTCGCCACTTTCGACAAGGGCGCCGTGGTTCCGGGCACCATCAAGTCGGTCGAAGCCAAGGGCGCCGTCGTGACGCTGTCCGTGGACGTCGAAGGCTACCTGCGCGCTTCCGAGATCTCCTCGGGCCGCGTCGAAGATGCCACCACCGTCCTGAGCGTCGGCGAAAACATCGAAGCCATGATCGTCAACATCGACCGCAAGACGCGTTCGATCCAGCTGTCGATCAAGGCCCGCGACAACGCCGAGACCGCCGAAACGATCCAGCGTATGTCCGATGCCAGCGCCTCGTCCGGCACCACCAACCTCGGCGCGCTGCTGAAGGCCAAGCTGGACCAACAGCGCAACGACGGTTAATTCGTGACCAAGTCGGAGCTGATCGCCGCCTTGGCGGCCCGCTATCCTCAGCTGGCCGCCCGCGACACCGATTACGCGGTCAAGACCGTGCTCGATGCGATGACCCAGGCCCTGGCCTCGGGCCAGCGCATCGAGATCCGCGGTTTTGGCAGCTTTTCGCTGTCGCAGCGGTCTCCCCGAATCGGGCGCAACCCGAAATCCGGCGAACAGGTGCTGGTGCCTGGCAAACAGGTGCCGCACTTCAAGGCGGGCAAGGAATTGCGCGAGCGGGTGGACTTGGCCGGCGGCAACGATGAGGACGCTCAATCCTCCGGATCGAGTGAACCGATGCCGTCGATGGTGAGTCTGCACGCCATGCATTGACGGCACGGCTGAAAGGCTGCCTTCGGGCGGATCGGACCGCGAACCAGGCCCCTTGAGCAATCAAGGGGCTTTGTTTTTGCGGGCCGGGTTTTTTCTCGCGGCGGGCGGGAGACGTCGCTTACAATTGAAAGTCTCGATTTCTAAGGAGCATGCGCCATGCGCTACCTCGTCTGGGCCCTGCGATTGCTCGTGTTCGTTGCGGTATTGATGTTCGCCTTGAAAAACACCGATCCGGTCGCCGTGAAGTTCTACGCCGACTACGTGGTGCAGGACGTCCCGCTCATCGTCGTGATGCTGGTGGTTTTCGTGCTGGGCGCCTTGTTCGGCCTGCTGCTGACCGTGCCCGCCGCCGTGCGCCGCCGCCGCGAGGCCATGCGCCTGCGCCGCGAGCTCGACCGCGTCCAGGCCGCCGTCAACGGCACCACGCCGGCCGTGCCGCCCGAAGCCGTCGCGCCGATGTCGCCGCTGTAATGCCGTTGCCCATCTCGTTTTCCGTACCGACCTGCCGCAAGGGCCTGAACAGTGGATTTTGAACCTTGGTGGTTGATTTTCGTGCCGGTGCTGTTCGCGCTGGGCTGGCTGGCCGCGCGCTTCGACATCCGGCAAATGCTGCGGGAAACCCGCAGCCTGCCCGACTCCTATTTCCGCGGCTTGAACTTCCTGCTCAATGAAGAGCCGGACCGCGCCATCGACGCCTTCGTCGAAGTCGCCAAGCTCGACCCCGAAACCACCGAGCTGCACTTCGCGCTGGGCAGCCTGTTCCGCCGCCGCGGCGAGATGGAACGCGCCATCCGCGTGCACCAGAGCCTGCTCAACCGCTCCGACCTGCCGGCCGCCGAGCGCGAACACGCCCAGCACGAACTGGCGCAGGATTTCCTCAAGGCCGGCATGCTGGATCGCGCCGAAAGCGGCTTCGAGCTGCTCAAGGACACCCGCTACGCCTTGCCGGCGCTGCGCTCGCTGATCCGCATCTACGAATCCGAGCACGACTGGCCGCGCGCCATCGAGGCCGTCAAGACGCTGCAAGGCCTGGTCGACGAGCCGGTGCCGCAGATCGTGCACTACTACTGCGAGCAGGCGCAGTCCGCGCTGGCGGCCAAGCCGGCCGACATCGACGCCGCCCACAAGGCGCTGGACGCGGCCGACCATGCGCTGTCGGGCATAGACGCCGCCTCCAGCCGCGGCGCCATGGTGCGCACCGCGATGCTGCGCGCGCGCCTGGCCCTGACCGAACAGGACCCCAAGCGCGAGCGCCTGTACCTGGAATCGGTCATGAACGACGCCCCCGAATACGCGGGCCTGGTCGCCGAGCAGGTGCTGGCCAACTACCGCGCCGCCCACCAGGAACAGGCCGGGCTGGACGTGCTGCTCAAGCAGTACGCGCGCCATGCCTCGCTGGACCTGTTCAACGTGCTGTTCCGCGAGCTGCGCGTGCAGCAGGGGGCCGCGCCGGCCTGGACGTTCGCGCGCGGCGCGCTGCGCAGCCATCCGTCCCTGCTGGGCCTGGACCGCCTGCTCGAGGCCGAACTGGCCAATGGCGAGGGCGACGCCGACCACGGCCCGGTACCGGGCGCCGACCTGACGCTGCTGCGCAGTTTGATCCACAAGCATACGCAGCGGCTCGACCGCTACGCATGCCGCAGTTGCGGTTTTCAGGCGCGTCGTTTTTACTGGCAATGTCCCGGCTGCAACGCCTGGGAGACCTACGCGCCGCGCCGCCTGGAAGAACTCGAATGAAATCTTTTCCCGCCGAAGCCATCTCGCACAGCCGCGTGCTCGTGGTGGGCGACGTGATGCTGGACCGGTACTGGTTCGGCGAGGTCGAACGCATCTCGCCGGAAGCGCCGGTGCCGGTGGTGCGCGTGGCGCGCCGCGAAGACCGCCTGGGCGGCGCCGCCAACGTCGCGCGCAACGTCGCGGCGCTGGGCGGCCACGTGACCCTGGTGGGCGTGCTGGGCGCCGACGAAGCCGGCGACAGCGTGCGCCGCCTGTCGACCGAGGCCGGCATCCAGGCCGACCTGATCGCCGACCCGTCGCTGCACACCACCTTGAAGATGCGCGTGCTGGGCCGTCAGCAGCAGCTGCTGCGGGTGGACTTCGAACAGCACCCCGAACAGGCCGCGCTCGACAGCGTGGACGCCGCGCTGGCCCGGCACCTGGCCAACCACGACATCATCGTGCTGTCCGACTATGCCAAGGGCGTGCTCACCCGGGTGGAGTCGCTCATCGCGCTGGCGCGGGCCGCGGGCATCCCGGTGCTGGTGGACCCCAAGGGCGACGACTACAGCCGCTATCGCGGCGCCACCCTGGTCACGCCCAACCGCTCGGAAATGCAGCAGGCCGTGGGCCGCTGGAATTCCGAGGCCGAACTCACCGATCGCGCGCAGCGGCTGCGCGCCGATCTGGACCTGGAAGCCCTGCTCGTGACGCGCTCCGAGCAGGGCATGACTTTGTTTACCGATGCGGGACGCGACCACATCGACGCGCAGGCGCACGAGGTGTTCGACGTGTCCGGCGCGGGCGACACCGTGCTGGCCACGCTGGCCGTGTCGCGCGCCATCGGCCTGCCGTGGGCCGATGCCATGGGCTGGGCCAACCGCGCCGGCGGCATCGCCGTGGGCAAGCTGGGCACGTCCGTCGTCACCGCCGCCGAACTGGCTGGAGAATCCTCATGATCGTCGTTACCGGAGCCGCGGGCTTCATAGGCAGCAACCTGGTGCGCGGGCTCAACCGCCGGGGCATCGAAGACATTATCGCCGTCGACGACCTCACCGAAGGCGACAAGTTCGTCAACCTGGTCGACTGCAAGATCGCCGACTACCTGGACAAGGACGACTTCCGCCGCCGCGTGGCCGACGGCAGCATCGGCGAGGTCCGCGCGGTCCTGCACCAGGGCGCCTGCTCGGACACCACCGAGCGCAACGGCCGCTACATGCTGGACAACAACTACCGCGTCACGCTGGAACTGTTCGAGTTCTGCCAGGCGCGCCGCATTCCCTTCCTGTACGCCTCGTCGGCCGCGGTCTATGGCGGCTCTTCGGTCTACGTGGAAGACCCCGCCAACGAAGGCCCGCTGAACGTCTACGGCTATTCCAAGCTGCTGTTCGACCAGGTCCTGCGCCGGCGCATGGACAGCCTGACGGCCCAGGTGGTGGGCCTGCGCTACTTCAACGTCTACGGCCCGCACGAGCAGCACAAGGGCCGCATGGCCTCGGTGGCCTTCCACAACATGAACCAGTTCCTGGAACACGGCCACGTGCGCCTGTTCGCGGGCTGGGACGGCTACCCCGACGGCGGCCAGAGCCGCGACTTCATTTCCGTCGAGGACGTGGTGGCGGTGAACCTGCACTTCCTGGACCATCCGGAGCAGTCGGGCATCTTCAACTGCGGCACCGGCCGGGCGCAACCGTTCAACGACGTGGCCGCCGGCGTGGTCAATGCGCTGCGCGCCGAACGCTGCGAGGCCGAACTGCCGCTGGCGCAGCTGGTCGAGCAGGGCCTGATCCGCTACATCCCGTTCCCCGACGACCTCAAGGGCCGCTACCAGAGCTACACCCAGGCCGACGTCTCGCGCCTGCGCGCGGCCGGTTTCCAGGCGCCCATGCGCGACGTGCGCACCGGCGTGTCGGAGTACGTGCGGTACTGGCGCAACCTGACGCGCTAGCGCCCGCGCGCGGGGCATCGCCCCACGCAGACCACATCCACCCGCGGGTTTCCGGGGTGGATGTTTTCATTCACGGCGAACTCCTGGCGACGGGCCGCGCGGCATGATCGCTGCGTGGCTCGACAACCGTCGCGCCCGGTCCTTCAGGAGACTCGCATGAACCCGTTCCTACATTCCGTCACGGCGCGGCCGTCGCCGTCCACGCAATGGCGCAGCGCCGCCCGGCCCGGGCGCCAGCGCCAGGCCGGCGGCCAGCCGTGCGCCGCGCAGCCGCGCCCGTTGCGGCAGGCGCTGGGCGCGCTGCTGCTGACCGCGGGGCTGGGCCTGGCGGCCTCGCCGGCGCAGGCGGTGGACGTGAACCAGGCCAGCGTGCAGCAGCTCGAAGGCGTGCGCGGCATCGGCCCGCGCACCGCCGAAATCATCGTCCAGGAACGCGAGCGCGGCGGCAAGTTCGAATCGCTCGACGACCTGGCCGAACGCGTGCGCGGCATCGGCGCGAAAAAGGCGCAGGCCCTGGAGGCCGCGGGCCTGCAGGTGGGCAAGGCGGCCGCGGCGCCGAAGCCCGCCGCCGCAAGGCCGGCGCCGGCCCGCGCCAAACCCTGACGCCGGCGTCCGCGCCGGTGGCCCTGGCGGCAGCGCGGATTTAGCCGCCGCGCGCCGCCGGGCGGAGTTATCATCATCCGCATGACTACTACCTATCCCACTATCGAGCAAACCGTCGGCAACACGCCGCTGGTGCGCCTGCAGCGCATCCCCGGAGCCGCGGGCGCCGCGCGGGGCAACGTCATCCTGGCCAAGCTGGAAGGCAACAACCCCGCCGGTTCCGTCAAGGACCGTCCCGCGCTGTCCATGATCAAGCACGCGGAAGAGCGCGGCGACATCAAGCCGGGCGACACCCTTATCGAAGCCACCAGCGGCAATACCGGCATCGCGCTGGCCATGGCGGCCGCCATGCGCGGCTACCGCATGATCCTCATCATGCCGGACAACCTGTCGTTGGAGCGCCGCGCGGCGATGACCGCCTATGGCGCAGAGCTGATCCTGACGCCGGCCGACAAGGGCGGCATGGAATACGCCCGCGACCTGGCCACCGAAATGCAGGCCGACGGCCGCGGCCTGGTCCTGGACCAGTTCGCCAATCCGGACAACCCCCGCGCCCACATCGAAACCACCGGCCCCGAAATCTGGAACCAGACCGAAGGCCGGGTCACGCATTTCGTCAGCGCCATGGGCACCACCGGCACCATCATGGGCGTGTCCACCTACCTCAAGTCGCGCAATCCCGCCGTGCAGGTCGTGGGCGCCCAGCCGGCCGAAGGCTCGTCCATTCCCGGTATCCGCAAATGGCCCGAGGCCTACCTGCCGAAGATCTTCGATCGCAGCCGGGTGGACGCCTACGAATCCATCGCGCAAACGGAAGCCGAGGTCATGGCCCGCCGCCTGGCCGCCGAAGAAGGCATCTTCGGCGGCATCTCGTCGGCCGGCGCCCTGGTCGCCGCGCTGCGCGTGGCCGAGCGCGTCAACGACGCCACCATCGTGTTCATCGTCTGCGACCGCGGCGACCGCTACCTGTCCACCGGCGTTTTCAACTGACCGTTGATGGTGTAGATGGTGGATGGCGTGGACGGCGTAGGATGGGTGCAGCGCGAGACGCCCTGACCCAGAACCCCACCGCCCAACGCGCGTAACCCATCAGCCGGCCCAAGCCGGCATTTTGGCTCGCCGCCAGATGGGTTACGCGCGCTGGATATTTGAGTTCTTGCTCAAGGACTCTCGCGCTGCACCCATCCTACGGCCACCACAAAGCCCCCTCATCACCGCCCCACGCGCGCCTCGATCTCGTCGGCCAGGTCGGCCACCGAGGTGGCGTAGAAATAGCTACGGTTGTACTTGGTCAGCGCGAAGAAGTTGGGCGTGCCCACGCGGTACTGCGCGGTGCCGCGGGCTTCTTCCACCAGGTCGACCACGCCCAGCGGCTGGCTGGTCCAGCCGTCGGCGGAGGCGCCGGGGCGCAGGCGCGCGCCGGCGGCGGTCAGCGAGTTCCAGCTTTGCTTGGGTTCGAGGCCGCCGTCGACCAGCGGCGCGGGATCGACCGGCAGGATCACGGGAGCGAACACCGGCAGGCCGCGCTGCCAGCCGTGCTGGGACAGGAAGCTGCCCACCGACATGATCGCGTCGCGGGTGTTGTTGCTCAGGTCGATATGGCCGTTGTCGTCGCCGTCCACGGCGTAATGCATCACGCTGGTGGGCATGAACTGCGGCATGCCGATGGCGCCCGCGTACGAGCCGCGGGTTTCCAGATCGAGCTTGTCCTGCATGGCCAGCGTGAGGAAGTCGGCCAGCTGCCCGCGGAACATGGTGGCGCGTTCGGGCTTGGCCGGATCGGGATAATCGAAAGCCAGCGTGGTCAGGGCGTCCAGCACGCGGAAATTGCCCATATTGCGCCCGTACAGCGTTTCCACGCCGATGATGGATGCGATGATGGGCGCAGGTACGCCGAAGCGCTGCGCGGCCTGGTTGAGCAGGTCGCGGTTTTCGTTATAGAAGTCCACGCCCCAGCCGATGCGCTTGGGTTCCACGAAGCGCGAGCGGTACGTCAGCCAGCTGCGCCAGATTTTCTTGCCCGGGGGCGACGGCGCAATCAGGCGCGCCACCGTGGCGTTATAGCGCGAGCCCTCCAGCGCGGCGACCATGGGCGCCAGCGGCAGCTGGCGCTCGGCGGCCAGGCTTTCCACGAATGAACGGACTTCCGGGCGCAGCGCGCCGTTGGCGCCGAGGGCGGCGGGGCCGTCGTCGGCCAGTCCGGAGCCTGGAGTCGGCGCACTGGGTCCGATGCGGATGGGAGCGGGAGAGGACGAGGCCGCGGCGGATGGCGAGGCCGGGGCGGTAGCGGTGGGGGCGGTGGTGGTACAGCCCGCCAGCAAGGCGCAAAGGGTTCCGAGTTGCAGT
The DNA here is from genome assembly GCF_003267925.1 of Achromobacter sp. HZ01. NCBI lineage: Bacteria > Pseudomonadati > Pseudomonadota > Betaproteobacteria > Burkholderiales > Alcaligenaceae > Achromobacter > Achromobacter sp. HZ01. Next base: position 756,636 of record NZ_LWKV01000003.1, read on the forward strand.
ATTCGCCGACAGATGAACATAATCTTCCTTATGGAGACCATGTATCTTACCCACCCGGCATGCCGCTTGCATGAAATGGGCAGTTGGCATCCCGAAAGCCCGCAGAGGCTGGACGCCATTTCCGACCAGCTGCTTGCGAGCGGATTGATGCCTTACCTGGACGACCGCCAGGCCCCGCAGGCGTCGCGTCACGACGTGCTGCGCGTGCATACCGTCCAGTACCTGAACAGTCTGCGCGAAAACACGCCCGAACAAGGGTATTTCCCGATAGATCCCGACACGCTGATGAATCCGCACACCTACGAGGCCGCGCTTTACGCCGCGGGCGCGGGGGTGGCGGCGGTGGATGCGGTGATGGGCGGCGAAGCCCGCACGGCGTTCTGCGCGGTCAGGCCGCCCGGCCACCATGCCTGCCGTTCGCAGGCCATGGGATTCTGCTTTCTCAACAACGTCGCCATTGCGGCGCAGCATGCGCTGGAATTCCACGGCCTGGCGCGCGTGGCCATCGTCGATTTCGACGTCCACCACGGCAACGGCACCGAAGAAGTCTTTGCCGGCGACGAGCGCGTCCTGATGTGCAGTTTCTTCCAGCATCCGTTCTTTCCGAACAGCGGCGCGGACCACCCGGCCGCGAACATGCTGAACGTGCCCGTGCCCGCGTATACGGCGGGCGCCGCCGTGCGGGCCATCGTCAGCGACTCCTGGCTGCCCAGGCTGGAGGCGCACCGGCCCGAACTGATCCTGGTGTCGGCCGGCTTCGATGCGCACCGCGAGGACGACATGGGCCAGATGGGCCTGGTCGAAGCCGACTACGCGTGGATCACCGACAGGCTGGTCGAAGTGGCCGAGCGCCACTGCCAGGGGCGGATCGTCAGCACGCTGGAAGGCGGTTACAACTTGTCAGCTTTGGGGCGCAGCGTCGTCGCGCACATACGAGCCCTGGCTAAGCTGTAGAATCAGGAAAAAATTGTGCACTGCAATCCCGGCGCAAGCCGGGGCAACTATTTCGTTTTCATTTTGGAGACAGCGGGATGAAGGTATTGGTA